>NZ_JALKIL010000010.1 GCF_023051105.1 Anaerobiospirillum sp. NML120449 | reverse complement strand
CATGAGGATAAGCTGTATCCCACCTGAGGATCACTTGTGCCCCGCATGAGGATAAGCTGTATCCCACCTGAGGATCACTTGTGCCCCGCATGAGGATAAGCTGTATCCCACCTGAGGATCACTTGTGCCCCGCATGAGGATAAGCTGTATCCCACCTGAGGATCACTTGTGTCCGTATCAGGCACAGCGTGCCGTACACGGGGTTAAATGCTGCATGCAACGCCTGACAGCTCAGTTCCTGTTTTCCCCTGGCGACAGTTTATTAAGAGACCTTGACCATGGCCCAATCAGAACAGCTTATTTTAATTGACGGATCTTCATTTCTGTATCGCGCCTACTTTGCCGGCAAAACCAACATGTCCACACGTGATGGACTGCCAACAGGTGCAACTTTAATTCTGACCCGCATGTTCAAAAACCTGGTCAAAGACTTTGCCGACAGCAAGTTCATTGCCGTATTCGATGCCAAGGGCAAGAGCTTCCGCAGCGAAATGTACCCTGAGTACAAGGCTACCCGCCCTCCTATGCCAGATGACCTCCGTCAGCAGATTGAATTTGCCCACTCCATTGTTGAGGCCATGGGTATTCCTCTTATCTCCATCCCGGGAGTAGAGGCTGACGATGTGCTGGGCTCCTACGCCCGTGCAGCTGAAAAGCAGGGCATGGATGTCATTATCTGCACCTGCGACAAGGACCTTGCCCAGCTGGTCAATGACAATATCAAGCTGCGTGACACCATGAAGCACATCACCTATGACGAAGAGAAGGTCAAGGAGAAGTTTGGTGTGCCTCCACGTCTGATTATCGATTTCCTGGCACTCAAAGGAGACACCTCAGACAACATTCCGGGCATGAAAGGCGTAGGCGATGTTACCGCTGCAGCCCTGTTAAACGGTCTGGGCAGCATCTTTGACATCAAAGAAAATGCCGATGAAATCAAAAACCTCAATTTCCGTGGCGCTGCCAAGTTCAAGGACAAGTTCCTGGAGCAGTGGCCTGCCATTGAGCTGAGCTACCACCTGGCCACCATCAAGTGCGATGTTGAACTGCCTGTTGCCATCGAAGACCTTGCTCCTCCAGTTGAGGACAATGACACTCTGATTGCCATTTTCGAGCGTCTGGAGTTCACCACTCTGGCAAGAGATCAGCGTGAAAAGCGCACCGCCGACGGCATGAACAGGATGCAGGGCCAGTCAGACAGCGACAGCTCAGCAGCTCCACTGCTTGCCGGCACTTCGTCAACTGCAGGTGCAGATGACGCTGGCACCGCCGGTGCCGCTGCAGCCCCTGCTGCCGATGTCGGCCCTGCAGGGGAGGCCTCTGGCGCTGGCTCATCCGGAGAGACAGCTGGCGCTGACTTATCCGGGGATGATGCCGCCATTCTCACACCAGGCGCTCCGGCCAGACCAAAGCGTGGCCGCCCACGCAAGAACAGCACAGCAAGTGAGGGTGCAGACGGTGAGGGCAGCACGGCTACTTCCGGCCGCAAGAAAGGAGCTACCTCGGCCGCTGAATATGCCATTCAGGCCAGCGCTCTTGCTGAGGCCGCCTTACGCGCTGCCGCTGTTGCCAAGAATGCCGCCATTGCAGCTGAAGCTGCCAAAGAGGCCGTCAAGGCTGCTGAAAACCGCTCTGTCAGCGCTGATATTCTGCAGTCCATAGCCGCTCAGGCTGTAGCTGATGCCAGTGATGCTGTCAGACAAAGTGGCGCTGCCCGCAAGACCCGCAAGAGCTCCAGGGCTAAAGATGCTGAGGCTCAGCAGGAAGCAGTCTCTGCAGCTGCAGTTGAAGGTGCCGCTGACTCAGGCAGCGCTGTAGGCACTCAGCCTGCCACAGCTGCTGCAGCTGAGGGCTCTGGTACTGCACCTGCCTCAGGTGCAGCAGCTGCAGCAGAAGCAGCCGGTGAGATTACCGGTGTGGGTACCGCTGCTGCCGAGGGTGCTGTTCCTGCAGGCAAGGGTGTGCTCGATATTGAGAACCACCGCAATCATGGCCAGGTTGATGACTGCCGTCAGTTCTTCCGTGTCATCCTGACCCGTGATGACCTTGAAGCTGTTGAGCGTGACATGAGAAAGGCCGGACTGTTCAGCTTCCATGTTACCGCCTCATCAGAGCGCCCATGCGATTCAACCATCATTGGCCTTGCCATAGCAACCTCTGAGCAGGCCTGCTATTACATCCCTCTGGCTCACAGCTATCTTGAGGCTCCAGAGCAGCTGACTCTTGATGACATCAGGAAGACCCTTGGTCCGGTATTTTGCGACTCTGCAGTTAAAAAGACCGCCTTTGACCTCAAGCAGATGCGTCTGTACCTGCACTTTGCCGGCATCCCTGTTTCAGGCTTTGCCCCTGATCCAATGGTCATTACCCATATTCTGGACTCCTCACGCAAGGTGGACCTGAACATGATGTCTGAGGGCTATATCAAGTACAGCCCTATGGATCTCACAGCAGTCAGACGCAACAGCAAGGAGACCTTCGACAAGATCGAAATCGACACCTGGAAGGACTACGCCTGTGAGCGCGCCATGATCTTCCTGCGTCTGCACAGGGCCTGCATGGATGAGCTGCGCACCTTTGAAAATGGCCAGGAGCTGGTCAACTTCGACATGGATGTGCTTGATGTGCTTTACAACATGGAGGTCAGGGGCACTTATCTTAACGGTGAGGAGCTTGGCCGTCAGGCTGCCCGCCTGCGCGAAGATCTGCACATGGTTGAGCAGGATATCTACGATCTGGCCAACACCACTTTCAACATCAATTCACCTCGTCAGCTGGGCCGCATTCTCTTTGAGGATCTCAATATTCCTTATCCGCGTACCACAGTTAAGGCTGACAGTGAGGGCAACAAGTCCTACTCCACAGCTGATGACATTCTTTCTGATATCAGTGACGAGTTTGATATTGTGCGCAAGGTTCAGCGCTACCGCATGCTCTCCAAGCTGCTTTCGACCTACGCTGACAAGCTGCCACAGCTGATAAGCAGCCGTACCGGCCGTATTCACACCTGCTTTAACCTTGCAGGCACAGTAACAGGACGCCTTTCCAGCACCGATCCTAATCTGCAGAACATCCCTATCCGTACCCCGGAGGGCCGTCAGATTCGCCGTGCTTTTGCTGCCCCTGAGGGCTATCAGATTGTTTCAGCTGACTACTCACAGATTGAGCTGCGTCTGATTGCTCACTTTGCCCGTGATCCAAGCCTGATTGCCGCATTCAAGAACGGTAAGGACATTCACCGTGCTACTGCCGCTGAAGTGCTGGGCAAGAAAATCGAGGACGTTACCGATGAGGAGCGCAGCCATGCCAAGGCCACCAACTTCGGCCTCATGTACGGCATGCAGGCTCATGGTCTGGCCCGTCAGACCGGCATGACCAGTGCTCAGGCCAAGGCCTATATCAACATGTACTTCAAGAAGTATCCAACCATCAAGGATCTCATGGAGCGCATCAAGGAAGAGGCCCGAGAAAAGGGCTACACCCCTACCTTAAAGGGCTTCCATGTGGTGATCAACGGCATCAATTCCACAGGTGCAGCCGCCCGCGCCGCCGAGCGTGCCGCCATTAACGCCCCTATGCAGGGCAGTGCTGCCGACATCATCAAGATGGCCATGGTTGAGGTTAACCGCTATATCCAGACCCTGCCGCTCAACTCAGTCTATCTGACCATGCAGGTTCATGATGAGCTGATTTTTGAAGTACGCGATGACATGGTGACCCAGTTCACCACCCGCATCAGACAGATTATGGAAAATGTGGTCAAGCTGATGGTGCCTCTTGAGGTCGGCATCGGCACCGGCCCTTCATGGGACGAGGCCCACTGATGCAGGGCACGGCCTCAGCACTGACCGAGGCCCACTGATTCAGGGCACGGCCTCAGCATGGCCCGGCAGTGCACGGCATAGCCCGGCCCGGCCAGGGCTGCGCCGTGCCGGGCCGTGGCCGCCATCATGGCCGGTCTGGGAGATCTGCAGATCTCTGGTGTTTTGCTGTTCTGAATTTCTCTTCCATGAGTCACACATACTGGGAGCTGTGATATGAGCATGTATCCTGACTACGGCCAGCCGGTTCTGTTACCGCCTCTGATGACTGTAGTGGTTGCAGGAAAGTACTATTATCTGTGGCCCTATGAAATCAGGATGGAAAATGGCCGCCAGGTAAAGGTCAAAGCTCCGCGCTCAGCCGGCCGTATCAGCGGCTATGACGGCGAGGGTCTGGTCATATGGAAAGAGGAGTTTCTCAATGAGCATCCTGAGCTGCGTGCCTGGGATGTGTACCGTCGTGAGACCGTTACCGGAACTCACGCCACCTCTCTTGACTGCCGCCTGATCTTTACCAGCAAGGCCGGCTCCTCTAATACAGTGACTGATGATCAGCCCTGCCATGGCGGTGCCACCTGGGCTCTTGATCAGATTGTAAATGCCACTGCCCTGCCTGCAGCCCTCAATCACACCTTCAGCTCAGGATTCAGAGAAAGCCGTCTGCTTTCCCTTGCCTACTTCTGTCTGCTGAGCAATTCCCTTGATTTCAGCCAGTATCTGACCTTTTCAGGATCGGCCCGTCTGCCTCTTAATGAGGCCCTTACCGAAAGGGCGATTAATGAAGAGCTCATTAATATTTCTGATACCGAGCTGACCGGCTTTTACTCCGAGCTGCAAAAGCTCGTCCTCAGGGACCGCTCTACCCGCAACAGTTTCTACATACTTGATGTTGAGCTGCCTAACAATGTCACCGGCAGGCTGCTAAATGAGCGCTCTTCGTTTAACTGCAACAACGAAGCCCTTGCCCTGAACATTGGACGTGAGCTGCGCTCAGAGCGCTTTATGAGCCTCAGATACCGCAAACAGGTAAGTGACTTTGCTGCCAGCCTTGATGATCGCGCCTTTACTGTCATTAGCGCACGCTCAGGCGTTCCATGCCTGCACTCAACCTGGAGCAGCCGTGAGTTTTCCCTGTGCGACTTTGTGGAATTTGTGCGCAGCCATGGCTTTAAGGGCCTGCTCAATGACCTTGGGGCTGACAGCCTGATAAGAGCCGAGCTGACCTCACGTCTGGGCCGCAGCCCGGGCAACAGCTACGTAAGAGTGACCAGCAATAACGGCCGTGCTCCTGATATCGATCTGAGCTCCCTTGCCAATGGCGAAATCCTCAATTACATGGCAGCTGCCACCCCGTCAGGCCAGCTTTTTGATCTGAGCGCCCAGCCAGACTGGCTCAGCCCTGACGGCCTGCGCCTGCCCGCTCCTGACCTCAGCCATCCCCTGACCAGCAGCAGCGCCAGCGCCAGCGCCACCAGTTCAGCCAGTACTGCCAGCGCTGCCCGTGCCGCCACCCACGGCAGCGCAGCTCATTACGATTATCAGCATGATGCCCATGCCTATGACGACCTGTGCTCAGACAGTGCTGATTCCGAGCCAGGTAGCGTTGCTGCTGCCTCAGCCGTCCCTGATGAGGACACAGAAAGCTACAATCTCCTGCGTGCAGGACAGGCCTCTGACAAAGAGCTGGTGCTGGGCGAATTTGAAGACAACTTCCAGCGCTACCACCTTACCCGTCTTAGCAGCGCCTATCGCAACATTTCACCGGACAAGCCCCATCCTGACAAACTGTTAGCTCAGGACGGCCCGGGCAAAGTAAAAACAGCCAGCCCTGCACTGGTAACAGCATCAGGGCATA
Source organism: Anaerobiospirillum sp. NML120449 (assembly GCF_023051105.1). Lineage (GTDB taxonomy): Bacteria > Pseudomonadota > Gammaproteobacteria > Enterobacterales > Succinivibrionaceae > Anaerobiospirillum. Next base: position 126,547 of record NZ_JALKIL010000010.1, on the reverse strand, counting down.
TCAGGCTCTCATCTGGTGCCGGGGACGAATGGGATCTGCTCTCAACATCTTTTTCTACTGCGCTCAGCGGTCACATTGACCATGTCCCTGCCAGTGACCTGTTCTCTGAAGATGATGCTGATCTGGCGCCACCTGCTGACAGTCCGCTGTTTGCACCCCGCCCTGACAGCCCTGACTATGGCGATAACTTCGACTTTCTCACTTCCGGCCGTTCACCTGTTCTGACAGAGGGCACAGCAGATGCCCACAGTCCGGCTGATGGTGGCTCAGACCCGCTTGAGCTGTTCGACGACCCAGCCTCCCCACTGGAGATGCAGGATAATGCCCATACGCCACTGGGGCTGCATGATGGTCATGCGCCATTGCAGCTGCATGACGATGGTGACGCACAGCTGGGGCTGCATGACGGTGGTGACGCGCAGCTGGAGCTGCCTGACGATGATGCGCCATTACAGCTGCATGACGGTGATGCACCGCTGGAGTCGCTCGACAGCGATGATGGGCTGATGCTCCATGATGATGTGTCAGAGCTGACGGACAGTGCTGGCGGTGACGCTCTATATTCCGTTATGAAAAGCAATCTTAAAGGCAAGCCGGCACCTGCAGGTTCAGGTCGTGAAAACTGTCTTGGATATTTTTCCGGCCCGTCTTATCTGCGCCCAAAGAGCATGGAGCAAAGCAGGCAGGCCTCATCTGCAGCCGGTGATGACGGCAGCCATGCCGCTGGCAGCTCTGCTGCTGGCAACGGTGGCACTGGCCGCTCTGCTGCTGGAGCTGACAGTGGCAAAGACAGGGGCGGTGTGGGCCGTGCCCGTGCTTTTGAGGGTGTAAAAGGCGGGGATGAGGGAACTTCGCGTCATGGTGCCCGTGCGGTGCTGATACGTCGTGCCCGCAAGGGGCTGATAGAGCAGCTTGGCGATCTGTGCCGTCTGAACCAGGCTTTCATGCTGATTGCTGATCCTGCGCTGCCGGCTTTTAATCACGGCTTTGACAGCCTTATTGAGCAGCTGGTAAGACTTGAAAACTATGATGTGCACAGCCAGAGCTTTTCTGCCAGCATTGTAGTTCCTTTCTGTTACCGCGTAAGCCGCGTCAGTGACATGCTCAATAACGGCCGTTATGAGCATCGCACTCTGCCACAGCGCATCAGCTGCGGTCTGCACATTCACATGACTCTTGATCTGCAGTCGCTGATCACAGCGGCCCGTATCATGGAGTATGAGCAGGAAGACCCTGACAATCCTCCATATACCGAGCTGCTTGATGATGAGCAGGATCCATGGGATATCTTTTCTGGTCCTGAGGGTACAGCCCTTGATCATGAACCGCTGCGCCGCCAGCTGCGTCGTGCCCACGCCCATCCTGATGGCATTATCAAAGCATTGCGCTGCACCTCCAGCAGGGAAAATCCGGACCCTCAGAACATCAGGCTCGATCAGGACAGCTATGAGCTGGTCATTGATATTGCAGATACCCTTGATCAGTTCACAGGTAAGGCAGAAAACGGCAGCAATCCTCCTGGCGAGCATGCACGTCGCCGCCTGCAGCGTGACCTTGCTGATCTGGTACAGCTTGAACGCTTCAGCGGGCATGGACTGCTGCGTGTCATGATCAGCGATACCATCACTGATATATCTGAAGCCCGGCTGGCCTCGGGCATGCTGCTCAGGCATGAGGGCTTTTACGATCTCATGAGCCTTGATATGTTCAGGCTCGAGCGCTCGGGCATCAGTGCCATGAGCTACCGCATGAGACCTGAGCTTGCCCAGATGCTGCGCGGTCGCCGCTTCATAGCTGAGCTGGCCGCCTCGCTTCATCATATGGTTGAATGCCGTATGTATGAGTGTGACCGCCAGTATGGCAAGACCGGCCTGAGAGAAACGCTTAATATTGCTGATGTCGACCACTGCCTGCAGCAGCTGCACGCCATCAGGGCCTCCCGTCGTGGCGACGGACTTACCTGGCAGTCTCTTACTCCCCTGCAGTCCTCCATACTGGAGTACCTGGGGGTACCTGTGCCATCACGCGAAAGCTTCAGTGAGGTAAGCAATGACAAAAATATAGTGCTGCGCCGCCCCCGCAACCAGTAAGACCTGCTACCAAAGGCAGCGGCACGCACAGCCACCTCAGAATACACATTCTAAAACCATATGCAGAGCGTATCTGCATCACAGCCACCGTACAGCCGGGGCAACTGACGGCGCCCTGCTCAATGCAGCAGCGGCAAGCTTAATGCGACGACGGCCTGCTCAATGCAGCGGCGACCTGATCAAGGCGACGCAGGTCGCCGACCGCAGGCCGGTCAAAGTCGCCGCCGGTGCTCTTGAACGGCGTACTGGCGTTAAAAAAGGCCATAGACTTGTCAGTCTATGGCCTTTTTTTATGGCCTGAGGCGTTATAAGACAGTAAAGATGTCTGGACAGACTTCACTGTACTTCAGTCAGCTCAGAGTGATGCAATGGCAGGCAGGCAGCACCGCCACTGATGGCGCTGCAGCGCCATCAGGAGGGCGGGCTGCCCCTGCCGTTTTGCCCTGGCTTACTGGCGCTTCATGGCGCTGAAGAACTCTTCGTTGGTCTTGGTCATGGAAAGCTTGTCGAGCAGGAACTCCATAGCCTCGATTTCACCCATTGGATGCAGGAACTTACGCAGTATCCACATCTTCTGCAGCTCGTCAGCTGAGGTAAGCAGCTCTTCACGACGGGTACCGGATCGGGTAACGTCAATGGCAGGGTAGACACGCTTGTCAGCAATCTTGCGTGACAGGTGTAATTCCATATTACCTGTGCCCTTGAACTCTTCGTAAATAACTTCGTCCATCTTGGAGCCGGTATCGATAAGAGCGGTACCGATAATGGTCAGGGAACCGCCTTCCTCAACATTACGGGCAGCACCGAACAGACGCTTTGGACGCTGCAGGGCATTGGCGTCAACACCACCGGTCAGAACCTTGCCAGAGGCTGGAACAACGGTGTTGTAGGCGCGGGCCAGACGGGTAATGGAGTCCATGAAAATAACCACATCACGCTTGTGCTCAACAAGACGCTTGGCCTTTTCAATTACCATTTCTGCAACCTGAACGTGACGGGCGGCAGGCTCGTCGAAGGTTGAGGCAACCACCTCACCGTTTACCATGCGGCGCATCTCGGTAACTTCCTCAGGACGCTCGTCGATAAGCAGCACTATGAGCACGCACTCAGGGTTGTTTACGCTGATGGAGTGAGCAACATTCTGTAACAGGACGGTCTTACCTGCCTTTGGAGGGGCCACAATCAGAGCACGCTGGCCTTTGCCTATAGGGGCAGTCAGGTCGATAACACGGGCGGTAATGTCCTCCTTGGAGCCGTTGCCCAGCTCAAGACGCATGCGCTCTTCGGCAAAGATCGGGGTCAGGTTCTCAAAGAGAATCTTGTTACGGGCCTTTTCAGGCTGCTCGAAGTTGACAGCATCAACCTTTAACAGAGCAAAGTAACGCTCCCCTTCCTTTGGAGGGCGAATCTTGCCTGAAATGGAGTCGCCGGTACGCAGATTGAAGCGGCGCACCTGGGATGGAGAAACATAAATGTCGTCAGGACCGGCCAGATAGGAGCTGTCTGCACTACGCAGGAAGCCAAAGCCGTCAGGAAGAATTTCGATGACGCCTTCGCCGAAAATATCCTCACCGGTACGGGCACAGAGCTTGAGCAGGTTGAAGATAATTTCCTTTTTCCCAAGACGGGCGGTATTTTCAATACCGGCCTGCTCGCACATGTCGACCAGCTGTGCTACCGGGGTATTTTTTAATTCATTAAGGTTCATAAATAATTCACGTACGGCGGGTTACGATCAGCCACCATTGCATTGCAGAACACCTGTCTGCCGGTGCACTGATCGCTGTGCGGGAACATCCCAAAAAATATAATTTCTGTCCCTGACTGCCAGGTGAGGCTCTTAAAGAAGCCAAGGCAGATGGACATCTGACAATCTTGCAGAACAATGCAGCCCGTGCATCACACATCTTAAGATGCTCAGAGCTTTTATCCTGCATGTCATGCCCCAGCCTGCTCTGTCAGAACTGAGGACATTAAAACCCTGGCCATAAGGCCTGAAACCTTGCTCATTGCTGATATACGCAACCGCTGACAACAGTGATATACACAGCAGCCCCGGGCTGTCAGGCCGTCCTTACGGCCGGCATGCCATGCATCCTGCCTGTGGGCATGCCAGGCGGCATGCGCCGGCAGTGCCGGCTCAGGCGCCATGCTGCGGCCGAACGGCCATGGCAAAGGCATGAGTGCGCCATGGCAAGGCCATGCAAAGCACCCGTAAGACGCCACAAAGGCTCTAAAACAGCAAATCAGATATGAAAACCACAGTGTCCTGACATTCCTTAATCACAAAGAACGTTGCAGTCCCGGTTAAATGACAACAGGCAGACAGAACTGATGACAGATTAATGGAATTCAGGGGAGGTTTACTAAGGCGGTTACTTGGTGAGATGAGCTAAAGTGAAGGCGGCAGCGGTACCCAAGACCCGGGCGGGTCTGTCTGCGGGCAGAGGTCGCTGCAGTTTTTGTCTGCATAATGACCTTACTGTGGTACAGCAGCAGCTGAAACAAAAGACCTGACATCAGGCCTGAAGACCCACAAAAAGCACAGCACCTACACGGGATTTTAAGAAAATCAGAATCCTGGAAAAATTAAGGAGGGAGATGCCTGCAGAAAAGAGTTTACTTCCGGAGGGCGGGCAGACGGCCAGCCTGAGGAGAAACATCAGGAAAGATGCTTTTCAGGGGGTGGCAATAACAAGGTAGATTATTGCGCTGGGCACATAATATCATATTTTTTATGAATTGACCGAAAATAGGCTCAGGCTGAACAAAAGTTGTCAAAATCGCCTTAAACGCTCACAAATCAGCCGTTTTTACGCCATATTAAAGCTCTGAGAGTCAAAAAACAGGGTGCAGCAACAGCCTTAAAGGTCTAATATATTTTACAGGCCACAGCCTGACTCGGCCCTGCAGTAGCAATTAACAGCAGACACAGTCTCAGGCCTGACCTTGTACTTTAACGGAGCAGCCCTGCAGGGAAATCCAGACCCCACCCTTAAGGACCTGCTCCTATTTACAGACACAATACCAGTCAACAAGACACGCCCAGCCCTTACCCGACCAGACCAGCCCAGCCCCGACCAGACCAGCCCAGCCCCGTCCAGTCCCGTCAAGCCGGCTCATCATCTCAGACCTGCCTCCCACACCGTCTCCCGACTTATTTATTCCGAACCACTCCTTAACATCATGACGCTCTCAAGGCCATGATTGAGCTTTTACTGCAGCACCTGGTAAGGAAGCCGCCATGTCCCTTGCACACCGTTACGGACTGGACAGGGGCTGGCAGTGATCTGTGTTAGAGCCTCAGCGCAGCGGATAGGGGCAGGAAAATTTTCCTGTTTTTCGCCTGTCGATATGAATATTGACCGGTACCAGCGGCCAAACTGTGCGCAGCGGGCCCTGACAATAGATAAACAGGGCGGGACAGCACGGAGCCAAACATACGCTCTGTCCGTTAAATATGGGTCCGGCGTCTTATTGCGCATGCCTGTGAATAGCTGTAGCATACCCACAATATGCCCGCAGCCTGCGGAGCAAAGCTCCGGCTGCCCTGTGCTTTTTTCTCTGGATAACAGGCCGGCGTCTGACGCCATGACTGTGAACTTTTCCCGATCATTGTCCCTGTTTTCAGATTACAGGCTACAGCTCTCTACTATTGAGCACTGCTCCCTGTCAGCAGCAGGGCTGCGCTGCGTCATGGCACGCAGTGCAGCGCCGGCAGCGCACCTTATCAGTACGCGCCTGCCTTTCTACATTTGACCACTGCCGTATTTCTCACCATACAAGGACTTTATTATGCGCTCACAACCTGTCATGACCCCAGGCATGCTAATAAAGATGATCTTTTTTCTGGCAACGCTCTCAGGCCTGATTTTCTCAGGCTCTGCCGCAGCTGCCGGTGAAGAGAAAACCGCCACGGCTGAGCCGACTGCCAAGGCAGCTGCCTATGCGGCTCCTGCCAAAAATGCCTCCTCTGACAGCGCTGATGTTTCACTGTATAACGAGTTTGACCTGCTGCTTAAGCCGGATATTGATGCAAGTGACATCACAGCCGATCCTCTTGGCAATATCGACAAGAAGAACAAGAAGAAGTACGAACATCTTGAACAGCCTCATGAGCCTTATCTCCCATCAAGGGAAGAGCTCAGGGAGCGTCTTGGAGAGATAGACAGTGATGCTGCACTCAATGACGCTGAAAAAGAGCACACCAGAGAGCTCATCACCCGTACCATGAACCTGCTCACCCTTTATGATTCCATCATCAAGGAAGAGCACATGATTAATAATGAGCTTACTCAGGGTAATGCCATGATTGGCTCCCTTGAGAAGGCTCTGAGTGAGGCCAATTCCGTATACAGCGATGAACCTCCTGAGGTAGTGGTCAACGATCTTGAGGATGTCAATACCCTGATCAATCATCTGACCCTGCAGCTCAATCGTGTCCAGTCACAGCTCAATGACGCTACCTCTGCATACAATTCCCTGCAGACCCTGCCGTCACGTGCGCAAAATCAGATTACCCAGAACAACCAGCAGCTCTTTGAGATTACCAAGCGCATTAACGACCCTACAATTCGTCTGCTGCCTGATGAACTCAAGCTGCTTCCTTTTGAAAGCTATGTGCTGGAAAAGCAGAACAACCTGCTGCAAAGTGAGCTCAAGTACCTGACCACTTTCCAGGATATTGCCAACTACAAAATCCGTATTAACAGCCTGCACCGTGACTATCTGAACAAATATCTGGCCAAGGCCAGAATCCGTCAGAACACCCTGATGAGTGCCCAGATCGTCACCGATGAGAGCACTGGCAATACCGAGCAGCTGCCTGCCAAGCTGGCAAATGAGCTCAAATACAACAATGAGCTGGCTGCCAATATCGACAAAATTCTTTCTGACAACGCCCGCCTTAAAAAGGACCTCCAGGAGGTCAACAATGCTCTTAACAGCGCCCATCAGATTGAAAAGAACATCCAGGAGCAGCTCTCTGACCTCACCGGCAGCGTGATTCTATCCCGTCTGCTCAACCGTCAGCAGAGCGAACTGCCAAAGATTTCCATCTCATTCAAGCTCGATGAGCACATACCTAATCTCAACCTGTGGATGTATGAGCTGCGCAGCTCCCGTGAGCAGATCTTCGATGTTCAAACCTACGTAAATGAAATGATCCGCAAGGATCACGGCTATGCCCCGTACCGTGAGCAGCTGGTACAGCTGGTCAGACACCGTCGTGCTCTTTTTGACGAGCTCTACAACGCCATGTCTGACGGTGTGACCCTGGCCATTGAGCTGCGCGCCAAGTACAACAAGTTCAACACCACCACAGACAATCTCAAGACAGTTATTAACGATCACCTGTTCTGGCTGACCTCCAACCAGGGCATGAGTCTTGATTTCTTTGTCAATCTCTATCCAACCCTGATGCTGCAGCTGCGCGATTTCCATCGCTATCTCAACACTGATCAGGTTATCCATGACACTGTGGTCAACTACCTCAAGGTGCTGATCCCTATCATGCTGCTGGGCTTTATCTTCCAGCGTGCCAAGCCTTATCTGCGCCGTAAGACCAACGAGCTGGCCATGCGTCTTGATAAGGTTACCGATAACTACTGGGTTACACCTAAAGCCCTTTTCTGTCACTGCTTTCTGATTCTTCCTAAAACAGTAATAATTACCAGTATTGGTGCCACGGTCATTTTTACCGCCCTGGACAGTTTCGAAAGTCAGCTGCACGTAACCCTGATGCTGGCCCTGCACCTGATGTGCTTCCTGTACATGAGGCAGATCATGGAGCCAAACTCCCTGGTACAGCGCCACTTCTCCATCAATCCAGCCATCATTACTCAGAACCGTATCCTTATCGATCAGATCTGGTATTTCAGCATTCCAATGCTGATTATTGCCAACATGAGAGAGGCTGAGCCAACCAAGATTTCAGGTGACGTCATCGGCTATATTCTGATGATGCTGGGCTTCCTTTACCTGACATTCTTTGCCATGGCCACGATTAAGCGCATGCTCATTCACTACAGCCCGACCATGACCTTCTGGATTCTGTCAGCCGCAGGCGTAGCAACCCCGCTGACCATTGCTGTCATGCTGGGCATGGGCTATTACTACACTGTAATTCAGCTGCTCAACCGTGTGGCCATTACCCTGTACATTGGCTTTGCCTACCTCATTGTCGCAAGCACCCTGCGCCGTGAGCTCTATGTTGCTGAGATCAGGATCATGAGAAATGTAAGAACAGCCATGCTCAACAGCCGGGAAAATAAAGCCGACAACGCAAAGGGAGCTAATGGCCAGGGAGCATCTGCCTCAGGCAGCGCTGCCAGCAGCTTCGGTGCCCGTTTTGAGAACTTCCGCCTTGAGCTGGTAAACAACCGCGCCTTCAAGCTGTTCAATGCCATACTGCTGACCATCACAATCTACTTCATGTATCAGCAGTGGAGTGACCTTGCAGGTGTTCTTACCTACCTGGACAAGATCTACCTGTGGCAGAACGTCAAGGTTGTAGACGGCGTCACCATCACCAGCTCCCTGTCCATCGGCGACATTCTGCTGGCCATTGTGATTGTTATCGTAGCCGTAATCCTCAACCACAACCTGCCAATGCTCATCGAACGTCTGTTCATGCTGCGTTCAGGTGTGGGTGCACGCAGTACCAGCTATACCATCAAGCTCATCACATCCTATGTGATTACCGGCCTTGGAATCATATTCGCAGCCGGTGCCCTTGGTATCAGCTGGGATAATCTGCAGTGGCTGGTAGCTGCACTTTCTGTGGGTCTGGGTTTCGGTCTGCAGGAAATCTTCGCCAACTTCGTATCCGGTCTTATCATTCTCTTTGAAAGACAGATACGTGTAGGTGACATCGTTACCATCGACAATCTGTCCGGCACGGTTAACAAGATACGTATCCGTGCAACTACCATCATCTCCTTTGATAATAAGGAAGTGGTAATTCCTAACCGTCAGTTTATTACTACTGCACTGACCAACTGGTCCCTTACCAATACTGTTACCAAGCTGGAGTTTGCCATTGGTATTGCCTATGGCGCCGACCCTAACAAGGCCAAGGACATTCTGCGCGGCATTATCCGCCGCTGCCGCGATCTCAACCGCGACCGCCGTCCACTGGTCTACATCAAGAGTCTGGACGCCAGTGCCGTAACCATTATGTGTGAGGTTTTCGTTAACGAAATCGGCAAGCGCAAGCCTGTGTACGACTATCTGAGTACCGAGACCCTGCGCCTGTTCCGTGATCACGGCATCGAAATTCCATTTGATCAGCTCGACGTCACTATCCGCAATCTAGATAACGACAAGACCATTTCCTACACCGAGAAGGACCTTATCAAGGCTGCTGCCATGGGTGCTGCCAAAAAGAAGGCTGCCCTGCCAGTTCCTGAAGAATAACGATCACTTCTTACCAGGATGCAGGTAAACCCTGCAGGTCCTGCACATCAATGAAGCCACCTTACGGTGGCTTCATTGTTTGTACTGAATAAATTGGCCGGGCTGCCGTTGTATGTCTGAGCGCTGTCCGGGCTTTCTACGCCGCCCGGACAGACAGTCTTACCGGGCAAACAGGAGAGAGAGCCCGGAATAACAGGTCTGTTTCAGGTTCCGGTTACAGTATATCCATGCTGCGGCTCTGTCATGGCTTGCAGGCCAGACAAAGCTGCAGGAGATCATCATGGCATCACAGGCACAATACCTGGCTTAATGCCAGGCACGATGCCAGGCACCGCAGCGCAGTGCCCGGCCCGTACGACTGCGCGCCGGGCATGGTCGTCCCGGTCCAGGCACAGCTGGACCAGGGCGCACCGGCCTCAGGTCGCTGCGTCTGTCCGTGCGTGCATCTGTACGTACGTGCACCTGTCCGCATGACCATGTACCCGCCACACAGGATATTGCTGTATTAAATAAGCACAGGGTGTAAGCAATGAGCCAAGCTGCTAACGAAAACACAGGTACGTTTGCAAGTTCCGAGTCTGGAGAGCCGGTACGTGCATGGCGCATAGCCTTTAAGGTCACTAATCTGAGCTACGACTTTTCCCGCTACGATGAAATAGATATCAACCCTGATGAGTACACTTTCTTTGAGCCTGATGTCTTTGCCGGAAATAACAGGTTCTATGATCTGTGCCGCAAGAATGGCTTCTACAGCAAATTCCACAAGGACTTTGTTCAGACCTACTTTTTCAGCCTCTTTGCCAACACTCCTTTTCCCTGCAATGTATTTGCTTTTGTCGAAGAAGTGATTATGCATGGCAGAGACTTCGTCCATCCGCCGCACCGCCTGACCATTGACTCCTCCAGCATCAAGGACCGCAAGCACCGCGCCAAAGCTCAGAAAAAAGGCACGGTCAATGTCGATCCTGACTTTGAAATTTACTATATGGAGACCCCTCACATCACCACGGCCAAAGGATCCGATGTGTCCATATTTGTAGCTCTCAGCTCCATGTACATGCGCGGCTCCCCGAGGCAGCGCGGCGAAAGCTTTTTCAAGCACAATGCCTTTTGCTGCCTGAGCGATGGCCGGGGCATGACCTTTATTAAAGATGGCTCCTTTGCCGGCCTGGTTCCCAACCTGCCCAGCGCCTCTACCCTGCTGCCCCTGATTTTGCTGACCTCCCGGGCTCTTGGCTACAAGTACTGCCTGCGCAATATCAACAAGCTGCTGGGCCGTCAGCTCAGTGAGAAATTCCGCCGCTCAGAAAAACTGATGCGCCAGGGACGCCGTAACATTCGATCATTATCCTTTCTTTACTATTCTGTAGAGTATTTCCTGACTCAGAGCTTCCTGGTTTCAGCTGTTAACCATCAGAACGCCCTTGCTCATGAGCTGTTCCGCGAAATCATTGTCCGCATGGACATCCCTCGCGAGTACCAGTCAGTCAAGGAGCAGATGACTCCGCTCAATCACATCATCAATCAGCTGACCAGCCACGAAATTCTCAAGGGACAGGTATCTATACGCTTTGCCATTGTAGCCCTGGGCTTTTTCATGGTGCTGGTCGTGGTGGTAGTCAGCGTGATCCTGGGCATTGAACCCCTGGTTCGCCTGCTCAACAACCTTGGCATTCTCCCTGAGAACTTCCTTAAATAGAAAAACCCGCGTAAAGCGGGTTTTTCATTATGGCAAAGCAGATTTTTACATCCACAGCGGTCCGACACCAGTCCTTAAGCCAGAAAGCCCTGGACCTTGCCATCAGGGCCTGACAGGCATCAGCCCTTAAGCCAGAAGCCCATGGACTCTCTCATCACGGCCCGACAGGCATCAGTCCTTAAGCCAGAAAGCCCTGGACTTTTCCACAGTAACTTCCATGCCTGTCCTGAAGGCATTGTAGTCCTTGGCAATATGGCCAATATCAAGAGCTCTGTGACCGGCCTTGTGCAGGTCATAAGCCATGACGGTAGCTGTCTGTCCCATAATCAGATACTTGGTCTTTGCCTTGTCGGTTGCCAGAGCCTTGCTCATCAGCTCATCATATTGGTCGAAGGCGCTCTCAGGCGGACCGTAGATGTACTCGATTGATCGTGCCGTAGCGAAGATATTGTGCTCAATTTTGTCGAACACAGTTCGGCCGCAAATAATCACAATATCTTTGTCATTCCACAGCTGCTGGAACTTCTCATAATAAGGTGCACAGTCAAAGTTTCTGTAGTTGACATAAGGCGCAGTAAAACTGGTGTCACCATAAACACGCCCTGGCTTCATGTACTTGAGAAATTCCTTTCTGAACTTTTTTCCGTCGTGAAGGTAAAAGTAGAAGCTGTCGTCTCTCAGGCCCGATGGGAAGTTAAAGTAGTAATAAGAGCTCGCAATCAGAACACCGTCTTCTGTGGACGAAAGGATTTCGACCAGCCTTTTAGCCAGTTTGTCATCAAAACGCTGAAACCATGCCTGCCCCGAGGATGTCATTACGGCTATCTCACCATCCCCGAATCTGCACATACTGACATTGTTATTAAGCAGGTAGTCAAGAGTGCTGCTGGCATCCATAACCTCAGGAAAACCGTCTCGTCGACTGATCTCGTAAAGGTTTTCCAGTATGAGCGGATGGTTCTCTTCGGCTACTTTTTTCAGCCCGTTTACACTTGTGTTTATCTCTTTGAGGTTATAGCGAAACAGGTATCTGATGTTGCTGAAGAATTTAGTAAGGCTCATCAATCTGATCTCAAAATCTTCCCATATTCAATGGCATACGCACCTGCAGCGGCATAACAGAACCGAAGCATCAGGACACTGGCCATGGCAGCCTCAGGGCATATCATTGCAAATAAGCATGTAAGCCTATGCTACCACAATACCGGCCTGCCTCGGCCCAAGGGCTGCATGCTGCCACCTGATAACTTTGATTGTTATGGATGGAATGGGGTTTGGGGGCGAAATAAGTGATAATATTTATCACTTATTTTTGCCATTGAGAAAAGCAAGGCAGGCGTGCAGGAAGCCTTTTTTAACGGGCGCTATTCCATTTAAGTGCGGAAAGATATAGAATATCGCGCTTGTGCACCTGCCAACTTTTTATTGATTTTTTGATATCAATCACATAGAATGCGCAGATCACAGCCTCCCTTAAGTTTCATTAAGATTGCGCTTGCACAGCAAGTTCAGCCTTAATGGCAGCCTTCAAACCTCCCCTTTTTACTTATGTAAAGCAGGCAGGTTAAGCCTGATACTTTCGTTGTGCCTGAAGCACGGCTGATTATCAGATTAAGGAAGCTGAAGAATTTTTTGCCAAAGTGCACTATTAGAGGTTGTCGCGTATCCTGACGGGCTTTGCGACAGCTAATTATCAACCGACCTTTATCCAGGAGATCAATAGTGGCCCGTATCGCTGGCATCAATGTGCCTGATCACAAGATCGCCGTGATTGCACTGCAGTCCATCTACGGCATCGGCCCTACCCGCGCCCGTGACATCTGTCAGGCTGTGGGAGTTGCTGAGTTAACCAAGTTCAAGGAACTCGACGAAGCTACTTTAGACAAGATTCGTGCTGAGGTAGGCAAGTACACCGTTGAGGGTGACCTGCGCCGTGAAGTTTCCATGAACATCAAGCGCCTTATGGATCTTGGCGCTTACCGTGGTTTACGCCACCGTCGTGGCTTACCAGTTCGCGGTCAGCGTACCAAGACTAATGCACGTACCCGCAAGGGCCCACGTAAGAGCATTAAGAAGTAAGGAGGCACATGATGGCTGAAGAAATCCAACAGGCTGCAAACGCAGCAACCCCTGCAGCTGCTGCCGCAGCTCCAGCTACCAAGACTGCCTCTGCTCCACGTTCCCGTGGCGGCAAGCGCGGTAAGAAGCAGATTGCTGACGGTGTAGCTCACATCCACGCATCTTTCAACAATACCATCGTTACCATCTCTGACCGTCAGGGCAACACCCTTTCATGGGCTACTGCCGGTGGTTCAGGTTTCCGTGGTTCCCGTAAGTCCACTCCTTATGCAGCCCAGGTTGCTGCTGAGCGTGCTGGCGAGGCTGCCAAGGAATACGGTGTAAAGAACCTTGAAGTCTTAGTCAAGGGTCCAGGTCCAGGTCGCGAATCCTCAATTCGTGCCTTAAATGCGATCGGTTACAAGATCACCAACATCACTGATGTTACCCCGATCCCTCACAACGGTTGCCGCCCGCCAAAGAAGCGTCGCGTCTAATCTGGTATCTGTTTTTTTATTGGAGAAAGATAAATGGCAAAATATACAGGACCAGCTCTAAAATTAAGCCGTCGCGAGGGCGTGGATTTATTTTTAAAGTCTGGTGTACGTGCAATTGACACCAAGTGCAAGTTAGACACTGCTCCAGGTCAGCACGGTGCCAACAAGGCTCGCTTATCTGACTACGGCTCACAGTTACGTGAGAAGCAGAAGGTTCGTCGTATTTACGGCGTTCTCGAGCGTCAGTTCAACAACTACTACAAGAAGGCTTCCAACATGCCAGGTAACACCGGTGAGAACCTGTTACAGCTGTTAGAAGGCCGTCTGGACAACGTAGTTTACCGCATGGGCTTCGGCTCCACCCGTATGGAGTCCCGTCAGCTCGTAAGCCACAAGGCTATCACTGTTAATGGCCGTGTCATTAACATCCCATCCTATCAGGTTCAGCCATCTGATGAGATTGCTGTACGCGAGAAGGCCAAGAAGCAGTCCCGTATCAAGACCGCTATCGATCTGGCCGGCCAGCGTGCTGTCAAGCCAACTTGGATCGACGTAGACCACAGCGCCATGAAGGGTACTTACAAGAACAAGCCTGAGCGTTCTGAGCTTCCATCCGATATCAAGGAACAGCTCATCGTCGAGTTCTACTCTAAGTAATAGACAGGCAACCTGCCAGCTCTCCTTTTAAATTGTGGGGTAATAACAGTGTCAGTTTGTGATTTACTCAAGCCTAAGCCAGTCGGATTTACCGAGCTTGGTCCTAATCGAGTACGCATCGTAATTGAGCCATTGGAGCGCGGTTTTGGCAACACCATCGGTATTGCCTTAAACGACGTCCTGCTCAAGACTCTTCCTGGTTATGCCTTTGACGCTCTTCAGATTGAAGGTGTTAAGAGCCTGACCTCTGTAAAGGACGATGTGGCTGAGTCACTGATCGAATTAGTAATGAACCTCAAGAACGTTGCTATTTCATCAGCTCACCCGATTCAGGGTCCAGTCTGGTTCTCCCTGACCAGACAGGGCGAAGGTGAAGTTCGCGCCGGTGACATAACCTGCCCTGAGGGTATGAGCATTGAAAATCCTGATGCCCATATCTGTACTTTAACAGGAGCCAAGGCATCGTTGTCGATGAATCTCCGCGTCGTTCACGGTCGCGGCTATGTAACAGCATCTGATCCGAAGCACCTTCCTGCCAAGGAAGAGAATGAGATTCTCATCGATGCTGCTTTCTGCCCAGTTGCAAGATATGTCTACGAGGTTGAGTCTGCCCGTGTTGAGCAGCGTACCGACCTTGACAGACTGGTCATCGAGCTTGAGACCAATGGCACCATCTCCCCTGATGAGGCCTTAAAGCATGCCGCCGAACTGCTGTGCGGCCACATGACCAATCTTGTTGACAAGGAAGACATTCCTGAGCGCTCCAGCACTCCGGCTGCTCCTCCTTTACCGGATCCGGTTTTAATGCAGCCAGTTGAGGATCTGGAACTGACCGTACGCTCTGCCAACTGTCTCAAGGCAGAGGAGATTTTCTATATTGGCGATTTAGTCCAACGCACTGAGGTCGAGCTGCTCAAGACTCCAAATCTGGGTAAGAAGTCTCTTACCGAGATC
This sequence comes from Anaerobiospirillum sp. NML120449, assembly GCF_023051105.1. Lineage (GTDB taxonomy): Bacteria > Pseudomonadota > Gammaproteobacteria > Enterobacterales > Succinivibrionaceae > Anaerobiospirillum. The sequence goes on along the minus strand of NZ_JALKIL010000010.1, from coordinate 111,176 downwards.
AAGGACGTTCTGGCTACCCGCAACCTGTCTCTGGGCATGCGCATCCAGAACTGGCCGCCTCAGAACTTACAGCGTTCGAGTAAGTAAAATTACTGTCAATTTCAGGAAGAAATTACAATGCGTCATCGTTTAGCCGGTCGTCACCTCGGCCGTACTTCTGCACACCGTGCAGCGCTGTATCGCAATCTCGCTAATGCTCTCATCGAGCATGAGATGATTAAGACCACCTTACCAAAGGCCAAAGAGTTACGTCGCTTCGTAGAGCCATTAATCACTCTGGCCAAGGTTGACTCCGTAGCCAACCGTCGTCTGGCTTTCGCCCGTCTGCGCGACCAGGCCGTTGTTGCCAAGCTCTTCAACGAGGTTTCCAAGGCTGCTGCCAACCGTCCAGGTGGCTACACCCGTATCTTAAAGTGCGGCTTCCGTCCTGGCGACCAGGCTCCTATGGCTTACATCATGCTGGTTGATCGCACCGACGGTGAGTCCCAGGAGTAAGCCTCCTCACCTGATAACAGGTGATGAACCCTCAGGCTCAGACTCCGTGCTGAGCCGGGTAAGCTTTTCGAGCATCTGTACGGCAGTGCCATGTACAGATGCTTAAAGAACACTTGGACTGGACAACTTCGGCTGTCGTGTTTGAGTGTTCTTTCACATAAAGGCACAAAGAATTTTCCTTCCCAAAGCGCTGAGCTTTGCAAGTACAGAAACCTGCGCATCTTTCCCATACGTCAGATGGCTTTGTTTCTGTTCAGGTCTGGCGCACTCCCCTGACTTGAATCTACAACTATTTTGAGGGCTGGAACCTTGGATCAGATTGATTTTCAAAGACCAAATATTAAGGAAGTCGTAACAGTCGCACGTAACAAGACACGTGTAACTCTCGAGCCTTTTGAGCCAGACTACGCCCAGATCTATGGTACTGCCCTGCGCCGTATCATGCTCTCCTCAATCCCAGGCTATGCCATTACCGAGGTTGAGATTGCCGGCGCTGTTCATGAATACAGTGCAATTGAAGGTGTACAGGAAGACGTTCTGTTAATCCTGTTAAACCTCAAGGAAGTTGCTGTTCAGTGTGACAGTGCAACTACCATCAATCCTATTCTGCACATCAACAAGACCGGCGTAGGTCCTGTTACCGCTGCTGACATCCAGTGCCCGGCCAATGTAGAGATCAAGAATCCTGATCTGGTTCTGTGCCACATCACTGATCCTGAGAAGGAACTGAACATGACCCTGCACGTAAGCCGTGGTCGTGGTTATGTTCAGGCTCAGAGCCAGCCTTTTGTTGAAAATGGCGACAACCGTTTCATCGGCCGTCTGCTCATCGACGTTTCCTACTGCCCAGTGCTCAACGTTGCTGTTCACACCAATGAGCTGGCCAGCGGCATGGAATCACTGGATCTGACCATTGAGACCAATGGCACCATCCAGCCTGAGGCTGCCATCGCCATGGCTGCCACCATTTTTGCCGAGCAGCTTGGCACCTTCATCAACATCAAGGACTCTGTAGAGCCTGCTGATGACACCACCTTCCGTCCGCTGATCGATCCTAAGCTCATCTGCCCTGTTGAGGACCTCGAGCTGACTGTACGTTCTGCCAACTGCTTAAAGACCGAAGGCATCAAGTACATTGGTGACCTGGTACAGCGTACCGAAGTTGAACTGCTCAAGACCCCAAATCTGGGCAAGAAGTCCCTGACCGAGATCAAGGACGTTCTGGCCGAGCGTGGTCTGTCCCTGGGCATGCGCCTGGAGCACTGGCCACCATCAGATCTCGATGTAGGTCACTGATAAATTCAGCCGCCTGAAGCGGCGCCGGCCGGTAGCCATACCGGCCACACGATGGAAAAGGGCTGCCGCTGTCAGGGCAGCCCTTTTTCTTTTGTTCCGCACTCACCGCCTCCCGCCCCTCCGCTCAGTACTCGTAATGCCCAGCCTTACAGGTCCTGGCCGGGGGCTGGGCGCGGCTGCAGTGCAGTTCCACTTTTTCAGGAGCTGATATGAGCGACCAGAACCTCGCCCTCCAGCCTGATGTAGACAGCATCAGCGAAAGTGATTTTGACTTCCTGTGCGACAGTGCCTTGAATCTGGCTCTGGAGACCAGCGAGCTTACCAGTGCCGATGAGGTCACCTTAAATAAGATCCGTGACCACCTGCACTCAGACAAGTACAGCCTCTCCCTTGAGGTCAATGGTGTAACCACCTCATGGTGGGACGACGAAGAGCTGCCATCCCTGCTGGACGAAGACAGCGATGACGCCGTCGCTGCTGAGGCAGCCGCCGATGCCACCGCTGAGGCTGCCTCCAGTGCTGCTGACGCATCCTCAACAGATGCCTGTGCCCAGGACAGCTGTGGGTGCGGTGCCGATGACATTACCCTTGAGGTCAATATCATCTCTACTGTCGATGCCGGTTCGCACGCAGGAGAGCGTGTAGTCGTAGCCTCAGTACACTTTGATGTACCAGCATCCCTGACTGATATTCAGGACCGCCCGTTGAAAAATATCGCCATCAAGTGGCTCCCTGAGCTCGACAACTAAGCCGCTGTCCGGCAGCCCAGGACATGCGCCATGGCACATGGCCTTGCCAGGCCAGCATGGCTCTGCGGACCTGCCAGAACATGCAAGCCCATTAACAGACAGGCCCCACTGTCACAGAGGTGATGGCGGGGCCTGTTTGCTTTGGGCGGGGCTGGGCGCGGTTATCGCGATGCCAGCTGCTGGTCAATAAATGCGGCGGCCGGCTCTAGCAGGGCACGTTCAGGTAGAGTTCCCAGGGCCTGGTCGAACTTGATGCACTGGGCATTGTGACTGAGCGGCTGCCAGCGGCATGACTCAAGGCCGGCATTGTCATAAAAGCAGATTTGCGCAATGTTGCAGCTGCAGGCCAGATGTACTGTTGCGGTATCAACACTGATCATGCCATCGAGCAGAGCTGTAAGCGCAGCAAGGTCACTAACTGAGGTGTTCTCAGGCATGGTAAGCAGACGGGTGCCGTGCAGGGCTGCAGTAACAGGAGGCATCAGAGCCATGACAGCACGGATAAACTCACGGCTGGATGCCGGGCACATCAGCAGCACACGGGTGCTCTCAGAGCGGCCCAGAATGTCCTTGATGATGGAGGCACATACCTCAGGGCTCATGCGGCGTGACTTTGGGGCGGCCATGGGGTTGATACCAAAGAGCGGCGTTGAAGCAGCTGCTGCACGGGCCCTGGCAGCAAGCTCAGCAACTGGCATCTGATCGGACGGCTCGTTAAAGACTGCAGAGGGGTTGAGTATGCTCATGGCCCTGCTCAGGTGCTCAGCCTTAAACAGCGGGGTATAGCGCACACTGTCTGAGGTATCGACACCGCCACGGTTGAGCAGCTCGGTAAAGGCACGGCTTACCGGATGGTTATAGGTGGCCGGATGGAAGATGTGAAGATTGATGGAGGCTACAGTGTAGTCGCAGCCGGCAATGAAGTCCGGCCTCAGGGTCCAGTTGAAGATAAAGTCACGGGGACGGTAGGCAGGCTCAGTTGAAAGTACCAGATCTACCTTGCCCTGATGGCCGGCGCCCTGAGAGGCGGCCACGATCTGCTGACACAGAGAATTGATTTCGCCCGCGCCTGGCTTGCGAGATGAGACCAGCACCTGGTCAAAGCCAAGAATATCGTAGTAGACGGAGGCCAGGTTTTCAGGGCAGACAACGCTCAGAAGAGGTCGCTGAGGGAGTGCCTTGAGGCGGCGGTAAAAATCGCTCATTACCTGGGTATCGCCCAGTTTGCCATCAAGCTTGAGAATGACTATATGGTTCAGGTTCTCCCATTTAAAGTCCTGAACATTACCCGCAGGCATATAGCCGTATTTTTTCTGCGCCCAGATAAATCGCACGCGATCGCGAAGCGCAAAATAAGCCTGTTTAAGTCCCATCAACAACAAATCTCTATTTCACCTGAAATGAGGACGGTCATGTCCGCGTCTCACATCAATAAGGTCGCGGACCACAGCAGCACATTATGACCGTCCTGCCGGAATAACTCAGGGCCTGAGTCCAGGTTGCGGCACAGCAGGCCAGGCCTGCTTACCCGTTTCAGCCAGCTCAGTCTGTTTAGCATGCTCACACCAGTTTGGCCAGCTTACCCAGCTCAGCCTGCTCACCCAGCTCAGCAAGATCAGGCTAATCAGCCTGCCTCCAGACCGGCCTTGTGACCCAGCATGGACACTGACATCAGGGTCTACAGGAAGACTGCACAGCGTTCAATGCTGGAGGGCAACAGCCACTTAAAGTCACCCTGTACCCGGCATCCAAAATTTCTGTGGCTATTATAGCGGAAAGAATGACCTCAGCCCCGATCAGCTGCAGCTGCAGTGAAAGTAACATGCATAAATACCAGGCATACCTGCCCAGCATAAATACCCTGCATATCCACCCGGCATAACCACAGTCACAACGCAAGGATCAGCTACGCTGCCATGGCATACGCCATGACCTTCCTTTCTGCACAGCGCGCCAGCAGGCGGCGCTGTGCGCCGGCCTGCCCGGCTCTGGCGGTTAAGGGTTAATCTCTATAGGGGTGCCCGGGTCTACCAGGGAAATGAACTCGTCCATCTCAGGGTTGAGTACGGCAATGCAGCCATTGGTCCAGTTGGAGCGCTGTACAGTCTCATGGAACTCACCTCCTGACGGTGGCTGGCCGTGGACCATAATCATGCCGCCTGGACGCACGCCACGGCGACGGGCACTCTCAATGTCATGAACATTAGGATAGGAGATGTGGAAAGCGCGGTAGTAATAGGAGTTTTCCTTGACGTAATCAAGGATGTAGGTGCCCTCAGGAGTGCGGCGGTCCCCCTCCTGCATCTTGTGACCCTGCGGACGGTCTGAAAGAGCAATCCAGTAGCGTCTTACCACTCTGTCACCCTTGTACAGGATCATCTGGTAATGGCTCTTGTGTACCACTACCTTGTCTACCAGATTCCTGGGAGCACGGTACCCGCGTGGAAACATTGGCAGTCCGGAAATACGGCCCAGGCGGTTGTAGTCGTACTCGTAATCTTCAATGACGCTGTCAATGACAGCGCTGTTGTACAGTGTGGCCGGAAGATTGGCTGTATCAGCGCCTGTTATGGCTGTGTTATAGGAGTCGGCATAGGCCTGGCTGCTGCAGGCAAGGACAGCAAACAGGGAACACACGACAGCGTAAAAGGACTTTTTAAGGGAAAGTAAGCTCATAACAGACGGGCTCCTGGCCGCAGGTCCTGACAGCTTGTGCGCAGGCGGACCGGCCAGATTTACAAGTAATAAAACCATTGTGGACATAGTGCACTGCCAGCCGGCGGCCACGATGCCATGCAAGGCATCGCGTCGCTGCGCGGCGGCTGCAGGCTGTGCAAGGGGCAGCGCCACACACTGCAGCTGCCCAGGCTCCATGACGCACACTATGTGCCGCACAGACACTGATGCGCAGGCGGGCGGCGCTGCCGCAGGCGCTGCAGGCGGCGCAGGCGACGCTGCCTGCTGCATCTACCGGTCCCTGTAATGCTGCACAGCAAGGACCTTTGCACAGGAAGTCTATTATATATGGGCTGTGCCCCTGATAAAAAGACGACTCCAGATTTGAGACTGGCAGGTGCATGGCCGCTTGCTGCCCGGGCCGGGCATGGCCCGGTAAACCATACCTCAGCCACCGGCTGAGGGCATGACTCGTGGTGATTTTTTGGGGGCCGGGGTTGCAGATAAGGACAGCAATATTGTGCAAAAGATTGAAAATGCAGTTTTTTCCTCTATATTATGCTTGCTTTGCCCCCCAGATGCCCTGTGCTCTGTCCGGGCAATGAAAAGACAGCAACTGATGCAGGCCCCATGCTGCCGGCAGTACAGTTTTGTCATTGTTGTTGAGCCTTTTGTCAGCCAGGTATTTTTCAATGAGTACTAATAACAAAAGCGAAATGAGCTTGGAGGGCGTAGAGCGTCTTCCTTTGCAGAACTTTGCTCAGGACGCCTATCTGAACTACTCCATGAGCGTCATCAGAGACCGTGCTCTGCCATCAGTAAGCGATGGCATGAAGCCGGTTCAGCGCCGCATCATTTACGCCATGGCCAAACTGGGCATCAACTTCAAGGCCAAGCATGTCAAGTCAGCCCGCACCGTAGGTGAGGTGCTCGGTAAGTACCACCCTCATGGCGACTCTGCCTGCTATGAAGCCATGGTGCTCATGGCCCAGCCGTTCAGCTACCGCTACCCTCTCATTGACGGTCAGGGTAACTGGGGTGACGTTGAGGATCCCAAGTCCTTTGCGGCCATGCGTTATACCGAAGCCCGTCTGTCAGCTCAGGCTGAGCTGCTGCTTGAGGATCTCAATCAGGGCTGCGTCGAGTGGATGCCAAACTTCGACGGATCAGCTGAAGAGCCAAAGGCTCTGCCTGCCCGTGTGCCTAATATTCTGCTCAATGGCACCATGGGTATTGCTGTTGGTATGGCCACTGACATCCCTCCTCACAACCTCAATGAGCTGGTAAAAGCTGCAATTTACCTGCTTGACCACCCTGAGGCCAAAGTTAAGGATCTGCTCAAGTACGTAAAGGGTCCTGACTACCCTTGTGGTGCTGACATCATCACCCCTCCTGCCGAGCTGCAGAAGATTTATGAAACCGGCAAGGGCACCATACGCTCACGCGCTGTTTATGAAGAGACCCGCGAGGGAATTGTGATTACCGCTCTGCCATATCAGGTAGGTGTAGGTCAGGTAGAAAAAGAAATTGCCGATCTCATGGTCAAAAAGAAACTGCCATGGGTAGGCGATCTCATCAATGCCAGTGACCACGAGCATCCTTGCCGCCTCATCATTGTGCCGCGCTCCAACCGTGTGGATACAGAAAGCCTGATGAGCCATCTGTTTGCCACTACCGATCTTGAGTGCACCTACCGCGTCAATCTCAATATTCTGGGTCTGGACGGCCGTCCTCAGGTCAAGGATCTGGCCACCATTTTAAGTGAGTGGCTCACCTACCGTACCGAAACTGTTACCCGCCGTTTCAACCACCGTCTGAGCGCAGTCAACAAGCGCCTGCACCTGCTTGACGGTCTGATGGCCATTTTCCTCAACCTCGATGAGGTCATTGAGATCATCCGTCATGATGATGATCCCAAGGCTACTCTCATCAAGCGCTTCAAGCTCTCTGAGCAGCAGGTTGAGTACATTCTCGATACCAGACTGCGTCAGCTGGCCCGTCTTGAAGAAGAGAAGATTCGCGCCGAAATCGACAAGCTCAAGGAAGAAAAGGAAGATCTCGAAGATCACCTGGCCCATCCTGAAAAGCTGCGTTCTTTCATCAAGGGCGAGCTCACTGCTGATGCCAAAAAGTATGGTGACAAGCGCCGCTGCCAGGTAGTTGAGCGTGCCGAGGCCAAAGAAATGGATGCTGTTGCTGCTGCTCCGGCTCAGACCATGACTGTGGTTATCTCCCGCATGGGCTGGGTACGAGCAGCCCAGGGCGCCAACATCGATGCTGTTGCTCTTTCTTACAAGAGTGGTGACAGCTACCTTGCCAAGGCTGTAGGCAAGAGCAATCAGTATGCTGTCTTTATTTCCAATATGGGCCGTACCTTCTCTATCCTGATTAAGGATCTGCCATCAGCACGTGGTCAGGGTGAACCAATCTCCACCAAGGTATCGCTCCAGCCTAATGAGGTGATTACCACTGTCATTACCGGCGCCATTGAGGATCACTTCCTGATGGCCAGCGACCGTGGCTTTGGCTTTATCTGCCGTCTTGCAGATATGATTACCAGCAAGAAGGCCGGCAAGTCTCTAGTCACCCTTGATGAGGGTGCCATGCTGATGCGACCAATCAGGCTTGATGACATTGAAAATGACATCATTGCCGTAGTCAGCAAGCGCCGCCGCCTGCTCTTCTACCGCGCCTCTGAGCTGACAGTACTGCCACGTGGCAAGGGCCTCAAGCTTATCCGTATTGCTGCTGCCCACCTCAAGGATGGCAGTGACGGTGTAACAGATATCTGTGTGCTCAAGGACGGTGACGGCCTGCGCGTGAACTCAGGCAAGCGCCATATTGATCTTAAGAGCAAGATGGTAGCCGAGCGCATCTCCGTACGCGACCGCACCGGTGAAGCCCTGCCATCATCCTTTACCAAGGTTGACTACATTGAGGTTATCCCGGGCGCCAATGCCCTGCTCAACACCCCGGCCGGTGCCGATGGTATCACTCCATCAGGTCAGGAACTGCCAGGCTTTGAGCAGCCGTAAAGCACAGCTGACGACAGGCATTCCAGGCATGACAGGACGGCCCGCCTGACCGATCGGCCGCATGCCCGGCATGCCCGGGCGGCCGCATGCCCGGGCGGCCCGCCTGACCGTCCTTTGGCAGCCCTGACCTCCGCCTGACAGGTCCGGCAACGTGCCGTAGCAGCTAAAAGGCCAGCCTCATAAGGGGCTGGCCTTTTAGTTTGCAGGCAGAGGCTGCAGGCCACTGAGCGAAATAAAACTTTCTAATTCGGTCTAATTGTTCATATTGCTGCTACGATCCGCACTTATTGGGCTATTATGCTCATTTTCCGGTTGAAGCCAGCTCCGGTGATGCCATTTGACTATGACATCCGGGCCCGACTGCAGGTTAACTCATGCGCTATTTAATCATGACAGTGCGAATCGTTATTCTCCTTGCCATGGCCTTGTTCTGGCTGGCAGCAGGCACTCTTATCTGTGTGCTGCGCCCCATGCACAGAAACAATGTCCATGCACTGACCAGCATGCTGGTCTGGGCCCAGAGAGTGATAGGCGTAAAGGTCATCTGTCACTTTGAGCCCGCCCGGATAAGGGAGAACATGCCCGCTGTTATGGTAGGCCTGCATCAGGGCGACTGGGATGTTATTACCATGGCAGGTCTTCCCCAGCCTGGTATGGTGTGCGTAGGCAAGAAAAGCCTGATCTTCACCCCCATATTTGGCCTGCTCTTTGTCCTGTCAGGCAATATCCTTATCGACAGGGACAACAGAAACAGAGCTGCTGAGACCATGCTCAAGGTCGTAGAGCGCATCAAAAAACGCAGACTGTCTGTATGGATGTTCCCCGAGGGCACACGCTCAGGCTACGGCCCGGTAGGCCGCTTTAAAAGCGGCGCCCTGCACATGGCCATGCTTGCACAGGTACCGGTCATACCCTTTGTCACCTCCACCTACTCCCGCCAGATAGACCTTGGACGCCTTGATAATGGCGAGGTCCATATCAAAATGCTGTCCGTCATTGAGCCCTCTTCATTAAGCCGCCATGACATTGCCCGCACAACAGCAGAGCTGCGCGACCAGATGATTACCGCCATGCGTGAGCTTGATATTGAGGTACGCCGCCCGCCAGGCTACCGCCTGCCGGCACTGCGCTGACCATGCCAGGCCAGGCCATGCCCTTAAGCCGGGGCCAATGCCCAGGCTCTGGCCATACTACCGCCTGCCGGCACAGGAGCCGCTTTGTCCCTGCAAAGCGGCTCTTTTACTTTGCACGGGTGGGCACGCCTGTGAACTGGCAGGCGGGAAGGGCCTGCACTGCAGTCCATGCGGGTCTGATGGGCGCGGCTGTCAGAGTACTTTTTGCTTTGCAAAAGGCCGGGCAGAGAAATATAAAAATATTCCTTTGTCCCGTGCGGATAAAGGTATAATTCAGGATCAGGCTTTAATAAATCCCGGGGCTGGATAAGACCTCCCTGCATGCAGCTGCTGCAGGATGGTGCCCCAGTTGCTTACCGAAAATACCTGGCAGGTATATGCTGGTAATGCCTTAATTGAGTCGGATTTTCAGCCGTATGCATCAACAGGGCTTCGGGCTTTCAGGCACGGACGCCTGATTCCTGAAAGGATCTGTGAGCACTGCGGCATCAAAGCGGCCTGACGGCCTGCTCATGGTCAGCCGGGACTTACTGAACCGGCCCGTATCGTCTGCAGGGCGATACCACAGCAAGTCCTGAGTCTGCCCATATTCCTTCATGGCGGCGTCAGATCACTTCCACTTGTGAACAGACAAGAGTTTTCGCATGTACATGACAACCGACGAGATACGTTCCACGTTTCTCAATTACTTCAAGGATCATAATCACGAGATTGTTCGTTCCAGTTCTCTCGTTCCTTACAACGATCCTACCCTTCTGTTTACCAATGCCGGTATGAACCAGTTCAAGGATATTTACCTTGGCAAGGACAGAAGACCATACATCAACGCTACCACTGCACAGAAGTGTGTACGTGCCGGCGGCAAGCAGAATGATCTGGACAATGTAGGCTACACAGCCCGTCACCACACCTTCTTTGAGATGATGGGTAACTTCAGCTTCGGCGGCTACTTCAAGAAAGAAGCCATTACCTACGCCTGGGAGCTGTTAACCGAGGGTTACAAGTTACCAAAAGAGTCCTTAATGGTAACCGTATATGCCGAGGACGACGAAGCCTACAACATCTGGCACGACATTGTCGGTCTGCCAGCTGAGAAGATCGTACGTATCGGTGACAACAAGGGCGGCCGCTATAACTCTGACAACTTCTGGCAGATGGGCGATACCGGTCCTTGCGGCCCATGCTCCGAGGTTTTCTACGACCACGGTGAAGGCATCTGGGGCGGCCCTCCAGGCTCACCTGAGGAAGACGGTGACCGCTTCATCGAAATCTGGAACATCGTGTTCATGCAGTACAACCGTCAGGCCGACGGTACCTTTGAGCCACTGGGCAAGCCAATGATCGACAACGGTCTGGGCCTTGAGCGTATTGCTGCCGTGCTCCAGGGCGTACACTCCAATTACGACATTGACCTGTTCCGTGGCCTGATTGATTCAGCTGCCGAGATCCTTGGTGTTTCTGACAAGTCCTCCAAGTCCCTGCGCGTAATCTCCGACCACATCCGCTCCTGCTCCTTCCTGATTGCCGATGGCGTACTGCCATCCAATGAGGGCCGTGGCTATGTACTGCGCCGCATTATCCGCCGTGCCGTACGTCATGGCCGTCTGCTGGGCGCCAGGGACATATTCTTCTACAAGGTAGTAGCAAAGCTCGTAGAGCTCATGGGCAAGGCCTATCCTGAGCTGGTTGAGCAGCAGGCTCTTATCGAGCGCACCCTCAAGAAGGAAGAAGAGCAGTTCCTCAACACCCTGGACCGTGGTCTGGCACTGCTTGACTCCGAGCTTGAGAAGCTCGGCGCCGAGCGCACCATCCCAGGTGAGGTTGTCTTCAAGCTCTATGACACCTACGGCTTCCCAGCTGACCTGACCCAGGACGTAGTACGTGACCGTGGCTACATCGTGGACATGGACGGCTTTGAGACCGAGATGAACAAGCAGCGTGAGCGCGCCAAGTCTGCCTCCGCCTTCGGCATCGACTACAACAAGGAGCTCAAGCTCAACGCTGAGACCACATTCTCAGGCTATGGCCGTACCGAGGATGAGGGCAAAATCATCGCCATGTTCAAGGGCGTTGAAGAGTGCAGCGAAGTTCTCACTGACGAGCAGGCTGTTATCGTTCTGGACAACACTCCTTTCTATGCTGAAAAGGGTGGTCAGATTGGCGATACCGGCGAAATCCGCTGTGGCAACAATCTCTTTATCGTTGAGAACACAAAGTTTGTAGGCAAGGCCACCATTCACGTAGGCCGTGTTGAGCTGGGCGAGTTCAAGACCGGCGACCAGTGCCGTGCCATTGTCAACTCAAAGCGCCGCAAGGACATTGCAGCTCACCACACTGCAACCCACCTGCTGCACTCTGCTCTGCGCCAGGTACTGGGCGATCACGTCCACCAGAAGGGTTCTTCTGTTGGTCCTGACCGTCTGCGTTTTGACTACTCTCACCCACAGCCTCTTACCACTCAGGAGCGTCAGCAGGTAAGTGCTCTGGTCAACTCCTTTATCCGTAACAACAGCCCTGTTGTCACCGACATCATGAACCTCGATGAGGCCAAGCAGTCCGGTGCCATGGCTCTGTTCGATGAGAAGTATGAGGGTGAAGTACGCGTAGTTACCATGGGCTGCGACTCCAAGGAACTGTGCGGCGGTACCCATGCTGAGCGCACCGGTGATCTGGGCTACTTCATGATTGTCTCCGATGAGTCCATCGCCTCAGGCGTACGCCGTATTGAGGCTCTGACCAGTGAGGCTGCCATTGAGTACCAGCAGGCCGTTTCCCGCATCGTGTCTCAGGCATGCAATATCATGAAGACTGACAACTTCAGCTTCGTGGAGCGTGCCCGCTACATGATTGAGCACACCAGCTCCATCGAGCATGAGAACATGCTCTTAAAGGAGAAGCTCGTACACTTTGAGTGCGTAAACTTTGCCCATGAGGCCACTGAGGTCAAGGGCGTCAAGGTTGTTGCCCGCAAGGTTGACGGCTACTCCATGCGCGAACTGCGTCTTGCTGTAGACGAGCTCAAGAACACCCTCAAGACCTGTGTAGTAGTCCTGGGCTGTGTTGATGAGAAGACCGACAAGGTCAACCTCATTGCTGCCGTATCCAAGGATCTGACCTCAAAGCTCAAGGCCGGTGATCTGGTCAACGCTGTTGCCGCTCACGTAGATGGCAAGGGCGGTGGCCGTCCTGACATGGCTCAGGCCGGTGGCACCAACAAGGACGGTCTGGATGCAGCCATTGCAGCTGTAGACCCATTCTTACAGGAGCACCTGTAAATGCTCGTAATATCCCAGAAGAAAGGTGAGAAAATTCATATCGGAAGGGATATTACCATTACCGTTGTTGAGCTTAAGTCAGGCAAGGTGAGACTGGGTATTGAAGCCCCGTCAAGCTGCAGAATCATACGCGACTCACTGCTGCGCAGTGATCGCCTGAGTGCATGCTCACTTAATGCCGATACTGACAGCCAGGAAGAGGATGATGACTGCCAGAGCCAGACAGGTGATGGTACCGCTCTGAGCGACGCTCTGAGCGATGCACAAGACGGCGAGCTCCACGACGGCCGCTCCTGATGCACTGATCTCACCCTCTTCAGGAAAACCGGGCACCCCATGCGGGGCTGCCCGTTTTTTTTGCCCGGCAGCCAGCCACCGGCATCCCTGGCACCCTCCATCATGCCCGCCACCACCCTCCTGTCAGCCCGCCGCCTCACCTGGCACCTCAAAGCAACCGCCTGACTACTGATCACTGCCCATTGACGCAGCCAATGAATGCCTGCTTACCGGTGACTGCGTGTCGGGAGTGCACGCCCAAAAAACAGGCACCATTCAGCAAATAACCAGGCTCTTTTTAACCAGACGAAAAAACATGAAGAAAGGCATATATATGGCCGCCATGCACGCAGCTACGCACTCCGTCGTTAAATTCATGTAAAAATATTAAGGAAATTGCTTGACATCATGTGCTAAAACCCTGATAATGCGCGCACACAGTCGCGGAGAGATGACCGAGAGGCTGAAGGTACTCCCCTGCTAAGGGAGCATACGACCAAAAAGTTGTATCGAGGGTTCGAATCCCTTTCTCTCCGCCACCGATGTGAAATAAAAGACAGCTTCATGCTGTTTTTTTATTATCCGATGTCTGTATCTATGACACTCATCTAAGCCCAGTCCCTGCGGGCAACTCACAACCAGCCTGCCACAAGAATCTCCCTCTCTCACTGCCCACAAATAACCAGCTCTCCAGATTACCAGAGACAGGTCCCGGCAAACTCCAGAATCTCAGCAGCCCATCCCATACCCCGACCGCCAGATCTGCGCTCACAGCACACCCCATCACCCCGGCTGCACGCCCAGCCATAGTGCTGCGTCATACACAGCTTTTAGCAAGGCAAGTCACCGCATGCCCTCATGAACCGTCTGCCTGCTCATCCGCTCTGCCCGCTCTTCCTGTCCGCTTTCTCTGCCTGCTGCGTTGCCTGCGGCATGATTCCCTCTGCCGTAAAGTTAAATGCACCCCATGGTTACATTACCTTAACTTTTATAAATTATCTTTGCTGCATTACAATCATAAGGTCACGTCCTGCCACCTGCACTGCCCCAGCCCTGCCATTGACCAGTGAGCTTTCGCTGCACTGACCAATTACTTGCCATGCGCAGACCTCGCCAGGCCACCTGGTGGAGCGTACTGACAGCCTGTGCTGCCACTTTACCTTCAACTGCGCCAGAGGGTGCTGTAGCAGTTTATCTGCTCTTTGCTGCCGGACACAGTACTGTGAGCTGCGGGCACTCAGGGACATTGCTCATGCTGACTGCCCATAAAGCATCCTGCTGCAGGCCAAGGACATTGCTCATGCTGACTGCCCATAAAGCATCCTGCTGCAGGCCAAGGACATTGCTTATGCTGACTGCCCATAAAGCATCCTGCTGCAGGCAACTGGCACTGACAGCGCAGCTCTAAGGCACTGCAGGTGCACCGGTGAGGGTGATATGCTGGCTGCGAGAGCTGTTTTCGGGAGCGTGAACCGGGTTGTTGAAGACCAAAGTGCTCATGCAGCCGTCATGGAGCTGTTTTTTCTTTAGAAAAAAACGGGTGCGTATGGCATTACGGATCAGATATACATGGCCTTTTGCAAGCATACATATCTGCTTTTGCAAAATCGGCGTAAAATTTTTTTTAAAAATGCTTGCCACGTCAAAACTTTTTGCTATAATGGGCGCCACTTGATAAGCGGAAGCATATCAAAGTAACGATGCACCCGTAGCTCAGCTGGATAGAGTAATCGGCTACGAACCGATCGGTCAGGAGTTCGAATCTCTTCGGGTGCGCCACTAAATCGCTGCTTTATGTTTTTGTTTGTCAACACAGCGCACCCGTAGCTCAGCTGGATAGAGTAATCGGCTACGAACCGATCGGTCAGGAGTTCGAATCTCTTCGGGTGCGCCACCTCTTTTAGAGCATGTCTCTCCCTCCTTTATAAATTCTTTTATAAATCACCTCCAAACAATTGAACATCGGTTCTTGAACAAAGAAGCCGGGTTTTGTCGTTTCTGTATTCTGCACATCCCGTTCTGTTAATTGCTCCCCTCCGACATCCGCATAAGCCCACAGTGGCCCACCGCCATCTGCTTCCGAGCGCCTGATGATGTGTGGCCGGAGGCTTCATGGCATGCAGGCAGCGTCTGCGGCAGCAGGAGCCGTCACCTCCAGGAGATGTCCGTCAGGAGGGCGGCTGCATGTGTGTGATGTAAAGCCAGCACAGATGGCCTTTCAGGCGGAGATGGCCGGTCTTACGGTACTGCGATTTGACCGGCTGTTATTGGGTCTGGCTGTATATTTTTTTGGGGCTGTGATTTGAGGCTTGCGGGCCGTTATTTCATGCGTAATTGAATTTATAGCCGGGTGGCCCTGCAGGGCCTGACTGCGGCACTGAGAAAAAAAAATTATCCCGGACAGGCATTGGGTCCAAAGCTGCAATTGAGGCCAAAACATGTCCCCAACCTGGACATAACACATATCAGGATTTGTCATTTTGAGGGCGGCCGCTGGCATGAATACAGGGAAAGATACCAGGGGCGCACCGTGGGTCCATGGGCCTGGCACCGACCTGAAGTTGTGGCTATACTGTCCTGGTTTTTTCACCTGTTAATGGAGAATGGCAATGAGTGATCTCGACCTGAATCAGCCTGCTTTTAAAGATCCTCCAGTTGATCTTGATGCCGAGCGCAATCTGCTTGGCGCAATTATCCAGGAAGGAACTCTGCTTACTGCCATCTCTGATGCTATAGGAACTCTCGAGGTTGAGGAATTTGCCTCGGAGAAAAACCGTATTATCTACGCTGCCATTCTGACCCGCTCAGCAAGCTCAGATGACTTCAATCCTACTGTGCTCTCCGATCAGCTTGAAACTGATGGCACTCTGGACAAGGCAGGTGGCCGCTCCTATATAGCCAGTCTCATCATCAACAGTGGTGTACCAAGCTCAGCTGTTATCGAGTACGCCCAGATTATCCGCAACAAGGCCAAGCGCCGCGCCATGATTGAGATTAACGAGCGCATCATCGACATGTGCTACCAGCCTGAGGGCCGTACTGCACGTGAGATCTACGATGAGGCCTCGGGTCTGATTTTCAAACTGGTAGAGTCGGCCAATCAGAACGATACCGGTCCTCAGCCAGCCGTGCCTAAGGCTGTTGAGCTGCTCATGAAGATTCAGGATGAAATCAAAAATGAGCAGAAGATGTCAGGCGTACCTACAGGCTATACCGACCTTGACAATATCACTCAGGGTCTGCAGCCGGGATCTCTCAACATCATCGCGGCCCGTCCGTCAGTAGGCAAAACCTCCTTTGCCATGAATATCGTGGCTAACGTGGCCATGAACCCGAACATCACCAAACCAGCTCTGGTGTTCTCCCTTGAAATGCCTACCGAGCAGATTCTGATGCGTCTGCTCTCCACCTTTGGCCGTGTCAGCATGAACAAGCTCAAGGCAGGTGAGGTATCAAGCGACCAGTGGATGGATATTGTCCGCAAGATCAAGCTGCTGACCTGCGTTACTGACAATGTAACCCGCGACAAGCTCTATATCGATGACAGCGGCGACATTACCCCTCTGGAGCTGCGCGCCCGCGCCCGCAAGCTGCACATGGAACACGGCGGCCTGTCCGTTATCATGATTGACTACGTGCAGCTGATGCGCAGCCAGACCAAGGCAGCCAACCGTACTCTGGAAATTGGTGAAATCTCCCGCTCCCTCAAGATGCTGGCCAAGGAGCTTGAGGTGCCTATCATTGCTCTGGCGCAGCTCAACCGTGAAGTTGATAACCGTAAGGACCACCGTCCATTAAACTCCGACCTGCGTGAATCCGGCTCTCTGGAGCAGGACGCTGACATGATTATGTTCCTGCACCGTGAATCTGTTTACACCAAGGGCGAGGGCGGCGAGGACAACTCCAATCAGGCCACCCTGATCATAGGTAAGAACCGTAACGGTGCTACTTCCGATATCGAGCTCTTCTTCGTAGGCGAGTACACAGCCTTCTATGACAAGGGTTATGCCGAGGCCAACTACGACTCCCTGGCTACTGGCTCAGCCCCGGGAATTGGCGCCCCTCCAGGCATAGGAGCACCTCCGGGCATTGGCGGCGTTCCAGGCGGCGCTGCCGCCAACGTTATCAACTACTGATAACCGCCCCTGCCGCCCGCCTGGGCGTGCCGTTCCGGTGCACCGAGGTGCCCTGTGCGCCCTTCTGGACCCTGCGCGGGCTTACGCCCGGCCCCACAGGCCCTGCTGCAGCTGTGCACTGCACCAGGGCCTGTGCTCATCTGGGGGCTGCCCCGGTCAGACGGGTCGGCAGCGGCTGTGCACTGCACCAGGGCCTGTGCGCATCTGGGGCTGCCCCGGTCAGACGGGCCGGCAGCGGCTGTACGCTGCAAGTAAGCCGGGGGATTTTGAGCCATGTTACTGTACACAGTGTCAATTAAGATCAGATCACTACGCCCGGATCCTGTACAATAGCTCATTTGTGTATTGCCCTGCCCCGGTCCCACCTAAGACCGGCCAAAAGCCGTGAGACCAGAGCCCGCTCTACCAGGAAACAGCCTCAGTGCTCATGCTGCTGTGCCTTGCGCGGTCCAGGCCTGCAGCCTGGCTCAGCACAGTAAATGGCTGACTCTCTCTTCAATTCCATCAACACCTGCCCTGCCAGTTAAATACTGCAGCAGGCCATGGCCCGTGCCCTCAGTGCCCCATCAGCGGCCTTGCACTGTCCTGTGTCCATTGCGCTGCCCTGTGGCCAATATGAGGTCCTGCGCTGGCAGTGCCGCTATGGGCTGCTTTGCGCTGTACTGTGGCCAGCTGGCGGCTTTGCGCTGGCAGTGCCTCCATGGGTTGCTTTGCGCTGTACTGTGGCCAGTGGGCTGCTTTGCGCTGTCGCCCTGATTTGAGTGTTGCTGGAAAGCTTTTGGCTCAATTGTTTGTTTACGATGAAATCAGTAACTGCCGTCATCAATCATCAGGCCCTGCTGTCCAATCTGGACAAGATCAAATCCCTGGTCCCTCAATCCAAAATCGTTGCCGTAGTCAAAGCCAATGCCTACGGTCATGGCCTTATCAATGTGTCACAGACCATTGAGCCCAAGGTTGATGCCTATGCCGTAGCCCGTCTGCCTGAGGCCATGGAGCTGCGCCAGGCCGGTATTACCAAGCCGGTAATCCTGCTTGAAGGCTTTTTAAATGCCGAAGATGTGGTGACCATTTCCGAACAGGGTTTCTATACCGCTGTTCACGATCAGGAGCAGATTGACGCCATCGAAAGTGCCCCTGTACCACGCCCTGTTCATGCCTGGCTGAAGATAGACATAGGCATGCACCGTCTGGGCGCCTCACGCGATGAAGTGGCTCAGATGAAGCAGCGCCTTGAGAGCTCACCTCATGTGGTACAGCCTGTTGGTCTTATCTCCCATTTAAGCGTTGCAGACACTCCTGAAATGAGTGCCTACAATCAGGAGCAGATAGAGTATTTCTTTGAAGTAGCCAGAGATTTCAAAGGTGATCTGTGCCTTGCCAACAGCGCCGGTATCATTTCCTGGCCTAAAGCCCGCACCGATTTTGTCCGCCCGGGCATCATCATGTACGGCATTTCTCCATATGCTGACAAAACAGGTGAGGACCTGGGCCTTACCCCTGTCATGACCCTCAAGAGCTCCCTTATTGCTACCCGCCGCATCAAAAAGGGCGCCATGGTGGGCTATGGCGCAGCCTGGACAGCCCCTCATGACACTGTTCTTGGTGTAGTGGCCGCAGGTTACGGTGACGGCTATCCGCGCACCATGCCTAATGGCTCTCCTGTGCTCATCAACGGACGCATGGTTCCTACTGCAGGCCATGTGTGTATGGACATGCTCTTTGTTGATCTGGGCCCTGATGCTAAGGACAAGGTGGGCGATGAGGTAATTCTCTGGGGTGAGGGCCTGCCTGTTGAGCGTGTAGCCAACCTGTGCGGCACCATTCCATATGAGCTGGTCTGCCACATCATGCCACGTGTAAACATGGAGAGCATCTGACAGCATCCGCAGCTGCGGCCGACGCAGCGGCTGCGGCAGCAAGGCATGGCCATGGTGGGCCATGCCTTGCTGCAAATCAGGCAAAAAAGGGAGTGATACCAGTGAGGTATCACTCCCTTTTTTATGGGCCGGCGGCCCGGGTGGTCTCAGCAGCCCTGCGGGGCCCGTGCCGGGACCGGCGCAGCCTGCAGCGCAGGTGACTGCGCTGCACAGTGCTGCCTGATTAGTCCTTGTGGAAGCGCATGGACAGGTCGAGGGCCTGAATATTCTTGGTCAGGGCACCTACGGAGATAAAGTCCACACCGGTGGAGGCATAGCGGCCAATGGTCTCGAGGTTTACATTGCCGGAAATCTCAAGCCTGGCGCGGCCATTGGTAACCTTAACGGCCTCAATCATGTCGTCAAACTGGAAGTTGTCGAGCATGATGATGTCGGCACCGGCATCCAGAGCCTCCTGCAGCTCAGCTAAGGACTCAACCTCAACTTCAACCTTTGTGCCTGGCTTGAGCTCATGGGCACGGGCTACGGCAGCGCTGATGCCGCCACAGGCCATGATGTGGTTTTCCTTGATGAGGTACATATCAAAAAGGCCAATACGGTGATTCTGACCACCACCTACGGTTACTGCATACTTAAGGGCAGTACGCAGACCAGGAACGGTCTTGCGGGTATCGAGCAGACGGGTTTTGGTCTCACCCATGGCCTTTACATAGCGGTTAACCAGGGTGGCAACGCCAGAGAGGGTCTGTACGAAATTTAAGGTGGTGCGCTCAGCGGTGAGCATGATGCGGGCATTACCCTTGACGTGGAAGAGCTTCTGGTTTTCTACCAGCTGGTCGCCATCTTTGACGAACCACTCAATCTCAACGCCGCCGCCTAACTGAGCATAGACTTCTTCAACCCACTGTTTGCCACAGAATACGCCTGGCTCACGGGTAATAACAGTGGCTTCATTAATGTGATCGGCCGGAATCAGCTGAGCAGTAACATCAAGGCTCTCATCAACCTTGCCGCCTAAATCTTCCTTAAGAGCCAGCTCTACTGAAACTTTGATATCTTCAGCCAACATTGCAATTCTCCTCAGCTGGGCAGCCTGCCGGTCGCAGTGTCAGAGCACTGCTTTGAGGGCTGATGCAGGCAGCCAGACCTCATTGTCATGCCCCCTTGGGCAAAGCCCGGGCAAAGTAACTTAAATGAGGCTCATGATGTTATGGTTTTCTGCCTGCACGGGGCTGTGCTCCGCTGTCAGGCAACACTTCGGATTTTAGCATTTTTTCCGGGCTCTGCCCGTGTATATCAGGCGCAGTCAATGGCAATTTGTTATAATAACAGGCTGTTTGATTATCGTATTTTTCGCATTTTTAAGGGATTATGGTGTTAGATAACGTATCTTTAACCACACGCCTTGCCGACATAGGCGAGCGTGCTCAGACCCTCAGGGGGTATCTTTGATCTGGATGCCAGAAAAGAGCGTCTGGAAGAAGTAAACGGACTGCTTGAGGATCCTGATGTATGGAACAATCCTGAACAGGCCCAGAGCCTTGGCAAGGAACGCCAGACTCTTGAGCATATTGTTAACATGTTCAGGGAAATTGATCAGGGCCTTGAAGACGTGGCCATGCTCCACGAACTGGGCCGTGAGGAGAACGACGAGAGCACTCTTGAGGAAGCTGCCCGCGAGCTTGAAGAGCTCGACAAAAAGGTAGCCGGGCTCGAATTCGAGCGCATGTTCTCCCAGGATCATGACAATTCCGACTGCTATCTTGATATTCAGTCAGGTTCAGGTGGTACAGAGGCCCAGGACTGGGCTGAAATGGTCATGCGCATGTATATCAAATTCGGCGAAAAGCATGGCTTTAAATGTACTGTAACCGACCTGTCAGAAGGCGAAGTTGCCGGCATCAAGGGCGCTACCATCAAATTTGAAGGTCCATATGCCTACGGCTGGCTGCGTACCGAAACCGGTATTCACCGTCTGGTCCGCAAGTCACCTTTTGACTCCAACAACCGCCGCCACACTTCATTTTGTTCAGCCTTTGCCTATCCTGAAGTCGATAACGAAATCAAGATTGAGATCAATCCGGCTGATCTTGATGTGGATGTGTTCCGCTCCTCAGGTGCCGGTGGTCAGCACGTAAACAAGACTGAATCTGCCGTGCGTATTACCCACAAGCCAACAGGCATTGTGGTCAGCTGTCAGAACGAGCGTTCACAGTTCCAGAACCGTGATCAGGCCATGAAACAGCTGCGTGCACGCCTTTATGAGCTGGAGCTGCGCAAACAGCGCTCCGAGCAGCAGGCCCTTGAGGACAGCAAGGACGATATCGGCTGGGGCAGCCAGATCCGTTCTTATGTGCTCGATGATGCCCGCGTTAAAGATCTGCGTACCGGCGTCGAGTGCCGTGATACCCAGAGCGTGCTCAATGGCTCTTTAGACCAGTTTATTGAGGCCAGCCTCAAGCAGGGCCTGTAGTCCCTGACCCGGGCAGGCTGGGCAAGGCCTTGCCTTATCTGCCCGGGCAGGCAGGCCGGGACGGGCCCATGGCCCGTACCGGGGCAGCCCATGGGCAGGTACGGGCCTGATGGCCCTCCCTGCCAGCCTCAACACAGAATTTTTTGTCCTTTTTCTCTTCAGGATGTATTAACAATCATGACTCAGGATACCAATCCAACCACTGAGAACACCAACTCTCAAATCCAGGAACGCCGCGAGAAGCTCAATGCCTTACGCGAGCAGGGTCAGGCCTATCCAAATGACTTCCACCGTGATGCCATTTCCTCTGACATTGTCAAAGCCTGCGAGGGTAAGGATAACGAAGTACTGGAGCAGGAAAAGAATACCTACACCATTGCCGGCCGTATCATGACCCGCCGCATCATGGGCAAGGCTTCTTTTGCTACCTTACAGGACATGGGCGGCAAGATTCAGATCTATGTTACCCGTGATGCCCTGCCTGAGGGTCAGTACCAGGACATGTTCAAGAAGCTGGACCTTGGTGACATCATTGGTGTTACCGGCTACGCTTTCAAGACCAAAACCGGTGAGCTTTCCCTGCATGTAACCTCCTTACGTCTGCTGGTTAAGGCCTTACGTCCTCTGCCAGAGAAGTACAAGGGTCTTGTTGATCAGGAAGCACGCTGCCGTCAGCGTTACCTCGACCTCATTGCCAATGAAGAGTCCCGCCGCGCCTTCCAGATCCGCACCAAAATTATTTCCTTTATCCGTCGCTACATGGATGCTGCCAACTTCATGGAAGTTGAGACTCCAATGATGCACGTCATTCCAGGTGGTGCCAATGCAAGGCCATTTATCACCCACCACAATGCCCTGGACATGGACATGTACCTGCGTATCGCTCCTGAGCTTTACTTAAAGCGTCTGGTAGTGGGCGGTTTTGAGCGCGTTTACGAAATTAACCGTAACTTCCGTAACGAGGGTATCGACGTACGCCACAACCCTGAATTCACCATGATTGAGTTCTATATGGCCTACCACGACTACCACGACCTCATCGACCTGACTGAGGATCTGTTCCGCAAGATGGCCCTTGAGGTTCTGGGCGATACCAGAGTTCACTATGGCAAGGAAGGCGAACCAGGCCTCGATCTGGACTTTGCAAAGCCATTTGAGCGCCTGACCATGAAGGAAGCTGTGGTCAAGTACGGCAACGGCATCACCATGGAAGACCTCGAGGACGAGGAAAAGGCACGTGAGTGGTGTAAGAAGCTGCACATTGAGATGCAGAAGGGCTGGGTACTGGGTCACTACATTGCTGCCCTCTTTGAAGAAGTTGCTGAACACCACTTACAGCAGCCTACCTTCATCACCTCCTACCCAGCCGAGATCTCTCCTCTGGCTCGCCGCAGTGACAAGGATCCTGCTTTCACTGATCGCTTTGAGTTCTTCATTGGCGGCCGTGAGATGGGTAACGGCTTCTCCGAGCTCAACGATCCTGATGATCAGGCCGGCCGCTTCCACCAGCAGGCTGAGCAGAAGAATCATGGTGATGACGAAGCCATGTACTACGATGAGGACTACATCGTGGCTCTGGAACACGGTCTGCCTCCAACTGCCGGTGAGGGCATTGGTATCGACCGTACCGTCATGCTCTTTGCCAACTGCCACACTATCCGTGATGTAATTCTGTTCCCAACCTTACGTCTGCAGAATTCCAACAAGTAAACCTGCCCCGTTTGCAGGCGCAGGCTCCGGCCCGCACCTGCACCAGGTATGTTTACACCACAGAGCCCCGCCACCTGCACCACGCAGGTGCGCGGGGCTTTGTTTTAATACGCCCAGGAGATTAGCAATTATGGATAATAACGGTGATATTTATCTGGTTTTTCGACATTTTTACTGCCACAGTCCTCAGGACTGACCATGCCATGAAACTCATAGATCAGGGCAAATTTGCCCTGTTTTGATACAATTTCACCTGTTCAGGCCTGCATTCAGGTATACAGCGGCTACAATAGACGCACAGCCTGTCACAGCCTGACAGCATGGCTTATATTTCACATACGATTTTGCGCATCGTTCTCATGATGCCCGCCAGCGGGCAAAGATAGGAATTTCCAGGTAACGTAAGCCAAGGTTGCAAAATGCAGCCAGGGCAGTATGTCTGCGTGCATGCATGCATGTATGCATGCCCGAGGCAGCCAGCCTGTGGCTGCAGCTGCCCGGCAGCTGCGCAGCACCTGCCCTGTGACATCATACCAGGGCCACATCAGGCCATTGTGCTTTACAAAACATTATGCACTGCCAGTCCGCACGACTGCCCTGCAGCCATGCGGCAGCCGCCACAGCGCAGCTGCGCAGCCGCTGCTGACACGGCAGCCATGAGCATAAGGATCCCCAAGCCCTGACCGGGATGATTTTCATTACACTGATCATGCCCGGCTGTACGTTTACCCCCAGTTAACCCTGCGCTTCCAATTAAGGAGAACCACTTCCATGAATACCTTCCACGGTTCGTTAGTCGCTCTGATCACCCCATTCAAAGATGGCAAACTTGATGAGAAGGCTCTGGAGCGCCTGGTTGAGTGGCACATTGAAAACGGTACTGATGCCATTGTTCCTGCCGGTACCACCGGCGAGTGTCCAACCCTGAGCTCAGAAGAGCACGCCCGTGTCATCGCAATCGTAGCTCAAGTAGCCAACAAACGTGTTCCTGTCATGGCCGGTGCCGGCTCAAACAACCCTGTGGAAGCCATTCACTACTCAGTAGAGGCTCAGAAGGCCGGTGCTGACGGTCTGCTGCATGTAGCCGGTTACTACAACCGTCCAAATCAGGATGGTCTGTATGCCCACTTCAAGATGGTTCATGACGCTACCGACCTGCCAATTTTCATTTACAACATTCCAGGACGTGCTGTTGTAAATATCACCCCTGATACTGTTGCCCGTATGGCCCAGCTGCCACGCATTGCCGGCATCAAGGACGCCACCGGCGATCTGGCCCGTCCATGGCTGGAGCGCAATCTGATTTCCCGCCCTGACTTTACCTGGCTCAGCGGTGAAGATGCCACCCAGGTAAGCTATAATGTTGCCGGCGGTACCGGCTGTATTTCCGTTACTGCCAACGTAGCCCCTCAGCTTGTCCACAAGGTTCAGGAACTGACCCTGACCGGCAAGTGGGATGAAGCCCGCGCCCTCCAGGACAGACTGATGAAGCTTCACGGCTTAATGTTCAAGGAGCCATCCCCTGCAGGTGCCAAGTACGGTGCCTCCTTACTGGGACTGTGCTCAGAAGAAGTTCGCCTGCCAGTTATGCCTCTGTCTGCACAGACCAGAGAGGAGATTAAAAAGGCCATGCAGGAACTCGAACTTATCTAAGTTTTTATCCCGCCGTTCACTGAGATTTTCCGGGGAGGTCATTACCTCCCCCTGTGCCCGCCACCATACTATTCAGAGCGGGCACTGATGCCTGAGGAGAACCAAAGTGCAACGGCTTTTTCATGCCCGAAAACAGCTGATGACCAATAACAATCCAGACTTTGCCCACCTCAGTGAAAACCGCCCTTGTGATGAGGCCCGCCCAGAGTGCTGCGCCGCCGGAGCTGCCGGCGAGGGTGCAGCAACCGATGCAGCCTGCCCTGCTGCCGCCGCTACTGACGCCTGCGCTACAAGCAGCGCAGGCGCTGATGGCGATGGTGCTGCTGACAGCCGCCGCAACCAGCGTGTCAAATCATTCGTAATCCGCGCCGGCCGCATGACTGCTGCCCAGACCAAGGCTCTTGAGGAGCTGGCACCAAAATACATGGTTGATGTCAGTGCACTTGAAAAGCTCGACACAGCGAAAATTTTTCAGCGTGAGGCTCCCCTGGTAGTGGAGATCGGTTTTGGCATGGGCAAGTCCTTTGTGGAAATGGCCGCCAAAGACCCGCTGCGCAACTATCTGGGCATTGAGGTGCACCCTCCTGGTGTGGGCGCTGCCATGTTGCTCATTGAGGAGCAGCAGCTATCTAATGTCAGAGTAATCAAGTATGATGCCTTTGAGGTTCTTACCAAATGTCTGGGACCTGAAAGCATCGATATTCTGCAGATTTTCTTCCCTGATCCATGGCCTAAGGCACGTCACCACAAACGTCGTCTCATCAATGATGACTTCCTCAAGCTGGTAACTCCACTGCTTAAGCATGGCGGCCATATCCGTATGGCTACAGACTGGCAGGAATATGCCGAGCAGATGCTCGCCTGCCTCGATGCAGCATCAGGTCTTGTAAACACCAATCCTGAAGGAGGCTATATTCCGCGTCCTGACTGGCGTCCTCTGACCAAGTTTGAGCAAAGAGGTGAGCGTCTGGGTCACGGCGTATGGGATTTAGTATTTGAACGTGTCTAGTCGCTATCAAGATCTTCTGGCTTTTTTAAAAAACAACAATATTGCATGCTCCGACTGCGATCCATGTGATTGCGGCTGCGACTGCGCCGGCTCCCTGAGCCTGTTAAATGGCGATGCCAGCTTCAGAAAGTACTATCGTCTCAAAATGAGTGAACAGGCCTTTACCAGCCTGTGCGCCGCTCATGGTGTAAGTCCGCGCATTGGCTATGTGGGCTCGGTCATTGTCATGGACGCCCCTCCAGAGACTCAGAAAAACCGTGAGTTTGCTGACATCAACCGTCTGCTTGACCATGCAAAAGTGCTGGTTCCGGCCATTATCGTCTCCGACATTGAAAAGGGCTTTATGGTCCTTGAGGACATGGGTGATTTTGTCTACATCAACTCCATTCCTGATGGCAAGGAGCCGGCCTACTACTTAAAGACCCTTCGCGAGCTTACCAAAATAGGCGCCATGCCTTTCTCACCTGAGCAGGCTCAGGCCCTTGAGCAGCGCCGTCAGGCAGCCCTGAAGGATCCTTCAGCAGAGGCTGATGTCATTCCTCATTATGACCTTGATGAGACTGACTATAAGACCCTGAGTGAGCTGCCGCTTTTTGATGATGACTTCATCAAAATGGAGCTCAACATCTGCCGTGAGTGGCTTTTTGACAAGGCTCTGAATCTGCAGCTGAGTACTGAAGATGAAAAGATGATTGCTCAGACCTGGGACTTTATCAGCGAGCAGTGCCGTGCCCAGCCTCAGACAGCCATGCACCGTGACTATCACTCCCGCAATATCATGGTCGTCCCTGCAGGCAAGGAAATCTCCATCCTGTCGCGTTTTGCCATTCTGGACTATCAGGATATGGTCAAGGGCCCTGCCTGCTATGATCTTGCTTCCATTGGCTATGACTGCTATGTAGACATGGAAGATGAGTTTGTAGAGAGGATCTGCAAGTTTGCCTATGAGGTATACACTGTCTGCGGCATCTTTGACCGCGAGCAGGTATCTCTTGAGCAGTTCAACCTCATGATCCGTCTGTGCGCCATTCAGAGACATATCAAGGTTCTGGGCCTGTTCTACCGCCTGAAGCTTCGTGATGGCAAGGACGGCTATCTGCAGTACCTGCCACGCGTTCTGGGCTATCTGACCAGAAACTGCCAGTACTTTGAGCAGCTGCGTCCATTTGCTGCCTTCCTTGAAAAGAATGTAGCCGGCCGCATCTGACCGCACACAGGGCTTTAAGCCCGGCCACCATGCTGCCAGGCGGCGTCAGCCTTACAGCTGCCTGCAGCCACCGGCGTCTGCATGCCCAGGGCATGATCAAAAAAAGCCACATCTGTGGCTTTTTTTGCATCTGGCATCCGACTGCCCTAATTATGTAATGTGCATTATTTGCTAAACTTGATATCTATCTGATTTGACTTAAGGTTGTTTGTAATGAAAGCCATGATTTTAGCCGCAGGTCAGGGCAAGAGACTCAGACCTTTAACTGAGCGTATTCCCAAGCCTATGGTGGAGGCCGGTGGTCAGAGCCTGATAGCCTGGCATATTGAGAAACTCAAGGCCATTGGCATTACCTCTCTGGTAGTAAATGGCGCATGGCTTAAAGACGTGCTCTTTGAATACCTTGGTGATGGCAGCCGCTTTGGCGTCAGCATTGAGCTCAGCCCTGAGGACAGCGAAGGTCTTGAGACTGCAGGCGGTATTATCAAGGCTCTGCCTCTACTGGGCAGCGAACCTTTTATCGTGGTCAATGGTGATATTTTTCTGGACAGCAGCTACGACTTCCTGCTGCCATGCCCAAAGCAGCTGACTGACAGAGATGAACACGGCAGACTGCAGGCTCTGGCTCACCTCTATCTGACCTCCAACCCGGCCCATAATACGGGCGGTGATTTTGCCGTAAGCGCCGACGGCCACATGATTTACGGCAGCGACTATACCTTCTCGGGCTTTGCCTGGTACCACCCTGAGGCCTTTGCAGGCCGCAGCGTATCCCGTCAGGCACTGCGCCCTTACTTTGATGACTGGGCCGGCCGTAGCCTCATCACTGCCTCGGTTATCACATCCCCATGGTTTGATGTGGGCACAGTAGAGCGACTGCAGCAGCTCAACGCCCACCTGAGCGGCCGCTAATCACGGCCCCGGCGCCGCCCTGCTGACAACGCAGGCCGGCCTGTGCAGCAAGGCTGGCATCGCCGGGCCTGCATCGTCTGGCCCGCATCGTCTGGCCTGTATCGTCTGGCCCGCATCGTCTTGCCTGCATCGCCTGGCCCGCATCGTCTGGCCTGCATCGCCTGTCTGGTGCAGCTGACGGCGGCCTGCCCGGCACTTTCAGATCCGGTTTTGATCCTAACTATTTCAGGTTTTTGCAATATGTCTTGGAAAGGAAGAATTATTGGTGCCCTGATCGGCCTTTTATTTGGCGGTATCGGTGCTTTAATCGGCTTTCTTATTGGCTACTACTTCTATGACAAGCCACGCAATCAGCTCATAGCCCAGAGCGCTGAGGCCCGCAATGCCTTTGCCGGGCGTGGTCCACGCTCAGCCATGCACAAAACTCTTATCCAGTCCACTTTCAGACTGATGGGCTTCGTCTCACGCGGTGCCGGACGCATCAATGAGTCCCACATCCGTCAGGCCGAGTACTTCATGGATGTCATGAATCTCGATGCTGAAATGCGTGCACTGGCCATTGAGGGCTTTAATCAGGGCAAGAGCGATGACTTTGACCTCCATGCCGAGGCCATGTCGCTCAGATCTGCTATCGGCTCCAACATTGCCATGCTCTCCTTCCTGCTGGAAATTCAGGTAGGAATTGCCCTTGCCGACCAGGTGCTTTCAGAGGGTGAACATGAGCGCCTCCTGCAGATAGCCATTGCCATGGACGTACCTGTCGACAAGATGGAGCGACTCATCCGCATCCGTTTTGCCGAAGTTCAGTTTGCCCAGTTTGCCCGCAAGTATGCCCAGCAACAGCAACAGCAACAGCAGCAGAACTCCCAGCGTCACAGAAGCTCCCGCCGCTCAGGCACTCAGGGCAGCTCCGGTCAGTACCAGGGCGGAGGTTATCAGCACGATCAGGGCAGCTCCTCATCTGGAGGCTCATTTGTTCCAAAGAGCGAACTTGCCAATGCCTATGAGATTCTGGGCGTAGACGAGAACACCTCATGGGAGGACATCCGCCGCGCCCACAAGAAGCTCATGCTCAAGTACCATCCTGACCGTCTGGCCTCCCAGGGTCTGCCTCCTGAAATGATCAAGCTTTATACCCAGAAAGCCACTGACATTCAGACTGCTTTCAACATCATCAAGGAAGCCCGAGGCGAATAACCAGGCCCGGCCCCGGCCGGCCCTGACCCTCTGGACGGTCCGTCCAGTGCGTCAGGATCGCAGTGCCGGAGCCTGGCACCGCTGGCCTGGGCCTTGCCCCCGGCATCAGCGCAAAGCCCCCGCAGACTCACATCTGCGGGGGCTTTGTGTTTTCAGGCGTCAGCAAGTCAGGCTTTCGTGCCTTACTATGATGCCGGATCGGTGATGTACCTGCTGTTGAGTGCATCACTGTTAGTTGGCTTGAGCATGGTGCTGGTGGTGTGCTCTACCTTTCCTGACAGATCCTCATCGAGCCAGGAGAGCTCAGGCGTGCATGAAGCCGGAACCTCAAAAGGTGCCGGGGCGCAGTAGCGCAGCGGCTGACCTGTTGACGGGTGAGTAAAGCTCAGCAGTGCGGCATGCAGGTTCAGATGAGGGACGCATTCATAAATTCTGTCGCAGGCATACAGATGGTCTCCCAGTATGGAGTGACCTGTCTGCTGCATGTGTACGCGCAGCTGATGGGAGCGGCCGGTCTGAGGATACAGACGGACAAAGGTGGCATCGCGATCAGCATCATAGTGCAGAGCCTGCCAGTAGGTCAGCGCAGGCTTGCCCACCTCGAAGTCCACGGTCTGATAAGGCCTGTTGTTGATATCCAGAATCAGGGGCAGGTCCACAGCACCGGTACCCTCCATTTTTCCATCTACCCAGGCTACATAGACCTTGTGGACGTCGCGGGAAATAAACTGCTTGCCCAGACTGGATATGGCCGGTTTGTTCAGGCCCACTACCATGACACCTGAGGTGCCATAGTCAAGGCGATGCACGGCAAAGGCATTTTCATGAATGCTTTTGACACGCGAGAGAATGCTGTCACGGTGAATGGCCAGCTTGCCCGGTACTGACAAAATGGCAGAGGGCTTGTTCACCACCATAATGTCATCATCCTCATAGAGGATATCCAGAAAAGGACTTAACGGAGGATCGTAGTTGAAATCACGATGGGCCATCTTGCTTACCTTGCACCTGGGCATTAAAAAGCCCGTATAAAACGGGCTGTTGAAAAGGCGGTCAGTACCGCCATGGTCGGCATCTGCTTGCACTTCTGCCTCCGGGCGCGCTGCGCCCGGAGGCGGGACCGTATGACTCGAGGCAGCGCCCGGGCGGGAAACTTCGTCTCCATCACCAGGACAGGAAATGAGTTTTCCTGCCCGGCTGTGACGGAACAGCACTTCCCGTCTGGTGGCGCGGCAGATGCGGCCGTTAAACTGTATTTTTGGAATTAGATGCCTTCCTGAGCAGGAACGCCGGAATTCTTGTCATCACGCCAGAAGAGCATGAAATCATACCAGCTGGACTCCTCTTCAGGCTCGGCAGCGGCTGCAGTAGTGCCAGGCTTTGCCTTTTCCTTCTCGCCAAAGAGCACAATGGTGTTCTTCTGGTGACGGGCATAGGCTGGAGCCAGGTAATCAGGCTCATGACCGAAAGTTGACTTGTAGATAGCAGTCAGCTCTTTCTTTGGATGCTCGAGGTTGAGACGATCATAGCTTCTGATCATCAGCTCCATGGCAGGCTGGAAAGCCTCGGTGGAGCGGTAGCTGTAGAGAATATTCTTGGTGTGGTTAATGGTGGAAACGTAAGCACCACGGGCAGAATAGTACTCGGCAATGGCCAGCTCGCGACGGGCCAGCTGCTCCTTGATGAAAATCATACGCTGCAGAGCATCAGCGGCGTACAGACTGTCAGGATAGGTCTTTAACAGATCTCTGAAGGTGTTAAAGGCATTGTAGTAATTGGTTGGATCCTTTTCGGAACGATCGAGACCAAAGTAGTCCTGAATCATATCAGAGCGCTTCTGAATCTCAGTCAGACCCTTCATGTAGTAAACATAGTCAATGTTTGGATGAGTAGGGTTCAGACGGATAAAACGGGCAATCTGAGCAGCAGCAAGATCGCTCTCGCGCTCCTTGTAGTAGACATAGATTAAGTCCAGCTGAACCTGGGAGGAGATGTCACCAAAAGGATAACGGGAATCAATGGCCTCAAGATAGCGGCGGGCAGTAGTAAGACTGCCGGTAGCCATATTGGCTTTGGCGATTTTGTAGAGATTCTCCGGAGATACATCAGGCACTTCGTCACTGTTGTAGTTGGTACTGCAGGCAGTGAGGGCAAAAGTGAAGCTGAACATCACTGCGGCCAGGATCTTGTACATTAAAAAGCTCCGCTGGAATGAAAAAACCTAAGTGTTGAAGCCAGGCCGGTTACGGCTGTGAAGCCCTGAGGCTTTCAGACCCGTCCTGGGATAAAGGCACTGCTGTCCCTTATTTGCTCCCGGGCTACAGACACCAGCGCATATTTTAGCAAACTTTGGCCATTGCTTAAGATGCCGCCCGGCTAAAAGCGCTTATTTTATTGTCCGCACCAGCCAGTCGCAGCCAGCCTGCCTGAGCAGTGCACCCTGGCGGCCGGCAATTGCGCCTGACAGGCGGTCCTGCCGCTACGGCCGACTGCGCCACCCGGGCAGGCCTCATGATCTGCACCGTGTCTGCAATGACACTGCAGCAGTGACGGCGCTGCAGCGGTGCAGGCTGCATATACAGCTGAGGCCCGCAGATGCGGGCCTCGTATGCCAGCAGGCAGGCTGTGCCTGCCTGCTGTAGTACTGTGTCAGAACAGCTTCCTGATTAAAGAATGTTCCACAGGAAGAGCATTTCAAGACTGATGCTGCCCAGAACCTTGTACATGAGGGCATTTAAGGCGTACAGAGCCAGCAGAATTACCATCAGGGAGATATCAATCATGCCGATTGGCGGGATGATTCTCTGTACAGGGGCGGTAATTGGTGAGGTGATCTGCCCCATCAGATAGCTGAAATCACGGGTAGCTGGCAGCCAGGAGCACAGAGCCTGAATGAGCAGCAGGGCAATTATCAGGTAGCCAAAGCACTTTATGAACAGAACTATGGAACCCAGGATAGCCATATAGAAAGGTGCTCTGATAATTAAGAACACGGCAATAATCCAGGCAACAAGGCCAATGATAAAGCCTACTACCATACCGGCTGCCGAGAAGGAGCCAATGCGGATATTGCGCCACAGACCGATGTTTACCAGCGGATTGGTAATTTTGGTAACAGCCTGGGTAACAGGATGATAATAATCAGCAGATGAGCTCTGCATCATGGCTCTTAACTGGAAGAGCATCACCAGCGCAGTAGCAAGGTACATTAAAATCCAGAATGAACCTGGTAACATAAGAAATTAACTCCTTAAAAAGGAAAGTGCCCAGAGCATCTTTCCAGACAAATCTTAACAGACAGCACAGTCCGCATTACAAGCCAGCGCGGCCTCCCGGCCGGAGGGCAGCCAGGCCCTCGTGCCGGCGGCACAGCCGTGCCGTCTGGCAAACGGCGGCGGCACCGGAGCGGTGGCTATTTGTACATATCCTCAAATTCACGGGTACGACGCAGGCAGGCCTCTACAACCTCATGCATCATTTCTTCAAAACGGTACTCAGTCATTACCCCAAGTCCCTGGAAGGTGGTTCCACCCCTGGAGGTAACGGCCTCACGCAGCTGACCAATCTGGCGATCAGGATTAGCCTCAACCATGGAGGCTGTGCCCCTCATAACCTCAGTGGCGATGGTGCGGGAAAGGTCGGCATCAAAGCCGCGCTTTACCATCTGATCAACCATTGCCTCCATGAAGCGGTAGATAAAGGCTGGAGCAGAACCGGCAAGCACGCTTAAGGTATTTATGCCTTCTTCATCGGTTTGCACGGTGCGGCCCATACCCTCAAGCAGGGCAAGGCAGAGCTCTTTGTCGGCAGCGGTAACGCTCTCACCTGTGCACATGGCTGTAACGCCCATACCAAGCTGAGATGGAGTATTCGGCATGATGCGAATGAGACGGCACTGACCAAGACGGCTGTAAAAAGCCTGCAGACGCCAGCCTGCTGCCATGGAGATGAAAAGCTTTGAGCTCAGATCCTGACCTGATTTGGCTATCTGCTCGAGCACTTCTGGCAGTATCTGAGGCTTTACGCCCAGGAAAACCACCTCAGCCCTGCCAAGAGCCTCAAGATTGTCAGAGGTAACATGAGCGCCTGCGGCTTTGAAGTGTTCCAGCTTTTCTACATGCGGGCCGGAAACGGTAATTTCATCGTTCTGGCCTCTTTTCTTTACTATGCCGTCGAAAATGCAGCGGGACATGTTGCCGCCGCCGATAAAGGCGATTTTAATCATGTTCATTGCTCTTGCTGTGCTCCCTGGTGTTTTATGACTGAGCTCTGTTTTTGTACTCACGCTCACCGAAAATGGCGCTGCCAATTCTGACCTCAGTTGAGCCGTTGGCAACAGCACTGGCCATATCAGCAGTCATTCCCATGGAAAGCTCTTTGAGCTCAGGATAAAGCTGCTGATACTGATCACGCAGCTCTCTTAAACGGGCAAAAGAGGCATTGAGCTCTTCTTCCGGAGCGTCAATACGGGCAACTCCCATCAAGCCTATCACCTCAACATTAGGCATTAATGAGGCGGATTTGAGCAGCTCAGGCAGCTCCTGCTCCTCACAGCCCTGCTTTTGCTCTTCATGAGAAATATTCACCTGAATCATGATCTTGAGCGGGGCCATGCCCTCAGGTCGCTGGTCATTAAGTCTCTCCAGAACCTTCATGCGATCGACGCTCTCGACCACATCAAAATGTGCAGCCACAGGACGGGTTTTATTGGACTGCAGAGGGCCTATAAAGTGCCATACAATGTCGCTTACGCCCTGTTCTTTCAGAGTTTTTATCTTATCTACAGCCTCGTTGACATAGGACTCGCCAAAATGCCTTTCGCCCTGCTCCCAGGCCTCTTTAATCTGCTCAAGGGGCTTGGTTTTGGATACACAAAGCAGTATGACCTCTGATCTGTCACGGCCACATGAAGCAGCTGCCTTATCAATAAGGGCATGAACAGAAGCCAGATTTTCAAGAATATTTTGCATGACTTTCTTTCTTTGTTTAGGAGAAAACTAAAATAGGTCTGAGGCTGACAGGATGATGCGCCCTCTGTGCGACTGTCCTGAAAAACAGCATGGACAGGCCGCATTGCCAACCTGACAGCAGGTATTGAGCATGTAAGTTATTGTAAAGGACCTGGCCGCTAATATAATTGTTCCATGTCCTGAAAATTCACCTGCAACGTATCGACCGGCCTTATTGCCCGGCTCATGGACACTGCACAGGACAGCATAATACTGAAAGTTGCAGCCCGGACCTTTGTCCCTGTCACCATGACTGTGACAGACGCTGCCCTTACTGCCCAGGCCGTTCCTTCAGGGACTGACTGCATGCCATGCAAATCATGGCGCTGTAGCACACTGGCAGTAATTACGAAGATCCGATCTGGACCGGATCTGCTTTTTCACCGAGGAAATTATGTTTTATATTGATAGAGATACCTGCACAGACTGTGGCTCCTGCGTTGATGCCTGCCCTTGCGATGCCATTATCGTAGACGCCAACGGCAGCCATACCATTGACCCTGAGTTATGCGTTGAGTGCGGTGCCTGCTACGATGTCTGTGAGTATGCCAGCATTTTCGAGGCTGAGCCTGCTGACATGATTCCTCACAAGAACGTCTGATTTATAAAAGGCGACAGCAAGACAATGAGTCGGGCTGTCGCTTTTTTCATTGTGCCGCCTGCACGACCAGGTAAGGACTGGCCAGGCAAGGCCATGCCAGGCCGTAATCCTGGCTGACTCTCTGGCGGCTCATACCATCCCTGCCTCTTCATCTGCCCTCCGACAGCACTGGCTGTCATCGGTACCACAGCCTCCTCTTGCCCCACGCTCATTCCCCCGGTCTCTGCCCTGCAGACAGGCCGCGCCGCTACATGCCCAAGATCAGTAATGCTGCGGGGCTGAGCTGTCGCAGCATGCTGTTCCGCAGCATGCTGCCATGCGCGCTGGCGGTGGGCCTGAGCTTACTTGCCTGAGCCTACTGGCCAGAGCTTACTAATAGTAGCTGCCCTGGAAGCGGCGCAGGTTGAACGGACGCTCATCATTTTCCACGCCGTCGTAGCAGTTGCGCACATCGCGCAGGAAGCGGCTCATGCCTGCCTTTTCCATACTGGTTCCATAACGCAGACGCTCATTGCTGTAGCACACGTAAAGATGCTTGCGGGCACGGGTAAAGGCCACGTAGGCAAGGCGGCGCTCCTCGTCCAGGTCCTCAGCCATATAAGATGGCATTACGCCCTCCTCACAGCCCACAATCAGCACTACCGGGAACTCAAGGCCTTTGGAGGCGTGAATGGTCATAAGGTTTACACCCCTGTCATCATCTGTTCCATCAGCTCCCAGCTCGGTGCTCGCTGCCAGAGCAGTATTGGTCATAAAGGACTCAAAGAGCTCTGCTGTTGACATGTTGTGGGCAGGATCGACAGGTGCAAACATCTCACGATCATCCTCAACATCATCATAGTCATTGTTGCGGCTCAGGGCCATGACATTACCGGTAAAGCCCTTGGCATTGGCAATGAGCTGATCGAGATTGCCGGTGCGTGACAGACCAACGCGTGCTGAACGGCTCTTCTGATCTTCCTTGCTGTAGAACTCATACAGACCGCTTTCATGGATAACAGCACTGATGAAGTTCTCAAGACTGAGAGTCTGGAGACTGGCGCGCATCTTTTCGATGAATTCAAAGAAAGGAATGAACTTGCTGATGATTTTGATGGATCGGCTGTCACCGCTTTTGAGCGTGTGCTCAATGGCATGATAACGGGACATGCCACAGGCACGGGCGTACTCGGTTACCTTGGCAAGAGCACTGTTGCCAATGCCACGGCGCGGGGTATTTACAATGCGCTCAAAGGACACATCGTCATTAGTATTGTAGATAAGCTTGAGGTAAGACATGGCATCGGCCACCTCCTGGCGGTCATAGAACTTGAAGCCGCCAAAGACACGGTAAGGTATGCCCTCAATCATCATGGCCTGCTCCACACTGCCTGACAGATGGTTCATGCGGTAGAGTACGGCTATGTCCTCATAACGAAAGCCCTTTTTAATCATGGAGTTGATAAGACGGGCAACGCATGCGCCGTCATTACGGCCATCAGGCTCAATGCGGACAAAAGATACCTGAGGGTTGGTCAGGGCATTCATGTCATGACGATGCCACTTGTAAGCATTGCGCTCCTGAAGCCTGTCATAAGGGATCATGCGGTCACGGGAGAGAATGTCGATCATCTGGTCACGCTGACGGGCGGTCACAGCATCGAGCATCTCATCAAAGCTGTTAAAGTCCAGATAATCAAACTCACGGCTCTTAATCAGGCAGTCAATGACCTGCTGTCTGTTAAGGCTGTTGATAAGCTCCAGATCGTTTTTCTTTTCCAGCTCATAGCACTCAGGATTGACCAGAAACTTGCTGGTAATACGCTGCTCTGAGTAGTCGATAACTGCATTGGCCACATTGAGAATGTTCTGAGTTGAGCGGTAGTTAATATTGAGCTCGTACATCTCCATGTCAGGCAGATCGGTAAGAATCCTGGTCAGATTGCGGCTGTTGGCGCCACGCCAGCCGTAAATGGACTGATCGTCATCACCTACCACCATGATGTTGTTATCAGGACCTTTGAGCAGCATCAGCATTTCATACTGAGTGGTGTTGGTATCCTGAAACTCATCAATGCAGATGTACCTGTAGCGCTTGCGCAATCTGTTCCTGATTTCAGGCTTGTCGCGCAGCAGGTTTATGGACTTGTTGATAAGGTCGCTGAAGTCTACAAGGCCCATGCGGCTGCAGGTAATCTCATACCAGGCATAGAAAGCGCCCTTAATCTCATCGGGCGACATGCTTTTCCATCTGACTGGCAGGGTGGTGCTGAAGTCTGCAATATCTTCAGGGGAGAAAATGGTCTGCTCTCCTTTCTCCTTAAGACGTGAGATTTCACTGACCACATTAGGCGGAGTCAGACCGAGCTCGGAAAACTTGCCATACTCCTCATCACGGCTATCAATGCCGAACTCGGCATAGAAGTTTTTGACCATTTGCTCCTGGTCAGAGGTGGAAATGATGGAAAAGTCCTTTGGCAGCCCGGCTTCCAGGAAATAGCGGCGCAGCAGGCCATAGCAGAAGCTGTGGAAGGTGGACATCCTGATGCCAGGATTGCTGTCCCATCCCATGGCAGCCATCATGCGCTCTTCCATCTCGCGGGCAGCCTTGTTGGTAAAGGTCACCGCAAGGATATTCCACGGCCTGATACCCTCTTCTTCAATGAGATAGACAAGGCGTGATATCAGCACACGGGTTTTACCTGTTCCGGCACCGGCAACCACAAAAATATCCTGCAGCGGCGCAAAGACAATATCACGCTGCTGCTCGTTCAAATCGTCTATCAGTGCTCTGGTCATATGGAATGCTCCAAAAAGAAGGTAAACAGGTGGAATAAACAGCCAGGTGAGCGCAAGTCCCGCTCCGGCCTGCCAGGGGCCATGAAATCATGTGCAGGCCCAGGCCAGGCCAGGGTCTGGCACCAGTCCGGCCAGGGGGCCTGGCCATGGGCCCGGCCAGGGCGCACGTCCTGAACGCGGGCCTGTGCGCCGATGGCGCAGGCTGCGTGCGCCTGAGGGGATGTGCCTACTATATCTGGTCTTTGTCGCCAGTCATCTCGTTTAGTGAGCTCAGGCTCTGACTGAGATGCTCGCGCAGCTTTTGCTGATTGAACTCACTGTCAGGTGGTACGGCACGAGGATGAGCCCGGGAGTAGACATCCTTGAGTCTGGCCACATCAACGTGGGTATAAATCTGGGTGGTACCCAGTGCCGCGTGGCCCAGCATTTCCTGAACCATACGCAGGTCAGCGCCATTGCCCATCATCTGGGTGGCAAAGGAGTGACGCAGCTTGTGCGGAGTGACCTTGCCATCAAGGCCGCATTTCTGAGCCGCTTTTCTGATTTTGGCTGACACGCTGCGGGTGCTCAGGCGGGTACCGTCACGGTTGACAAAGAAGGCATTGTTAACCGGTTTGAAAGTATCACGAACCTTAAGATACTCCTTAAGGGCTCTGAGCGCCTCACGTCCTACCGGAACCACGCGCTGTTTGTTACCCTTACCCGTTACCCTGACCTCACGCATATCAAAATCGATATCACCAATATTGAGACTGACCAGTTCACCTACACGCAGTCCTGAGGCAAAGAGCAGCTGCTGCATGGCGTAATTACGCAGATCATAAGGGCTGTCGCCCTTGAGTGACTCTGAGAGCATGTCCACTTCATTAAGAGACAGTACCCTTGGCAGAGGCTTGCTGGCGCGGGGCATGGTTATAAACTCCATAGGATTGGAGTTCAGAATGCGTCTGCGAATCAGATAGCTGAAAAAGGACGAGATCACGTGCAGCGAGTGCACCACTGACGAGCTGGCGTAGCGCTCCTGATCTGCAGTGAAATTGAAGTTACGGGCCAGAGTTCGTACCTGATTGCGACCGATATTCTGCCACTCATCAAGCAGCGCAGGACCATCCTCAGGACAGAGAATATCAATTGAGCGTCCCAGCACCTCTTTGTAACTTCTGACTGTGAGTACTGAATAGCCCTTTTCATTACCCAGATAGCGTAAAAAGCGGTTAACCAGCTCATAAAGGCCGTCATTGCGCTCAAACAGAGCTACGGCGCCCGCACCGTCACGTCTTCTGCCGGTATAGCTGTCCCGGCGCTCATCACCGGCAGGCAGCACCCCTACATACTCAACCCGCCCCGTCCGGCCGTCCCTGACATCAGCCCCTGCATCAGCCTTGCCGACGGCCGCAGCATCAGCCGATGTGCCTGCATCAGCTTCAGCAGCACCATGGCCTGTATCAGCATCAGATGCGCCCGCACCTGCCTCAGTTCCACCAGACTCACCAGGCAATTGCTGTTGCAAATATGAAACATTTTGTAAAGCACTTTCGACCGGCACTGCCGACTGCTCAGGAACTACAGACTGAGGCGGTACCTGCGGCTGCAGCTGTGGTAGCTGCTGTTCCTGTGGCTGTGACTGTGGCGCTGGCTGAGCAAGAGGTACAGCGGGCATACCAGGCATGACCGGCTGCATTGGAGGCATAAGGGCTATCTGTGGAGCCGCCTGCATTGCCTGAACTGGCTGCTGCGATGCTATCTGCGAAACTTGCTGCAGTGGCAGCTGTCCTGGAGGCTGCGGCATCACTCCGGCTTGAGCCTGTAGCTGCTGCATCTGCATTTGCTGCATCTGCATGAAGCTCTGATACTGCAGGAACTGCTGGTACTGAGCCATCATGTCAGCCTGTGCTGGCTGCCCCTGTGTCGGCTGCCACTGCCCCATCTGAGGCACAGCTCTGACACCCGGCACTGCCTGACCGGGAGCTGGTGCGCCCTGTGCGGCATTCATCTGAGCCTGAAAGGCCTGAAACTGCAGGAATTGCTGATACTGCTGGAACTGGGCAGCCTGAGCTGCTGCGGCGGCTGCTGCGGCTGCTGCAGCCTCATCGTTACCTGCCTGTGGCTGGGTACCAGGGGCGGGCATTGCTGCCTGCATGCCTGGAGCCATGGATGCTGCGGGCATGGCGGTGACGGGAACTGGAGCCGCTGCGGGCATGGTCATGCCCGGCGGCAGTGCGCCTTGATGATGGGCTCCGGGCATCATGGCAGCAGCAAAATGGGCAGCGGCGCCGGAAGCGGCGCTGTTGCCCTGATCATTATTGTTGCTGCCCTGCTCAGTCATATTCTGGTCCTGCAGATGCAGCAGAGGCCGTCACTTTCACAGTGACGGCCTCTGCTGTCAGTTAATAGTAAGTGCTGGTCCCAGATTCTATCAAAACACTGGAACGCTTACCTGGCTTTGCTGTTTATCAGATGGTATGAACCTTTATGGTCAGCAGCAGCCAGGATGGCAGTTGCACTTCCCTGGCATACTGTTGATACGTGTGGTTATGCCATCAAGCAGGCTGTGGGCATGCTTAACGCCCTCCTCATTGATGGTGTAATAAACCCACTTGCTGTCTTTGCGGGCATTGACTATGCCTGCATCACACAGGATTTTCATGTGGCAGGACAGAGTAGACTGAACAATGTTCAGGTCCTCGAGCAGCTCACAGGCACATCTTTCTCCTTCCTTGAGCAGCATCAGGATTCTGACTCTGCTGGCATCACCAAAGGCCTTAAATATGCGGGCTGTCTTTTCTGCATCAGTCATGTCAGGTCCTCAAAACTATAGCCTTTACCATTTGAGCATGCGGACACTTCGATTAAATCAAATGGCATATCAATAACTTTCACTGTGCTGAAAACCTGAAGACAAGGCCATAGTATGGCTTCACATAGCATATTCAGCATGTATGATTAAATGGCCAGAACTGCCTTACAGAGAACCGGCCCAGACATAATACCAGTACTGCAAGATGATCTGCATGCCTGAGGTCTCATAACTTACATAACTTATGTCAGTATTTTTGTCTGATCTGACACTATTGCACCCTGTAAAAACACCAGGACCACGGCCCCATCCGTCTGTCGGATGATACTGTGGCCTGAAATGCTGGCTACAGACGTCCCCGAGCTGGCTCAGTGTATGGCGGCGGCCAGGCAGCGTCCGGTCACTGTGCATGGCAACCTCCAGTCACTTTGCATGGCAGCGGCTGGGCACTGATTATGACAGCAGGCGGGCCTGTGTCCGGTGGTATGCAGGGCGCTGTTTATGGCGTGCCTGATGGTGCCCGGTGGAGCTACTGAATATCCATGGTGCCCTCAAAGACTGTGGTGGCCGGGCCTTTCATCATTACCGGGTGACCCGGGCCCTCCCAGGTGATGGAGAGGGTTCCACCTGGCAGATGTACCTTGACCTTATTGTTCAGAAGACCACGGACCATACCGGATACGGCTGCAGCACAGGCACCGCTGCCGCAGGCCATGGTCTCACCGCAGCCGCGCTCATAAACGCGCAGATTGACCTCACTGCGTGATATCACCTGCATGAAGCCTACATTGACGCGCTCAGGGAAGGTCGGATGAGATTCAAGCACAGGACCAAGAGTATCAATGGCACAGGTGGCTGTATCCTCAACAACTGTGACCATATGGGGATTGCCCATGGATACGGCACCGGCAGTAATGGAGCTTACTCCGCATACGGCCTCATCAAGAGGGATCTGGTAAGCTGGCTGCTCAGTGGTGAAGGTACATGGAACCTTTTCCGGCTCCAGAACAGGACAGCCCATGTTCACTACCACCTCACCGTCATCCTCAAGAATCAGAGTAAGCTCACCTGAGATGGTGGAGACACGGATTTCCTTTTTGTTACACAGATTGTGTTCAACCACAAAACGGGCAAAACAGCGGGCACCGTTGCCACACATCTGCACCTCGGAACCGTCCTGATTGAAGATACGGTAATGGAAGTCCATGTCAGGGCTGTAAGGAGCCTCAACTACCAGCAGCTGATCAAAGCCCACTCCAAAGTGGCGGTCAGCAAGACGCTTTATAAGCTCCTGGTTGAAAAACACCTTCTGGGTAACACAGTCCACGACCATGAAATCATTACCCAGGCCATGCATCTTGGTAAAACGAATCTGCATTAAATTCTGTCCTGATCGGGCAGCAGCACCGTATCAATTGCTTAAGGGAGTTACGGCTCCCCATCATGGGTGCTGTGCATAAAAATAAGGCAAGCCTGCCTGCGCAGCTTGCCATAATCAAACGAAATCTCATCAAGATCTCTGCAGTTACGGCAAATATGCACTGCCGTACTGCGTGACGTGACGCTTTATAAAATATTATATGCGCACCGCTGTTGGCGCCCATGGGCGTTGTCATGGGCTTGCCCATGGTCATTGTAATGAGCATGACCATGGGCGTTGTCCTGGTCATGCCCACGGGCCATGGCTTGACCAGGAAATTGCCCCTGGCATGGTCATGTCCTGCCTGGCAGAACGGACCATGCCCTTGGTCGCCATGCCGTGGCTTATCAGGCCTGACCGATAATGATTTCGTTGTTCCACATCTCTTCTTCTTTCTGGCGTTCACGGATGACATAAGCCTTGTCACCGTCTACCAGAATCTCAGCACACAGAGGGCGGCTGTTGTAATTGGAGGACATGGAACTGCCGTAGGCACCGGCACCACGTACTGCAAGGATATCGCCCTCACGTACGTTCAGATGACGGTCCTTGCCCAGGAAGTCATCAGACTCACAGATAGGGCCTACGACATCGTACAGCAGTGTGCCATTGGAGCCGCTGCCTGGCAGCGCATCAGAGGCATCACGCTTTACGGCTGGAATGATATTCATCCAGGAGTTGTACAGGGCCGGACGGATAAGATCACCCATGGCGGCATCAACAATACAGAAATTGCGCTCGGTATTGGACTTGAGGTAGAGCACGCTGGTCAGCAGAATGCCGGCATTGGCAACCATGGCACGGCCCGGCTCGCAGTAAATGGAGACATCGATGTCCTTAAGACGCTGAATAACTGCAGCCAGATACTCATAAGGAGATGGAGGAGTCTCGTCGTTGTAGGTAACACCAAGACCGCCGCCAATATCAATGTGGTCAACCTTAATGCCGATTTCAGCAAGCTGATGGTACAGGGTAATGAGCTTGTCGGTAGCCTCGATGATAGGGGCACCGGAGGTCATCTGAGAGCCGATATGGCAGTCAATACCGGTGGCTTCCATA
Source organism: Anaerobiospirillum sp. NML120449 (assembly GCF_023051105.1). Taxonomy (GTDB): domain Bacteria; phylum Pseudomonadota; class Gammaproteobacteria; order Enterobacterales; family Succinivibrionaceae; genus Anaerobiospirillum. The sequence goes on along the minus strand of NZ_JALKIL010000010.1, from coordinate 68,400 downwards.
TGCTCGGACCTGCCAATGTAGGTATACAGACGCAGAGCATCTTCAAAGGCAATACCGAACTTGTTCTTCTTGAGACCTGTGGAAATGGAAGGATGGGTCATGGCGTCAACATCAGGATTGACGCGCAGCGCAACCGGAGCCTTGATACCAAGACGGGAGGCTACCTGCTCTACCTTGTAAAGCTCGCTTTCAGACTCGACATTCAGGCACTTGATACCCTTTTGCAGAGCAAATTCGATTTCGTCCTCACGCTTGCCCACACCAGAGTAAATAACCTTGCCAGGGTCGCCACCGGCTCTGATTACTCTCATGAGCTCGCCCTTGGAGACCACGTCAAAGCCACAGCCTGACTGGGAAATGATATTGAGAATAGCCAGAGAGCAGTTGGCCTTGACGGCATAGCATACCAGGTGGTCCTTGGCAGCAAGAGCCTCCTCAAAGGCACGTAAGTGACGTACCAGAGTGGCCTTTGAATAGACATACAGAGGTGAACCAAAGCGCTCAGCCAGCTCAGTTACCCTGATGTCCTCAGCGTAAAGCTCGTTTTCTTTATAGTTGAAATAATCCATCGTTACACCTGGAAAATGGTCCCGGACGGGCCGGGCTGAACACAGAGGCGCGCCGGCAACAGCCTGACCACTTGTTTATCTGCACTTATGCAGATCTCTGCCTCATGTATGTCCTGCTGCAGGCAGTACTCACAGTGCTGCCCCGTTTACAGCAGATTAGACTTGCCCTGACTGATGACAGCCGGCCTGACTCCACTGCCTGCGGCAGTTGAGCCCGTGGCTGTCAGATACTGCCTGCGGATGCATGCAGCTGCAGTTGCGGCTGAAGTTGCAGGCATCAGACTGCAGGCATCAGGCTGCTGCACACGGTTGCAGCACACGGCTGCCCTGTCAGTCCTTACTGGCCTCATCCGGTTCGGCGGCGTCAGCTGCGGCAGGAGCTGCAGCTGGTGCCTGGGCTGGAGCTGGAGCGGCGGCCGAGTCAGGCATGTAAAGGTCGCCCTTGAGGCCGCAGCCAGCCATAAAAATGGCGGCGCACAGAGCACCAGCAATTAAGGAAAGTCTGTTCACAGATACCCCCGGAAGAGATAAATCAAAAAAAGAATATCACGATTTGCACCACATCAGAGCCAGACATGGTTAGCTAAGACTTATTTGCACTAATGACAGGCATTTTGCCCCATACAGGTTCAAATTTCCCCCTTTGCCCGGACTTACAGTCACTTAACCAGGACAAATTGCAGTGCAGGCGACTGCTGCGGGATCCAGTGGGCAGGTCAGCTGGAGCTGCCCCGGATGGTGAATGGGTGAATGGAGTTGAGGTCCTTGTTGAGCACAAAGTACTGAGGAAGATTAAAGCGTACGGCGTTGTTGCTGCCGCCCTCGCTCTGACTGGTATAGAAACGGTTAATGGCGTTTACCAGGGTGGCACGCGAGCCAAAGTAGTTCCTGTAGGTAGTTACCTCGTTGCGCTCATTAACAATGTAGATATCCCAGTGTCCCTTGGTCTGTGGACAGAAGAAGTACTGAACAATACCTGAGGTGGCATAACGGTCCACAATAGGAGGAACCTGAAGAGCATACTCAGGACGCATTCCATAACGGGAAAGAACGCTTATGTCATACTCGCTGGAACCAAAGACGCTCTTTTTGTTAATCATGACACCACGCTCACCCTGAGCACGGGCAATGTAGGTATTACGGCCCACATCAAAGACGTATTCAGAGCTGCTGTCAGTAGTCATACAGCTGAATACCTGTCTTACTGTGCCCTCAAGATCGTACTTGATGAGATCCTGATAAGAGGCAGCATAAGAGCAGATCTCAATAAGCTCCAGCATGTCCTTGACACTGTTAACAGCCGTAGTGTTACTCATAATGCGCAGCAGGGTAGCCAGTAGTTCAACCACGCCCTCCTCACCATTAGGCAGGGCAATGGTACGCAGCTCACCCCAGCTGTTAACCGTAATCAGATCAATGGAGCCGATAAGACAGCTGCGCTGACGGCCACAGCACAGAGTAGAGCTGTAGTCGATATCGACAATCTTGTTCTGCAACAGCTCGGTATCGTCCTTTTCCAGATTGAGCACTACCAGACAGCCATTCAGCTTAACTGAGCGTTGCAGATTCTGCTCGGAAACAGCACCACGGCGTGGCTGCAGATAGCGCTTAATGTCGTGACTGAGCTTGTTGATCTTAAGCGGGGTAACAGCCGATGGTGCGCCCTTTACCCAGGTAGAGGTTCGGGTGGTAAGCAGACCGTTAAATACAGCCCAGGTAACCACCTCACTAAGACGTGCGCCAATGTAGCTGACCTTGAGATTGAGCAGGGCAACGTCGTCTCCTGCGGTACTGTAAAGATGCCAGCCACGGCGGCACAGGCTGTTAGGAGAAGGACAGATAAAGGTCAGGTCACGCTCCTCAAGGTTATGAGAGAAGGAGCTGTTAATCACCATTACCTTGCCCGGGAAACGGTCAAAAGCGGCGTAGAGCTTGCGCGAGAGAATACCGGCGTCATCGGAGGTAATGGCGTATTCAATACCATGGCGCACCGAGAAGCGCAGCAGCGACTGATAGCTCTCCAGCAGGGTACGGTAGACCTCCTTGTCAAAGGAGCGCACTGCCTCCATCTTCCAGGTGGCCACCTGTTCAAGCTCACTTACGAACTCAGGAGACCAGCCCCAGCGTACGCTGAACTTGTTGAGCAGCTCGCGCTTGAGTCTGAAGTCATCACGATGATAGGAAGCCTTGTTGTTCAGGCCCATGAAGATCTTCAGATAGAAGCACTTGCGCATCAGCATCAGACGGCTTTCATGGCCTATGCTCTGCAGGTAATTGGATACCTTCAGATACATCAGATAGTACGAGTCCAGATCAAGGCTGTAGCCGTCGTGCGACAGCATGTAGTCCTTGAGCTCTGAAGAGAGCAGATGGGTATCAGGATAGTCATTGGAGTAGGCCTCCATGAGCAGAATCTTGAGTACCACCTTGAATGGTGAATCAATGGCCTTATACAGCAGCCACAGACCTGATCCGAAATATTCGGTAGGTGAGCTTTTTACCACCGAGCCAAAATCAAACCACTCGCTGGCATCAAGAGGCGCCTCAAACTCGTGGAAATTGTCTGTGCGGGCCTCTTCTTCACACTCCTGACGGCTAAGAATGCTGCCATAAGCCCACTCAGGGTAGTTGCCTGAGCTGCTGGCCAGTTTCTTCTTGCCATCAACGTAATGATCGAGATCCTCAATGGACTGACTTTCAGTAAGCAAATGCTCGACCGGCAGAGTATTGTTTAAAAACGGTACCGGAGCAATACCCATCGCAGCGGCAAGACGCTCAATACCGGCGGCCTTTTCATGGCGGCCATCGGCATTGGACCTGCTTTCACGGGCAGCACGGCTGGCATCAAGAGTCAGGCTCACATTGCCTGAAAAGCCCACCACAGAACCTGTCATAAGATCCTGGGCATAAGGAGAGCTCAGGGTAGAGCTGACGCGCTGGGCGCCCCTTTCACCCTGTGTCGGGAAAAACTTTTGCAGCTTGAGAGTAAAACTGGTATTACGGGCCAGAGAGCGTGCTACGCGCACCATCTTCACCGAGGCACGCCGGGCCGTACGACTGCGACGTCGGCCCCTGCTCTTGCCCGCAGCATGCACCTCACCTGCGGCCGCAGCACCGGCACCGGCATCAGCACCGACACCAGCCGCAGCTGCGCTCAATGCGCCGGCGGCTGCAGCAACGGCCGCATCATGGCTCTGCTCATCATGGTACCAGGCACGCTGACTACCGGCAGTGATTAAGGTGCTGTCATAAAGGCCGTCAGCGGCGTCAGCGGCAGAGCCGGCCGCTACTGCCGTTTCCTTGCGCTCAATGGTCAGATCAGGGCTGTGGGCACCAGTGCCCAGGGTAATTTCAGCGCTGATCTCAAAAGATGGCTGACCCTGACTCTGCGCATGATCCGTATGGTCAGCTATAGCAGACTTGCTGCCTGCTTTTCGGTACTTGCCTGAAGCCCAGGCAAAAAGGGCTGCATGACGCAGTCTGCCTCCAAGGGCAGAGGCGGTGGCGCCACCATGAGCCTCACCACTGTTACTTTCATTTACAGCACCTGAATTTGCCTGCACTGCTGACAGCGTCGAGACCTGCTCAGCGGCAGTGACTGGGGCATGGCATGGGGCATGGTCTGAGGCAGCTGCATGAGCTGATGCGGCGGCCGCGCTGCGCATCTGACGGAGCTTTTCGAGGCGGGCAGCAGCTCGGTCGTGAGCACGGGCGCGACGAATAATAGAGCTGGAGCTGTCTGCAGCTTCAGTGCTTGCCAGAAGCTCATCGCGTGACAGCTCATGCTCGGCCTGCATCAGAGCGGCCAGCAGGGAAGGATCATCATCATGAACACTGCCAGCGCCCGCCCCTGCGCCCACTCCTGCTCCGGCGCCTGCTCCCACACCTGCGCCACCGGGGGCAGCAAGGACGGCGTTACCGGAAGGGCCCTGAGCACCTGAGTCAGGTGCCGGCCGGGACCAGGACTGGGACTTGAACAGAGAGTATTGCAGTGGCTTAGGCTGCGGCTGACCGCCAAAGGCGAGCTCCTGCCTGTTCCTGTCGGCATCTGCAGCCATGGAGGCCCCGGGCAGAACATTCATGTCGGCCTGAGTGCCTGAATACATGCCAGAGCGCATGCCTGATGACATTACGCTGCTCAGCCCCGGCTGTCCCTGACTGTTATTTACAGTTACTATGTAGCGCTCATCAGTGATGCCATGGGCAAGTTCAGCTGAACCTGCGGTAAGCAACTCACTGCGAGAGCCGGACACCATATGGAGGGCAGGGCTGTTAAATACTGAGGAGGAGGCTGATGGAGCTGACATGCCTTCAGATACGGCTGACATGCCTGCAGCCATGCTGCGCTGCAGGGGGTCTGAAGTAATTGCATCAGATACGGCCCTGACTGACAGAGATGACTGTACTGCTGTCTTACTGTCCTTGTCAGCGCCCTCTCCCATGGACTCAAAGGTAATCATATTGTCCATGGAGGCCAGCAGAGCACGGGCTGCCGGATTGAGCTCAAGATATTCAGAGCTGGCTGCACCTGCGGCGTCATCGTATAAGGCCGAAGCTGACAGCGAGGCTGCAGGCACGTAAGAACGGCCTGCCCCGTGTGCTGCGCCATGCATAGTGCTCATGGCAGCAGCGCTCTTATCAGACAGCAGTGCACCTGCGGCAGCAGCTGCATCCATGGCAGCTGCAGCCTGCAGAGTCAGGCTGTTGCCAGTGTCAGCTGCTGCGGCCGTGGCTGCAGCGGCGCCAGGGGCCGCTGGCCCGATGGCTGCCTTGCGGCCTCTTATGGCACGGCGGATAAAACTGCCCCTGCCAGCGCCGTCGGATATAGAGGCGCCGGCCACGAACTGGCCTGATGCCGCATCAGCTCCCAATGAGGCTAAGCCCTCAGCGCTGTGCCCGGATGCAGAGGTGACCGCCTCTTTGTGAGCATGGCCAAAACGGAACAGGGTGCTGACAATGCGGTTTTTAATAATCTGGTTGGAGCGGCTGGACAGCTCACGAAGATTGGTCAGCTGACGCAGAGCCTCATCAGTAATGCCCCTGACAAAACTGTTGTCACCTGACTGTGCAGCAGCGACACGACGTGCCTGGGCATCGGCCTGAGCATCGCTCTGCTGATCGGTATAGATGACAGGAGCATAGACGCTCGAGCGGGACATCAGGGCGTCCGAGCTGATAAAGGACGGGAGCATGGAACCGTCACGCAGCTGGGCAATCCAGTCCTCAAGACTTAAAAAGCCGGCATAGTGAGGAATGCCATTTTGCCTGAAGTACTCATCATCAATGAGATCATCATTATCAAGGTCAATGGCTACCTGGGTGTCAGGCAGCTCTACCTTGTTAAGCTCATAAACCTGCTCAAGGCTTGGTGCCCAGTCATCATCAAGGCCGTCGTCAGCGGGGCCGCTGGCGCAGGCGCCGCTTATGGCTGCTGCGCCAGCTGCGCCGGCAGATGCCGCGCCGGCATCGCCTGGTGCTGCGACACCTGAGTCAGTCCGGACGGAAATGCTTACGGCCTGAGCAGCATAGCTGCAGCGGTGGAGCACACCTGGTACTGAGCCCAGAGCTGAGCTGACATGGCAGTCTGTTACTACAGGGGAGGCATAAACAAGCTGACTGGTAAGCGGGTAGGCAAGCTCCATGGAGCCGCAGAAATTGACCAGCTGGCTTTGCGTATCGATGCTGCGTCCACTGTGAAGATTGAGTATGGTGCCGCTTTCAAGCGATGAGAGCAGACTTGAGCGCACTACTGTGCCCTCATGCTCATTCATGGCACTGACGTACAGGGAGCTGTTGGCCAGCAGAGGGCAGACTGACAGTAAGGGGGCCGAGGCAGCGGAGAAATGTCTGGTGTTTTCGCTCAGGTCACGACAGGTAATAACACGCGTATGACCGGCTCTGTTATTGACCAGAATGTGTGAGCTTGCAGGAGCCTTAGCAATGAACTGCTCCATGCCGGAAACACCCTGAGTAAGGAAAGTTACATATTCGTCATAGGCCTGCTGCTCTTCCTTGGTGGAGATGAGATACCAGACAATGTAGCGTCCGCACAGACGTATGGAAGAACGGTAAAACTCATCGAGCAGGAAGAGATTCTGAGCACTGCCGCAGTTTTCCTCATCAAGGCAGTCAGGCTGGAAATTGGTAAAGCGATCCTCAGGGGTAACGAAGAGATTGAGCTCTACGCCCTGGGATTTGATGTATTTGGTGATAAAGCGGCACTTGTCCTGCAGCGCAGCGGTCTGTTCGCGGCTGAGCGAGGCTTTGACACATACCCAGATATCCACATCCGAGCTGTCAGACTGGCCAATTGAGGAGGTTGAGCCCATGGCGTACAGGCCCAGAATGGCATGCTCACGCGGCTCTTTTAAAGGCGGGGCCCCTGTAACCAGAGTGTCCTGTAAAAAGCGTCTCTGTCTTTCATCAGGGGTAAACATGTCTATACCATGAGGTACACCGCCTGAGCGGTAGCCAGGCAGGTTGACATGATTGTAATGCAGCAGCACCGGAACAATGGACAGGCAGAAACGGGCATCATGGCTCATCAGTGACAGGGCGTGCGCAAGGCGGGTCTCATTGAGCTCCCTGTAGCGCTTGAAGCGTGTCATGATCTGTTTTTTGGGAATATAAACCATGATCGTTCCTGACAGTGAAACATCCAGGATACAGGCTGAGCCCGCACCTTTCCAGACTGAACTTTCCCCGCCCACAAAACATTTGCATGAGTACCGGCGCCCACTGCGGCCGGACTGCCGGAGCTCAGGGGCGGGCGCTGTGGCATTGACGTTACTGAAGTCAGCCTCCTGAGGAGGCTGTTACCATGACATGGGTCAGCCATGCGCCACAGCCAGGGAAAATATCTGAAACTCATGATTATATCGCACCTGCACGGGCAATCATAAGAACGCCACTTTATGCCCCGATACAGTGGCCATGGCGCGCCCATACCGGGAACAGGGCAGTTGCCCGTGAACCCTGCCCGCTCCCGTGCATGCACAGGGACGCCCGCAGCTGCTGCGCCTGTGCATGTTCAGGGTCGGCCGGAACTGCTGCGCCTCTGCATGTCCCGGGGCCGTCGGAGCTGCTGCGCCTGTGCATGTTCAGGGTCGGCCGGAACTGCTGCGCCTGTGCATGTCCAGGGGCGGGCGCGGCTGGCCGTTCCTGTACGCAGAGGGCCTGTCTTACCACCTAATGGCCGTGATAAATATGCCGTGCAGTCGGACCATGGACCGATGCGGCTGTGATTTTTGGTGCGTGTCCTGTCACAAAATCAGATTTTGCCTGGAGCGCCTGAGTGCCTGGTAATATGAAGGGCAAAATACCGGGCCTGCTTATATAAATCATAGTTATACGCCTGCAGTTGCGTTCTCAGATTTACATTATTCTATTACCATGAGTCTCACTTATCGGTCAGGCCGGGATAATATGAGCGTATTTAGTGATAAAATCACTATTTAACTCGGATATCTCATGAGTTAACTACTACGACCGGGCATCAGGCCATAAGGAGCACCCGCCCCTGATTCTGCACTGATTCTTCCCCGGCACAAAGTCCGCTGACAGGTGATGAAAGCACCTGGGTTTAATGACAGCGGCTGGGAATTTCCATGGCAAAAGCTCTGCCCCGGTGCAGACTTTTTCCGTAACTCTTGGGCAGGGCTCTGCTCATCAGCAGTGACTGTCTGGTCGACATCATCTGGAAGGTCACCGCAGTCACTCTGGATGCCTGACATAGTATGCAGGTGTTGTTTAACAAAGGCCCATGCAGGGATCAAAATGGTAAAAGAAACGTCCACCACCGAAAGCACTTCTCAAAAGGTTGAGACCTTATCAGGCTCAGCTGCAGCTGTTGAGAAACAGTCCAAACTCCCGACTCAGGCAGGCTCTTCCGGTGCTCCAGTCTATGTAGATCAGGCTCAGCTCAAGGAGCTTGAATATCGCCTGTCTACCAGGATGGCTCAGGGTTCTTCCGGTGCAAAGACCGGTCTTTTATGGCTGGTTACTCTGATTTCACTGGGCGCTGCCGGTTTTGCCGGTTTCACCGCCTTTCAGAATCAGCAGAAGCTCATGTCCATGAGCTCCACCTACGACACCATCAAGCAGCAGATTGCCGATGCCACCTTCAAGGTTGAGCAGAAGGCCACCCTCCTTGAGAACGCCCATACTCAGAATGCCGCTCTGCAGCAGACCACCTCAGGTCTGGCTCAGAACTTCCAGACTCTTGGTACTACTGTCAATGAGCTCATCGCCGCTCAGCAGCAGCAGGGCAAGACTGTAAGCGACCTTACCGCCAGGGTAGGCGCCTTTGAGTCCCGCAATCCATATGACTGGCAGCTGGCCGAGTCCTACTTCCTGGTCAACAATGCCCAGGTAAAGGCCGTCTTTGAAAAGGACATCAAGGCTGCTGTATGGATGCTCACCCAGGCTGACGAACTTCTCATCGACATCGAAGATGAGCAGGTAGTCGCCCTGCGCGAGGCAATTTCCCGCGATATTGCCAACCTCAACAACATCAGTATCGTCGACATACGCGGCATGGGTATGACCCTTGATCGTGCCTATGACAATGTAGACACCCTGGTGCTTGAGGGCTTTACCGATCCTAAGACCCGTGCTGCTGCCTTTGAAAAGAGCAACGAGGTCAGTGCTGATGTAGCCGACTGGAAGACCAATCTGCTCAACTCAGCCAATCAGTTTGCCTCACGCTTTGTTGAAGTACGCCGCCGTGATGCCGAAGCTGCTACCGAGTTCCTGACTCCGGAGCAGGACGTATATCTGCGTGAGAACATCAAGACCAGAATTCTGCTGGCCAAGTCCGATCTGTCCCACGGTGACAAGGAAGCCATGCAGGCCAACCTTGCTGACGCTGTCCGACTGATCAAGGCTTACTACGATCCAAAGAGCACCATTACCACCAGTACTCTGGACATGCTCACCGGTATCGAAAAGAGCGAAATCACCATTCAGACCCCTGAGGTTCTTCAGAGCTCTGCCGCTTTCTCCCAGTTTGCCCGTGAGCACTTATTAGGTAGGGGTAAATAGTCCATGATTAAGATACTCCTGGCAATTGCTCTGTTATGCGGTGCGGTCTTTGTTGGTCCTCGCCTTGCTGACAGCCAGGGCTTCGTACATATCGCCACTGAAGGCTTTATCATCGAAACCTCGCTGACCACAGCCATTATCATTACTTTTGTTACCTTCCTCGTACTGCATGTGCTGGTTAATATCATTAACAGCTCCATCAAGCTGCCTGGCTCTGCCTCCCGCTGGTTTGGCAACCGCAGGTCCAAAAAGCAGATGACCCTGCAGAATGAGGCTTTCATGGCCTATGAAGAGGGTGCCTACAACCGTGCCCTGGCTTTAATCAACAAGTCAGGTGACCGTGACTCTCTGCCAGCCAACTGCCTGCTGCTGGGCGCCAAGTGCGCTTTCAAGGCCGGTGATCTCAACAGCTGCCGCAGCTTCATCGAGCAGGCCGAAAAGGCCCCTGACAGCTCTGAAATTGCCTGCAGACTGTTAAGAGCCCGTCTGAACATGCAGATTGGCAATATCAATGCTGCCATCGAGAATATCGAAAGCGTCAAGCAGGACAGCTACTCCCGCGCCATTACCACCCGTCTGCTCTACGAGTGCTATAAGTCCAGTGGCAATTACGACAAGCTCCAGGAGCTGCTGCCAACCTTAAAGAAGCTCGATATTGTTGACGATCAGGAGGCCAGCCTCATCAACATGCAGGCTGCCCGTGCCCGCCTGAGCGGCTCTGCTACTGTTGAAGAGCTCGACTCCCTGGTATCAGGCATGGCACGCGCTGAGCGTCATGACCCTGTAGTCATGGCTCCAGTCCTGACCCGCATGGTCAAGCTCGGTGACACTGAAAAGTCAGGCAAGTATGCCCTTGATATCCTGCGTCACAACCCTGCCCCTGAATTCCTCGACTCCATCTCCCGCTGGAGCGCAGCCGTACCGGCCGTTCTTAATGAGCTGTCAGCTCAGACAAAGGGCAATGCCATCGGCAGCCAGACCAATGTGCCTTTATTAAAGGCCCTTGCCAACATGGAAATGAAGTCTGACCGTCTTGCCGAGGCCAAGGAGCACCTCAAGCAGGCTCTGGATGTCACCAAGGATCGTGACCTCTATCTGCTGGCAGCTGAGCTCAATGAGCGCCTTGACCGCTATGAAGAGGCTTCCAAGTTCTTTGCTCTGGCCTTAAAGCAGTAAGATGCCAGGTGCTGCGCCTGCGGCGCAGCATCACGAGCAGCAAAAAAGGTCTGCCCCCTTAACAGGGGCAGACCTTTTTTCATGTGCGCTGCACAACAGGAGCGCAAAGCCGGCCCCGACCGTCCACCATGGCCGCCACGCCCTTGCAGCCGTGCTCGGCCACCTGCGAGGCGGCCATGCCTGCCTGCAGCTGCAATTGCGGCAGCTGCTGCAGGCGCATGCTGACATCAGTAATAGGCTGACGGGGTGGAGCTGCGATACAGAGTCTCGTCTACATTGAGCTCCTTCTTGCCTACCAGGAAAGCTTTGGTCATTTCCTCACGGGAGATGAAGCCACAGGCACCGAACATCAGATAGGAAGTACCGTCGAAGTAGCTGATAAGGCCGGTGCATGGAGCATTGTCCACATATTTGAAGCTGAAACCTCTGCGGGCAATCTGGGCCTTGAGGCCCCAGCCGGCATAGGAGTCCATGACATTCTGGGCATAGGCCTTGGTGGTGCTCAGATGAGGAGAGGCTGGCATGATCTGAATAAAGGCCTTGCCGGTACCGTCATTTTTGACAAAGGACACGGTGCGGTCCTTACGGTTATGAGTCATGGAAAAGTCCGGCAGCAGCTTGCCTGCGGTAAATTCCTTGTCATTGCTCATGGTGACATAGGAGGCGGCGGCATGAGCCTGAGAAAACATGCCGGCTCCCAGAGCAGCAGCCAGCACAGTGCAGCCTACGGCCCTTAAGGAACGCACAGCGGCAGCTGAAATGATGTTGTGCTTCATAAGATTAAAAATTCTGAATAAATAGGATTTGAGCATTATACAAAGATGAAATGCATCTGTGTGGGAAAAGTCCTCAGTAGCGGGCATTGCTCATAAGACGGGCATCCGGTCCCTCACAGTCAGCCGCTGTATGATAAAATCGCCCCTTATTCAGACATGTACGCCCCATAAGGCCCATGTCATCGCGCCACATTCACGCACGCATGCCCACCTGCTGACGCACGCAGCCCCATGAATGCCTGAGGGCAGTCATACACATCCTGCATGTACTAATGCAAGGCCCACTGCAGTCAGACACGGCATGTATGTACTAATGCAAGGCCCACTGCAGTCAGACACGCCTGCATGTACTAATGCAAGGCCCACTGCAGTCAGACACGCCTGCATGTGCCCAGGCAAGGCCCATGGCAGTCATACACGCCTGCATGTACCCAGGCAAGGCCCTTGGCATTCATGCATGACCGGCAAGTTCCCGGGCCGGGCATGGCTGAGTGGCTGACAAGCTGCGCTGGCGTACCTGATGATACCTGCACAACAGGTCTGTTCCTGCCGACAGGACTGTTCCTTACAGCAAAGTCCTTTCCCTGCCGGCATTAGCGAGATTTCCTTTATGCTGTCCTTTTTACCTGCTCCGCTGCTCTTTATCATCAATATGGTAATGATCAGCATTGCCTCAATTTTACTGTCAGTGCCGCTCATCATTCTGGCGCTGGTCAAGCTTATCCTGCCATTTAAGCCTGTACTGTCCTTTGTCGACGCCTACGGTCAGATGGCTTTCCACTGCTTCTGTGCTCACAATGCCGGACTGATGCGCATTACCACCAATGTGGACTGGGATATTAAGGGTCTTGAGAACCTTAAGGTAAAAGGATCCTGCATTATTATTTCCAATCATCTGTCCTGGACTGATATTGTGATGCTCTGCCACGTTTACCGCTATCGCATCCCTATCACCAAGTTCTTCCTCAAGCAGTCTCTGATCTTTATCCCTGTCATTGGTCAGGCCTGCTATGCCGTAGGCATGCCTTTTCTGCGCCGCTACACCCGTGCTCAGATTCTCAAGAATCCAAAGCTCAAGACCCGCGATCTGGACGCTACCCGCAAAGCCTGCAAGAGCCTGCTGGTCTATCCATCAAGCCTGGTCAACTTCGTTGAGGGTACCCGCTTTACTCCGGAAAAGGCCCGCGCCCAGAAATCTCCATATCAGAACCTGATGCCTCCAAAGGCCGCCTCTCTTGCTGTTGCTCTTGGCATTATTGGTAACAATATCGACTGCATGCTCAACACTACCCTGCTCTATCCAGGCGCCAAAGAGGGCTCCAGCGTCTTCTATCAGCTGCTGTGCGGCCGTCTCAAAAAGGTCATTGCCCGCGTTGAGATCATCGACAGGGAAACCATTCAGAGCCGTCTGGTAGGCGACTATATGACCGACAAGCAGTTCAAGCGCAGCTTTACCAATGAACTGCGCCAGATCTGGCAGCGCAAGGACGAGCAGATTGCCCAGCTTCTGGGCAAGGAATATGTCCGCCCTGACTGGTCCGAGCCATCAAGTTCGGCCCAGAAACCAGCCCAGGCTCAGGCAGCCCGTGCTGCTGACGCCGCAACTGCACCTGCTCCTGAGGCTGCCCCGGCCAGCGATGCCATCCAGGCTGCAGAGGCAGCCCCGGCCAGCGATGCCGTCCAGGCTGCAGAGGCAGCCCCGGCCTGCGATGCCGCTCAGGCTGACAGCGCAGCTCATGCCACGCCTGAGCCTGAGCCAGCCGTGGTGGAGATCGCCGCTGACAGCAAACAAAAGGAGACTGCAGCTCCTTAAAGCTCACGTCTGCAGCGGCGACAGCCACCTGCCGTCACTGCTGACTACAAAAGAAAAAGGCCATCATTGCGATGGCCTTTTTCTTTGGTTCCTGCGCTACGGCCGCCTTGATGGCGGCTCGTAGCTGAGCTGTGCAGCGCTGACATTACCAGGCATGGCTGCGCTGACGTATCACTTACTTTGCGTCAGGAACGTTATCCTTGTCCAGCAGGTAGGCGATGATCTGCTTGAGGCCCTCGACATCGTCGACAGACTCCATGGTCACGAGATACTTGCCGTTGACCAGAATCTCAGGAACAGCCTCAATACCTGCCTGCTCAGCCCACTTGTCCATGCGGGAAACCTTGCCGGCTACGATAAAAGACTTGTATTCCTGCTCAAACTTGTTGGATGGAATACCAATCTTGTTGGCAAAGGCGACCATATCAGCGTGGGTTCTTGGGATATTACCGTCCTCGTGCATGGCCTTGAACAGCTCCTTTACATAGATCTCCTCAAGACCAAGATTCTGGGCAATGACCAGACCAAACTGGGACTCAGGGCCCATGTTGCCACCCATCATGGAAACAGGGTTGAGCTCAAAGGCAGCATTTGGGAAAGCAGCCTTGATGCTGGCAAAATCCTTCTGCAGTTGGAAGCAGTGGCCGCACCAGAAAGAGAAAAACTCACGGATTTCCTTTTTTGGAGTCAGCTTGTCAGTTTTAACCTGATAGTGCACACCTTCCTTGAACTCGGCGGCAGCAGCAGCCTGCTGAGTAAAAACGAAAGCAGCCATTACCACGAATAATGGAGCAAGAATTTTCTTCCACATAGCAGTACATCTCTTAGCAAAAAAATGTGTTAAACAATGTCCAGTCAGTGATGATTATAAGTTTCGTGCCTTAGTAAAAAGACAGGTCAACAGGCCACTTTCAAAGGCACTGTCGCCCCCAGGATCCACTCATTTACGGCCTGTGCGGCCATGAACGTACGAGCACCACCCAGTCACCAAGGCGCCTGGCAACATGCCCGTCAAGCCATGAGCAAGGCATAATGCGCGGGGCAGCGGGACGACGGGCGCGTTGCGCCGGTACTGGTGCCGGTACTGGCGTCGTTCCAGCGACGGGCGCGGCGCCATACCCAAGTCGGGCTAATTGGTATTTGGAGAGTGGTCCCAGATAGAGACCTTGTCACGCAGCTGACGTACGCTGCGCTTTTGCGATCTCATACCCAGAGTAAGAGCCATGCTCAGCAGACGTACTCCCAGGTTGGAGCGCACAGCAAGGCGGCTTAACAGCAGCAGGCGGCGCAGCATGGAATGGGAAATACGGTAATCGCACTCTGGGTCCATTGGGCGGCTTGCAATCTGGCGGAGCAGATACAGAGCCATGACCACGTTGGTAAAGCAGAACAGGCGAACACCGGCGCTTTCCTTTTTGCTAAGCGAGCAGATAAAGGCAATAGCATCGCTCAAATGCCCCTCGGTAATGGCCACGTACTCCAGAACCTCCTCTTCACTGGAGGCAGGAATAAATGATACGCCACGGGTGGCATCACGGGCACGGTCTCTGAGGATATTGGTCAGCTGCAGCCCCTCGCCAAAGCTTACGGCCAGCTCAAGCAGATCCTTCTTGTCCACTTCCCTGTCGTACAGAACAAAAAGCTCAGCGAGCATTTCACCCACCACACCGGCTACAAAATAGCAGTAGCTGTCGACCTCATCAAGATCGCTGACAGTATGGTTGGCCTCATGCAGACGGCGGCGCAGATTACTGGACATGCCATGAGACATGATGGACAGGGCGCGGCACAGTACGGCCTGAATTTCCTCGTCGTAGCTCAGCAGCAGATTGACTGCCTTATCCATAACCTTGAGCAGCTCAATGTCATCGGCAGCAGAACCACCGGTTGAGGTCAGCTCCAGAGCACGCTTCTTTAAGGCCAGCAGCACATCAAGGTCAGCAAAGTCACTTCCGGACAGGAAAGAGAAATCTGAAAGCCAGGTAATTCTGTCCACCAGAGGGGCACGGGCATCATCCTCTACTGTATCGACTACACGGCACAGCAGATAGGCAAGACTGATACAGTCACGCAGCGGATTAGGGATCAGAGGAATGGTCAGAGCAAAGGAGCGGGACACCTTGTTAAGGTGCTCATACATAAGCTCAACGCTCAGCACCTCAGATGAAATCACTGTCTCGCCCTCAGCCGATGCTCTGCCTGCTGCACTGCCGGCTGCTCCAGCACTGGCGCTGCCAGCTGATGCACTCTGAGCTGCGGCTGCATCTGCCGATACGGCTGCAGATGCAGATGCGGCCGCAGGTTCTGCACCCCCTGCTTCAGTCTGAGGGGGCAGCTGATCCTTGACCTTGTCCTGTGGTTTTGCCAAGACTTCAGACGGACGTCCACCAGGGGCAAAGGAAGTGCTCCTGTCCTTTTTGAGGAAGGCATCGCGGGTACGGGAAGGACGGAAAAACATGCGGCCAGGACGTGAGCGTGATGAGGACTTGCTCTCATCGTGCTGCTCTGAGGCAGCGCCACCCTTAGGATGGTATTCACTGTGCTGGAGGTGGAACCAGGCGTTTTTCTGGGCACATGCCCTGCGGGTACGCTGCTGCGCAGCCCCTCTTAAGCCTGAGTGATTTGGGATAGGGGTGTTGTGACAACTAGGAGGGGGTTTACTGTCCATAACCTTAAATTGAAGCAATTATCACCAAGCGCCATGTCAGCCTCATCCTTGAAAGGCTCAGGTCTTACGGACACACGGGCGCGCTGTATCGGTCTCACCTGCGGAGCGTTAAACAGTATTGTCCGTCAGAGAGGGAAATCTGCAGGATGCCCGAGACTCCGTAGACACAGCACCTGCCATTATAAGGCAAATCATAGCAAGTAACAGCTGCACCATGCGGCCTAAACACGGTCCCGCCCCTCAGCCCACTCCTGCACCTCGCTCCGTGCTGACTTTGCTCCTCCTTTATATATACATATAAATGCAGCCAAATAAGCACCAGCACCGAACTGGCAGACCTTCCTGAATTGGTCATGCTGCTGCCCGCCCAGTTGTCAGTCTCTGCGTATGTCAGGCTGAGGCCTGGCAATATACGCAAAGCATGGATGTCGGTAAGAAATGCAGATGCTTTCCAAAGTTTCAGGTTGATTGAGCTGAGCACAGGCGATATGCGCTTAGCAGTGGTGTGCGGGGTTATTGGTGCGGGAGCAGCCTTTGCCGGGGATTTGCTGGATATTAGGGCTGGTGCCCGGGGATTAGAGCTGGTGTCGGGAGGTTGGGCTGGTGTCGGGGGATTTGGGCGTTAGAGCCCTGATGATTGTGAGACCTTGGCGGGAGTTAGACCTGAAATGGGCTTTGTTATGCAAACAGGGCTTTTTGGGCCTTTGATCAACTGGCGTGCACTGCACGAACGGCTTGTTTATAAGATTTGCTCCGATTTTTGCCTGGATACCAGACAAAAATAAACACCAGTTTTGCCCATGCCGTGAAATGCTGTAGCGGCGGCAGTCAGCATACGTACTGCCATGGGCATGCAGGCCAGATAATTCAGATACTTGCAGGATTTTGCTGCCGTGCCTTGTGCGGGCACTTTTTGCGCATATCGATTATAGCATATACAGGTTAGCATATGCTTACTACACTGGCCTGGCTGTGCTGGACTTTCAGGACAGGGTGGGCCAGATCACACTGAGGCTGTGATGTAAAAATTTTTATACACGTATTTGATGTTTGACTGTAAAAAGGACTGGCGCTCTGCAGCGAAATTATTGCTGTATTTAAGGACTTTTACTGCCTAGCACCCATATATTTGGCGGCTGTAAAAGTATACATAATTGACTTTACGCACGGTACCTGCCAATGTTTTCTTTATCCTGACCTTACTGACCAAAAGTACCATTTTTGACGATAAAGGCGATATTTATCTAGTTTGTTAGTGCGTGCACCTTGGATACAAGCTTCCTGGCGCATAAATATGACTTTTAACAGGGGTTCCATGGGATGCAGATCACAATTTCCCTGCCCCCGAAAAGTACCCGTCCGGAGCAATTGGCAAAAACATGAGCTGGATCTCACTGAGAGCCAAAATCAGATAAAAGCCTTTAAAAACGGGATTTTCCATTTGAGGTGCATCACGTTTTGCCTAAATATCCCTGAAAAAAGCCTGATGTGAGCAATCAATTCCCTATCAGATGCAAAAACGTATCAAAAATTCGCATTTTCCTTTCTATATATTTGTGACGTCAGTTTTTACCCAATTCCCTGGAGATTGTCTTTTATGTGGATTCAAAACTACGATCCAGCGGGCAACATCTGGCTGTCCGCCCTGGTCGCAGCACTTCCAATTCTCTGCTTCCTGCTCTGTCTTGTAGTATTCAAGCTCAAGGGCTATCAGGCAGGTTTCATCACCGTAGTTCTGGCCGGTCTCGTTGCCGTCTTCTTCTACGACATGCCTGCCCAGCTCGTGGGCGCTTCCTTTGTACAGGGTTACACCAACGGTATGTGGCCTATCGCCTGGATTATCGTTGCCGCGATCTTCCTGTACAAGCTTTCCGTCAAGTCCGGCTCCTTTGAGATAATCAAGCAGTCCGTTATCAGCATTACCCCTGATCACCGTATTCAGGTGCTGTTAATCGGCTTCTGCTTTGGTTCCTTCCTCGAGGGTGCAATCGGCTTCGGTGGCCCGGTAGCCATTACCGCAGCTCTGCTGGTAGGTCTTGGTTTACAGCCTATTTACGCTGCCGGTCTGTGTCTGATTGCCAACACCGCTCCAGTAGCTTTCGGCGCTGTAGGTATTCCTATTACCGCCATGACTGACCTTGTTGGTGTAGATCAGCACGCAGTTTCTGCAATGGTCGGTCGTCTGCTGTTCCCATTATCCTTAACCGTTCCATTCTTCATCGTATTCTTAATGGATGGCATGAAGGGTGTACGTGAGACCTTCCCTGCTGTTCTGGTAACCTCCTTATCATTTGCTGTTACCCAGTACTATACTTCCAACCACATTGGTGCTCAGTTACCTGATATCACCTCTGCCGTTGTTGCTCTGGTATGTACCACTGTCTTCTTAAAGTACTGGCAGCCAAAGAACATCTTCCGTCTGGATGGCGAGACCAACTTCAAGACCGATGGCAACCTTGATTTCAAGACTGTCTTCCGTGCCTGGGTCCCATTCTTACTGCTGATCATCTTAATCATCATCTGGACCAACCCATTATTCTTAAGCCTGTTTGCCAAGGGCTCTATCCTTGAGTTCACTCAGGTAACTGTCCAGTTCAACTCCACCATCGGTTCCATCAAGAGCCCAGACGTTCTTGACCCAAGCGTACTGTCTGATGTCAAGGTAGCTCAGGTTGTTAACCTCATCGCCTTCCAGGCCGGTACCGCCATCTTCATTGCAGCCTTATTAACTATCGCTATCCTGCGCATTAAGACTGAAGACGCAATGGAGTGCTTCTGGGATACCTTAAAGGAGATGGCCATCCCTATCATCACCATCGGTCTGGTAGTAGCCTTCGCCTTTATCGCCAAGAACTCCGGCATGTCCACCACCCTTGGTCTGGCATTTGCCAGCACCGGCAGCGGCTTTGCATTCTTCTCCCCTGTCATTGGCTGGATTGGCGTGTTCTTAACCGGTTCTGACACCTCCTCCAACTTACTGTTCGGTATCCTCCAGCAGGCTTCTGCCAAGACCCTTGGTATCGGTGAGGCCCTGTTCCTGGCTGCCAACTCCGTAGGTGGTGTAGTAGGCAAGATGATTTCTCCACAGTCCATCGCCATCGCCTGTGCCGCTGTAGGTCTGGTAGGCCGCGAGTCCGAACTGTTCAAGTTCACCTTAAAGTACTCCATAGCCTTCATCCTCATCATCGGCGCCTGGATTTTCACTGTGGCATTCTTCCTGCCTTGGATGATTCCAGAAATCCAGTACCTTGCCCACTAATGGCATAAAGCTCTGATTCAGAGCAGTTAGACAGAGCATCAAGGCTCTCTAAGGGACAGCCCCACATTCATCTGAATGTGGGGTTCCCGTATCCAGATAACAGAATTCCTTTCCGTCCGTGAGCGCGTTTAGGCTCACACCATGGCTTATGCTGCCATATGGCAGTAAAGTTCAGAATTTTTCTTCAATTTGCTGCATGCATAACCGCACATGAGCTGTTAAGATGTATAGTTACAGCTGATCAAACATTCCCTTTCCTTATCTGTCACCACAAACTGAAGTCACCTGAACATTCAGATACGACTGTCAGCAGCGGTAAAAGGCCCTTAAACCTGATTTTGCCCCCGGAACACTACCGTAAGGCACTTTCCCCCAGGTTGCAGGCCCTGTAAGCTTTGCCCCGGCAGGAACACAGATTTGCCCGTTCCCGGCTCAGGCAGGCCCGGTCAAACAAAACAATAAGGTACGGGCTATGTTGCCCTGCTTACCGGTTTTTCAACACCTCACACGTTAGGATGGTTTTTCCGCATGGATCACAACGTTAATTTCTTTGCGACCTGCATGGGCTCAACTGCTCTTCAGGACAGCGTAATCAGCTCCATCAAGCTGATGCAGATGTACGGCGCAAAGATCACCTTCAAGAAAAAGCAGACCTGCTGCGGTCAGCCTGCATTCAACTCCGGATATTTCAAGGAAGCCAAGGAAGTTGCTTTCTATAACATGTCCCTGTTTGCAGACAATGATTACCCAATCGTAATTCCAGCCGGCTCCTGTGCCGGTATGATGAGCCACGACTACAAGATCCTGTTCAGGGACGACAGTCAGCAGGTGCGTGACTCCATCGATCGTTTTGCCGCCCGTATTTATGACGAGTCCGAGTATCTGACTGACGTGCTGAAGGTGCAGCTTGAGGACAAGGGTCCGCAGATGAACGTTACCTTCCACGTATCCTGCCACTCCCTGCGTGTTCAGGAATGTATCCCTGTTCAGAAGGCTCTGATCCGCCAGCTCAAGAATGTAAATCTCGTTGATATTCCTTACGAGGAAGAGTGCTGCGGTTTTGGTGGCACCTTCTCCATCAAGGAGCCTGAGATCTCCAACGCCATCGTCTCCGAGAAGATCAAGCACATCAAGGAAACCGGCTGCAAGGTAGTACTGGCTGGCGACAATGGCTGTATTCTCAACATTTCCGGCGCTCTGGCCCGCCAGGGTATTACCGACATCAAGGTCATGAACATCTATGACTTCATTCTCAAGCGTGTAACAGGTGAGGATTTATAAATATGGATTTAGCTGCAATTCCTCACAAAACCATCGTTCACGAGAAGCTCCACGATGCCCAGATGCGTGAGAACCTTACCAGTGCCATGCATACCCTCCAGGGCAACCGTCTGAAACTCATTGAGAACAAGTTCGAAAACTGGCAGGGCCTGCGTGACCGTGCCCGTCAGGTTAAGAACAACGCCCTGATGTCTCTGCAGGAGCGTATCGAAGAGTTCGAGAGGAATGCCACCAAAAACGGCATTCAGGTGCACTTTGCCAGCACCGATCAGGACGCCTGCGAAATCATCTATCAGATCATGAAAGAGAACAACGTGGACAAGGTGCTCAAGGGCAAGTCCATGGCCTCTGAAGAAATCGGTCTGAACCACTACCTCAAGAAAAAGGGCCTCAACGCTGTTGAGTCCGACCTGGGTGAGCTCATTCTCCAGCTCAATGATGAGCCTCCAGTACACATCGTAGTACCTGCCATTCACCGCAACCGCTACGAAGTAGGTCAGATTTTCCACGACAAGCTGGGCGCTCCTCTTGAGTCTGACATCGAAAAGCTCAACTCCATTGCCCGTGGCCACTTAAGAAATCAGTTCCAGCATCTTAAGATGGGTATCTCCGGCGTCAATTTCGCCATCTCCAAGGAAGGCGCAATCTGGCTCATCGAGAACGAAGGCAATGGCCGTATGTGTACCACTGCTCCGGACATCCACGTAGCTATCTGCGGCATCGAAAAGATAGTTGAGACCTTTGAGGATGCCGCCACTCTGGTGCACCTGCTGACCCCTTCTGCTACCGGTCAGTTCATCCCAACCTATAACAACATTATTTCCGGTCCACGTAAAGAAACCGACAAGGACGGTCCTCGTCAGATGCACATTGTGATCTTCGATCACAACCGCACCTCCATGCTCCGTCACAAGGACTTCCACGAAGCTCTGCGCTGCATACGCTGCGGTGCCTGCATGAACTTCTGTCCTGTTTACGACAAGATCGGCGGTCACTCCTACCGTACTACTTACCCTGGCCCAATTGGTGAGGTTATTTCTCCTAACCTCTTTGGTCTTGATAAGACAGGTGATGTGCTTACTTTCTGCTCTCAGTGCGGTCGCTGCTCTGAGGTATGCCCTGAGAAGATCCCTCTTGCCGATCTGATCCGTGAACTGCGTGCCTATAAGGTAGGTCAGGGCGAAGGTCAGATTACCGGTTCTGAGAACGTCAAGGCCAGCGCTTCCGAGCAGTTTGCCTTCAAACTCTTTGCCAGGGCAGCTACCAACGGTGATCTGTGGCGTACTGCTTTCTCACAGGCCCACATCTTCAACCCTCTGGTCAAGGCTTTCGGACCTGTGCTTCCTGTTGCCAGAAGCTGGGATGCCTACAAGCAGTTACCAGACGTAAGCGGCAACTTCTACAAGAAAGTACAGAAGATCGAGGGAGTTAAGTATGAATGATGTAATTGCGCAGATCTCCAAGCGCAGCCGTGAGGAAATCTTAAAGCGCGTCAGTGAGGGCTACAAGAAGCCTGACTTCTGCCGTGTTGAGACTCAGGACCCTGTTGTTCACATTCAGATGGAAGAAAATCTGATTGAGAACATGAAGACCAATATGACCAACAACAAGTTTGTGGTTCATGACATCAAGCCTGAGCAGCTGTACGACACCATCAATTCCATTACCAGAGAGCGCAATGCCAGGACCCTGGTCTATCCAAAGGACATCGGCATTGACCTCAAGCGTGTAGAGTCTGCAAGCCAGCTGTGCTTTGACACCGCCATTGAAGACATCAGAGATCAGGTATTCAATACCGACTTCTCTATCATCAATGCTTTTGCCGGTGTGGCCTCCCATGGTGTTGCCTGCGTGGTTTCAACTGAAAACCAGCCTCGCATGCTGTCTCTGGTTACCCCTACCTGCATCATGCTCCTCAAGAAGGAGCGTGTGGTAAAGAGCCTGGTTGACGCTCTGCACAAGGTCAAGAGCGAACTTGATGTACTGCCAACCAACGTACTGTTCATCGCCGGTCCGTCCCGTACTTCCGACGTTGAGCTGGTTACCGTATTCGGCGTACACGGCTCTACTCAGGTACACCTGATCCTGTACTAATAAGAAGATTACTTCTGTCTTATTTAAAAGCTCAGCATGTCTCATGCTGGGCTTTTTTAATGGATCCAGGCCCTGCGGGTCCGCCGTCAACGTGCTGCACCTGCTGCCGCCTGGCGGCACAGCAGATCCCTGTGCCTTAGGCTCCGGGCCGAACGGTCTGATTTGTACAGGTCGATGCAGCATTGCAGCTGTGAAAAAAGGTCCGGTCAGGACCACTTTTTGTCCTATAATGGCCTCGCAGGACGGGGAGCCGTTACTGCAGGAAATGGGCGGTCTGAGCCTGCAGCCGAGGCTGCAGCTGCCGGTCTGGAGCCACAGGGGCCTTAGGCGCCTGAGGCGCATGCCCGGTCGGCAGAGCCCATGAACACAGGCTGATCATCTTTGACGGGAAGCTCAAGGAACGAAAATGCAAGATACTCAACCAACAAACGGACAGAAAAAAGCCGATAACCACCCTCATCCACCTATTGGCAATCTGCTGTTACGCACCATGACCCTGCCACGTGACACCAACCCTGCCGGCGATATCTTTGGCGGCTGGATCATGTCACAGCTGGACATTGCAGGTGCTATCCTGGCCCGAGAAATTGCCCATGGCCGCGTCGTCACCGTAGCTGTTGATGCCATGAACTTCCTCAAGCCTGTTGAGGTGGGTGATGTGGTCTGCTGTTATGGTCACTGCTCCAAAGTAGGCCGTACCTCACTTAAGGTTAACCTTGAGCTGTGGGTCAAAAAGATCTACGACGATGAAACAGCCGAGCGCTACCTGGTTACCGAAGCCAGCTTCACCTACGTAGCTGTAGATGAAAACGGCCGTCCACGCCCTCTGCCAGCTGAGGCTCATGAAATTGCCCAGCGCGGCATCGATGCTGCCACAGCCGGCCTCAAGGCCGATGGCACCATACGCAATAACAGCTGCTCATAACAGCGCACAGCGTCGCTGCGCAGAGCAGCGCATTGCCGTTACCCGGCTCCCGGGAGCAGAGCCATAGCTCTGGCCCAAAACAAAAAGCCTGATCGAAGTACATCCGATCAGGCTTTTTGTTTTATCAGGCTGCCCTGCAGGCAAGCCCGGCCATAATGGCCACGCCTTGCTGCTGGCAGCGGCGCTGCCGGCGCAGGCACCGCTGGCGCAACTGCGGCCGCAGCTGACGCTGGTGCAGGCGGAGACGCTGCCGGCCAACTGAGGCCGCAGCTGTAGCAGGTCAGGATCTGACGTCAGTGCTGGTCGCGGCCACAGCCGATTTTGATTTCACCAATGTGATTGAACATGCATTCAATAATGCACTGGTAGTAGGAAGCTGAGTGGGTCAGATTGTTCTGACGCATCTGAATGATAAGACCGAGCATTGTGGACTGAATGTATACGGCAGCCAGCTCAATGTCGGTATCAGCAGGCAGCTTCTTTAAGGTCACAGCATTGCGCAGGGCATCTTCGATGCTGATAAGACGCAGATGAATGAGCTCTTCAAGCTGCTCACGGGCCTCGTGACTGATATCAGAATGGATAATGCTCTCGAAAATGGCCATTACTGATGAGTTAAAGAATGACTTGGAGTCCTCATTAAAGTGCATCATGGCCCACTTCTTAAGCTGACCTAAAGGATCAGCCTGAGTCTCATGGGCAGCTGAGGCCAGGGTAGACACCAGGTTGAGCTTGCGGGCCTCCTCCTCAAGCAGGGATGCCAGCAGAGCTGTTTTGTTCTCATAATGCCAGTAAATAGCACCACGGGTCACACCAGCCTCTCTTGCAATATCAGTAAGCGAGGCCTTGTTGAAACCCTTATTGGCAAACACACGCTGAGCGGCCATCAGAATGTTGTTTCTGGTCTCCATGGACTCAGCAAAAGTTTTACGTGGCATATTCCGCACCTCAAAAAGAGCAAAGAAAACCTGAGTTGGCGGAAAAAAATTATAACATACATTCATGTATGTATGAAAAGGTGCTATAATTTTCCCGCCCAATAATTTATTATTAGCAAGCAGGGAACACCAGGGCCGCAGTCCTGAATTCCGTCCCTTAAATAACGCATTTATGCTGCACTAAAGTGCAGATGCGTCTGGCAGCGCCACCAGGTTATGCCGCTGCCCTGTCATGTGATACATTCACAATAGAGAAAGCATCATGCTTACCGTAAATATAGATACGGCTGGCTGATGCTTTTGTTGTCTTGGACAAGCGATAACTTTCATGATGATTTAAACTGTAAGTAAAACATCAGCAAGTGTGTATCCATGCCATTTCTGAGTCAGCTCTCTGCTGATCTCATCACTGCGAAGGAAATTTCTTTGAGACAGGACTGCCAGGGGCAGTAAGCGTCTCATATCAGAGGCTCATGACCATCAAAGCAGCATCTCTGCCCGGTCACAAGGCGCACGGTAGCGCCCTCTACCATGCCTGAAAATAAGCGATAACAGCATTTTTTGGTTCACAAGGGGACACATTCAGCCTCTGTTACATACATCCGTGCATGTATGTTGTATACAGGCCAGTGCTGCTGCCATGGCAGCACGTGGCCTGCGGGCGTTTCCCGTGCAAGACGGGGAACTGGTTCAACTGCGTTCAGGACTAAGAACATAATCAAAGTGCCTATGTTCAGATCCTGAATATCACAGCTGTTTATCATCAAAGCATAAGGCTGCGCTGCCGGGTACAGCCCTCAATGACAGGCAAAGGCCCTCTACGTGCCTGAGTCCTGCCTGAGGCAAGGCCCCGGTAAGATGCTCAGGCCCTGCAGGCTCAGGGCTCATGAGGGGCAACAGGCCCGGTGGAGTATTAAAACAGTTATCTGAACTGTCGCATGCGTGAGGCCATGAGCTCACAACTGAGGCAGAGTGCCCCACCTGTCAGACCCTGCTTTTTTGATAAATCACCCATGTACTGTCATGACCATCAGACCGGCTCTCTCAAATGGCTCCTGCCCCTCAATGGGCTATGCCCTGTTGTGAGTGCGGGTCTAATAGATCACGGCCGTAACATTCCACCTCATTTTTTAAGGATTATCAGGTATGTTCCTGTCAAAGGTTAATAAAAAGCATCTTTTGCCAAGTGCACTGGCACTGGCCATTATGCTCACAGGATGTGGTGAAGCCCAGAAAGCAGGAGGTCCTCAGAGTCTTCCTGTAGACGTTTTTGTCGTCAAGACCATGGAAGTTCCTGTCGTCTCCAATCTGACCGGCCGTGTCAGCGCCACCCGTCGCGCCGAAGTCCGCCCTCAGGTTTCAGGCATTATCCAGAAGCGTCTTTTCGTTGAAGGCTCTACTGTAAACCAGGGTGATCAGCTATATCAGATTGATCCGGCTATTTATGAGGCCCAGGCTAACAGCGCTCAGGCCAACCTCAGGAGCGCTCAGGCCAGCCTGTATACAGTCAAGTTAAAGGCTGACCGTTACCGTCAGCTCCTGCAGCAGAAGGCCGTGAGCAAGCAGGACTATGATGATGCTCAGGCTGCCTATCTGCAGGCCGATGCTGCAGTTAAGGCTGCTGAGGCTGCCGTTGAAACTGCCAACATCAATCTTGCCTATACCAAGGTATATGCTCCTATCTCCGGTCGTATTTCCAAGTCCAACTTCACTGAAGGTGCTCTGGTAAACGCCCAGCAGACCAACCCTCTGACCATCATTCAGCAGCTTGATCCCATGTACGTTGACCTCGGTCAGACTGTAGAGGATCACATGGCTCTGCGTCAGGCCATGGCATCAGGCGTATTCAAGAACGCCGACGGCAAGGCTCCTGTTGATATCTACTTTTCCAATGGCACCAAGTACGCTCACCAGGGCCAGCTTGAGTTCTCAGACGTAACCGTTGATGAGACCACCGGCATGGTTAACCTGCGCGCTATTGTTCCTAACCCTGACCGTCAGCTGCTGCCAGGCATGTTCCTGCGTGGCGACCTGCACGAGGGTACCCTGCCAAATGCTATTGTAGTCCGTCAGGATGCCGTGATCCGTGAGGCCGGTGGTCTGAGCTACGTTTACATCATCGATGACAAGGGTCTGGCTCAGCGTTCCATCGTCAAGATCGGTACCGAGTATGAGGGTTACTTCGTTATCACCTCCGGTCTTAAGGTAGGTGACAGAGTAATCAGCTCCAATCTGCAGAAGATTCGCTCCGGCGCCCCTGTAAGCGAGGTTAAGGCCGAGCAGAAGCCTGCTGAAGGTGAGGCTGCTGCCCCAGCCAAGGCCGGCTAAGCACGTACTGGACAATACATTCAGATCTGAAGGGGGCGACATCAGCTGATGCAGCCGTGGCCATAAGCCACATGACCTGCAGATCTGGGAGAACATAATCTTTATGGCACGTTTCTTTATCAATCGCCCAATCTTTGCGTGGGTTATTGCTATTGTGATCATGCTGGCCGGTCTCGTATCCGTATTTACTCTGCCGGTATCACAATATCCAACTATTGCTCCGCCTGCCGTATCCATCCGCGCTTCCTACCCAGGTGCTGACGCCAGCACTGTAGAGCGTTCGGTTACCCAGGTAATTGAGCAGAACATGACAGGCCTGGATGGCTACATGTACATGTCAGCATCTTCTGACTCTTATGGTAATTCCTCCATTACCATTACCTTTGAGCCAGGTACCGATGCTGATATTGCTCAGGTTCAGGTACAGAACAAACTCCAGCAGACTCAGTCTCAGCTGCCTTCTGTAGTACAGCAAAACGGTGTGAATGTATCCAAGTCCACAGACGCCTTCCTTATGGTTGTGGGTCTTAGCACCAAAGATGCCGAGCACACCAGTACCGACCTTGCTGACTATATTTACGCCAATATCCGCGAGCCTCTGGCCCGTGTACAGGGTGTAGGTGATCTGCAGGTGTTCGGCTCCGAGTTCTCCATGCGTATCTGGCTGGACCCTGAAAAGCTCAACAATCTGGCTGTTACAGTAGCTGAAGTAAGCAATGCCATCAAACAGCAGAACGCCCAGGTAACCTATGGTTCCCTCGGTGGTACCCCAGCTGTTCCTGGCCAGCAGTACTCCTACACCATCACCGGTCAGAAGCGTCTTGAGAGCGTCAAGCAGTTTGAAAACATCCTGCTGCGCGTTAACACCGACGGCACCATGGTTCGCCTCAAGGACGTAGCCCGCATTGAGCTGGGTTCTGAAAGCTACCAGATTAAGGCTACCTACAATGGTCAGGTATCCACAGGTATTGCTATCCGTCTGGCTGCCGGTGCCAACGCTCTGGATACTGCCACCCGCGTTAAGGCTCTGATGGTTGAACTCTCCGAGTACTTCCCTGACTGGATTCAGCTTCATTACCCTTACGACACTACCGAGTTCATTAAGGTATCCATTACTGAAGTATTTCATACTCTGATTGAAGCAGTGGTTCTGGTGGTACTCATCATGTACCTCTTCCTGCAGAACTTCCGCGCTACCTTAATTCCGTCCATTACCGTTCCTGTAGTACTGCTGGGCACCTTTGCCATCATGGCCGTACTGGGCTTCTCCATAAATACACTGACCATGTTCGGTATCGTACTGGCCATCGGTCTGCTCGTTGACGACGCCATTGTGGTGGTAGAAAACGTAGAACGTATCATGGAGGAGGAAAATCTTCCTGCCCGTCATGCCACCATCAAGTCCATGGATCAGATTACCGGTGCTCTTATCGGTATCGCCCTGGTGCTGTCAGCCGTATTTATTCCTATGGCTTTCTTCGGTGGCTCTACCGGTGTTATTTACCGCCAGTTCTCCATCACTATCGTATCTTCCATGGTGCTGTCCGTACTGGTAGCTCTGATTCTGACCCCTGCTCTTTGTGCCACCATGCTGCAGTCCAAGGAAGAGCGTGAAGCTGTTCCTGACAACAAGCTGCTGGCAAAGACCCATGCGCTCACTCAGCCCCTTTTAAAGCCTGTAGAAAAGTTCTTTGAGTGGTTCAACCGCGCTTTTGATACCTTTACCCACTCCTATCAGAAGCACGTAAGCAAGGTAGTTCACCAGCTCAAGCGTCAGGTTGTAGCCTACCTGATCATCTGTGGCGCTCTGGTTTTCTGTTTCCTGCGCATTCCTTCATCTTTCCTGCCAAACGAAGATCAGGGTGTGCTGATGGCCATGGTTAACCTGCCTGCCGGCTCTACTGTAGAGAAGACAACCGGCACTCTGAACAAGATGATTGCCTACTTCAACGCAGCCGAGTCCGAGAATATCGAATCCATCATGGCTATTACCGGCTTCTCTTTCTCCGGTTCCGGCCAGAACGCCGGCATGGCATTCATCAAGCTGCACGACTGGTCCTTAAGACAGCGTTCAGATCAGCATGCTGACGCCATTGTTCAGCGCTCCTACATGCCTTTAATGGGCATTCGTGAGGGTCTTGCCTTTGCCTTCAACCTGCCAGCCATTCCTGAGCTGGGCGTAGCTTCCGGCTTCGACCTCTACCTGCAGGATAACGGCGGTGCCGGTCACGAAGCTCTGACAAAGATGCGTCAGGAATATATCTACGCTGCCCAGCAGTCCAAGCTGCTGATGCAGGTACGTGCCAACGGTCAGGACGATACTCCTCAGTTCAAGCTGAGCATCGACTATGAAAAGGCCCTGGCTCTGGGTCTGTCCGTAAACGACATCAACACTACTCTGTCTACTGCATGGGGTTCTGCCTATGTCGACAACTTCATGGAGAGATCCCGAGTAAAGAAGGTGTTCCTGCAGGCCGAGGCCGATGCCCGTATGAACGAGCTTGACCTCAACAAGTGGTATGTACGTAACAACCAGGGTCAGATGGTACCTTGCTCTGCATTTATCACCACCTCATGGGATTACGGTTCACCACGTCTTGAGCGTTTCAACGGTGTAGGCGCCATGAACATCCAGGGTGCTCCAGCTCCTGGCGTATCCTCAGGTGAGGCCATGGCTGAAATGGAGCGCATTGCCAGGGAAATCCTGCCAGCCGGCTACGGTATTTCCTGGGCCGGTACCTCCTTCCAGGAGCGTCTGTCCGGTTCTCAGGCTCCACTGCTCTATGCTGTATCCCTGCTGATCGTATTCCTGTCACTGGCTGCTCTGTATGAGTCCTGGTCCATTCCTTTTGCGGTAATGCTGGTTGTGCCTCTGGGCATTATCGGTGCCGTGCTGGCCGCTCTCATTACTCAGTACCTGCCGGTACAGACAGTACTGTCCAATGACGTGTACTTCCAGGTAGGTCTGCTCACGACAGTAGGTCTGTCAGCCAAGAACGCCATTCTGATCGTAGAGTTCGCCAAGGAGCTTTACGACAAGGGTTCCCGTCTGTCAGATGCCGTTATTGAGGCTGCACGTATCCGTCTGCGCCCAATTCTCATGACCTCCGCCGCTTTCGTGCTGGGTGTTCTGCCACTGGCAGCTTCCTCCGGTGCCGGTGCTGCAGGTCGAAATGAAATTGGTATCTGCGTAATCGGCGGCATGCTGTCAGCTACCATTCTGGCTATTTTCTTCGTGCCTGTATTCTTCGTGCTGGTAATGCGTTACTTCACCAAGTACATCCCGGCCGATCAGAAGAAGAAGATGGCCGAGGCAGAGGAAATCCGCATCAGGGAGCGCCAGCAGCGCGCACTTGAGGCAAAGAAGGGTCTCCCACCTCAGTAATCACAAGATACCTGATAATCAGGGACAGGCACTTGGTCCCTGACTCATGTAACTCAAGCGCAGCTCCGGCTGCGCTTTTTTTATCCCCAAAATCCCCAGCCGCCTGCCAGTCTGACAGCCAGCGGGCCGCCTGACAGCCAGCGGGCCGCCCGCCAGCCCGCATGCCAGGCTGGCCACCTGCGCAGGGCCTGCGCGGAGCTGCTGGCTGCCGTCGTGCTGTCGCTTGGCCCGTGGCACTGCCCTGGCGTGCTGTGGGTTCAAACGTAGTAAGCGCACCACAGGGGAGCCCCAAAAATATGGCGCGTGCACCTGACTGGCCCTTTAACTTACATAAGCGCTGTATACCGGCTGTTGCTGCTAACGTAGCAGGCAGGCATTACTTGTAAGCATGGTGCCTGACGTTCCCGAAGTGACGGCCCGCGAGGGCAGTGCCTGATACAGACAGACACCAATACAGGGTCTGTTTATACGATTGCGACATGTTGTTGTATGACAAAGATTGTCACTGCAAGGCTGCTTCAGTGGGTTATGCTTAACAGCAACAATGTTTCTTACATCACCTGGACAGCGCACCTGCGAACACATATGCGGGAACTGCAGCGTCTGTTACGGGTACAGGAGTTATCAATGGCCGGCTTAAGTGTTAACGAAAGTTTATTTGTCATCGACATGGACGATACCTCTCCAAGCATCCTGCCTGTAGGCGAGATTCTGCCAGACGGTATCAAGATCGGTGTTGATCGCGATCGCGGTGAGCAATTTGCTTTCTACGTAAGCGAGGATGGCCGCTGGGATATTCTGGCTGCCCGTCCAGTACTGGCCGAGCGCTGGGTAGCTGAGGGCTATCTGCCAAAGAGAGCTTTGCAGATTCACATAGATGAGACCGGCGAGATCGACTGCTACCTGCTCATCAGTCCAAGCTCCCACATTCTGCTGCGCATGACTGATGCCCGTGTCTACAGCAGCCGTTACTATGCCCACCTGGTAGCTACCACTATCTGGAGCTCCCGCAACAAGGATCACGACATCAACCTGCGTGACGGTATCCTGTGCGAACTGTATGGCGTAGTACTCCCTACCTACACCAGGACTCCAAAGTTTGCCGATATCACTCTGCTCAACAACGCTCTGCGGGGTCAGTATGCTGAAGAAGATCTGCGCCGTCCTTCTGACTTCAGCGATGGCAATGGCGGTCTGAGCCGCATGACCTTCAACGAGAGCCTCAGGAAGGTTGAGATGGAGCCTGATACCATTGAGCCTTACTTCCACACTGGTGAGCTGGTTGATGACTTTGTTCAGATGGCCCCGGGCTCATTTATTACCGGCCCTCTGGAGCTGCGTAAGGAATACCAGATTTTTGCCACCGACTCTGACGTAGTTCTGCTGGCCATGTCTGCAAAGTGGGCCGAAGAGCTCATCGAGCGCAAGCTGCTGCTCAACATGGACCTCAAGAATGTTCAGCTGGGTCGTGAAATGATCAAGGTTATGGCCCTCTCACGCCGTCAGGCTCTTGAAGCCTTTGACAACCGTCACTTCGGTGTTACCCAGCAGGATGTCTACGACATCGCTCTTGCTCTGTACCGCGCCCGCAGAAAGATGCCAGAGGCCTCTTTCAAGGATGCCCTGTATGTTCACTCCCTTGGCCTTGTACTGCCAGTGCGCTTTGAGGGTGGCGACCGTGGCGAGGACGTACAGCTGCTGCGTGAAGTTATCACCACCGGTCCATTCGCTCAGGGCCCATTCCTCACTGACGTACTGACCACAGCCATCGCCATAGTCAACTCCAACTAAGTGAAGGCAACAGCAAAATCATCAGGTCTCCCGATCCATCGGACCCCGGATCGGGCACCGGCCAATCTGAGCGCCGCAAGGCGCTCATTTTGTATGTAGCCACCCCGGCCTGTGCGCCGGCCTGTGCTCCTGCCGGGCCCCGTCGGATGCCCGGTCTCCGACGGGGCCCACCGGCCTGCCAGTCTGGGCACCATGACCCCGGTCTGGTCCAGGCCTTTGCACCAGCGTCTGGGCAACAGCCCGATGGGCGCGCCAGTCAGGGAATGGCTGTGTCTGCATACACTTACATGTATCTATGCAAAAGACTGCAAAAAAAAGCCAGGTCCACGAATTTCATTACAGGCAATTTTCAGATCAGAAAGTACTGTGAGCTGATATAATCCCAAAGCTCAACAGCCGCTGCACACAGCTGAAAACATGCTGTTTAAGGCTGTGCCAGCCAGAGAAAAAGCGCTGAAAAACGGCCTGTCCATGCCCTGCAGATACAGGTAATCCGCCCACGGAAACCTGATAATCATTTGCAGCTCTCTGACCAGTGATTGATTTTTCGTACAATTGTATCTTGTCAAACGTACTGTTGAAGTACGCCTGGTAACAGAGATTTCTGCGCTGTTCCGGCTTTTTTGTCGGTCATCTGCAGATGGAAAACATAAAACCTGAATATTTCCGGTCAATGATTTCCCCCCACCTGCCCTAAGTCTCATGGTAATGAGGCAACGACCTTTGACTCAAGAAGGGTTGGGCATAACATCCGGCATCAGCATGCACTTTGAGGGCTCAAAAGAGCTGACAACAGCATTTAGCTGTCGGGCTTAAACAGAAAAGAACAACTCTGCCATTAAGTCTGATGGTTCTGATGACTATGCCCGGATGTATTGAGCACCATAGATTGACTTGTCCTGCTTTCATGGACCGCGCCACCCGTAAAGGGTATGAGCTGCACCCTCTCATTGCCGGACTGTTAAGCGCCTGAGTGATTCAGCGCGCCCTGCTCTAATTAATTTGACCTCCTTTCATATACCTGAAAGAAGGCAGTCCAGAGGGCTGCCCCTGCCAGACAGGCAGGCAGCAGCCATGGCTGAGTCTGCAGTGTGCAGACTTATTAATTGTTTAGCCGTCTTAAGCTAATCTGGATCTTTTCCTGACGGGAACCTCTGCGTAAGGAGCGCAGAGCTGAAGTTATGCTGTGTTACAAGACCACTGACCTCAGATCCCACGGAGGCATGATAAAAACGGCCCCGGAAAATCCAGTTCACCGGCACTGCAGTGCTGATGAATGACCAGTCTGATCGATGGCTCTGTTATTGAAGGCAATTTTGGTATGAAGAAAATAGGTTTATTCTACGGAACCTACACTGGCACCACCGGCAACGTTGCCAAGCGCATTGCACAGGAGCTTGGTGAAGAGTATGTTGATCTGCACAATATCAACAGCGATGGTGCAATGATGGATCAGTATGACTACCTCATCATCGGTACCTCCACATGGAGCATTGGTGAGCTTCAGGAAGACTGGGACGCATTCATGCCACAGCTGGAAAACATGAAGTTTGCAGGCAAGATTGTTGCTCTCTTCGGTACAGGCGATCAGATTGCCTACCCTGACACCTTCCTTGACGGTATGGGTATGCTCTACGAGACCTTCCAGTTCCGTGATGCCAAGTTTGTAGGCTTCTGGCCAACCAGCGGCTACGATTTCACCAGCCCGCTGCCATTATTCAACCACGACAACTTCGTAGGTCTGGCCATTGACGAGGACAATCAGCCTGAGCTCACCGACGAGCGCATCAGAGAGTGGTGCAAGCTGATTCGTCCGGCTTTCGGCCTGTAGTAATTATCTCAGGATAATTCCAGAGCCCCGTCAAAATGCCAAAGCCCCCTTAAGACGCGATCTTAAGGGGGCATTTTTTTTACCTGCAGCAAAGCAACCGTCCGCAGACCATATACAGATCAGCAAGACCCTGCCCTGATCTGCAGATAGCTGACCAGGCTGCACACCATGCACCTTTGTGCAGACCACGGTCCCCGTCGCCCAGGCGCCCAGGCGCTGACCGTGCCCGGCACGGCCCTGCCTGTGTCCAGGCGGACGACGACTCGAGCTGGGCCCAGGACGCAGTCCAGGGGGCGGAGATGTCCGGTGATGCCAGGTTCAGATTATGAGGGCTTGCATTTGTAGATGAGGTTAGAGATGGGGATGGGATAGGGATGGGATGGGATGGGATTAGGTATGTTGGGGGAAATTTTGGTGATCTGGGGATGCAGGGGCTATGACAAAGCTGATATCTATCGAATTTAGCGGTATGTTTTCAATTCTGACTAGATACATCATGCAGAAATAAAAAAACCATCTTACGATGGCTGTTTTATCTTAAATGGTGCGAAAGGAGGGACTCGAACCCTCACACCTCGCGGTACTAACACCTGAAGCTAGCGCGTCTACCAATTCCGCCACTTTCGCATTTAAGTTTTTCTGCTTGATGGTGACCCCGATGAGATTCGAACTCATGACCGTCAGCTTCGGAAACTGATACTCTATCCAACTGAGCTACGGGGTCATGCGTCTATCGAGCTGTTATCAAGCTTTGTGACTGTTCAGATTAAGCTTTGCAGCTTTTTCAGGGAGGTCACCGTCCCTTGGTGTGCGCATATAATACTGTTAATTAATGACCTTGGCAAGCGCTGATCAAAAAAAATTTAAAATTTTCTGAGCATACCCTTAACACTCCCACTCAACAGGCAGTGTTTTTTCAGGAAAACCACCGGGAAAAAGCTGATTTATATGCCTCTTTTCTTCACAACAGCCCGCATAGGGGCGTCATTTTAATAAAAATTAACGTTTGCTGACGATCGCGGTCAGAAAGTTTGTTTTTAGTGCCATAATTGTCGGGCTAAATTATGATGTTTTCCTTTATTTATCGGAAAAATCATCCGGACTGCCTCTGATGGTCACCGCCGCCTGAAAGCAAAAGAAGATTTTTTGCACTATTTTGGTGAAACTTTCCATCAAAAGTCCGATTTCCTGATGGAAATAAGATGGAGCCGTATGCGACAGCTCATTTTTGTCCAACGAAAACTCCCGAACAGATTTTTCCCGAAGTAATTTGAGTACAAATAATGACCAACCTTTCCTCTGACTTTCTTAAGCTCTCCCCTGATGTTCAACAGGAACAGCTCGAGCGATTCAAGGGCGTATGTGCCCTTTACGGCTATGAAGGTTTCTTCCGTCTGCAGAACTCACATGTAGTCGTGATAGGCAATGGAGGTGTAGGTTCCTGGATAGCCGAGTCCCTTACCCGTACCGGTGTAGGCTCCATTACCCTTATCGACTTTGACAATATTGAGCTGTCCAACTCCAACCGCCAGCTGCATACCCTGAGCTCCACCATTGGCCAGGGCAAGTCTGAAACTCTGGGCCGTCGTCTGACCGATATCAATCCTTATCTCAAGCTCAAGGTCATGCAGGTCCTCATTAACCGCCATAATGTAGGAGATGTGATTGCCGAGGCTGTCAGAGTTGCCCCTGAGGTATTAAAGAACCTGCCACGCCCTGAGCTAAGAGATCTGCCTGATCCTCACGTACTGGCTGCCAACAAATACCGCCAGTGCACCGGTGCTGTTGATGCAGCTGATGCCATTACCCCTGAGCTGCCTCCTAATATCTTTGTAGCCGAGGCCATTGATGACCTCTTTGCCAAGGCCAGCACCGTAGACTATCTGCACCGCGCCCGTATTCCTGTAGTCTCATCAGGCGGTGCCGGAGGCCGTATTGATCCGTCACGCGTACGCATTGCCGATATCACCGAGGCCCGTGGTGACCAGCTTATCAAGCGTCTGCGTACCGAGCTGCGCCGCAATTATGGCTATCCTAAGGGCCTTGATGAAAACGCCCAGCCGCGCACTCCGCAAAAGAACCGCCGTATACATAAGAAAGCTGATGAGCGATTCAATATTCTGTGCTCATTTTCAGATGAAAAGCCGATGCGCGCGGCTGATCGCATGAATACTGATGTCTCCCCGGAGGCATGGGGCATTGTCAATCCGCCTAAACTTCCGGGATTTGGTGCATCCAACACTGTTACTGCTACAGCTGGATTACTGCTGGCATCCGTTATAATAAGATGGATTGTGGGTACCAGAATCTCACAGTAGCTTTGTGCAGGCATCAGGAAAAATCATGTACCGTGGCCCTGCGCGGGCCTGTCATTATTAATGGGCACGGCCCTGAAAGTATGTCCTGAGGCGGGCAGCACCAGCTGCCGGCCTCAGGACATACGGCTGTTATCTGCGCCTGTTTTTCCAGGCATTAACAGCCGGCACATGGCGGTATCAGCAATATCTGTGACCCGACTGATACATATTTTTCCCGTCCTCAAAGACACGGCCCTGCTGCTGTATGCACATATATAAGCAGAGCTCCGGAGCACAATACCGGTTTATCACACGAAGGAAATGGTTATGGCCAAGCCACATAAGAATCCCTCTGACAAAGAGCTTTCCGCAGAATCCATGGAGGATATCAACTCCATTTCCGAGGCTGACTTTGCCGGCATTACCTCTTTGAGCGCCACTCCCGATCAGATTGCCCAGCTGCGCGCCACCCGCAACAATGGCCAGCCAGGTGCTGCTCCATGGAACAGCTCACTGCCACCTCTGAGCAACCCTCTGAGCTCCATGAGTATTGATCCTCTCAATATTGCTCCCCTTGATAATCTTGAGGGAGCTCAGGGCTTTGCCCAGCAGAAATCAAGAAATCCCGGCCCTCCACGCCAGGTGGCAATTGAGCTGCCTCCTGAGGTTCTTATGGCCGAGCAGCAGTTTGCTTCATCACGCAATGCCGAGCGTAACGGCTTTAATGGCCATGGCAGCATGAATGGCGGCATGGGCGGCACCATGGGCAGCGCCATGGGCAGCATGAACAGCGGCATGGGCAGTGGCATGGGCGGCATGCCTCAGGACGCCTTTGGCGCTGCTGGCATGCCAGGCCATATGCCGGGCAATATGCAGGGCATGCCGGGGGCCGACATGGGTGCCCGTCAGGGCATGCAGGGTCAGTCCATGGGCATGCCTGGTCAGCCTGTGGGCGCAGCACCGGGCAGTTTACCGGGCATGGAAGGCCAGCCTGACTTTTTCAGCTCCTCTGCCGGTATCGACAGCAGTGGCCTGCCTCCTTTTGCCCGTCAGTCCATGCAAAATGACATGGCTTCCCAGGGCGCCTTTAATCCTTTTGGCCAGCCAGACAATCAGGGCATGATGCAACAGCCGGGCATGGGTATGCCTCAGGGCATGTCATCCCAGCCAGTGTCACAGGGCATGCCTGGCTTTGGCTCCATGGGCTCACAGGCTCAGGGCATGGTTCCTGACATGGGCATGCACCAGGGCATGATGTCTCAGAACAGCAATCAGAACATGCAGGGCCTTATCTCTGATCAGAATATGTATCAGGGCATTGGGCAGCAAGGAATGAATCCTCCAGGCATGGCCCCTGGCGCTATGGGCCAGCCTGGCATGGGCCCTGGCGTCATGGCACCTGGCGGCTCCATGGGGCAGCCGGCCTTTGGCCAGGCAGGCATGGCACCTGCCGGTATGGGTCAGGGTGGCATGGCTCCGGGCGGAATGCGCCAGGATATGATTTCGGCCGTGCAAAATGCCCTGACCGGCGTTCAGAATATGGCTTCCATCAAGCCACCACCTGCAGTTCACCCTCTGCACGCCCCTGACAGTCATCAGGGCGCCAGCCACAGCGCTCCTGGATTTAACACTGACAGCATGAATTCCGCCGGTCAGAATAATGGCTTTGGCAATGGCAATGGCAGTGCTCCTGGCAGTGCCTTTGGCAGTGGCCCTGGCAGCGCATTTGGCAGTGGCCCTGGCTTTAATCAGCCACCGGGCACAGGCGTGCAGCCATCACCTTTTGGCGATCCTTTCTCTGATCCTGCCTTTATTGCAGCTCAGAGCATTCGTCCTGCTTTCTATGGCGATGAGCCCGAGCGCAACAGCTCTCCTGGCCGCAGCCAGTCCCGTGACAGCCGTTCAGACGATGCACCTGCCTACATCACCCCAGGCGTAAAGGCAGCTGCCCGTCGTAATGGCCGCATGGAAAATGACAGTGACGAGGAAGGCCGTCTCATACCTTCACCTTATATTGCTGACCGCGATGAGATTGAGCGTCGCACCCGTGAGATTTACGGCAATGACAATGAAGGTGACTCACCAGCTGCTCCGGTAAGCAGCGATGATGGTGAAGTTCACACCAATATCTTTGTCTCTGAGCCTGGCAAAAAGGCTCCTATTGTGCCTTCTTTCCTTGCCCGTCAGATGCGTCAGCGTGAGCAGATGCAGGCAGGCCCGGGCGGTCCGGCCGCTGGTGGCGCAGCTGGTGGTGCAGCTGCAGGTCATGCCGGTGGCAGCGCACTGTCTGGCAATATTCCTCCAAGCACCGAGCACACCAACATCATTGAGCACACCGGCCCTGCCGTAAGTGCCGAAAGCGACTATCCTCTGCTCAACCCTAAGGCTCCGTCTACCCTGATCAACGGCTTTGCCTATGACTTCAAGGGCAAGAGCCAGGATGAGGTACGCTCAGGCCTTGATGAAATTATTTCTGCTACCCCGCCACTTCCTGCTGACCATGTGCAGCAAAATGGCGGCTCAATTCTGGCAGCGGACATGGCTCAGGGCAGCCAGTATGACCGTGCTCTGCGCGCCTACAGAGACAAGAGCCAGGTAAGTACCCTTATTATGGGCAACCAGCCGTCTCGTAATGCTCCATGCCCTGGCGGCAGCGGTAATATCACCACCGTGATTTCCCATGGCACTGTAACTCCGCCACCGGGCACCCTGACCGCTCAGCCGCTGCAGCACAAGTCCACTACTCCGCTTACTGCCCTGATGTCATCAGGCGCCAAGCAGAGCAAGACCATCTTAAGTGACGCAGCCGGCCGCGTAATGACCGACAACTACGGTCGCATTACCCGCAAGATTAATCACGATAATACTGAGACCAATCACTCAGTACGTATTTCTGCCATCGACTTTTCTTTCAAGAGCCGCCCGGGCAGTGACCGCTCAGCCGAGAACCAGAATACAGCTGCAGGTTCAGGTGCCGCCGCTACTCCGGCCACAGGCTCCATCAACTTCAGCGATCTGCCAAGCGCCCAGCCTAAGATGACCTCCCATGAGGATCAGGACGATATCCTAATTGGATCCCTGGGTGGCCCGACTTCAGTTGACCTGTCATCATTCAACTCATCTGACCTGGGCAACCAGGCTGCCGGCAGCGGCAGCGCCTCTGATGGCCAGTCTGCTCTTAGCATTCTGAGCACCCTGGCCTCAGGCAAGGACAAGGCCGATGCCGGCCCGGCAACTGATGCTGCTGGCAGTGCCGGTGCTGCCGGTGCAGGTGCATCTGCAGGCACACGTACTTCAAAGGATACAGGCTTCAAACTGGTAGATGAGAACAGTCCTGCCTCAGCAGGCCACATGCCTTACTCCAGTCTCTTTGACAGTCCTGATGCCTTTGGCGGCAGTGGCAGCCCTCGCCGTGTCCGTCCGGATTTCTTTACTCAGGAAGAGCCTGAGATTGTCAAAATCAATCCTCTTGAGGAGAACTCCAAAGCTACCTCCAGGGTTGATACCTTAAGTGGCGATATCGAGCTGCCTGAGCTTACTGACAAGCGCGATCTCAAGGGCTTTGACGGCATGACCGAGCTTGCTGATCTGGGCAAGGCTCTGCGCAATATTGCAGATTCTCTTAACAGCCACACCAGCAGCCGTCTGAATTTCAATCCTCTGAGCAGCCCTTCAGCTGCTGACTCGGCAGCTGCCGGCAAGGCTGCAGGCAAGGACATTCTCTCTGCTCCGGCTGGCAGTGAAATACTGGGCAGCAACATTCTGGGCGGCTTAAGCCCTAAGACAGTGGAGATTGATCCTCCAGGCGTTACCGCTCCAGCAGCCACACCTGCTGCTGATCCGGCCGCTGCATCTGCTGCAGCCCCGGCTGCAGCTGCTCAGGCCGCTCCGGCCCAGGAGGCTGGCGCAAAGGACAGCCAGGCTGCCAGCCCAGCAGCCCCGGCTGCTCAGGCCGTGCCTGCTGCCCCGGCTGCGCCTGCCGCACCGGCTGGCGCCGCTGCAGCTGAGACTGTCAGTGCCGTGATGGGTGGAGCCCCTGTTGATCCTAAGGATGCATTCTCCAATCTCATGGCCACAGCTGATGCTGTCTTTGGCGCCTCCATGGGAGCTCCGGCTCCGGTAAGCGCCATTCAGCCTGCCCCTGTGCCAGCTGCAGTGCCAGCTGCCGTACCGGCGGCTCCAGCTGTGACTGGTGCAGCTGCGCCGGCAGCGGCTACACCTGTGGCCGCAGCCCCGGTTCTGACCGGTCCATGGGCTGCCTATCTGATGCGCTGCCGCAGCATGCTAAATCAGTGTCAGTACCTGGCTCAGTCGGGGATGAGCTACGCAGTATTTGAGCAGCACAATATCGGCTTTGATCCTTTCTGTACCATTCAGGATCCGGCTGTGCCTGGTGCTCCTTGTTCAACCTGGCAGGCTCTGACCATTCCTCTTGGCAATGACGGCTATGTTGTCTACAACAGCACAGCCATTTTTGGCTGCACCAATGGCGAGCCTGAGCGCCGCTACATGGGCACTCCGAGCTGCCTGAACCTGGAGCTTCTGAGCACCGGTACAGCTGCTGATACTCCTCTGTTTATCTGCAGCAATGAGCTTGATGCTCTGGCTCTTGAGAGCCTTGGCTGTAAGGCCATGTCAGCAGGTCTGCCTTATCAGGTAATGAGCGTGCTGACCACTCTGCAGCAGCTAAGCGCCAGCCGTGACATGCGCACTGTGCTTTGTGGCCCTGTTTATATCTGTATTCCTGCAGATAATCCAAACTGGGCACCGGCTCACAGTGCTCTTCTTTCTGCCTTTGGCGCTCTGGGCATTGAGGCTCAGGCCCTTGATCTGCGCTCTGGCTGCCCAACAGTCAATCAGTGCCTGATATTCAACCGCATGCAGTTTGCCGCCTCTGTAGGTCAGGTGCTATCTCTTGCAAAGCAGAACGCCCTGATGAAACAGGCTCAGGCAGCCGCTCCACAGGGCCTTGCACAGGGCGCTGCAGCCACTGCAGCCCCTGTTCAGGCTGCGCCTGCTGCTGTTGCTGCCCCGGCAGCTGCGGCTGTAGCTGCTGTTGCAGAAACGGCTGTGGCCGCCGGTGGTGCTGGTGGTGCCGCAGGCGCTATTGGCGACGCTCCTGTACACAGTGCAGCTCAGGCAGCCACCCAGGGGCTTATCATGTCCCTTGAAAATCTGGCCCGTATGGAACTGATTCCGGCTCTGTACAGTCTTAGCTGTGACTCTGAGGATCTGAGCAATCTGGTGATGGCCTCGCTGTTTGAAAACAGATTCAGCCCGCTTATCTACACTGGCAATATGCAGCAGTGGCAGCAGCTGAGCTCCATCTTAAGCTCCAGTCATGATCTGGTACGTGCTGCCCCGTCAGATCCATACTTCCAGGTAAATGGCTATCGAGCCCGTTTTGTAGAGCTTCCTGAAGAGACTGACGCTGCCTCGGTAACAGCTTTACTTACCTCGGCATTAAGCCACTGTCAGGCCTCAGGCTGCTCTTCGGCTCTGCTCATTGACACAGGCGATATGGACAATGAAACAGCTGCAGCCCTGGCTCCGGTACTGGCCCGTCTGGCCCGTGAGTTTAATGTTCCGGTCATGGCCTGGTGCTCCCCTGAGCAGGACAGCTGCTTTAAGGGTCTTACCCACCAGAGCATTACCATGGAGCAGCCAGGCCCGGCCCAGATTACCTTTACTGCCCATGACAGCACCGGCGCAGTTCATACCTTCTCAGCCGGAGGCTAAAGCACTGCCCATGGCAGTGCTCTCATAGCGCAGGAAAAAGGCATTGCTCAGCAATGCCTTTTTCTTTGGCTGCAGCAAGAGCGGTACTGAGGGCCGTCCGTGCAGCACTGTGCCACGGTTATGGGCCTGAGGCTTATGACGTGGCACTGTGCTCGTAAAGCTGATATTATCCGTGTTCCCTTACACCCTGACTTTGCCCCGGAGGCTTGATGAAACTTAATGCTGCACAACAGGAAGCCGTTGAGTACACAGATGGTCCCTGTCTGGTTCTGGCCGGCGCCGGCTCGGGCAAAACCCGTGTAATCATTACCAAGATTAACTATCTCATCAAAAACAGCCTTGCCAGGCCTTCTGAAATTCTGGCCGTGACCTTTACCAACAAGGCGGCCAAGGAAATGCGTGACCGTATTGCCCGTGAGGTTTCTGATGATGTGGCCAAACAGCTGACCATCAGCACCTTCCACTCTCTGGGCCGCATGATTCTCAAGGAGCAGGCAAAGCAGCTGCGCCTGAGCCGCAATTTCTCCATCTTTGACAATGACGATACCTTCAAGATCATCAAGCAGATCATTACCAATGACTATCCCATGCTCAAAGATGCTAACAATCACACCTATATTGAGGATATCTGCCATCGCATTTCCATGTGGAAAGGCGAGCTCACCACTCCCAAGGGCCTGAGCAAAAGAGCCGATGTCGACAGCATTACTCAGGGTATTTATCAGAAATACACTGACTATCTGCGCGCCTGTAATGCCGTAGATTTTGATGATCTGATCTTCATTCCTACCCGTCTGTTGCTGCTGCGTGAGGAGATACGTAATGCCTATCAGGACCGCTTCCGCTACATTCTGGTAGATGAGTATCAGGACACTAACCATACCCAGTATGTGCTGCTGATGTGTCTGGTGGCCGAAAACCAGCGCTTTACCGTAGTAGGTGATGATGATCAGTCCATTTACTCATGGCGCGGTGCCCGTCCGGAAAACATTCAGAAGCTCACTCAGGACTTCCCTGAGCTCAAGGTAATCAAGCTCGAGCAGAACTACCGCTCCACCTCCCGCATTCTGCGCTGTGCCAACAGCATCATTGCCAACAATCCTCATATCTTTGAAAAGACACTGTACTCAGGCCTCAAAGAGGGTGACATGATCAATGTGGTCACCTGTGCTGATGGCGATGCTGCCTGTGAGTACATTGCCTCTGAGATCATGGGCCAGCACTTTGATCAGAAAAACTCCTGGTCGCACTATGCCGTGCTCTACCGCTCCAATGCCCAGGCCCGCGATATGGAAAAGGCCCTGCTCAGCTCCCATATTCCCTGCCGCATTACCGGTGATACCTCATTTTTCTCCCGTGCCGAGGTCAAGGACGTCATGTCATGGTGCCGCCTGCTGACCAACCCGCGTGATGATGCCGCCCTGCTGCGTATCATCAATATCCCTCACCGTGGCATTGGAGCTCAGACCATCAAGGTCATGACTGAGCTCAGTCACAAGTTCAACCGCTGCCTGTGGGACTGTGCCTGCTCTACGGAGATTAAAAATCTGCTCAATCCGTCCCAGTATGAGGCTCTGATTGGCTTTTTAGGCCTGCTGGTAGGTATCAGAAACAAATTGCTCAGCCGCCAGGATCTGGAAGTCAGTCAGAAACTGCTTGAGATGATTAATTACGAGCAGTATCTGCGTACTGACAGCTCTGAGGCTGCCTTTGAGTGGCGTCTTAAGAATGTGCAGACCCTGATGAGCTGGATTGAGGATCTGGTCAAAGGTGAGCGTGATGATCCGGTGAGCTTTGCCGACGCCATTGAGCGCCTTGGCATGCGTGAGCTGATGGAAAAGAAGCCTGATGAAGAAGAGCAGAATGCAGTGAATATGATGACGCTGCATGCTGCCAAGGGCCTTGAGTTCCCTAATGTCTTCATCCTGGGCTGGGAGGAGGGCATTTTGCCTCACCGCACTTCTATCGATGAGAACAATATTGAAGAAGAGCGCCGTCTTGCCTACGTGGGCGTAACCCGTGCGCAGACCAGGCTTACCCTGGTCATGGCCCGTCAGCGCAAGTCAGGCCCGAGCCTTGTCGATCAGGAGCCAAGCCGCTTCCTCTCTGAGATGCCTGAATCCGACCTGCACTTTATTAACAATGAAGTGCAGGTGGAAAAAGCCACCAATGAGCACGGCCTCAACCGCGCCATTGAGGAACTGCTGGGCTCGGCCGGCCTGTCAGGATGAGCCCGGGGCAGAGCCCACAGCCCTGCCATGCCTTGCTGGCCATGGCTGGGCTGTGGGACATGGCCTTGTGGCCTGACCTTATGGCCAGACCTGTAAGGCCCGCTGGCTCAAGCAGCGGGCCTTATCTGTTTTTAATGCAGATGTGATGTTGCCAGGTATGATGTTGTGCAGCTGTCATGAACGGTCTTTTACTCATGACAGCGAACAGACCATGATATTTATGCGCTTTGATATACCCTGTATCCTGCAATGGTGCATGTTGTGAGCGGTTTAACTATTTCTGAGAGCACAGCTTAAGATGGTAGAAAAAAGCGTTATTATTAGGTCTGAAATGATGATCCGGTCATCATCACCACACAATACAAGGAGATGTCATGCTGAAGAACGTCAATCCAACCTCAACCCAGGCATGGAAAGCCCTCACCGAGCACTTCAACCAGACCAGTGGCCGCACCTTAAAGTCTTTATTTGATGCTGATCCAAAGCGCTTTGAGGCTTTTTCCTTAACTGTAGGTAACGGCGACATTGTAGCTGACTATTCCAAGAACCTTATCGATGAGAAGACCCTGTCCTTACTTATCGACCTTGCCAACGAGTGTGGCTTAAAGGAAGACATCGCTGCCATGTTCCGTGGCGACAAGATCAACCGCACTGAAGATCGCAGCGTACTGCACACTGCTCTGCGTAATTTCTCCGGCAAGCCTGTTATGTCAGACGGTGCTGACGTAATGCCTGAGGTTCAGA
The DNA here is from genome assembly GCF_023051105.1 of Anaerobiospirillum sp. NML120449. Lineage (GTDB taxonomy): Bacteria > Pseudomonadota > Gammaproteobacteria > Enterobacterales > Succinivibrionaceae > Anaerobiospirillum. Next base: position 23,513 of record NZ_JALKIL010000010.1, on the reverse strand, counting down.
AAGTTCTGGCCAAGATGAAGGGCTTTTGTGAGCGCGTTATTGGCGGTGAGTGGAAAGGCTATACCGGCAAGACCATTACCGATATCGTCAATATCGGTATCGGCGGCTCCGACCTCGGCCCTTGCATGATTACCGAGGCTCTGACCCCATATCACAATCACCTCAAGACCCACTTTGTATCCAATATTGACGGTACTCACATTGCTGAGACCCTCAAGAAGGTAAATCCTGAGACCACCCTGTTCCTCATTGCCTCCAAGACCTTTACCACTCTGGAGACCATGACCAATGCCCACACCGCCCGTGACTGGTTCTTAAAGCACGCCGGTGACATCAGCCACGTTGCCAAACACTTCGTAGCTCTGTCCACCAATGCCAAGGGTGTTGCCGACTTCGGTATCGATACCGACAACATGTTCGAGTTCTGGGACTGGGTAGGCGGCCGTTACTCCTCATGGTCAGCCATTGGTATGCCAATCGCTCTGGCCTGCGGCTATGACAATTTCGAGCAGCTCTTAAAGGGCGCCTACGAGATGGACTGCCACTTCCAGGAAGCAGACTTCCGCTCCAACCTGCCAGTATTAATCGCCCTGATTGGCATCTGGTACAACAACTTCTACAAGTACGCCACCGAGGCCATTCTGCCATACGACCAGTACATGTACCGCTTCCCTGCCTACTTCCAGCAGGGCAACATGGAGTCCAACGGCAAGTATGTTGACCGCGACGGCAAGCCTGTTGACTATGAGACCGGTCCAGTTATCTGGGGTGAGCCAGGCACCAACGGCCAGCACGCTTTCTACCAGTTAATCCATCAGGGCACCAAGGTCATTCCATGTGACTTCATTGCCCCTGCCCGTACTCACAATCCACTGGGCGATCACCACGTAAAGCTCCTGTCCAACTTCTTTGCTCAGACCGAGGCTCTGGCCTTTGGCAAGACCAGAGAGCAGGTTGAGCAGGAATTTGCTGCCAAGGGCAAGAGCGCCGAAGAGGTCAAGGACATCGTTCCATTCAAGGTCTTTGAAGGCAACCGTCCTACCAACTCCTTCCTCGTCAAGGAAATTACCCCACGTACCCTGGGTATGCTCATTGCCATGTACGAGCACAAGATCTTCGTTCAGGGCGCTATCTGGAACATCTTCAGCTTCGACCAGTGGGGTGTAGAGCTGGGCAAGCAGCTGGCCATGAAGATCATTCCTGAGCTGGAGAACAATGAGGTTATCACCTCTCACGACAGCTCCACCAATGGCCTTATCAACGCCTACAAGAAGCTCAAGTAAGAACTGATCGTTCCGGTATAACCGGAGATCAAAAAAAGCCCGGGGGGAAACCTCCGGGCTTTTTTTTGTGCCTTACGGCCGGACAGCCGCATGGCCGCAGCCGCGCCGCCCTGGCGGCGCCAGGGCCGTCCGGGCCGGGCAGGCCAGAGGCCCGACGCCTGGGCTGGGTCGGGGCCGGGGCTCAGACAAACTTTTTGATGAAGCTTACTGCATGGGCAAGCCACAGGGCGGCGTGCTCGTCGGCATAGGCAAAGCTGTTGTCCGGCTCGACATCGGATGTAGCGGTAGCAAGGCCGTGGATACCATGAGGCAGTACCATCAGCTCGGCTGTGTTGCCGCAACGCCACATGGCCTGAGCATAGTTAAGGGCATTGCGCACCGGTACCACATCATCATCGGCAGTATGCCAGATAAAGGCAGGCGGGGTGCCTGGTCTGACCTTGTCGTCTGTAGTAAATTCGCGCCACTTTTGCGGGTCGGTCGAACCGGTCAGGCAATGGAAAACCATACGTGCCCTGTCCTCAGGTACGGCACTCTGTACGGCATAGGACAGGATAGCACCATCAGGCCTGAGGCTTGAGCGCCATGGGCCGGCCGCCTGCAGCTGCGGACAGTCATAACGGGTGCACAGTGAGGCAGCCAGATGACCACCGGCGGAAAAGCCGCACAGCACAATGCCACTGTTGCCGTAGCCCAGCTGTTCATTGGAGCGCAGTTCATCAACAGCATGGGCAAGCTCAGTCATAGGACCATAGCCAAGGCCCTTGCCTGAACTCAGGGCATCTTCCTCATCCATTACCTGATAGTTGAGCACGGCGCTGTCGATACCGTGATTGGCAAAGTGCAGAGCAATATTGCGTGCTTCGCGGAAGGAGCAGAACTCATAGCCGCCACCGGGCAGCACTATGACCAGCCAGCAAGAGCGCGGGGCACCGCTGTGAGAAACGGGTCCCGTGGTACCAGGTCTGACGGCCGGGCCCTCAGGGCAGCGGCTGGCAGCTGTAATCAGCTCCAGCTGGCGGCCATTGGGCAGAGCAATCATTTCATCTACGGCAATCAGAGTCTGCTGAATCTGATGGCCACGCTGCTGGTGTAATACTGTTTTGGCATCCATGGTATTGTCCCCGAAAAAATCTCGTTACAGGGCATTATAACCCGCAGTCTGAGCCCGGGTACGCGCCCGGCCCAGGTGGCGCAGGGCGCGCCGCAGCGCGCCTGCAGCCTGCGCGGTGCCGGCCCGCCAGCGAAGGCGGAGGGTTGCACAAACAGCTGGCCGTAAGGCGGCGCTGCAGGCCTGCAGGCATTAATTGCTATAATCTGCAGGCAATGCCGTCATCATAGGAGATCCTGACATGGCTGTTACTCATCCTCTCTCATTATTGCTCTCGGGCGCCCACCATGCCCCGGCCGAGACCTCTGCCTCAGCTGCGCTGGCCGGTGGCGCTGCGGCTGCTGCAGGCTCAGGCGGTGCCGGTGATGAGAGTGCGCTCAGTCCTACCGGCGCGCTGACGGGCGCGGGCATTGGATCAGGCGCTGAGGCCGCCAGCTGCGGATGGGTCAACAATTCTGCAGACACAGCCCTTGATGCCAATGGCCAGGTCATTGGCGGTCTTGATTATGCCTATGATGAAAATCAGCTCAATTACATTCCGCTGCACGTCCACTCTGACTATTCCATCATGGATGGTCTTGAGAGCGTGGGGGCCATTGTAAAGCAGGCAGCCAAACTCAAGATTCCGGCCATTGCCCTTACCGACCTTACCAATGTGTGCGGCTATATCCGCTTTTACTCAGCCTGCCGTGCCGCCGGTATCAAGCCTATTATGGGAGCTGATCTCATTGTTCGTGAGGAGCCACGCCCAGGCGAGAGTGAATACACCTTCAAGATCACTGTTCTGGCCATGGACCGCAATGGCCGCCAGAATCTTTATGATCTGCTCTCTGAGGCCTGGCTGCGCTCTAAGGCCGGTACTTTCAGCGCTACTACTGTGCTTGCTGATCTGGCCAAATACAACGAAGGCATTATCATTCTCGACGGCTTTAAGGGCGATCTGGCCCACTTTATTGCCAACCGTCAGAACGATCGCCTGCAAAAGCGCCTTGAGTTTTACAAGCAGTACTATGGCGACCGTTTCTGCATTGAGATCATCCGTACCGGCCGTGAGGGCGAGAGCTCTTTTGAAAATGCCGCTCTGGCTATCTGCGCCCAGTACGGTATCGCGCCTGTAGCCACCAATGATACCTGCTTCCTGTTCAGCGAAAGAGATACGGGCAAGGACGGTCTGTCTGACTATCAGGTCCATGATGTCCGTGTGTCCATTCAGAACAAGACCACCCGTGGTGACAAGGAAATGGCCCGCCTGTACTCAAAGGAGCAGTATCTCAAGTCTCCTGATGAGATGCGCCAGCTGTTCCATGATCTGCCTGAGGCCCTTATCAACACCCGCATGATTGCCGAGCGCTGCAATGTCGAGCTGGAGCTGGACGTGCCGCGTCTGCCGCGCTATCCAACAGGCGATCTGTCCACAGCTGACTGTCTGCGCCAGAAGTCCTATGAGGGTCTGCAGGAGCGCCTTGAGTTCCTCTTCCCTGATCCTGTAGAGCGGGAAAAGGTCCGCCCTGCCTATGAAGAGCGTCTTGAGACCGAGCTCAACGTTATCATCACCATGGACTTCCCGGGCTACTTCCTCATCGTGATGGAGTTTATCCAGTGGTCCAAGGATCATAATGTGCCTGTAGGACCAGGACGAGGATCAGGCGGTGGATCACTGGTAGCCTATGCCCTGAAGATCACCGACTTTGATCCTATGGCCTTTGATCTGCTCTTTGAGCGTTTCCTCAATCCTGAGCGTGTGTCCATGCCTGACTTTGACGTGGACTTCTGCCAGAGAAACCGTGAAAAGACCATTGATCACGTAAAGGAAAACTACGGCAAAAACGCCGTATCTCAGATTGCTGCCTTCGGTACCATGGCACCTAAGGCTGCCATCAAGGACGTGGGCCGTGCTCTGGGCATGACCTACGGCTCGGTAGATTATGTGGCCAAGATGCTTCCTAATACCCCAGGTCTTTCCTTCCAGGCAGCACTTGGTTTTGACAAGAAAGGCAATCCGGCTGAATCAGTAGCCCCTGATTTTCTCAAGCTGTACAACGATGCGGTCAATAATGATGACAAGACCCGTATCGAGCTTATTCACTTCTCCATGCGTCTTGAAGGCGTGATCAAATCTATCGGCAAGCACGCTGCAGGTGTGGTTATTTCCCCTACCCGTACAGCTGAATTTACCCCGCTGATGCTCGATGCCTTTGGCAACCCTATTACCCAGTTTGACAAAAAGGACGTAGAGCACGCCGGCCTTGTGAAGTTCGACTTCCTTGGTCTGACCACTCTGACCATTCTTCAGGATGCTGTGGACATGGTAAATGCCCGCATGAAGCGTCTGGGCAAGCCACCTGTTGATATTCACGCCATTCCTTTCCATGACGATGATTCCTTTGAGGTGCTCCAGCAGGGTGAGACCACAGCCGTGTTCCAGCTCGAATCTGACGGTATGCGCAAGCTTATCGGCCAGATGCGTCCTGACCGCTTTGATGACCTTATCGCTCTGGTGGCTCTGTACCGACCAGGTCCTATCAAATCAGGCATGGTGGACCACTTTGTAAAGCGCAAGCATGGTGAAGAAGAGGTAAGTTACCCGTCCCCTGACTTCCAGGATCTGGATCTCAAGCCAATTCTGGACTCCACATATGGCGTTATCGTCTATCAGGAGCAGGTAATGCAGATTGCCCAGGTGCTGGCCGGCTATTCGCTGGGCGGAGCTGACATTCTGCGTCGCGCCATGGGTAAGAAAAACCCTGCTGAAATGGCCAGCCAGCGCTCGGTATTTGCTGAGGGCTCAGCCAAAAAGGGCAAGGATACCGGCATTGCCATGAAGATCTTCGATCAGGTGGAAATGTTCGCCGAGTACGGATTTAACAAGTCCCATTCTGCAGCCTATGCCCTGGTCTCCTGGTGGACCCTGTACATGAAGGTCCACTATCCGGCTGAGTTCCTGGCTGCCATGATGACAGCTGACAGCCTGAAAACTGAAAAGCTGGTGTCCTATATTGCCGAATGTCACCGAGTCAACGTCAAGGTCAATCCGCCTTCAGTTAATGCCGGCCGCTTTGAATTTACCGTTGATATCGACGGCGCCATTATCTACGGTCTGGGCGCTATCAAGGGCGTAGGTGAGGAACTGGTAAATCAGATAGTAAAGGTAAGAGAAGAGGGCAAGTTTACCGACTTCTTTGACTTTGTATCCCGTGTCGGTACCGCCCGTCTGAACAAGAAGAGTCTTGAGGCCCTGATTTACAGCGGTGCTCTGGACTGCCTCAAGGGCAGCCGCTCACTTAAATTTGCCAATATCAACAAGGCCATTCAGTTTGCTGTCCAGACCCGTGAGGACAGTGACTCAGGTCAGACCGATCTCTTCTCCATGATGGCCATGGATGAGGTTCAGGAAACTCCGGAATTTGATCCGGCACCTGAGTGGCCTGAGAAATACACTCTTAATCAGGAAAAGCTCATCCTGGGCCTTTATCTGTCGGGACACCCTATCAATCCTTACAAAAAGGAGCTTTTCAGCTACTGCACCACCTCGCTGGGACGTCTGCGTCCGGGCAGCTATGACCGCCCAGCCGTTGAGACTGTATGCGGCGTAGTCATCAACTGCGACTGCCGCATGTCCAAAAAGGACAGCAGCAAGTTCTATATTGTGACCATTGATGATGGCAGCTCTCAGGTCAATGTGCCTTTCTACGGCCATCAGGCCGAGACCCTGACCGCCATTCTTGATGAACGTGCTCAGGCTCAGGAGATGCGCATTAAGAGCGCCGGTAATGATGTCGATGCCAGTCTGCTCTGCGAGGCTCCGCTTATCCTCATCATCAAGGTAGCCGTATCCAATGATGCCGAGGGCGTAAGAATACGTGCCCGTAAGATTGAAACCATTGAACTCATCAGACGCCGCAGGGCCCGTGCCATTACCATCATGCTCCCTCAGGCTTTCTATGAGCACAATTATGAATTCATCAACAGGGTTATTCTGCGCAATGCCCGTCCGGTAAGTGAGATTATTGCGTCCCTGCAGCGTGCCGGTGTGGCCCCGAAAACAGCTCTGCCGGGCTATACTCCAGGTGCGTTCCAGGCACCGCCTCCTGCCCCGCCTCAGCAGCAAAATCAGCGCGGCCGCCGCTTTGAGCGCAATGAAGATGAGGTGCTGGTAGATGAGGGCTGCACCCTGAGCCTGCTTATCGACAACACCCGCATCAGCCTGCTCAACAACAACTATCGCATCCTGCCTACCGATGACCTCATCGAAAGCATACGCGACCTTGCAGGCGTCGACGCCATCCAGATAGCCTGACCCCGTGCCCGGCCATATGGACAGGGCCTGCGGGGCCAGGGCCTTTGGGCCTGCCAACGGCCCATGGCTATGGACCTGCCTACGGCCCGGGGCTGTGGACCAGCCCAGGTACCTGCCAGCGGCCCGGGCCCTGTGCCAGGCAAAAAAAATCCTCCCTGACTGTGGTCATGGGAGGATTTTTTATGGCCTGACCTGCTAATGCCTGGTCAGCACTGAACTCAGTGCAGGGCACCAAGAGAGCAGTGCACTCTGCCTGAGTAGAACCAGTTGATTACTGTCTCTTATGAATGAGAGTGTCTTCTTGCTCTTCCTGAGCTCTCAGGAGCTTTTCATTCTGGCGGTAAATTTCCAGCTCAGCTTCGCGCTTGATCTTGTTGATGGCATTGGTCTTTTCAATCTTGTAGCAGAGCATGCCGCACAGAGCCAGGTAAGTGCCTGACAGGAAGGAAATCAGCATCCATACGCCACGGGAATACTCAATGTCATAAAACGGCTGAACCAGCACAGCGAAAATAATGCATACGGAACCGTACACGACTTCATTTTCCCTGAGCATGAAGTAGGTTGCGCCCCATGCAAGGCCTATGGATCCAAAGATGCGGGCGTAGAAGTCAATAAGTGGTGTCCATGGAGCAATGGAAAACAGTAAACAGGCTGCACCAATAAACGAAACAAACTTGAAAAGAGCCACTGCATTACCTCTCTTTATACTGCTGATGGCAGTCGGATCTGCTGTTGTTACATGCTCTGCAGATCCCTACTAATAATTCAATTTCAGTCATATCCGGAAATAATCCGGGGCCAGGCACTGGGCAATTAGCAGCATTGCCATTATTTCCTGTTTGACAGCTTCGGATCTGCCTCTGCCAGCTGCATGAGGCCAGCTGCATGAGGCCATTTCCGGAAAAGTGCTGTCTTAAGCCCTCAGATAAACCAGGAGACAAAGCATATGCCCTGATTTTTCAGGGAGCCTCCTGAGGCTTTTGTGACAGGCGCCTGGTGTGTGATGTCCTGTACTACTTCATGATTAACGGCTTTGATTAACCGCTATTACAGCGTCAGGAACCAGTTTTAATCCTGTAAAAGCGTGCATCGGATTTTCGTCTGCACACGTTTGATGACAGTTACTGCAGACTGCGTGCCCATCTGGTACTGAAAAACTGTCATTATGCACCATAACGGTCAAATTTTTCGGACAGATATCAGCTTTGTGAAAAATACACAGCGCATAGCTTGCTGTAAGCTGTCCTTTATCATCATTAACCCGGCCCACAGGACTGTCAGTTTTGATGTCATTGCCAAAATGATACCCCATGAATCGCCCCTGGGATTCATAGCTGCAACAAAGTTGCGTTTTGATACCTTCATTTCGCACTGTATCAGAGCAAAGTGCACAGTCTGAGCCCTCTGATGGGGAGGTCATAATGTCTGTGCTGCACCGGCGCACCAAAAGATGCAGATTCTTAAATAAAAGCCATCCTGATGGGGTATCCGGAGCATTTACAGTCATGGCATCAGGATCAATATCCAGACAGTCCATGGCAAAAATACTCCTGCCTGTTACCTTGAGCAGAGCTTCGCGCAGGGTCCATTGACGGGCAAAGAAAGCGGCGCGCTGCCAGGATGATTCCATGGCCTCAAGCAGCTCATGCTCCCTGGCATTAAGCACTCTTTTAAGCAGCGCCGGACGCAGGCGGCGCTCACTTATCTGCTCAATATCCACACCCTGACTTTCAGGCCCCAAAGCAAGGGCCAGCACTCCATCAGTGTGCGAGATATTAAAGCATGCCCGGCTAAGATTATCAGGCCAGCACAACTCAGGTTTGCCTCCGGCGCCGGTAGCAATGGGCGGCATGGCCTCACTTGCGTTCACCAGCCCCTCACGGCACAGTGCAGCTTTGAGCAGTGCTCGTCCGGCGGTAAAAGACCGGGCCCGCTGCTCTTTCATCCCCGCTGCTGCCGAGGTGATGGCACTGTCAGGGGCAAGCAGGGAGCTGAGCTTCTGGCAAATACAGGACATAACTCCAAGATAGACCGGATTTTCTTCTGTGAGTTTCAATTGGAAGTCGACCCAGCTTAAAAAAAATCATAAGGCCGCACCAGGTGCGGCCCTCATTGCTAACGTTTAAGCAAAGCTGACTGCGCAAACTCATCAGTACGCATGTACCAAGTTACGCAGCAAAATGTTTTATGCCGCACTATGGGGCATTATAAAGCATCTTCATAATACCCCATCCAGCAGCCCCGGCTCAGGCAAGCCAGCTCCAACTGTCTCCAGCAGTCTCCAGGCACGGTCCATGTCCCGGTACGGCCCACGCCCCTGTCCCGGCCAGAGTGCCTGACCGGCCCACGCCACTGTACCTTCCGGACTACTTGCCCGAACGGCGGCGTGAGGCCAGTGAGCGGCGCAGAGTGCCCGGCTGACGGGTGCCCTCGCTACCGGCTGCTGCAGCTTTAGCTGCCTCAGCAGCCGAAGCTGGGGCAGCCTCAGTCTTTGTGGTGGCAGCTGCAGCAGCGGCCGGCTCGACCTCGCTGCGGGAGCGGCGACGGTGCTTTAAGGAGGCACGGGCAGTGCCCTGCTCCTTTTCAGCAGCCGGAGCTGCAGCAGGTGCAGCTGGAGCTGTCGGTGCAGCCTCTTTGGCAGCTTCCCCGGCTGGAGCTGCAGCCTGAGCAGCTGCAGGGGCGGCCTTGTCGGCTGCGGCGGCGCCGCGCGCGACAGTGGCCGCTACGGAAACTGCAGCAGCTGTGGATGACTTCTCCTCAGGTGAGAGCACACTTACCTTGGAGGTAAGGGATCTTACAGCCTGAGCTACGGCCTTTTCCGGCTCCTGAGATACACGGCTCAGGCGGTTCTTAAGAGCATCGAAGCGGGCACTGGCGCTGAGCTTCTCATCTTCAGCTGCAGCACGGGCAGCAGCATCTGATGCAGCTGCAGCTGCCTGAGCTGCAGACTTGCCGGCATCACTGACAGCAGCTGTTCCTGACTTGCCAGGCTCTGATGTTTCCTGAGGTCCGGAGGCTGCACGGGCAGCCATTTTACTCTTAAGAGCAGCAATTCCCTGACGGGCACGGGCGATAGAGTTATCACCTGCTGCAGCACCTGCTGCAGCACCTGCAGCTGCACCGGATGGGGCTTGAGCTTTTACAGCGCCTGCGCCAGCAGCGCCGACTGCAGCTGCCTGAGCTGCCTCATCAGCAACCTTCTGAGCGCGCTTTGCCTGGTTGTGAGCCATGTAGGATGCAACCTTGCGATCCTGCATTTTTTCAGCACTTTCGACTCGGGCGTTTAACGCACGATTCTTAAGCATATTCACGCGTGCGGCAGAACGGGTTGGCAGCTCCCTGTCACTGTTCTTTTCCACACGTTCAGCAACGCTTTGAACAGCCTCTTCCTTGCCTGACGCCTTGCGGGCAGCAGCGGCGGCCTTAACGGCTGCCATGCGCTCAGCCATGCTTCCGGCAGATGACTGGGCCGCTGCACCAGCAGGGGCAGCACCAGCAGCGGCGGCCGTTCCTGAGGCGAGTGCGCCCTGGGCGCCGGCCGGTGCAGCGGCACCTGCCGGGGCTGCCGTGCCGGAGGATCGTGCCGGGGCTGCTGTGCCGGAGGCGCGGGCTGATGCAGTTGCGACTGAGGCTGAGGCAGGGCGTCCTGCGGTGGCTGCAGATGCAGCGGCAGAGGCGCTGGTCAGACCCTTGATCTCGCCTGCAGGGGCGTTACCACTGACCTTAAGGGAGCGTGAAGCACTCTTTTCCAGATCATTATCGGCATCAGCGGTTCTTACTACCTTGCCCACATTGGCCTCAGGTACACCCTCTTTCTTCTTTTTGAGGGACAGAGCGTCAAGCTCATGGGCCTTGTGGATGATAAGCTCCTGATCGCCGGCACGTTTGATTTCAGGAGACTGAGCACCATCACCAGACTTGATCTCAATGCGCTCGGACTCAGAAAGAACCTTCGAACCTGAACGGCCAGCTGTGCCAGCGGTCCCAGAGGCTCCTGATGCACCCTTGTCTGACCCGAAGATTCCAGCCAGAGCGCGGGCCTCGTCCTGAGCTGCATCGGTGATGTGATCCTTAAGGGCGTAATCTGAGGCACTGGCACTGCCATTGGCTGCAGCCGGACGGGCACGGTTACGTGCTGCTGTGCCAGCTTGTGCGCCAGATGGCGCGCCTGTACCTGCGGCGGCACGGCCGCCCGAGGCCGGGGCTGAACGACCGCCTGAAGCTGCGGCTGCAGCGCTGTCAGAGGCACGGCCGCGAGCTGCGGCACCAGCCTGGGCATTAGCTTGCCTGCGACCGGCTGCTGCAGTCTGGACAGGGGCGCCGGCAGCAGGACGTGATGCGCGACCGGCACCAGCTGCTGCACCTGCGGCAGCAGGGCGCGTCTGTGCCGCTGATGAGGCCGCACCGGAGCGGTAATGGGTACCTGCGTTATAGTCAGGACCTGATGAATAGCTCTGCTGATCGATGGCGGCACTGTACTCGCTGTCGCTCAGACCACCAAGCACAGCAGCATCAGGGGAAGGATCGTTGCGGATAATGCCGCGCAGGGATTCGCGGGCCAGGGCCTCAAGAAAGGCCTGAGCCTCATCAGTAGCTTTCTGAGCACGACGGCCAAGCTTGCGGTTTTCCTGCTTGTTAACTTCCTCATCAAGCTCAGCGGTAATCTGCTGGGCAACCTGACGGGCCATTTCCAGCACCTGCTCACGGTTGAGCGGAGTGCCAGGAGCACTTTGCAGCAGATCATCACGGCTGGCGGCTGATCCTGACTGCCATGAAGCCTCGCGGGCAAAGGCAAGACCAGGCTGAGCGCCATAACGGCCTGATGGGGATGGAGTGTTTGGAGCTGGACGGCCCTCTTGGCGGGCAATCATGTCGGTAAGCTCGTTTTCGTGGAAATCAGCCTCGTATTCAGACTGACCCAGATAAGAGCTGCGATCAACAAAGCCGGCTACGGAAAGCTGAGATTTTTCCTTGAAGGTACCGCTCATCGAGAAGCTGTAATCAGTGACATTGTTGTCATAAACGCCAGGTGCCCCCTCAGGCTCATTCTTCCAGCCAAAGCCGCTGGTAGCTTTCATGCCTGATCCGTTCTGACCACGGGCATTACCATCAGGAGACAGGCCCTTGAGGCTGTCAAAGCCTGAGGTAATGTCATCATGACCATAGACCGTGCCCGGATGACCATGACCTGCTGCAGCACTGCCGTACAGATAGGAAATATTGCTGTTAACAGGCAGAGGCAGACCATGCTCCTGAGCAATGGTGCCGGCATTCCACTCATCCATGGTGGCAGCCGGTGGATAGTCATCAGCAGGCGTGCGTACGCCGCCTGCAGCGGCGCCAGAGACGACGCCTGGCACGCCAGGGGCGTCCTGGGAGGCGTCCAGGGAGTCTTCCTGAGCCTCAAGATCGGCAAGAGCCTCAGCTACAGTCTTGTGGGAGCGCCCCAGAGCTGCAAAAGCCTGCTGCTCCTCTTCATCACCGACCTCATCTTCACCGTTTTCAATGTCATTCTGACGCTGCTGAGCAGAGTTGAGCACATCAGCAAAGCTGAACTTGCTGTCGCTGTTTTTACTGCCTGAATTGCGGGCATCACGCTCTTTGAGCTTTGAAAGCAGACTGGCCTCAGCCTCATCACCGCTCTTGCCATCACTGTCGATAGCTCCGAGCAGATCGCCTACCTTGTTACCGGCCAGCGATACATCATCAATACTGATACGTCCTGAGGTGGTCAGATCAGATACGCTGTTGGAGCCTGCAGCACCGGCAGCGCCGCCGGCAGCAGCGCTGCTGCGAGGCTTTTTGCCTGAATAGGAATTAAAGTCTTCATCACCGTCAAGACTGGCATAACGATCATCAAGGGCACGGCTGACATCATCGCTGTGCTCCTCTTCATCGTCCATGGCGGCATAAGGAACTGAAGACCTGAGACGGGAACCTGAAGCCTGAGCTTTGTCACTGCCAGCCTGAGGCGTCTCTTTCTGGGCCTGATTGATCTTGGATAAAAGAGATGACCATGATGATGACTTGCCCTTGCCAGCGCCACCTGATTCAGCAGCGTCAGCCCATGCAGCATCGGCAGGACCTCCCTTTGAGGAGCCTGCTTTGTCCTTTGATGATTTGTCAGCACCTGAGGGGGCAGCGGCAGCGGCCTTGTCATCCGGCGCGCGGCCATTGCGTGCAGGCGCACGGCCTGCGCTCCTGTCAGACGCGCCGGCTGATCCAGCTGGCGCAGCTGAACCTGAGGCGGCAGCTCCGGCACCGCCCGATGCGGCTGCCGGGCCTGCCGGAGCCTGAGCGGTACTGCTGTGCGCAGCAATGCTGGTGCTGTAAGGATGATTGGAGGTGCCCAGAGCGGCATTGTCGATAAAGGCATTGCTGAAGCTTGGCTCATCATGCCCCATGTGATTTTTAAATGCGTCCGGTCCTAGCGTGGGCTCTTTCTGAGCATCATCAACGCCGGCCTGGGCCTTTTTGATGTCGCTCAGCGAAAAGCGGCCATGGGGATCCTCCTCGATGCCTGATCCAGAGCCCAGATCAGGGCTCAGTCCGTCTCCTGAATTATTTTTTTTTAAGTTGTCCAGGTCGACAACGGCATCTTCGAGGTTCAGAGGATTGTCATCAGAGTTGAGGTGGCGGGCACTGGCACTCTGCCATGACTTTTTTCCTTTCTTGCCTGCAGCCACCGGCTCACGGGCAGAAAGGTCATTGGTTAAGGCATTGCCAAGATCAGGATCATCGTCGCCCAGCTCTACGGGAGCGTCGTCCATATCGAGCTGTTCAGGCTCAGGCTGCTCCTTGACCTCAGGCTTTTTGAACATTGATACCAGAACGGTACGAATGACAAAAAGGACAATAAATGTGGCTACACCACCGGCAATACCCCAGGTATGACCGGTCTGTACATCAGGGAAATCTTCAGGGCTCAGACCAAGTTTCTGCAGCTCTTCAATCACGCGGCGTGGAAAGGCAACTGCCAGAGCCAGAGGCACGTCAGCAATCAGCATGGTGATAACACCAAATCTGAATGTACGTGGCACCAGGCAACACAGCAGGCCCAGAACAAATAACACGCCTCCAAAGTAGGAGAACAGCGCGTCTACAGAGGAAATAAGGTCAGCCATAACAGAGAGAGGTCTTCAGGACGATGAATAAATTCAGGCTCAGTAAGGTGGAGCTAAACCGGAGACCGGATATTGTGATGCCCTGCATCCAGGTGCAGGACAGACAGCCTGGCCATATACAGACAGGGTTCCGGTACAAAAAACGAACAGATGGGGCTGCAAGGTAACATTATGATGTCAGCTCTGACAACGCATTATAAAACGCATCATAAACTGACGGCCTGGACAGAATGCTTACAAAAGCCGGCAGGCCTGTACTGTCAGATACCTGCGGTGCAAAGCAACCCAGGTCATTATGCTTACAAAAGCCAGCTGGCCTGTACTGTCAGATACCTGCGGTGCAAAGCATCCCAGGTCATCGCAGCGGCACAGATGGTAATTACTGCTCCCTTGTGGCGCCGAGGGTAAATTCTCTTACCCCAGGCATAGCCTGCACGAAAATGTGTCACAATACCCGCACCAGCGTTCGATTATAACAAAGTACGGAACACAGATGGCTTTGTAACGCCCGGCGTGCCCGGCGTGCCCGTGCTCATTCCGCCGGAACCGGGCCTGTGCAGTACCTGCCTGAGCCCATGAGAGCGGCTGCATACAGTCAGTCCACCCGACAGCTATATTAGTTTACTGCAAAGGCCATACCCAGACCAAATAAGCTGGGCTAAACTTGCCCCAATGCTCTGGGCAGGGCCGTGTTTGCGTACTCAGGCTCAGACGCTGAAACCATTTTCACTTTCCATTTATGTATTCAGGTATTTAGCAAATGTTTGTCTGGGATATAGATCCTGTTGCCTTTTCTGTTGGTCCGGTGACCCTGCGCTGGTATGGACTGCTGTTTTCCGGCGGTTTTGTGCTCGGTTACTTCATCATGCAGGCCATGTTCAAAAGAGCCCGCTACAACACTGAAGACCTGGATCGCATGCTCTTTTATGTCTTCCTGGGCACGATCATAGGTGCACGTCTTGGCCACTGCCTTATTTACGATCCATCCTACTATCTGGCTCACCCGCTTGATATTCTCAAGATCTGGCAGGGCGGCCTTGCCAGCCATGGAGGCACTGTAGGTGTGATTCTGGCCTTTACCCTTTTTATCAGACGATCAAAAGGACGCTATCGTTTCTTTGAGATTGCTGACATGATTGTGGTGCCTATTGCTCTTGTATGCACCTTTATCCGCATTGGCAATTTCATGAACTCTGAGATTCTGGGCATACCAACCGACAGTCCTTTTGGCGTAGTCTTTGCCCGCCTGGGTGAGGATTTTGCCCGCTATCCGGCCCAGCTTATGGAGGCCTTTGCCTATTACATGACCTTTATCCTGCTGCTGTCTCTCTACATCATGTGGAAAAAGCGTTCTGAGGGCATGCTGCTGGCCATTTTGCTCTTCTGCATCTTCACCGCACGTCTGCTCATTGAACCGCTTAAGATAGAGCAGGCCGAATACAGCACTCACATGGCCCTCAATGTAGGCCAGCTGCTCAGCCTGCCATTCATAGCAGGCTCAATAGTGCTTATGGTCTATCTGTTCAGACGCGACCGTAAAATGCGCGCTCAGGGCATCAGCCCTGACCAGCTTCGCTCAGAGGCAGCTGACAGCTCCGCCTCTGACAGCGACAGCAGCAAGAGCTGATATCCCGTCGGCGCCCCGTGCCGCAGTGCGCCGGCACGCCTGGTGTCTCTGCACTGTATGCGCAACAGGCGCTGCCCTCCATACGCTGCAGGCGCTGCCATCCATGCGCAGCAGGCGCTGCCATCCATGCGCAGCAGGCGTCGCCCTCCAGTCTGTCCTCCGGTGCAGCTGGTCAGCATCAAAAGGTTAAACTTATTGTGTGGCAGGCCCTCCGGGCCTGAAAATTAAACTTATTGAGGAGAGTTTATGGCTCTTGAGGTAATTATCCTTGCCGCAGGTATGGGCAAGAGAATGCATTCTGATCTGCCAAAGGTACTTCATCCAGTGGCTTCAGTTCCTATGCTTTTCCACGTAATCAAGACAGCTCAAGAGCTCCAGCCGTCCCGTATTCATCTGGTACTTGGTCATAAAAGCGATCAGGTTGAAACAGCCCTGCAAAAGCTGGATGAGAGCACCCGCAGCCTGCTGACCATCTCCCTGCAGGAACAGCAGCTGGGCACTGCCCATGCTGTTATGCAGGCTCAGGACAAGTTAAGCCCGGACAGCCATGTAATCGTGCTTTATGGCGACACTCCTTTAACACCAAAGAGCGAGCTTGAGCGTCTGCTTGCTGAGCTTGAAAGCAGTGAACTTGCCCTGCTGACCTCCGAACCGGCCTCTCCTTTTGGCTATGGCCGCATTATCCGTGCTGCTGACGGCTCTCTTGAGAATATTGTCGAGGAGAAGGACGCCAGTGCCGAGCAGAAAGCCATACGTGAAATCAACACCGGCATGATTGCTGTCAGAGGCGCTGCCTTAAACGAATTTTTAAGCAGGATTGGCAACAGCAATGCCCAGCATGAGTACTACCTTACTGACCTGCCAGTGCTGATGGCTCGAGCCGGCCGCAAGGTAAGCATTGTCAGGGCCGAACCTTGCAATACCGATCGTCTTGAGGGTATTAATAACAAGGCTCAGCTGGCCTTTATCGAGCGTATCTACCAGAAAGAGCGTGCCCGTGAGTACATGATGAACGGTCTTACTCTTGCTGACCCTGCCCGCTTTGACGTACGCGGTGAGCTGATCTTTGGTCAGGACTGCTTTGTTGATACCAATGTCATCATTGAAGGTCGCGTAGTACTGGGCAACAACGTAGTCATAGGTACCGGCTGTGTACTCAACAATGTAACCATTGGCGATAACAGCATCATCTCCCCATACACCATCATGGAGAAGTCCGAGCTTAAGAAGGGCACCACCATTGGCCCATTTGCCCGTCTGCGTCCGGGCAATATCCTTGAGGACGATGTCCATGTGGGCAACTTCGTAGAGGTTAAGAACAGCCATATCGGTGCAGGCACCAAGTCAGGTCACCTGACCTATATCGGCGATACCGATATCGGCACCAATACCAATATTGGCGCCGGTACTATTACCTGTAATTACGACGGCGCCTACAAGCACCGCACTACCATTGGCAATGATGTCTTTATCGGCTCTGATACCCAGCTGGTCGCTCCGGTGACCGTTGAGGATGGAGCCACCGTAGGTGCGGGCACTACCGTTACCCGCACTGTCGCTGCCGGCACCCTGCACATCACCCGTGCCCAGGCCCGCACCATCACCACCTACAAGCGTCCGGTCAAGCAGCCTAAAAAGTAAGGCCTGCAACACCAGCAAACGACATCGCTCAGGACTCCGCCCTGCCCTGCAGGCGCGTAGCCTGCGCAAGGTCCCGCAGATCGCCCCAGTGCAGATCTGCGGGACTTTTGCTTTATGCACCAGGCATGACGTTGCCTCATCAGAGCCGTAGCCACTGCCATGCTGTGCACGTTCACGGCCACCACGCTGGCTCTGCAGCTGCAATGACAGTCCCTCTGCCATACCTCGCTCACTGCCATACCTCGCTCACTGCCATGCCTCGCTCACTGCCGTGGCGCCCCAACACCATGACAGTCCCTCTGGCGTGCCTCGCTCACTGCCGTGACGCCCACCACCACCATGACAGCCCCTGTGCCATCCCTGGCCGGTACACTGCCCCGGCACGGCACAGCGGCTTAAGTCGTCACTTAATTTGTTAAAATGTGAGGTTCAGCTGGATGCCTGAAGTGGACGCATCCGTATTCATGGTAAGCTCAGAACCTCAAAATCTGTCAGCTTGTGGCACAGGTACTGAGTACCTTATTTTCAGCTCAGCAGCTCTGCCCGTTAGGCAGATTTACATGACATACAGGCACAGAACCGTTTTACGGTTAGAGACAGGGCTGCCTCAAGTCATTACCTGAGCATTCACTACGCAGGGCGCAATGATAGAAGTTCAAAACTCCATAGCCTTTAAGGATCGCCTTATTTACGGCTTCAGCTGTTTTGGCAAAGATCTGGTCTATGGTCTTATTAACTGCTCGGTTTTTCTGTACTGCATTCAGGTACTGGATATTTCCGTGACCTTCCTTGGTCTGCTCTATCTTGGCCATCACCTGATGGGCGTCGTCTTTACTCCTCTTCTTGGTGCCTTTATCGATCACACCCGCAGCCGCCTTGGCAAGTACAAACCCTATGTAGTACTGGGCATAGCACTTAATGCGGCCGGACTGTGTGCTTTTTATTTTGTCCTGCAGATTGACCCTGACCTGCGCTATCTGTACATAGCCGCAGTCTATATGTTCTGGTCTCTGTCCTTTATCATCATTGACCTGCCTACCTGGTCGGTACTGTCAGTCTTCAATACCAATGTCGCAACGCGCGACTCCATGTCAGCCATACCCACAATCAGCCACTTTATCGGCACTCAGCTGCTGGTAATCTGCGTGCTGCCGGTACTCAACAAGGTCCCTTTTATTTCAATTGCTGACGGATCTGATTATCGCGTCATTGTCTTTATCTGCCTGCTCCTGCTGCTAATCAGTCAGGGCGCTTTCATCATGCTGCTGAGCACTTCTCCTAATGACTATCTGCCCCCGTCAGACGGCACTCAGCACTTCATCCCTCCATCTCCAGCAGTACAGTCAGCCCTGCATGCCTCTGATCAGAACAATGCTCTGACCGCTGCATCTGCAGCAATGACACAGGCCGTAACAGCTGGCGCCACTGCATACTCAGATCCTGCATCTGCAAGCGCAACTGCATCACATTCTGTCGTTGCAGCAGGCAGCGCTGATGAGGACTATATCAATGCCATGATCAGCCGCTCAGGTGCTGCTGCAGCAGCTGCTACCCTGTATGCAGCTGCAGGCGTAGCTCCACCACCTCAGAGCAACAGGGACAATGGCATAAGCACTGCTCAGGCCGTCCCTGAGAGCGTTCAGGCTGATCCTGACCGTGCCATGGCAGAAACCAGTGAGCTTTACAGCACCTATGTGCTTGAACGCACCGGCCGTCAGCGCCAGCACAATGCCCGCGACTTTTACGATCAGATCTCAAGCACTGCCCGTGGTGCGGAGTTTGACCCGGCTCAGTCATTCATGTCACCTCAGAACCCTGCACAGGGCATGCTGCATTCATTTTGCAGCCGCGCCAATCCTCTGCGCCTGCTCAATCGCATGTTCAAGGTGATCTTCAACAATGATCAGCTGGTAGTTCTGTTTTTATGCAGCATTCTGCTCAATACCATGATTGGTATTGTGCTTGGTGCTCTCATAACCTTTTTCATGGAAAGATCGCTCTTTGATCAGCCTACTATTTACTTTATTTTGCTGGCCGGAGCTCTGATCCAGTGCTTTAGCATGATTTCCTTTTCCTCCATGGCAAGGCAGATACCACGCTCATGGATTTTCAATCTGTCTATCTGCATGGCCATCACATCTTTTGGCCTTATAACCATTGCTCCGCAAAATGAAGATATCTTCTATGCCTGTCTGGCCGGCTGCATGTTCCTTGGCAATATTGCCGTAGGTCTGTGTCGTGTAGCTGTAACAGCCATGACTATTGATACTGTGGACTATGGCGAGTTCAAATTCTCCCTGCGCACAGACGGAATGGTCTTTGCCATGCGTTCCATGGCACGTCATACCGGAGCCATGGTGTCCTTTTTCTTCTATGGCGGAGCCTTTTCACTTACCAATCATATCAATACCAAGGGCGTCAGTGTCCCTGAGATCAGCATGAATCTGGCTGTGGCCATAGCCTCCATTCTGGGTATTACTGCTGCTCTGATTTTCAGCTCCTACTACAAACTCAATGGAGCCTTTTACCGTAATATTCTCAATAATCTGCAGTATCTCAGACAAAATCAGCATGCCGAATCAGGTGCTGGTGCTGACGGCACCAGACATTTCATGCTGCGCTACAGCCTGGATGAGAGCACCATGATTATCAAGCTCAAGGCCCGAACCATTGATGATCTGCTCAAGGCCATGGTCCAGAAACTGGCCCGAGTTAATGCCATTACCTCAGAAATTGACTACATGCATGATCTGCGTGCCCGTCTGGACCTTGGACCATGTGGTATTGCCGAGGGCATAGCCCTGCCACATGCCAAATCATCCTCAGTACGCCGCGCCACCGTAGTGGTCGCAACTCTTGATGAGCCAATGGATCTTGGCGCCCTTGATGATCGCAAATGCGATCTGGTCTTCCTGCTGGCCAGCCCTGACGACGGCGAAACCCACCTCAATCTCCTGGGCCGCCTGTCCCTGCTGTTAAATGAATCAGGCTTTGCCGAAAAGCTGCGCACCTCAGGCTCCCCTACCGAGCTTTTCGAGCGCCTCATCCAGTGCGAAAAGCACATCGTTAACTGACAGCAGCCCCTGTCACCCCTGCAGGGCCAGGACAAGTCATGCCTGTCCTGCCCATGCCCCACCCTGCAAGGCCTGCCATGCTCTGCAGCCATGCTCCGCAGCTATGCCATGCAGGCAAGCACGGCCATACCAGGCACGCATGGCCGCTGCGTCACCTCCTGTCATACTGTGATGCACAGCCTCAGCCTGATCGGCATAAATATGGCTCATTGATCCACCACATGCACCATCTGACGTCACACAGAGCATATCCATGCCGTCTGTCTTTTCCCCTGTCCACATGCATCTTATAATGGCTTTAATATCTGTTCAGATCACATGCCCGGAAAAAGCCATGTCTCTTTCTCTCAATTCTCTTATCCGCCTGGCATTATCCCGTCTTAAGTTCGGATACCGCCCCCTTGCAGCTGCTGTATCTGCCCTTGCGGGCCTTATGCTGCTCATCGCCCCGTCCTTTGCTCAGGCAGCTGAGCTTAAGGTATGTGCCGTCCCCCAGCTCTACCAGGCAGTCAACTATCTCAAGGACCATGCTCCTGTTAAGTTCAAGCCTGTCTTTGGCACAGCAAATGAGCTCTATGCCCGCATTGCGAACGCTCCGGGCAACAATACCCGCCGTGTCTGTGATGTACTGCTTTCGTCAGACGAGCGTCTGCCAATCAGCCTGATTCGCTCCCAGAAAGCACTGGGCAGCTCCATGAAGGCCTTTGCCCGCGCACCTCTGGTGCTGTGGTCAGCCGATCCGACACTGTTTAAAGGACACGATCCGCGTGCACTCTTTGCTCAGCAGAAGATAAAGTCTCTGGCCATTGCTGACTCCTCCCTTACCCCTGTAGGCTACGCCTCCCGACAGGCTGTAAGAACATCAGGCTTCAACACCTCCTACCTTAAGGACAAAACCTACAGAAGCGAACATGAGTACCAGGTATACTCCATGGTTTCATCAGGCAATGTACAGGCCGGATTTGTTACTCTGCCACTGATAACCTCCATTAAGCACCGTATCCCAGGTTCGTTTTATATTGTGCCTCGCTCCCGCCACTCTGACATCCAGTACTATGGCGTGCTGCTCATGCAAAGCAGCAAGCTCAGAGCCGCGCAGCTGCTTCTGACCTACATCATTGACGATCCCCGCGCTCACAGAGTCTTCACCACCTTTGGCTTCGCCCCAATAGCCCCAGAGGAATAGCAGGCATCCCAGTGACCAGGATGCGATTGCGTCAGCTGCGCCTCATAACCATGAAAAAAGCCCCCATAATGGGGGCTTTTTTCATGCACTCACATCACTCCGTGCAAACGTATATGTTTTATAAAGCGTTAAACACTGCAAAGGCATAGCATTCAAAATGCGAAAAGGCGGGATAAACCCGCCTTAAATGATAAAGAGAGAAAGATAATTCTGTATTACTGACCTGACAGGCTCAGAGCGATAGTTGGGCGCTGGCTGGCCTGAGCCAGAACGGCCAGATAAGCCTGCTGGATAATGTTGTTCTTAGTCAGGGCTGAGGTCTCAGAACTCAGATTGCGCTGAGCATTGATGTACCAAACATTCGTGTTAACGTAAAGAGCCATAATTCAATCTCCCTTTATGGCCTTAATACGTTCCATAAACTCTTCTGTGCCTGCCTGAACATGTCATGGGCATGAACACACTTACCTGACCTCACGCAAGGTGTTTGCCATATGATTAATGCGCGAGTTACGGGGCATTTAGTCACAAGCAAACAAGGTCCGCATGATTAAGAATATTCACATCTAGTCAAGCACAGTTTTAAACTTCCTCCAGTTGATAAATAAGCTCATCATGCATATATGATATGACCTGCTATTCAATTTCAATAACAAACAGCACGTTAACCTTATTGCATGTGAGGTCAACTTCTGTGGCCCACCACGACTTTACTGAAACTAAATACAAACATCCCGGAGCATCAAAATGGGCGTATATGTTAATACCAATGTAAGCAGCTTGAACGGCCGCAGATATCTCAATAACGTACAGAATCAGCTGACTACTACCTACCAGAGACTCTCTTCAGGTCTGAGAATTAACAGCGCCAAGGACGATGCTGCTGGCTTACAAATCAGCTCCCGCCTGACCACCCAGGTAAACGGTCTTAACCAGGGTAACCGTAATGCCGCTGATGGTATCGCCCTTGCCCAGACCATTGAAGGCGCCATGGACGAAACCACCAACATGCTCCAGAAGATTCGTACTCTGGCTGTCCAGGCTGCTAACGGCACCAACACCGCAGATGACAAGGCCGCCCTCTCCAAAGAGGCTACTGCTCTTGTTTCCGAAATCGATCGTATTGCCGGTCAGACCCGCTTCGGTGGCGCACTGATCCTTGATGGAAGTAAGGATACTGGTCTGTTACAGGGTGGCAAGGAGTCTGCAGGTCAGCTTACACTTCAAGTAGGCGCCAACAAGGGCGATACTATCACCTTTGATGTTGCTAATGCCCACTTCACAAGAATTGCTCAAGCCTCCGGCAAATTTGGCGCCGCTGGTGGTGGTGGCGGCGGTGCTAAGATTGATATGACCAAGTTCTTTAACACCGGCAAAATCTTATTCTCAAAAGCAGACGCTGCAAATGAAGCAATTGCTGCTATGGATGCCATGATTGCTCAGATCGACTCTGAGCGTGCAGGCCTGGGCGCTATCCAAAACCGTTTGGAGAGCTCTATTCGTAACCAGGCTAACGTTTCTGCCAACCAGGCTGATGCCCGCAGCAGAATTCGCGATGCAGACTTCGCCGAAGAGTCCGCAAATCTGTCCCAGCAGTCCATCATTCAGCAGGCTGCTACCTCCATGCTGATGCAGGCTAACACCCGTCCACAGCTGGGTCTGTCACTGTTAGGCTAATTTAAACAGCACATGCTACCTGCAGAGCCTGCAGCGCTCTGCAGAGTCTCCGGAACCCCTGACCATGCGGTCAGGGGTTTCGTCGTTTCAGGCAACCTAATCAACCAGAAGTTATGACACTTTTAATAATATAATTCCTTATTTGTTTTATAAATCATTATGTTGCCTTGTACGCAGAAACGGCTAACGTATGCGGTGTCCGCGATTTGACTGCTTGCCTGAAATGCTCTGCACAAAGTCACAATCCATTGAAGCCTTATATCTAGTTTAATGACGTTTTTACTATACTTTTCGCATAAATACGCCATTTTTGCATATACGTTATGCTATTCAATTTCATATGACGCAAGGCGTTAAATCTACTGCATGTGAGCCAACTTCTGTGGCCCAATATCAACTGAAACTAATAGTGAAAATACCGGAGCTTAATCATGGGCGTATATGTTAATACCAATGTAAGCAGCTTGAACGGCCGCAGATATCTCAATAA
>NZ_JALKIL010000009.1 GCF_023051105.1 Anaerobiospirillum sp. NML120449 | reverse complement strand
GTGACAAGCCTGTCAAGAGCAAGTCTCGTAAGTCAAAGCTGGACTTCATTGATGAAGAGGAGGCTGTCTTTACACGTATCCATAATAATGATTACGTGCATGCCAAAAAGCGCCTGTACATGACAGCCACACCAAAGATCTATGGAGATGCAGCCAAAAAGCAGAAGGAGACTGGTGAGGCTGTGCTGTATTCCATGGACGATGTAGATGTCTTTGGACCGGTGTTGCACTCTCTTAACTTTGATAAGGCTGTCAGTCTGGGCTGCCTGGTGGATTACAAAGTAGTAATTCTGGTGGCTGATTCCCGTTTTGCCCGTACAGCAGAAAGCATAAGCCATCTTTCGGACAACAATGCGGCCCGTATTGTTGGTGCATGGAAAGCTCTAAACAAGTACGGCACCTCAGATCAGCTGGTCGGTGACCACCTGCCTATGCGTCGCGCTGTAGGCTTTGCTCAGGTGATCAATCCCGATAAGAAGCTCGACAAGGTCTCATCAAAAGCTTTTACTGACACCTTTGAGACTGTAGTCAACGAATATCGAAATCATGTTATCAAGGAAGGACCAAAGCCTGAGGATCCGGTAGCCAACAGTGAATACAAATACATCATGAGCCATGATCTGCACTGTGACTGCAGACATATTGACGGCTCTATGAATGCTCTGGAGAAAGGTGCACTGCTGCAGTGGCTGCGTGAAGAACCGGCGAATGAGCACTGCAAGATTCTCTTCAATGTACGCTGCCTGAGCGAGGGTGTAGATGTTCCAGCACTTGATGCCGTAATCTTCCTGTCACCACGAAAGTCTCAGGTAGATGTGGTTCAGACCGTAGGCCGTGTCATGCGTCGTGCCCCGGGCAAGAAGCGCGGTTACGTAATCATTCCTGTTGTGGCCAGCGCAGACGAGGAAATTGACTCCGTTATCAACCGTACAGACCAGTTCGCTGTCGTCTGGCAGGTGCTGCGCGCCCTCAAGGCCATCAACCCTAACCATGTTATCGTAGATGGCAACCTCGAAAAAATCGACGAGCGCATCGAAGTCGTCTGCATTGACGACAAGGCCCTGGCTGCAAAGGCTGATACAGGCAAATCATCCAGAAACTCATCTAAACGCAAGCCTGAGTCCGATGAACCTGTAACGAAGCCAGGGCTTATTGATCTTATTGAGTATGAGCAGCGTATCAAGTCATCTATTGTCCGCAAGCTTGGTAACCGCCGAGAGTGGGAGGACTGGGCCGATGATGTAGCTGAGATCTGTAAGAAGCAGGTTGACATCATCAACAACACTCTCAATGACACGTCCAATGCCGCTGTACGCAAGGAGTTTGAAGACTTCCGTATACACCTGTCGTCTTCCATCAATGGCAAGGCTGTCAGTGAGGAAGAAGCTAATGTACTGGATGCTGATGAAGTCATCGATATGCTGGCTCAGCATGTGGTCATCAAGCCAATTCTGGACAAGCTCTTCCCGGGCTATCCTTTTGCCAATCACAACCCTGTAGCCCGCGCGCTGTCCGATATGCTTATGAGGCTGGACAGCAAGGGACTTCAGGACGCCAGTGTTGAACTTAAGAACTTCTATGATGGCCTTGAGTTCCGTATGCAGAACGTCAGGACTCTTGCTGAGCGTCAGTCGGTGGTAGTAGACCTCTTTGACCGTTTCTTCAAGGTAGCTTTCCCTAAGCAGCAGGAAAAGCTGGGAATTGTATACACCCCTGTTGAGGTGGTTGATTTCATCAACCACTCAGTCAATGACATCCTCAAAAAGGAGTTCAACCAGACCCTGGCAAATGACGGCGTGCATGTCCTGGATCCTTTCACCGGCACCGGCACCTTTATCACCCGTCTGATGCAGTCTGAAGACATTATTCCGCGTAATGCCCTGGCCAACAAGTATTACCATGACCTGCATGCCTTTGAGCTCATGCCGCTGGCCTACTATGTAGCCTCCATCAACATGGAATCAGTCTTCCATGACCTGGTGGAGGGTATGCCATACCAGCCAAACAACATCACCGTACTGACCGACACCTTTGCCCTGCACGATGAGCAGGTAAACCCGCTGCTTGCTAACACCATTGCTCAGAACACTGCCCGCCGCCAGCAGGTAGACGAACTGCCAATCCGCGTCATCATCGGCAACCCACCATACTCTATTGGTCAGACCAGCGCCAATGACGACAATCAGAATGAGCGTTACCTTGGAAAGAAAGGTGTAGATACCCGCATTCAGGAGACCTACGTAAAAGAAGGTGGTAAAGTCTCCAGCTCCAAGAGCATGTATGACAGCTACATTAAGGCATTCCGCTGGGCCACTGATCGCATAGGAGAACAGGGCATTGTGGCCTTTGTAACCAATGCCGGCTGGATGGATGCATCAGCCGCCAATGGCATGCGCAAGTGCCTGCAGCAGGAGTTCAGCTCAATATACATCTACCATTTGAAAGGCAACCAGCGTACATCTGGAGAGCAGTCCAGAAAGGAGGGCGGCAAGATTTTCGGCGCAGGCAGCCGCGCACCTATCGCCATAACCATTCTTGTTAAGAACCCTGCATCTCAGGAGAGTGGTCGCATTCACTTTGCCTGTGTCGATGACTACATGTCCCGTGAGGAAAAGCTGCTGCAGCTGGCCTCAACCAAGTCAGCGGTCAATGCTGAGCTCTCAGAGATTGTTCCGGATGAGCACAACGACTGGTTTAATCAGAGGCGGGATGATTTTGGCAAGTTCATTACTGTTGATGGCAAGAACACAAATGGTCTGAGTGTTTTTAGAACCATTAGCCTTGGCGTCAACACAAACCGCGACGCTTGGTCTTTTCAATCAGGAAAAGAGCAACTTGAGTCAAACTTTGAAACGTGTATCAACTTCTATAACAGTCAGGTTGATAGTTTTAGCAAAGATGCTGAAAACTTTGTCCAAGTTTTTGATGCAAAACAAATCAAGTGGAGCTCCAGCTTGGAAAGCAAACTGGAACAAAAGGTCACGAGCAGCCCATACTCTGAGGATAATATCAAGTTAGCTGTCTATCGCCCATTCTTTAAGCAGTTCGTATATTGGGACAAGTTGTGGATACACCGAGAGTCTTCTCAGCCAAAATTATTCCCATACAACGGAGCCGAGAACCTTGTCATCGGAGTAAGCAGTTTGGGAGCTAAATGTTTTGATGCTCTTATGAGTAATCAAATTCCTGATTTACACCTTGTTGAATCCGGGTGCCAGTGCCTTCCACGCTATGTCTACACCAGGGCTCCTGAGGGCGGGCTCATAGGCGAGATTGCAGGTCGTGATGCCGATGAGCATGGTTATGTGCGTACTGATGGCATCAATGCTGAGGCTGTGGAGCACTTCAGGGCTGCTTATCCTGAGCACGCCTCTGAGATTGATGCCGACGCTGTGTTCTACTACATATACGGAATACTGCACAGTGAGGACTACCGTACCACCTATGCCAATAACCTCATTAAGGAGTTGCCACGTATTCCGCGTGTGGCAACCTATGAGGATTTCTCTGCCTTTGAGCAGGCAGGCCGTAAGCTTGCTGATCTGCACATCAACTACGAGTCAGTTGAGCCATATAAAGGCTGTGAGCTTACGGGTATTGGCAGTGGGGACTTCAGGGTCAACAAGATGGCCTATGGTAAGGTCAAAGGCAAGACTGGTGATGCGGGCAAGGACCGCAGCATGATCGTCTACAACAACTCCATCACCATCAGCAAAATTCCACTGGAGGTTCAGGAGTATGTGGTCAACAAGAAGTCTGCCCTTGACTGGGTTGTTGAGCGCTGCTGCGTCAAGGTTGACAAGGACAGCGGCATCATTAACGACTTCAACGACTATGCGGCCTCAGTAGGCGATGAGCAGTACATTCTCAAGCTCATTCTGCGTGTAATAACTGTCTCTCTGGAGACAGTAAAGACAGTCAGGGCTCTGCCAAAGCTGGCCATTCATAAGCTCGATCAGTAGCAGCTTTATGGGCTGGAGGCACTCCGGCAGAGAGCAGGCAGCTCCGGCCAGGGCCACGGTCACTGCTATGGCAGTGGCATGGCAGGCCACATGGTCTTGCCATGCCATTTGAATGCGCTACCTGTCTCAAAGCTGTGAGAAATAATAATGAAATGGCAACATTTACGGTTATGATAGGGCATATGAGCCGCTGCTGCCTGTAATTCCGGGAATTTGCCATTATGAGCCCTGAGCGCTGGCCCGCATCTTAAGGATGCCTTGCCTGTGGGCTGTTTCCTGTGGTTGTGGGTTGTGGGTTTTCCCGAGGCTTTAGGTCTCCGGCCTGCAGGTTAGGCCTTTCGGGGCAGTGAGCAGTCAGCGGCCGATGCGGACTGTAATGGTTTAATGCCGGACTGTCTCCCGGCTCCGCCTGTTCAGACAGTAAGGAGGAAACTTGGCCAGCAGAAAAGTTATATTAGAGACGTCCCGTCTTCTTCTGTGTCGCCTCAGACCAGGCGATATGCCCCTGCTTTCCCGAATTGTGCAGGACGACAGCGTAATGTATGCCTATGAAGGTGCCTTAAGCGACCCCATGATGCACGAATGGATGGACCGTCAGATCAGGCATTACGATGAGTGGGGCTTTGGCCAGTGGGGAATGTGGCTCAAAGACAGTAATGAAATGATAGGTCTTTGCGGTATAACCATGCAGGAATATGAAAACTCGGTAGTTCCTGAAATTGGTTATCTGCTGGCGCACAAATGGTGGCATCAGGGCTATGCCTTTGAGGCTGCCCGCGCCTGCAGAGAGTATGGCTTCAAGCTGCTGGGCTTTACCTCAATGTACTCCATTATCCGTGAGGGCAATACCTCATCAGAGCGCCTTGCCGAGCGCAACGGCATGAAACCGGTGGGCACCAAGATAATTCATTACCGTGGTGTCGACATGAATCACACAGTATTCCGCGTCGACTGCGACTTCGAACTTAAGTAGCCTCCCGGCCCCGACAGAAATGCCCAATGTCTCCAGGCCTCTGGCAGCGCAGCGATGCCCTAAGCCTGCTGTGGCCTGGAGCGGATGAAAATTTACCGTTGCTCAAACCAAAATGGCTGCCCTGAGGCAGCCATTTTTTTTGTGCCATTTAATGGTCAATGGCACTGAACTGAGGACAGTGTTCACTGTGACAGTATTATCTGAAACAGTGTGTTCTGTCATTCCCGGCAGTGCCATGCAGCCTTATGGCCAGCATGGCACCCTGCCGGGCAGGTGCAGGATATACCTGCCTCAGATTACTTTAAGTTGATGGAGTAGAAAGAGTTCTTACCGCCATAGTTGGTGGTACCCTCGAGCTCTTCCTCAATACGGATTAACTGATTGTACTTGGCCAGACGGTCAGAACGTGACATGGAACCGGTCTTGATCTGACCTGCATTGGTACCAACGGAGATGTCAGCGATGGTGGCATCCTCGGTCTCACCGGAGCGGTGGGAAACGATGGCGGTGTAGCCGGCACGCTTGGCCATCTCAATGGCCTCGAAGGTCTCGGTTAAGGTACCGATCTGGTTTACCTTGATTAAGATGGCGTTAGCAACACCCTTCTCGATACCCTCCTTGAGGATGGCAGGGTTGGTTACGAACAGGTCGTCACCTACCAGCTGGCACTTCTTGCCCAGACGGTCGGTCAGCTTCTTCCAGCCGTCCCAGTCGCCTTCAGCAGCACCGTCTTCGATAGAGATGAGTGGGTACTTGTCAACCCATGATTCCAGAACGTCGATCCACTGATCGATGGTGTAGGTCTTGCCCTGCTTGGTGAGCTGGTACTCGTTCTTCTCGGCGTTGTAGAACTCGGAAGAAGCGCAGTCCAGACCGATGCAGATGTCCTTGCCTGGCTCGTAGTTGGCAGCCTTGATGGCTTCCATAATGAGCTCAATGGCCTCCTCGTGGGAGTCGATGGAAGGAGCGAAGCCGCCCTCATCACCTACAGCGGTGGTCATGCCCTTGGCATTGATGATCTTGCGCAGAGCGTGGAAGGTCTGAGCACCCATGCGAACGGCCTCAGCCAGAGATGGAGCGCCAACAGGGATGATCATGAACTCCTGGATGTCCAGGTTGTTGTTGGCGTGAGCGCCACCGTTGATGATGTTCATCATTGGAACTGGCATTTCCATCTTGCCAGAGCCGCCCAGGTAGCGGTACAGAGGCAGACCGGCATCCTCAGCAGAGGCCTTGGCAACAGCCATGGAAACAGCCAGGATAGCGTTGGCACCGAGGCGGGCCTTGGTGTCAGTGCCGTCGAGCTTGATCATGGTACGGTCGATTAAAACCTGATCGCTGGCCTCTAAACCTAATAAGGCTTCACGGATTTCAGTGTTGACATTGGCAACGGCCTTTAAGACACCCTTGCCGTCATAACGGGACTTGTCACCGTCACGCAGCTCGATAGCCTCACGGACACCGGTGGAAGCGCCGGATGGAACGCTGGCACGACCAAAAGCGCCGGAGTCTAATAAAACATCACACTCAACGGTTGGGTTGCCACGGCTGTCAATGATTTCACGGGCTTTGATATCAACAATCGCACTCATGTCTTTATTCCTAATGTTTCTCAAATTGAAGCCTTTATACATGGCCTTTCCCTGGGAAAGACGCTTCAGAAAACGGCAAAGAGAGCCGTCTTCCTGACAAAAGGCATAAATACAATGGCGCAGGTCTGAGACTGTTCCTGACAGCCACTGCTTAATCTGTATCTGTGTGCCATCACGCAACGGCTGGCATAAATAGCCAGTCATGCACTCCCATTTGCCCACACACACTGACAGGAGCCAGCACCAGGGCGGGAGATTAAATATCATGATGACTGCATGCATGGCCATTAAATAAATGGCCGCATGGGTGCACACCTGTCAGCAGGCGGGAGCGGACGGCATGTCCGGGCACTTACCTTGAGCATTCTCCGGCTTATGAGCCGGAACAGGTGCGCAGCAGAAAACTGGTTGTGAGCCTGCCTGTTCGGCAGTTGCAGGATTCAGTCACTCTGAAATTCAGCCATCCATGGTATTGAGGAGCAAGTGTTAGGGGTCTTAATCCTCAGGATTATGGCTGACTCTCAGCAGGCCGGTATCGCATGGCCTGTCTGGATTCTGTTCCTGGCGATGCCAGGTTTGTATCAGCTGACCAAAGTTATCAGAAAACAACTTGAATTGTCCATAACTGACTTTAGTTAGCCAAAGCTCACGACAAACATTATATCGCTAATATCACCTCATGCAAGTACTTTCGGACACTGATTTTCGGCCTGCAACTGGAGGCAAAAAGTTGCGTCAACTGTGCATGCATGCATTAGCGTTTGCTGACAAACATATGTGATCTGCGTCAGAAACATCTTAAAGCATGCCCCGGCCCCCTGTGAGTGCCCAGCTCGTGGCACTTTCTCATATGGGAAATATTTTCGCTTATGTCTTATATGGATTGACCAGTTTTTTCCGGTGTGCACTCCTAGCTTTACAGATCAGGCAATACCAAAGGAAAGGGATTTGTTCGTAAACATGCCTCACATAACCTCCATAAAAGCTGACAAACGAGCCAGGACAAGGCATATAGCACGCTCCCGAACTGCAGGATCAAGACAGACAGGATAAGAAACGGCCTGGCAGACAAACAGGATCAGAAGTCAGTCTGGCTCGCAGACATAACAAGAAGCTGCCCGGCTGGCAAACAGGATGAGAAGTTGTCCGGCTGGCAGACAGGACAAGAAGCTGTCCGGTTGGCGGACAGGATAAGAATTTTGCCGACAGGCAGACATGATGTGAGGGGAGCCATGCACTTAGCGCGGCACATGCAAACGCACGAAAGACGCTGGACTTATAATGCGGGGCCGCTGGTGCGCATGCGCGCATGGCGCGCAAATGCGCTGGCAGATTCAGCAAAAGAACCGCTTTACTGCCGGATAAAGAAAGGGATAAAGACTATGAAAGTCATGTTGCCCGGCGCCAGAAAGGGGAAAGACGGAGGTGAGTGGGTGGATCTGGCGCGTGAGCGGAGGCC
Organism: Anaerobiospirillum sp. NML120449; assembly: GCF_023051105.1. Taxonomy (GTDB): domain Bacteria; phylum Pseudomonadota; class Gammaproteobacteria; order Enterobacterales; family Succinivibrionaceae; genus Anaerobiospirillum. The sequence continues at coordinate 126,700 of NZ_JALKIL010000009.1, read as the reverse complement.
GCCTGACAGGGCGGTCGTACACAGGCAGGGAGTTATCAGCTGCGGCAGGGCAGGGCAGGGCGGGGACAGGGCAGAGTATCAGGCAGGACGTGCCGGGCTGGAGTCGTTATCGGCCATGCAGCAGCCCTCCTGAACGTTGCTGTCGGTCTGACTCGAGGCATGCTTATCAGTCAGAGCGCAAGGAGTGCCATCTACAGGTATCTGCACTGGACCATTACGGCTTGACTCATGACGGGCTGCAGCCTCCTGCAGGGAGTTGAACACGATTTTATTAGCGCTGTCATTGAGATTACGGCGCAGTGATGGATCAATACCCAGACAGGCAGCCAGATTCTCAAGATAGCCCAGCTCCAGGAAATGACTGTTATGCAGCATTACGGCTGAAAGCAGGTACATATCCAGGCTTTCTTCAGGATAACGAACACAGGCTGCCAGCAGCGAAGGGTCGAGATCAATGGTCAGCAGACGGTCAATCTCACCTCTGATATTGCTGTAGAGCTGACGTGGAATAACGGTTTGACAGAAGTCAATCAGAGAATTGTACTCGTCTGTTTCGATGCGACCATCTGCACGCATGGCAAAAATCATGGTCTCGATGATCTGCAGCACGGTCTCATAGAGGATAGCCTCATTACCCTCCTCAAGCAGACCGTCAGGGCGCAGCACAGCTGATCTTCTTCTCATCCACTGCTTGAACATGCCGTAAGCCATTACTGCAGCAGTCTGAGCATGTCTGTCATGACGGGACATACTCGAGAGGATCTGCTCATCTGAAAGAAAGTAGGAGTTTTCCTTGCGTTCAGAGCGTCTTAATTCGTCACTTACGCCGGTTTGCTCGCCATCAGTAGACATACTGTTAAGGTCATTACGTCCGCTCAGGGCAGGCATGATTTCGCTGTGAGCGTCGCTGCGACCTGCAGGAGCCATGAAGGTTCCTGACATGGTAGCCGGTACGTTTTCCGAGCCGGCACAGCTCTGCCTTATACGATCATGCGGGGCACAGATATGGGCCCCAATGGTAATGTTGCCTGAGGAGGCGTCAGACTGAGATGGCATAGTAGATACTTTCCTGTTCTATGTTCCCTGGCAAAAAGCTGGCAGCTCTGTCTGCCAAATCTGCCAATGGCCCAATATAACGCAATAGACAGATTCTTTGGCACTCTGCACCAATATGTGAAAATTAATGATCAATATGCCCAATTTGTGACCTGACCATACAGGCAAATTAGTCTGTCCATGTCACATACCCACTCCCCGGCCCTAAATCAGCCAGACAAAGTCCCAAATGCGACAGGAATGGCATAGAGTTTCATCCTCATAATCATCGCCACCATGAGCACGGAGCCACTGAAAAGCCAGGCATTGCCCATGAACTTAACGCAATAACGCTTTACAAAACAAAGATGCTCTTAGCCAGTAATAATTAAGGCAGCCCATGGCTGCCTTATTAATAAAAAGTGCTTTGGAGCTAAACCCATCAAGGCTGCACCATGGCCACAGCACGCCACTGGTATGACGGAGCGGCCCTGGCCGCAGCACCGCACTGGTATGACGGTACAGCCCTTGCCACAGCACGGCACTGGTATGACGATGCTGCCCTGGCTGCAGCACCGCACTGGTATGATGGTGCAGCCCTGGCCGCAGCACGGCACTGGTATGACGGTGCAGCCCTGGCCGCAGCACCGCACTGGAATGACGGAGCAGCCCTGGCAACAGCATGGCACTGGTCTGACGGAGCAGCCCTGGCAACAGCATGGCATTGGTCTGACCGTGCTGCATTGGCCTGACGCCGGCGCCGTCTGCTTTATGTACAGACGCCGGTGCGGCAGGCGTTATGAACTTCAGCGATTGCGGGTAAGAGCTCTTCTAACGCGGCTAAGGGCTCTCATATGCGCTGAAGGGGCTTTTACTGAGTTTTTCATAGCGCCATGCCCTGCTCCATTGCGCCCTTGACTCTGTATGTGAACGTGGGCACCGGAGGTATAAACAGACTCTGAAGAGGCAATGGTACGTGAGGAGCATCCCAGAGGCGCGCTTTCGTCCGGACCACGGGTTAATGCCGTAGTCAGTGAAAGTACATCTGAGTTGAGCATACGATCACGCGATAAGCTGTCCATTGCAGCAAATCCCAGCAGGCTCGACAAGGCCGAGCCATGAGCCGCCCTGCCACTTAAGGTCAGAACATTGTCGCTGCTCTCTACAGCTGTGGAGACATTACCCTGGCTGCCCCCGCACTGCGGGGTATGGCAGGGGGAGATGCTGTCATGCTGGCCTGCCATAAGGTCATGTTCTGCAGTAACAGCAGCTGCATCAGCCACCGCTACTGCTGCTCCTGCAACGGATCGTGTAGCTGCAACGGCTCGTGCACCTGCAACTGCCCCGGCATCATGAGCGCATATGCTTTGAGAACCGGCATAATTATCTGTAGCAGATAAGGTGTTATCAGTTACGCCCTCTGCAGCAGAGTTCTTACGCCCTGATTTCCAGAATGCTCTGAGCAGTCTCTTGCGACGTGAGCCGGTCTTTTGAGAGTCTGCATTAGCAGTGATATCGCCTGACCTTTCACCAGCAGTGACAGCACCTGAACTGTCAGCATCAGTGTCAGTAGCTGCCATTGAATCATTATCGGCAAGGGACTCAACTGCACCGAAGCTGTTATGACTGTTGTTCATGACCTCAGCGTTAAGGGCCGACTCATTGCCTGATGAATGTACAGACTTACCCGCTGTGCCTGCTGCTCCGTCAGTGCCTGCAGCTGCGCTTGCTGTGGCTGAGGTTGATGCTTCAGCCTCCTGGGATGCTTTCTTCTTTCTGCAGCCATATGCTGAGCCCAGCAGGGATGTAGCGGTACTGCCGCCTGAGCGGACTACTGAAGCTGATACCAGCTCAGACTCACTGTCAGCAGATTTAACTGTATGAACCTGAACGCCATTTTCCGAGCCTGTGTCATGAGATGAGAGCTCATCAGTATGTGGCAGATCCATGGCAGAATCAGATGATGTGTACACTGATCCTGCCTCTGAGCATTCAGTATGGTCAAAGACTGAATCTACAGTCCTGGCATCTACTGCACATACTTCCTCAACATCGCAGATGCTTTCCATAACACAGTGCTCTGCAGCCAGAGAAGAGCGCTCATTGTCAGCTGAGGTCTTTTGCTTTGCATCATCTGCAGAAACAGCCAGAATATGACGCATCAGACTGCGCAGCCCGTCATCAGAGCCGGCAGCACCAGGACTGTCATCACAATCGCTCAAACTGCCATAAGAACGCACATCATCACGGGCAAAAGGCTCGCTGTATGGCATGGACATTGACTCCATGACAATACGTTCATGCTGCTCGCTCAGCTGTATGTGGGCATCGCGATGAGAGGCTACGCCTCTGTCAAACGAGGTTACTACAGCTGCAGCACGCACTGAAGCTGCATAGTCGTGACCGTCACGACTGCCACGGCTGGATGATGAGTCACCAGTCAGGGTATCAGAGTGATACCATGGCGATGGCATGGCACCACCACAGAAAGTTGCACGGGCAGCGTCAATACCACGCAGCTCACTGGCAAGACGCACACTGAGATTGCTGTAGTACTCATCAGCGCCATCCTGAGAGGCATCGTGTTCAGACCCTGAAAAGTCAGCAGCGGCCAGCTTCTGATGAAGTCCGGCAGAGTGCTCAAAGGATGAAGATGATGGAGAGTTAACCCTGACGCATGCCTGATGAGCGCGTCTGGCCTCAGACGCATTTGCAGCGCCTGCTGCGCCGGCAGCTCCGCACGCACCTGCTGCGCCGTAAGCTGCACCTGCATCACCATCATGACATGCAGTCACTGCTGTATGACTTTCAGACAGTGAGCTGGCCGCCTGCCGGGTAATAAAGCCATCAGGACGCAGAGAGTGAAATGGAGGCAGGTTCTTGAAAAAGTCAGCAGTTTCCTTGAGACGGCGACGGCTACCAGAGGATGCCTGAACCGGATTGATGTACTCACGGGAAGCAGCACGAAGCATTCTGCCTTCAGGGCGCTCCTCACTGTTGCATTCCTGGCCCGGGACGACAGCTCCTGCACTGGAGTGCATCCTGCTTGCAGCAGGTAAACAGCTGCTATGTGCACAGACAGCAGAGGACAGAGCATGAGCGGCATAACCGGCATGAGCAGCCGGACCGCCATGAGAAGCACAGCCGGCAGCACCTGCTGTGGCTACATCGCTGCTGACAGTGTTCTTGCCTGTGTGGACATGGTCCCCGTCAACCTCACGGGTTGCTACAGTGCTGTACATGACATCTTCCAGGCTGCCACCTGGAATAACAGCCTGAGCAATGAACGATGAAGTAGAGGCCGGGACATCATAATGCAGGGAGTATGAACCTTCAGCTGCATCTGCCTCGTGATCACGACGCAGATAACGCCAGTCCTGAAGATGGCGTGATTTTTCGTTTATACCTGAAAGTTCCAGCATATGCCTGAGGCGCACCAGGCCTGCGGCAAGAGGAGCGGAGGAAAGAAATTCAGACATGGAGCGGCCGTTGTGGTCGTGATCTGCACCCTGTGCAGAAATGAACGGCTGCTGAATATTATTAGAATCTGCCATAGCAATAACTTCCTGGCATGGCATAAGGTCAGCGCAGAGCGCTGGTTATGCCGCTGTTCCCTCTTTCTCGACTGAATATCCTGAAAACATCAGGACCTGGACTACAGCTGGTGCCAGCCTTTAAAGGCTGGGCAGTGCTGAAAAAGTCATTTCGCCGACCCGGCCGGGCCTGAGACGAAAGGAAAGATTTAAGGACCTGAACTGCCTGTCTGAATAATGGTGCAGGAGCAGCTGTCCTTAAGCAGGGAACAAATTCCTAAAGCAAAAGATCGGAACTGACACAGGGCAGGAGAAAACCCGAAGAAAACTCCTCAGACTGTGTCCTTATGATTGCTGTCAGGTACGTTACCTGACTTAAGTCATGTCCAGGTTCCGTCCCAGGCAGGTATCTGCATCAGATCAGCATAGACCACAGCAGATTCTGCCCTGTATTGAGGCTGCCTCAAGGCAGCATCATTTACCCAATTTCCGCTCTGCCAGAATACTGGCAGAAGCTTTATGTGTACTGAACCTTGATGGTACGGAGTGATTCAGTCGACGCTCAGACAGTTAAGGTCGTATGACAAAGCTCACACGAACTCAGCTGTCGACTGTCAGTTTATATGTACCCATGTTCGACGCAAACTAAACCCCGGTGATTATCTGCAACTAATCGCCTTAAGCCCCCAAAAATCGCTTTTGCAGTAGATATATGCACCATATTAAAGCTGTTTTCAGCCCCCAATGAGCATATTTGGTGACTTGCAAGTTACAACAGTTTGCAGGCCGGGCGGATGGTCAAAACTCAGAAACAAATCAATATTGCGATTATCGCAGTTGCGCCCCACAAACAAATGATAAAAAGATGCATCAGCATGATCAATATACTAAAAGTATATCTGCATCACGTTCTGACAATTTAATAACAGACAACATGTATGTAAACGTAATCTCATGCGGGATTCTGCTCCATACATCGACCAACAACGAACCATAAAACATACAATTTTGAAGAGATCATACAAGCTTCAGCCTCCCGCCGCGCGTCCAGTCCAAAATGCAAATCATCAGCCCCTGATCTGAAGCTTAAGTACAGCTCAATATAGCCTGGGTATCGGCCCCAAAAACGACTTTTGCAACACCGAACCATGCCATTGCTTCCCTGCCCCATCTGCACATACCAGCAAGCCTCTTGACCTCGTATCACTACAGAGACAATTACCATGCACAGCCGTCATCTTGAGATAACAGTGCATACATCATCATAATACTTTGTAAAGTATATTGCACAAAGACATGGCTACTCATAAAGCATACGAAGTTGAAATATTAAGCGTTCTCCATTTCATACAGACGCTTCAGTGCTCCCACATGGATCCGTTATCATCTGAAGATTCTTCAGACGTCTGGTTAAGCTTCGAAATGTAATTCACAAGCCTGTTCCTGGCCATGTCATCATCAAGCCCTGCCGCCCTGAACAAGGAAACATACTCCCAGTCACTGCAAAAGTTCACCTGACAGATAATCGCAGATACATGTCCACATGCTGTCCTCTAATACAGCAAAGGCAGCTCTAAAGCTGCCTTTGCTTATAAAGTGAGTAAGAAAATGACTTACTACACAACATAATACTTTATAAAGCATTTACATGCACATTAAACTGGAGACTCATAGCGTTACCTGCAGTCTCTCATCCATGCGCATCAGCGGCACTGGCCAGGAGGGCAGTGCTTACGGCCGCCTTTTTTGAGGTGACCTGGTGGAATCTTGCCATGCTTATCATACACATGAGCTGGACCGCCCCCACCTGTACGCACATCAGGGCCACTGACTTTTACACCGGCTCCGGCACTTATAGAGCAGCCGGTGAATGCAAAAGCTGAAACTGCGATTACTGCCACAGCTGAAACAACCTTAAGGTGCTTCTTGAGCTTATTGCCTGAAGAACAGGTACTGTCCATGGCAGAATAACGCCCCCTTTCACTCATATAAAGCTCCAAACCATCATGAGAACAGACTGCTAACCCTGAAGCATAGCGGGCACAAAGCATGATGTACTAAGCAGTATATTGCACTAAACCTGGAACAGGCTCAGGACAGGAGCGCAGCAGTTCCTGCAACACCATGCAATGCCATAAGCGCCAGGGAGCATCAGCAAGATCAATCCGCTCCCTGACTGCTTGAGACGCCTGAACTGGTAAATGCCATCATGACGATCCGCCTGATGCTCCTACATAAATTCCGTCCCCAAACACAATCATTCCACCTGCGCTTACAGAGCATCCTGAAACAGTAAGAGCCAGCAGTGCTGCAATTGCAAATGATACAAAATATTTTGTAATGAAACTTAACGTAAAAGAACTGTCATACCGGTGATTCCTGTATGAACGACCACTGCATGATTTTATGACCATTACCCTCCCCCTGTCATTAAACTCTGACTGGACAATTCTCGGACACAGTCATGAGTTATGCCAATCTGTATCTGTCTAACGGTTAATACTCATGCTTGTTAAGTTGAACACCCGGCACAAACCTACGCTATTACAGTCATGAATTTTTACTGACTAAAACAATATACCTTTGAATCACTTTATAAAACAAACAAGATGGTATTTATTCAGGCACTGGTGCGATCTCATACATACGTTGTCATTTCCTAAACTGCTGAGCAGATATCGCCCCAGACTAATTTCAGCTGACTGATACGGCAGGCTCAATTCACTGCTCAAATGCGCAATAAACTGGTCCTTTCTGCCATTTATAGACGCATGCCATGACCTGCAGGGACTTTATAACTTGCAGTGTATTGCCATTATCTGCTCCGGCTTGCCCGTGATGTCAGGTACTAAGCAGGCATGCTCCGGGTTGACCGTGATGTCGGGGGACTAAGCAGGCATGCTCCGGGTTGACCGCGATGTCCAGGACTTAGCTGGCATGCTCCGGGTTGACCGCGATGTCCAGGACTTAGCTGGCATGCTCCGGGTTGACCGCGATGTCCAGGACTTAGCTGGCATGCTCCGGGTTGACCGCGATGTCGGGGACTAACCTTGCCTGCCGGGGGCATGGCCGTACTGGAACTGACAAGATGGCTCAGGAGCTTATGCATGGCGATTGCTATTTTGCAGTGCCCATATGTGACAGAAGGTCTCTGTCGCAGGACAGAGACCTTCCTCAAGGATATCTGAGCCATGCTCAGATATGGACTCTTCTTCGGGCACCATGATGCCATGGAGACCTTGATTAATTCCAGCCAGTGGCCTCACGCAGACCGTCAGCAATGTCAGCTGCAGTAGGAACCACAGTAACGCCGGCATCACGCAGAGCCTGCTGCTTGGCAATGGCAGTTCCCTGAACACCTGAGATCAGGGCACCGGCATGGCCCATGCGCTGGCCTGGAGGGGCAGAGGCACCTGCAATGTAGGAGACCACAGGTTTGGTCATGTTTTCCTTGATCCAGGCAGCGGCTTCCTGCTCTGAAGTACCGCCGATTTCACCGACCAGCACTACAGCCTCAGTCTGAGGGTCCTCCTCAAAGAGCTTGAGCATGTCGACAAAGTTGGAACCCTGAACAGGGTCACCGCCAATACCTACACAGGTAGACTGGCCGAAACCGGCATCAGTAGTCTGCTTTACGGCCTCATAGGTGAGAGTACCGGAGCGGGATACGATACCTACCTTGCCCTTGCTGTGAATGGAGCCAGGCATAATGCCTACCTTGCACTCACCAGGAGTTACTACACCAGGGCAATTAGGGCCAATGAGCAGGGAGTTGGACTGACGCAGACGGGCCTTTACACGCAGCATGTCGATTACCGGAATACCCTCGGTAATACAGATAATAATCTCCATACCGGCATCAATGGCCTCAAAAATGGAGTCAGCTGCAAATGGAGGTGGCACGAAAATCATGGAGCAGGTGGCATGGGTCACGTCCATGGCTTCACGTACGGTATTGAATACTGGCAGACCTAGATGGCTGGAGCCGCCACGGCCAGGAGTTACGCCGCCTACGAGCTTGGTGCCGCAGTAGGCCAGACACTGCTCAGAGTGAACTGTACCCTGAGAACCGGTAATACCCTGACAGATGATCTTGGTATCTTTATTAATGAGAATACTCATGTCAAAACCTTCTTTTAGCTACGGCAATGGATCAGCATGCAGCCTTCTGTACTGCTGCAAGGGCGGCTTCACGTAATCCGTGAACTGAAGTAATGTTCAGGCCGCTGCCCTGAAGAATGGTTGCACCATCTTCAGCGTGGTTACCCTCAAGACGGACCACTACAGGAACATCAGTTCCTACCTCATGAACGGCGCCGAGAATACCTTCGGCAATCAGGTCACAGCGGACAATACCACCGAAAATGTTGACCAGAATGCACTTTACATTCTTGTCTTCAAGAATAATCTTGAAGGCTTCCATTACTCGCTCTTTAGTGGCGGTACCACCTACATCAAGGAAGTTGGCTGGTTCACCGCCACAGGCCTTGATGATGTCCATGGTACCCATGGCAAGACCGGCACCGTTAACCAGACAGCCGATGGAGCCATTGAGAGGCACGTAGGAGAAGTTGGATGCTACCGCACGTGCAATACGCGGATCTTCCTGAGATGGATCATCAAGATCAAGAAACTCCGGATGACGGTACAGTGAGTAGGAGTCAATATTTATCTTGGCATCCAGACATAACAGAGAACCATCAGTGGTTACAGCCAGCGGATTGATTTCGACCAGGGAAAGATCCTTGTCAAGGAATGCGCGGGCAATACCCATGAAGATTTTGGCAAATTCGTTGACCTGCTTGCCCTTGAGGCCCAGCTTGTAGGCAAGAGCACGGCCCTGATAAGGCTGAGGGCCCATCAGCAGATCGATGTTCACACGATGGATGTGAGTGGCATCCTTGGCAGCCATCTCCTCAATGGAGACACCGCCTTCAGCTGCCATAATGGTCAGATTGGAGCTGGTGCGGTCAATGGTGGCACCTACATAAAGCTCACGTACTGACTCAGTGGCACGCTCAATAAGAATACGGGAAACCAGCTTGCCCTCAGGACCAGTCTGGCTGGTGACCAGTCGGGCACCGAGCCACTTGGCGGCAAAAGCCTCAGCTTCAGCCGGGGTGTTCACAACGGCAACGCCGCCAGCTTTACCACGGGCACCTGCATGGACCTGACATTTACATACAAATGGGCCCGGAGCCAGTTCATAGGCAAACTTGCCAATACCAAGGGCTTTGGTGCTGATACGGAAATCAGCAATTGGCAGTCCGTAAGAGCGTAACAGCTCCTTTGATTGATACTCGTGTAAGTTCATATGACACCTTATCCCAGTTTTGCAGAGAAAAACTGCGTTGACTGGATGCTCAGGCAAGAGCCCGGGCACTGGAATTAATATTAGCGGCGGGATGCAGTCACAGCCGTATATTGTTACTACGGCCTAACAGGGTGCATTAACACAGCTTCAAGTGCGTCATGCCATATATGGTTTGCAGGGATACAACTGCAGGTGACTGCAGACCTTATGGTCTGAATAAACCGAAAACCAGCTTCAAAACAGTAATTGTGCTGCCAGCCTGCCCTCAGGTCAGGCTCTGTTCAGCCACAGTCTATAGTCTGTGTGTGAGCGGCTTTGCTGTGGCCCCATTATAGAGGCTGAAATTTACAAAAATAAGGGCAACAAATCCCCGATTTTCGCCCAAAAGTCCTGGTATAAATGCATGGGGCGCAAATTAAATCCGATATACAAGCCATTTACTCATATGGCTCCGCGCACCGATTTGTCCTGTCAGCAATAAAGTCAAAATATGCTTATTGGAGCAATATGCACTGTATTGATGCATGATATCCATTGCCATCCCATCCAAGCACAGATATAGTGCAACACTGCGCATAAAGTATGCAGTAAATACCCAGGATAGCTCCACGCAGTTATTCCACTCACACCAGCCCCCAAATCCCCTTACACAGAGGTCTGAGCGCTACTGCTTACCAGCAACACCTGGCCGCGTTCTGACACCGCTCCTGCTGCACTGAGCCTTGCCGCTGCTCAGGAGCCACTTCCTGGCTGGCTGTTGCCAGGGACATCACAGGGAGAGCAGGCGGCAGCTGCAAACAAAAGCGGCCGTTGCTGCCAGCAAAAACTGGAAACAACGGCCGCATTTTCAGCCGGCAATATGAGCTGCTGAGGCTTCATAAATCCTGGTATGAGGCCAGAGACTATCCGTCACGCTAAGGTGCCAGAGGCATTATCGTTCCCGGCATGAGGCCAGAGGCTTTATCGCTCCCGGCATGAGGCCAGAGGCTTTATCGCTCCCGGCATGAGGCCAGAGACTTTATCGCGTTCCCGTCGTGAGGGCCTGAGCCTGTCAGCCCCGGTTAGTGCCTGTGAATTGATTCAAATTGGGCTGAAGTGAAGTGCAGTTTACTTAGAGAATGTTCTTATGCATCTCATGGTATTCAGGCATGGTGCTGATGAAGCTTTTGAGCCGGAGTGCTTCCTCAATGGAGATATTGTCAAGATTGACATGAAGTACCGGCTCTGATGGCAGGCGCAGATAATCTCCATAACAGCTGGTAAGGAAGATATCGCTGTTGGCTGGAGCGCTCAGACGACGGTTTTCAAAGGTAATCTTGCGTACTGGCAGCACATCATTCATGTCAAAGGCATTGCAGGTAACTGAGCTGTGGCAGAAGCCCAGAGAGAAAAAGAGCACAGGATTGCGACAGGCAGAGTCCGGGCGCAGGTAAGGCACCTTCTTGATGGTAAGGTCCCAGAAGCTCTTGTGATAGGCTTCAATATCCTTTTCCCTGAGCTCCTTATTGCCATTGGCATGCTCACTGGTGACATGACGCAGACGACGAGTAAAGGCCATTCGCTGAGAAAAGTTGAGGTGGTGATACATGATGTCATAGCAGAAGACATCAACGCAGATATAAGGTATGTCCTTATGCCTGACCTTGATCATGTTCCAGACGCCATTGTCTGATGAGTACAGGGCTGCGCTGATGCCATCAAGAGCACAGCGCTCATTGAATACAGCAATGAAACGCTCATAATCAGCGCGGGCAAGGAAGATATCTATATCATCATCCCATGGGACAAAAAGGCCATTACGGGCAGCTCCTATGAGAGCTCCGCCACAGAGAAAGTACTCAAGACCGGCAAGAGCACAGACGCGGTCTACCTCCTCCATAATCTTAAGGGAGCCCAGCTGGATATAGCGTAAGTAGCCAGTTGCCTGAACACTGACAGCATCGTGAGATCTCAGGTAGTTGTTAACCGGAGTAATCACATCTCTTACTTTGATAATGTCTTCCATCGCAAACCTGCATCAAAAATCACGTTACAGCGCAAAACACCTGACATCCAGACCCTTGCCATGGTCAGCCCCATTGAAAACCCAATCGCCAGGGTCGATGCCAGCGCCATTGCCAGGGGCATTGCCTGCATCATTGCCAGCACCATTGCAAACAACATTGATAAGGTCGAGGTCAATGGCAGCGCCCGAAGTACAAGGCCCGCCGGGCCTTAAAGCTGACAGCGCAGAACTGCAGTGGTGTTTTACTTTGTCAGTTTACTTTCTAAAACAAATTATGAATCATACAGCAAAAAATCAGCTCTCTCTATCTTTGCCTCGTGCTGCATGACAGGTCAATGGATTATAGATTAATTCGCGCTGCAAGCCAAAAATCAATCGCGCAGAATCAATATTTACGACTGGCATAGCGCAGTTTACATGCTCAAGTGGTGATCCGCTTTACATTTTGAGGACTAAAACAGTGTGCATTTGTGCACTGTATGGCATTCCTGTATCTGCGCGATTTGATTTGTCGTATGCCTTGTCTACAATATATCCATACTCTTATAAACCTCCCGCCAGCACGCACTGATGCGGACTTTTATGTGTCTGTGCCTACAGAAACCAGTTCGGACTTACATCAATGCATCAGCAATCTGATACTGAACATTCAGGTTAGATACAGGACCTGGCCAGGCAGGCCTGCCGTGGAGGCAAGGTAACTGGCAACTGAGGGCTGCCATATGCTGTACCGGGCCTGTGCGGTATGGCAATACTGGTCGAGAGGGAGTAAGGCATCACTGGTCGGCCTGTTTGTGACAGTTACAGCTGCTGCAAAGTGATGTTTTTTAGTTGGCGCTGCGGTGCTTAAGCAAATGATGCTCTGTGCTGTCTGCGGCAATGAACTGTTGGAGATTGAAAAGATGGGAAAAGATTTACCTGATTTATTAAAGCCATTTGAGGGCCGCCTGAATCCGTGCAATGAGCTCACCTTTTCACTGCAGACAGTTAATGCCGAAGCGGTCAAAGGAGCTTTTGCCAGCAAGGGTGAACAGTCTGCATCCGCGTCATCAAACGATTGTGGCGCCGGTTCCGGCTCCAGTGGCAGGCGTTGTCTGCCATCAAAGAACCAGGCTCTGATTATGGGAGGAGCTTTTGTCGATACTACTTTCATCCTTGATGAGATGCCTGTCAGAGGCGGCGATTCTTATGCTCGGGTAGAGAAAATCAGAGTAGGGGGATGTGCCTGGAATGTAGCCCATGTGCTGCGTATACTCGGTCAACGTCCAGGGGTGCTTATACCTGTTGGTGACGGTCCAAACTCGGAACTGGTGTCAGCACGTGTCCGCAAGGACGGCTATGACGAAAGCTCCATGGTAATTGTGCGCGACAGCACCTACGACTGTGCTCAGTGCATGTGCTTTGTAGACAGGGAAGGCGAGCGTACTTTCATTGCCGTACCAGGCATTGAAAATCATATGAAGAGCTCCTGGCTGCAGCGCATCGACTTTACCGGACACAAGGTTATCTACCTGTGCGGTTTTGATCTGTGTGGCGACAATGCCATGGTCTACGCTCAGGAGCTGGCAAATCGCATGGACATGGATGCCCTGCTCTTTATCGATGCCGGAGCCCGCGTCAATCATATAGGCAAAGAAGGCTTTGATCTGCTTATGTCCTTAAAGCCAATGCTGCACCTGAATCTCATGGAACTTGAGATGATGAGCGGAACCAAAGACATAGCCGCCGGCCTTGATTACCTGGAAAGCCTGACCTCGCGCCCTGTAGTTCTGACTCTGGACCGCTATGGCGCCATGGCCTCATGGAAAGGCAAGTTCTACTACTTCCCTGTTACCCCGGCCCCTGTGGTTGATGCAACCGGAGCCGGAGACTGCCACAGTGCCGGCATTATCTCCCGACTCATGCACGGAGAGAATCTGGCCAGCGCCATTGTCTTTGGCAATCAGCTGGGCGGCCTGAGCATAGGTCAGTACGGTGCCCGACTCCACCTGCCAGATCATTTCGGCATGTAAAAGCCGCACCCGGCTGCCCAGGGGATTCAGCCCCAGTCTCCGCTGCGCCAGCGTTCTCAAGCCCATGAGCATGAACAAATACCAGGGCTGCGCAGGACTCAGGTGAGCCAGAGCCAGAATGAAGCATTCAAAACATAACGCATCCCCTGTCACCAGACCCCAAAGGGCCATGCCTTAAAGCATGGCCCTTTGACATTGTCAGGCATACGTATTCAGGCCCGATCAGAGCCCAGCCCCAGCGCATAAACTCCATGCATCCAGCCAGGTATGCACTCACCGGGTGACGGAACCAGCCTTGCTGGCTGCCTGCCGGCGACTGCGTGCCAGATGCGGCCAGCTGCTGCCTGCCAGCGCTGCGTGCCATATGCTGCCTGCAGGACATAGATTGCTCACAGGGTGTGGCTGGCCTCGTGCTCAGATCGTGTACTGAGTATGCACACAATCATGCACATACCGGAAAATCTGGCTGATTAATGCGACTTATTAGCTGTAATTGATACTGCAGAGATGCTCATCTATTGTGATAAGGTCGACAAAACTGAATAATACTGGTGCATAATAGGGCGTTTTCCCCTAAACGCGGTATGCTTTTGGTGCAGATACTGCTATAGGTACCCAATTTGGTTCTATAATGGTGCGTCTATATCTGCGTTTTTGGCCCGGGCTGTTTTTACGGTTTTGAGGCTGTTTAAGCAGATTATCAAAGACACTGTTTACCTGAGACATGTACCTGCGGCCGCCACTGAAAACTTTTGTTTTTCCCCTGTGGAGCAGGCCCGGTCGGGTCGATGGATGCTGATTTACTGGTCGCCAGGCAGACGCCTGACGGCCTGAGCGCAGGCAGGGCTGCCATATTGATGATGCCTGCCTGTCTGTCACTGCGGTCCGCTTCTGACTTCCGGACATAAATTGTCCGTACCTGTCCTGCCGACCTTTATTGCTTTACTGCTGCCTTTGCGTGCCTGTGTTTACTCAGACATGTGCATGAGCACTAAACAGGTCACCTGGCCCGTTTACCAGGTCTCGTGCCTGTAATCCGGCCCATGTCTTTGTGACTGTGGCGCCCCGGGTCTGTGTTTCGGCGGTGAAGTTAACCTTACCTCAAGCTGCTGTCCTGTGCATTGAGCCTGCAGGGTCCTTTGGCCGTGCAGCAATGCTGCAGGCAATATGCAGGTCATACCAAACTAATTAACCAGCCTGTACAGAGCTGTTTCAAAGAAGAGCATGTCTGTCTGTAACGGGCCCATCCTGTCAGCCCTCTGGCGATTTCCGGAGATACAGGGTTGGTCACTTACAGATAAGGGCTCATATCGGCCTTGGCTCAGCCTGTCTGTGGAGATGTAATTCATGAGCACTGTAAATGATCAAAGCAAAAAGCGACTTAGAATCGCCATGCAGAAGTCCGGTCGCCTGACCGATATGACTGAGCGCTTATTCAAAAGCTGCGGTATCAAAATCAACGAGAACCGTGATCATCTCCTCGCTCATGCTGAGAACATGCCGATTGATATCCTGCGTGTCCGCGATGATGATATCCCTGGTCTGGTTATGGATCATGTAGTTGACTGGGGTATTGTCGGTCAGAACGTTCTTGAAGAGACTGCCATGCAGCGCAAGATTGACGGCCTGCCAACAGGCTACAGTGAGGTCTGCAAGCTGCGTTTTGGCGACTGCCGTCTGGCTCTGGCCATACCTGCCGAGCAGGATTGGAACTCTCTTAAGGATCTCGAAGGCAAGAAGATCGCCACCTCCTATCCTCACCTGCTGCGCCGTGCACTGTCCGCCCAGGGCGTTAACTTCAAGAGTGTGCTGCTTACCGGATCTGTTGAGGTTGCTCCACGAGCCGGTCTTGCCGACGCTATCTGCGATCTGGTAGTTACAGGCGCTACTCTTCAGGCCAATGGTCTGCGTGAGGTAGAGACCATTTACGAATCCCAGGCCGTTATCATCGGTCGTGACCAGGAACTCTTCCCTGAAAAGAAGGCCCTGGCTGACAAAATTCTCACCCGTTTAAATGGTGTGCTCACTGCCCGTGACTCCAAGTACATCATGATGAACGCCCCTCGTTCCCGTCTCAAGGAGATTACTGCCCTGCTGCCAGGTGCAGAGAATCCATCCATTATTGAGCTTGAGGGCGATTCTGAGCGCGTAGCCATGCACGTAGTCTCCCGTGAAAAGGTCTTCTGGGAGACCATGGAAAGCCTCAAGGAGCTCGGTGCCACCTCCATTCTGGTAGTACCAATCGAGAAGATGCTCGACTAGCAGACGGCATCCATGGCCAACCGGCCGTAGGCCGCTGTCGGCCATCCATGCACAGGCCCCTTTAAGCCCTGATGGCACGGGACCTGTGCAGCTGCAAAATAAGAATTTTCAGCCGCATGTGTTAAATGCCCTGACCTGAACCAGTGTAACAGTCAGGGGCCATGGCAAGGCCCATGGCAGTGGCTATAGCCACAACCAAGACCGTGGCCGCGCCTGCGTCTTTCGCCGTAGCGTGATTGCAGCCGAGGCCGCGCCTGCGACTTTCGCCGTAGCGTGTCTGTAGCCGTGACCGGGCCTGCGCCTTTAGGCGTAGCGAGATTGCAGCCGAGGCTGCGCCTGTTGCCTTGTCATGGGCTGTGCCCATGGGCACGGTCTGAGGACGCATGTGGTTTATCTTATGGTGAGAATTATGGATATTATTGAGTGGAGCAGCCTTGATGAGGCTGCCCGAAAGGCCTGCCTTAAGCGCCCGGCTCAAGAGAGCGAGGGATCTGTTCACTCCATTGTCAAAGACATTATCAGCAATATCAGAGCCCGTGGTGATGAGGCTCTGCTTGAGTATTCACGCACTCTGGACAAGTGTCCTGATGGACAGCTGCAGCTTACCGAAGAGGAAATTGCCCTGGCCTGCGAGCGCATTGATCCTGAGCTTAAACAGGCCATTGATGATGCCTGGGAAAACATCACTCTTTTCCACAGTGCCCAGAAGCCAAATCATGTTACTGTTGAGACTGTACCTGGTGTAGTGTGCCAGACTGCCACTCACCCTGTTGAAAAGGTCGGTCTGTACGTGCCTGGCGGCTCAGCTCCTCTGGTTTCCACAGCCCTGATGCTGGGCGTACCTGCTCAGATTGCCGGCTGTGAAGAAGTGGTACTGACCTCTCCATATCCGCTGTCTGAGGGCATTATTTACGCTGCTGTCAAATGCGGTATTACCCAAATTTTCAAGATGGGCGGCGCCCATGCTGTTGCTGCTCTTGCCTATGGCACCCAGAGCGTTCCCAAGGTGCACAAGATCTTTGGCCCGGGCAATCAGTTTGTGACCATGGCCAAGCGTCTGGTCAGCGAAGATGCTGAGGGTGCAGCCATTGATATGCCGGCCGGTCCTTCTGAAGTACTGGTAATTGCTGACCAGACAGCCAATGCTGACTTTGTGGCTTCCGATCTGCTCTCTCAGGCTGAGCATGGCCCTGACAGCCAGGTAGTAGTGGTATCAGACAGCCGTGAGCTGCTTGAGCGTACCAGCAAGGCCATTGATGAGCAGCTGGCTGCACTGCCACGCCGCGAAATTACTGCTGTTGCTCTGTCAAAGAGCCGCATGATTCTCACCAGCAGCATCGACGAGTGTATTGCCATTTCCAACACCTACGCCCCTGAGCATCTGATTGTTCAGACCGCTGATCCTCACGCTCTGGTGGGCAGACTGCGCAATGCCGGATCCATCTTCCTTGGTGCATGGACCTGCGAGTCCATGGGTGATTATGCCTCTGGCACCAATCACACCCTTCCTACCTATGGCTACGCCAGAACCGCGTCTGCCCTTGGTACCGATGATTTCCGCCGCCGCTATACCATTTCCTGCGCCACTGAGCAGGGACTGCGCAATATCGGCCGTACTGTAGAGATTCTGGCCAATGCCGAGGGACTTGATGCCCACCGCAATGCCGTGACCCTGCGCCTGAACAGAATTGGCCGTAATGAGGGCGAAGTTGCTCCGGCCTGCTGCAGCGCAGCCTCTTCATCAGAAAAATCAGACAGCAGTGCTTCCGTAAGCTCCAGATGCTGCGGCTGTGCACAATAAACAAGGAGAGCAAATGACTGATTTAAACAAGCTTGCCTGCAAGCATGTCCAGGATCTGGTGCCTTATATGTCAGCCCGCCGTATCGGCGGTCACGGCCACACTTTTCTCAATGCCAATGAGTCACCAAAGTCCGAATTCTACATTTTCAACTCCACCACTTTAAACCGCTATCCTGACTGCCAGCCTTTCGAGGTTACTCAGGGCATGGCCGATTATACTGGCCTGACCCGTGATCAGGTTCTGGTCTCCCGTGGTTCTGATGAAGCTATTGGCCTGTTAATCCGCACCTTCTGCGAGGCAGGCGAGGGCGTTGTAATTGCTCCTCCTACCTATGGCATGTACGAAATTGCAGCTAACACCAACAACGCTCTGGTGCACCGCGCCCGTCGTAATGACGATTTCACTTTAAGCGCCGATGCCATTGCTGCTGCCATCAATGAAGCTCCATTTAAAGTCAAGCTGGTCTTTATCGACAGCCCTGCCAACCCTCTGGGCATTCTCTTTGACCGTGATGAGCTGACAAAGCTTATGGGTCAGTTCCCTGAGGTGCTTTTTGTCATGGATGAGGCCTACATTGAGTACTGCCCGGAAGCTACCTGTGTGCCTCTGCTTGGCCAGTATGACAACCTGGTTATCACCCGCACCCTGTCCAAGGCTTTTGCCCTTGCCGGCATACGCTGCGGCTTTACCCTTGCTCACAAGGACATCATTGCCCTGATGACCAAGGTTATTGATCCATACCCTGTACCTGATCCTGTTGCTCAGATTGCCCGTCAGGCTCTTGCTCATGGCGGCGTAGACCTCATGAAGCAAAGAGTAGTAAAGACTCTGGAGCTGCGCGAAAAGCTGCGTGAGAATCTGCAGGCCCTGCCATCTGTAAAGCGCGTGCATCCAAGTGAGGCCAACTTCCTGCTCGTAGAGTTTGAAAACGGCCCTGCTGTCTTTGAGAGCATGCTCAAGAAAGGCATTATCCTGCGCTCTTTTGAGAGCAAGCCAGGCCTTGAAAATCATATCCGTATTACTGTGGGCACTCCAGAAGAGCTCGATGAGGTCATGCGCGTTCTGACCTCCATGTAAGTCCGGCCCTGACACAGTCCCAATGCCGATCTCCTGGCAGCCGCCTTCACACTATACACAGGCCAGACTGCCAGCAGCAGCGGCTGTGTCAGATGAATACACTATGCTCCGTACAATAGCTGCAGCCCTGGCTGCAGCAGCTGCCCCAGCGCAGCCTGACAGCCCGGCACAACTGCCCGGCCTGAAAACCCGGATGCCAAGCCCGGCTAAGCTGCACGGCCGGCATCCCCGGCTAAACTGTCAGGCCGGCAAGCCCGGCAGTCGGCGGACTGGCCGTCAGAATTGTCCGGAGCCCGGAACACGTTAGAGATTGTCTGTTTTGAAAAAGTATCTGTTTATTGACCGGGATGGCACCATAGTCTGTGAGCCTCATGACTATCAGGTCGATGCTCTTGACAAGGTGGTCTTCTTTCCCCGTGTGATTCCTGCTCTGCTCAAACTTGCTGATATGGGCTATACCATGGTCATGGTTTCCAATCAGAATGGTCTGGGCACTGATGCATTTCCTCTCAATACCTTTACTCCAGCCCACGAGCATATAGTCAATACTCTGGAATCTCAGGGCATTAGCTTTGAGCAGATTCTTATCTGCCCGCACATGCCTGAGGACAACTGCCAGTGCCGTAAACCTGCTCTGGGACTGGTACAGTCATATATGAGCTCAGATGAGTGGGACCGCAATAATTCCTACTTCATTGGCGATCGCGACACTGACCTTGCCATGGCAAAGAACATGGGCATTGTCGGTATTCGTGTGGGCCTTGGCGATGCTGCTCAGGACAGTGAGATTTCTTCAGCCGACAGTCCTTTTGCTCAGGTAAAGGCCATGAGCTGGGACGAAATTGTTGCATTCATCGCTGCCCGCGAGAAAGAGGTTGCTGCACGCGGTGCCACCGCATGCTGTGGCGCTCCGACAGCCTGCTGCGCCTGTGCCTCTGCAGCTGCAGCCCATGCAGCCCAGGAGGCCACTGAAAAGAGCTCACACCACAGCTGTTCTCATGATGACCGTCCGGCCCGTACCGCCCGTATTGAGCGCAATACCCGTGAAACTCAGATCCTCGTTGAGCTTGATCTTGACCACTGCGGTGAGACCTCTATTGATACCGGTATTGGCTTTTTTGACCACATGCTCGATCAGATTGCCACCCATGCAGGTTTCAATCTCAAGCTGACTGCAAAAGGCGATCTGCATATCGACAGCCACCACACCATTGAAGATACAGCCATCACTCTGGGCACAGCCTTAAGACAGGCCCTTGGTGACAAGCGCGGCATTGGCCGTTTTGGCTTTATTGTTCCAATGGATGAGCTTACTGCAACTGTATGCGGTTTTCAGGACTGCGACACCTGCTCATCACAGTGTCCGGCCGCTTCAGGCAACCGTCATCCACGTACCAGTCCAGGCCCTGATGATCGCAGTCTGCGCACTCTGGGCTGCAGCTGCCAGATGGCTGAGGCTGCCGCCGAATGTCAGACTGACCGTGAAGTAAGTGTGGCTCTTGATATCTCAGGCCGTCCTCACATTGAGTTCTCCTGTGATGCCGAATTTACCCGCGAGCAGATCAATGGCTTTGAGACTCAGATGGTCTCCCACTTCTTTGAGTCGCTTGCTGTTGCCATGGGTCTTACCCTGCACATGAAGGTAACTCCGGGCAATGCTCATCACCAGGTAGAGGCCCTGTTCAAAGCCTTTGGCCGCGCTCTGCGTCCGGCCATTCGCGTGGTCTCATCCGAGCTGCCATCCTCAAAAGGCACTCTCTAAAGCACAAAGTAGACCATTACACCCCACAGTCTGCGCCGCAGTTTGCAAAGCATTTTGCGCCGTAGTCTGCTCAGGCAATCTGCGCCGCACTTTGCACAGCAGTCTGCTCAGCAGACTGCGCAGCCTGTCTCTAAATCAGCATGTGGGGCCACAGGCATGGCACAAGTATGAACGCCAGCAGCCGGCATGTATGCATGCCCAATGCGTGTCTGCAGGCGCAGGCATGACCCATGTATGCCTGCAGGCAGCATGCATGCGACAGTCAGGCAGCAGGCAGCGACAGTCATGCAGCTTACTGACATGGTCTTACTGTCATGCTCACTCCGGCCCTGAGGCTGGAGTCCGATTAAAAACAGAAATGGAGGGCGTCTCCAGCCATAAGCTTACATGAGTCAGATGGCATGAGGCGTCAGATTTGTATGAAAGTCTGTATAGTCGATACCAAAGCGGCCAATTTCAACTCCGTGGTTCAGGCCCTCAGACGACTGGGGGTAGATGCCACCATCACCTCTGATGTCAAAGTGCTGCGTGAAGCTGACCGTCTTATCATGCCTGGTGTAGGCACAGCCTCGGCTGTTATGGCCGGCCTGCTGGGCACCACATCCGATCAGATACCGGCACTGTGTGGCGATGATCGTGAAGCACGTTCCGAGCTTACGGACTTTATTGTCCATTATGAGCGCCCTCTGCTGGGCATCTGTCTTGGAATGCAGGTTCAGGCTGCAGCCTCAGCCGAGGTTCCGCTCAATGAACCAGTCAAATGCATTAATACCCTGGGCATAGTACCTGGCGTGGTACGCCTGATTGATGTCAGCGCTGAAAAGCTTCCGCTGCCTCACATGGGATGGAACACTGTCGTGCACAACGATCATCCTCTGTTTAAAGGCATTGAGCAGGAAAGCTCTTTCTATTTTGTGCACTCATTCTGCCTTGGTGTAAGTGACTGCACTATTGCCCGATCCGAGTATGGTCAGGAGTTTTCAGCCGCCATCTGCCGCGACAATTTCATGGGTGTTCAGTTCCACCCTGAAAAGTCCGGCGCCAATGGTGCCCGCCTGCTCCAGAATTTTCTTGAACTCTAATCACGCCTGCAGCCTCTGAGGCATGGTTCACGTCCCTGCAGACAGCCTGCCTGCGGCAGGAAAATCATGGGCAGCCCGGCCGGCCTGTGGCAAGAGTACGCCTGCCCGCAGCATGAGCTGCCCGGCCCGGCTGAGGCAAGAGTACGCCTGCCCGCAGCATGAGCTGCCCGGCCCGCCTGTGGCAAGAGTACGCCTGCCCGCAGCATGAGCGCACCTTGCGCACCTGCTGGAGTGCGACAGCATCGCACGTCGCGTTGTCCGAAAGTCCTGTGAGATGCCATCGTTTGCGCAGCTCTGCCGGACAGTTAAAGCCCCCGTTCGACGCTGACCTGTGGACTGTGACAGCAGCGCAGCTATGATTACCCCTGGAACCAGTTTATGCTTATTCCCGCTTTAGACCTGATTGATGGCCAGATTGTGCGCCTGAAGCAGGGCGACTTTAATGAAAAGACCGTTTTTGATCTTGACCCGGTAGCCCGTGTAACTGAATACGCATCTCAGGGCGCTGCTCTTATCCATATTGTGGATCTGGACGGAGCCAGAGACCCGGCCTGTCGTCAGCTCGAGCTGATAAGTCGCATGGTCAAAGCCACTGAATGCCCTATACAGACAGGCGGTGGCATCCGTACTTATGAGGATGTCAGCAGCCTGCTCAATGCCGGCGTAAAGCGTGTGGTTGTCGGTTCAGCTGCAGTCAAAGACCCTGAGTTTGGTCACAGACTGCTGAGAGACTTTGGTCCTGAGGCTATCTGCCTTGCACTTGATGTGCGCATTATCGACGGCCGACCAGAGGTCGCCATTCACGGCTGGCTTGAGAATTCAGAGCACGGTCTGTACGAGCTGCTTGAAGATTTCTCACGTTCAGGGCTGCGTCATGTTCTGGTCACTGACATTTCCCGCGACGGCATGATGCAGGGAGCCAATAACAGCCTTTATGAACAGCTGGCTGTTCGCTTCCCTGATCTTGATGTAATTGCCTCAGGCGGAATCTCCTCCCTTGATGACATCAAAGCTCTGCGCGCACTGGGTGCCCGCTCAGCCGTTCTGGGCCGCTCCCTGCTTAGCGGCGCCTTTACCCTGCCTGAGGCCCTGGCCCTGTGGCCTGAGGACTGACCTGCAGCCCGGCTGCACAGCTGCTGCCTGCAGCTGCGCTGCCTTGCCCCTGGCCTGCAGCATGGCTGCCGCAGCGCTTTGCCATGCTGAACAGCAGATGCCGGGCATGACGCAGCCGTGCCTGACTGCATCATGCCCTCATGTGGCCAAACAATCATGAGATTTACCAGATGCTGGCTAAAAGAATTATCCCCTGCCTTGACGTGCGCGATGGCGTGGTCGTCAAGGGAGTTCAGTTTAAGAACCATGAAGTGGTAGGATCTATTGTCGATCTGGCCCGACGTTATGCCGAAGAAGGCGCTGATGAGCTGGTCTTTTATGACATCACTGCCTCAGCCCATGGTAATAAAGTAGACAAGTCATGGGTGGCCCGTATTGCTGAGGTCATCAATATTCCTTTTGCAGTAGCCGGCGGCATCAGAACCATTGAAGATGCCCGTACCATTCTTGAGTATGGTGCCGACAAGATTTCCATCAACTCCCCGGCTCTGTCAGACCCTGAACTCATCACTCGTCTTGCTGACCGCTTTGGCGTTCAGTGTGTAGTGGTGGGCATTGACAGCTACTACGATGCCGACAGCGATCAGTATCTGGTCAAGCAGTTTACCGGCGATGAAAAGACCATCACCACTACTGCATGGAAGACCCTTGACTGGGTAGCTGAAGTACAAAAGCGCGGTGCCGGTGAAATCGTGCTCAACATGATGAATCAGGACGGCATGAAAAACGGCTATGACATCAGACAGCTCAAGGCCGTACAGGAAATATGCAATGTGCCTCTGATTGCCTCAGGCGGTGCAGGTGCCATGGAGCACTTCCTTGATGCTTTTGAACAGGCTGATGTTTCAGGCGCACTGGCTGCATCCGTTTTCCACAGGCAGATTATTAACATCGGTGAGCTTAAGGCTTACCTCAAATCCAAAGGAGTAGTAACCCGTGCGTGAGTTTTGCCATGGTTTTGAAAAGCTCGAAGAGCTTGATTTTGCCAAGGGTGATGGCCTCATTCCTGCCATTGTGCAGAATGCCCAGAACGGCCAGGTTTTAATGCTTGGCTACATGAATCAGGAAGCTCTGCAAAAGACTCTGGATACCCGACTTGTTACCTTCTGGTCACGCGATCGCCAGAAGCTGTGGACCAAGGGCGAGGAGAGCAAAAACTATCTGCACCTGCGCTCCATTACCGTTGACTGCGACAAAGACGCCCTGCTCATCATGGCCCGTCCTGAAGGTCCTACCTGCCACAAGGGCACAGTAAGCTGCTTTGATTCCAGCCCTATGGCTGACGCTTCTGTAAAGTATCTTGCTGCCCAGCGCGGCCTGCTCTAAGCAAAGATACTTCCTGCTGTCACCGGGCAGTCACTGATGCCTTTGCCCTGTGAAGCTCATACAGCCCAGCGCCGCTCCTGTTTTCCTCGGGAGCGGCGCTGTCGTATCTGCAGACGGCATTTGAAGCAGTCAGATGAGCGCATATCAGATCCGGTGGCACAGGTCACAGGCGCAAAAAAATCCCGCCATGCAAAGCAGGGCAGGATTTTAGACTAGTGTGAGTTGCCCGGGCCGAAGCCCGTAGCCCTCAAATTGGACGGTCAGAGGGCGGCAACACCTGAAATGGAAATTGTTAGAGGGTGCGCTGATATTCGGTCTCGAATCGGTGAACCATATCATCAAGATTTTGCAGGGTCTTTCTGGCAGCCATCAGGGACTTGTCAGATTCCTGGGCAATAGAACTGCATTCCTGAGCCAGATCGTTGACGTGAGAGGCGTCGCTTTCGATCTGGGAAGCTACCGATGCCTGGGTGGCAATAGTAGTATTCATGGTATGAGTCATCTCGGTAATGCGGCTGATATGGCTCTTGATTTCATCAAACTTGCGTGCTGAGTCAACAATGGCCTCATGACCGGCATCAGAAAGTGACAGAGAGTCCTGTGAGGCTGAAACAGCCTTCTGGCTGTTCTTGATGAGATCGGTAACGCAGATGTTAATCTCAGCTGTGCATGACTTGGACTTGATAGCCAGAGCACGTACTTCATCAGCCACCACAGCAAAGCCTCGGCCCAGCTCACCGGCACGGGCAGCCTCAATGGAGGCGTTAAGGGCAAGCAGATTGGTGTGATCGGAAATGTCAACAATAGTACGTAACAGCTCGGAAATCTTGTCAGCACTGCTTGCCAGCTGCTGAACTACATCCACCAGATTATTGGCACCATCAGAGATATCACTCAGAGCCTGCTTGTTATTCTGGGTAGCCTGGAAAGTATCCTCTACCTGCTCCTGGGTCTCATAGGCAAACTTGTCAGTTGAGTTAACAGAGTTGCTCAGCTCCTCGAGCATGGAGTTCATAGTGGAAATAGCTTCCATGATGCTCTGCACCATGTCGCTCTGACGGGTAATGTCACCGGCACTCTGATGAGAGAGATCGGCACTGGCATTTGCCTTGTCAACAATAATGTCGATGGCGTCTTCAACGCGATTAATCATGGACATCATGTTGGCATTGTTGGTCAGAATGGCAAGACGCAGACCTGACATGACCTCATCTTCGCGGTCATGGGAGTAGCACAGACGACTTACCGGGTGGTCGTACACTGATGGCAGCAGCTTGATCATATTGTGGATCTTGCGCTGCATAATGTAACGCTGATGGGCTACGCTTAAAAATGGCAACAGCAGAGCTGCACCAAAGCCTGCTACAGGATGCAGGAAAAACAGGCCCAGAGCCACGACAGCTCCGCCAAAGGCAAACTGATAGGACTTTGGAGGATAAGGAATTCTTGGGGTAAGACGCTCACCTTTCATCAGCTTCTTGTAGATAATCTCAGAGCGCACTACATCACGCTGATCAGGTGGATAACGGACTGACTCATAACCAATGATTTCTCCGTTTTCAAATACAGGGGAAATAAAGGCATTGACCCAGTAGTAATCACCGGTCTTGGCACGGTTCTTTACAACGGCCATGAAAGGCTTGCCCTGCTTGATGGTTGCCCACATCAGAGCAAAAGCTGCAGGTGGCATATCAGGGTGGCGCACGATATTGTGCGGCTGCCCCATCAGTTCTTCCTCAGAATAACCGGAAATATCAGTAAAGGCCTTATTGACCTTGGTGATAATGCCCTTTAAATCGGTGAAGGAAATAATTTTGACGTCTTTGCCAAAATTAATTCTTTTGTTCGTAACAGGAAGATTTATTTTCATCGCCGTCCTCGACACGAAAAAGAGCCAGTACTAAAAAACAGCCGTCTCCGTCAGACCTCAGAACGCCGCCGCCACCTGTGTGGCTGACCGTCCTGTGCTAAAGGCTGCTCCATTAGAAGCATTTGCCGGCTTAATTCCCCTGTTCTTTCAGAATGTTGCAGAGCCTGCACCGTACTGTCCAAAGTCTTTTGGCACGCGCCTGAGCCCCACTGAGAGCACCCTGCAGTGCCCAGGATCTGGGGCATGCCCGTCAGCACCTTGCATCACAACACGCATGGCCGTGCTCTGCTGCTTCCTGAGGTGCCCGGCAAGTCTCCGGAATCACATTCTGAAACTGTACTATTTACCCAAATCCCGGATCACCTGTTAACTGCCATCCTGCAAGGCAGGAGTCAGTAAGAGCTTCTGCATTGCAAAAGTCAGACGCCCACTGTCGCGCATGGAGACAGTCTGAACACCTGCCCTGGCAGGTAACAGCCTGTGCATCAGCTGCAAGGGGCCAGCTGTGACCACCATGGCCTGACAGGGCCATGGATCTTTCACTGAGGAATTGAGCCTCTGTCCGTACTGATTAGACAGAGCAGTCTGGCAGCATCAGGTTGCTGACAGGCTGTTATCAACTGCCCGGACTCTTTTCACCTTACATGAAGACAGTACTGACAAATACAGTAACTGTTGAACTTCATTGGAGAGCGCGGGCCGGGAAGGACATCTGACTGGGATTCACATTTCAGGATACAGAGCCTTCGGCATCAAAGTGCCTGCTGGCTGCTGTTATAAGGGTTCAGTCAGATGTCGTGACAGGTCTCGCCAAAGAAACTGTCACTGACATCCCTCAATGCCGGTTCCACCCGGCATGCTGCAGGAATCCAGAGACTGGAGCTGTCAGCTGATCGTTGATCTCAGAGGAAATAATAATTAATCAATATGCATTGAGTGTGCACATCTGCCCCGTACCTTGGCCCCAGCCCCATGGACTGAGGTAAAACTCCGGATTCCCGGTGCCATTAAACATGACCTGCCGGTCTGTGCATCACTGTTGCTGTTAATCTGGCTGCGAAATAAGAGAAAAACACAGCATTAAAGCGTGGATAACATTATGTGCTGTACGTAGTGAATGACAGTTACTGTCAATCTTTATCGATGTATCATTGGTTAAGGCACAGATTAATTTGTTCCAAATTACCACTGATACAAACAATTTTCAGTGACGTATGTTGTAACTCTGTAAATTGGTCATACAGCTTACGCGGCCGGTATTTCTGTATGATTCAAACAGCACTGGAGATAAATAACAGCCAGAATACTTGTAAACAAGTATGGCTGTTTTCAGCATAATCAATGATTATTGCGGTCTGTGAACTGCAGATCTTGTGCCCTGACACATGAGTAAATATTCATAAATCTACAAATGCAGATAAAACGAACAGTTATCAGGCGGTCAAAAACAGAGCAATGCTTCTGCAGAGCGCATAACCACGGCCTTACAGGGCAATCATGGATACAGACACATACGCAAACCATTGCGTTCATAATAACCTATATTCGACCGAAATTGACGCACTTTTCTCACTATCATGCTTTATTGATATAATAAATTTGTGACCAACCTCTCACCAATTTTCGCATTTTCAGGATATGCCCTTAGCTCAGCCGCATACACAGGCCAAAGCTCATCAATAAACAGCCTCCCGCTCTCAACAGAATGAGACCATTTCAGCCTTTCCCAACATAAAACTTTTTTTCACTTTCAATCCAGCCGTACGCCATCATCCCCTTGCCTCGCGCAGCCACTCACGGCTTCACATCACCCTCACTTGCCACGCGCAGCCGCTCCCAGACTCACGTCACCCTCCACTTGCTACGTGCAGCCACTTCCGGCTTCACATCACCCTCCACTTGCTGCGTGCAGCAGCTCCCGGCTTAACATCACCCTCAACTTGCTATGTGCAGCCACTCCAGGCTTCACATCACCCTCCACTTGCTGCATGCAGCAGCTCCCGGCTTCACGTCACCCTCAACTTGCTGCGTGCAGCTTCACCCTTGCTGCGATTAGACGCTCTATTGCTGAGCGCCACTTATTACACCGGACTCTTCCCTTGCGCATGCCCATGTCTGCGGTCATGCACATGCTTCACATAACTCATTGCTACCCACCTGCTCCTTAGATAAAAAATCCAGCGCCACTCCTGCACGTCTGATATTTCTCTACAAAAGTTTTGAAAAACTGCCCATGCCAGGTGTAAATGCCACCTTTATCATACTGCCACTGGTAAAAGTGCAGCTAAAAGCACAGCCTCATTGGCTTAGGCAGTTTGAGTATCCAGTACTGCCAGACAGCCTGTACGACCGTGCTGAAAAACATGAGGCAGCCAGAAGGCTGCCTCATTGATTACTAAATTAATATCATAGTTTAATGTGCCAGCGCTACCTGCACGAAAACACCAGGATGCTCTCCATTCTCTTTTAGTTAACCGACTTCAACAGTCAGAACAGCCAGTAGGAGCATTTTTTCCAGTTGTTCTGTCAGATTTAAGGCTGGTCATTTTACTGCTGGAAACACGGCCAGAACTCTTACTAAATATCGTTGACACGCGTAGGTCGACATGCGTCGCCCTGTATCAGGCAAGTCGACCGGGCATTTGTTCAATCAATATTACTGTCCAGTACCGGGATACTGCCAGGTCCAGGCGTTCATAAATCCCCGTACTACTCAACTACCTCAAGACCAGTAACGCCAGACAGCTCATCAATATCATGCAGAGGCGGAAGCTGGGGCTCGTTTTTGATAATACGATCCAGACTGCTTTCCTCATTCTGCTGAGCGATAAGATACTTATCACCAATCAACCTGCACTCCTCCTGCATAACTTCCTCGTTAATACCAAAGCAGGAAAGTATCAACCCCTGTGATTTAGACAGCTTGCGCAGGCATGTATAACGGCCCTTTTGCACAATGCAGTCAACAGTAATCATGTTAAGCAGCGATATGGCTTCAGACACACAAACAGGCATATTTCCGCGTGAGGTGCTGAGCCTTGTTTTGCCAAGCCCACGGTAGACAGCACATGCGATGATAAGTGCTATAAACATGACAAAACCTTTGCCAGTCAGGCTCTTATCGACGTGTGCGCTAACCTGCCTATCCTCAGTCAGGCTGTTACTGGAGTTGAAAACCTGATCATTGCTGTCACAACCCTTGTAGAAGGCATAAGCCTGATCAGCGGTCATTTTTTTGGAGGTTATCAGGCAGAAGCATCCGGCAAGTAAAAAGCTCTCTGCAGTAATATCAGCTTTCTCTTTTGCTCCAAGGAAAACTCCTTTGCTGGAGTAGTCAAGATCAAAATACTCCTGATACTCTTCAGGGAACTCAATGACAGTGTTAAGAGCCTTATCAAATGCCTGTTTCTGGCTCTTAATCAGCTCCTCAACAGCGCAAATCTCACTGTCAGCTCTGACAGGACTTTTGAACACATGAACATACCTTTCCCTGCCAAAAAGCTCGTGCTTGAATGTTGCTCCATATAGCGGAGAGTCAGAACTTTTGACTCTGTAAGCTGGATGATACTTGACCTCAGAGCTGTTAATGACAATGTCCCTGACGAAGCGCTTGCAGCCCTTTGCCATGAGAACAAAATCAAAACCTGCCTCATCAAGCTCAACAATGCTGCTCTCAGAGCATACACCCCTGTCCATAACTACAGTAATCTTACTGTATCCGTAAGAGCGCAGTCTGG
The DNA here is from genome assembly GCF_023051105.1 of Anaerobiospirillum sp. NML120449. Lineage (GTDB taxonomy): Bacteria > Pseudomonadota > Gammaproteobacteria > Enterobacterales > Succinivibrionaceae > Anaerobiospirillum. Next base: position 96,770 of record NZ_JALKIL010000009.1, on the reverse strand, counting down.
TCATGAGGTCCTTGATCTCAATGACATCAGGCATGGAACTCTGATACAGCATAAAGTCGACAGGGACCTTATTCTTGCTGTCCATAGCCAGAGCAATGCCAGCAACGGGTGCCCCCGTGTCATTACTGGCATCTACAGACTCCTGAATATCAAGATCGCCAGGCTGTAAATCCTTATTTGAAAGATAAGATGAAATTACGACCTCACAATCAGCATCAGCAACATGTGTCTCATTCCACAATCTCACAAACTCATCAACCTGACAGCGCTCGATCTCGTCATACATATTGGAAATAAGGTCACTGCGGTATGGCATTTGAGCAGGACCGAAAAGAGGAAACTCTCGTGAGTATTCGTCGAATTGACTGATGGAGCTGTTATCTTTGATGATGCAGAAAGATGCTGCATCAAGTATTCTGCAGGCTTTCTGCTCTCCAAAGATTTTATTAAGAATATTGATGATACCTTCGCGGCCAGCAACATGTTTCATGACCACATGAGCTCCAACTTTTATGCTGGAGGAAAGCCCTGAATCAGAAGCCGCTTCTTCAAGGCCAAAATGCTCTGCATAGTAGTCACTGGGATTCATGCGAGTGCGATCATTGTTATCAACCAGACGTCCGATAGACTTTCTTACAGGCTTAGGGGTTTTCTTATCAGTATTGCAGCGCTCGAGTCCTACCAGAAGAAGGACATAGGTGTTGTCTTTCTCGCGTTTAAATACAAGCTTGCCCGGAATATCAGGTACTGGTACTACCATATTAGGAATAATCATTTTGCCTCCCTGAAAACTCAGTGTAGTAACAAGCGTAAAGCGTCAGAATAGTACATTTCATAATGGCAAATAAAGAGTTTTCGCTTCAGCATCACATTTTTGGTCAAGTGTGATGCTGCGCAATAAATATCTCACTAAGGTAAGCCAGTTATGAGCTTAAGCTCCTGCATGTATGGCCATCATGGCCGACCTGGCTGTTCTTCCTGCAGGGCCATCATGGCCGCCCTGGCTGTTCTTCCTGCAGCGCCATCATGACCGCCGTACCGCCATGGGCATCACTAAGCTGCAGCATGGGCGTAGACCAGCTAACCGCCATAAAGAATCCTTGTCTCGGAACAGGGCTTTGACAGCAGGCGGCTCATGCCTGTGACGGATTTGCTTTGCACAAATAAAAAGGCCCAGTCGCGAGACTGAGCCTTTTGGAATAATTTCTCTCTCTTATTTCAATTCTTTGTCAGCTCTCTTCACCGGGAAGAGCACTGAAGTCAAATCTGAACCTTCAGCCAGACTGCATTGCAGTGAGGTCTGATGCGTGGCTGGAGAGAATCTTAAGCCACTAAAGGAATTCTGTACGGACCAGCAAGCTTGCTGTCCTTGACGCTATATCTAAGAGCAAGCCCTGTGCCAACCTTGCTAACCACCTCGAAAAAGCCTGTTTACATGCTGTTTATATGAGGTCTATTCCTGTTTACATTCAGGTTAACGACAGACTGTCCATTATATTTAACCTCAATATGCCTGTATTTTGGCAGCCACTTGCCGTCTGGCCCTGTACCATGGGCGTTTGCAGCACTCAAAAGGACAAATAACACATCGCCATTTCTGACACCATGATGCTAAATATCAACAGAGATCCCGAATTTACCGCATTTTCTTATCCAATTGCGATAAGAGGCCTAAGTGTCGAACTGATGACAGAAGTTGCCGCTCTTGCCGTTTGTGCAGATTCAGTACGTCAAAAGCCCGTACAAAAGTGTGACAGCACCTCATTGCATAAGGATCACTGCCGTGGCTGACAGTGCCCCTCATTCGTCCCGGCATCTGCACCAGCATATTGAACAGTGCGGCCGTGCTGGCCGTCACGCTGGCCAGCCGTCATACTGACGCATCATCCCTGGACGCAGGTGGACGCGTCTGCTGTGATGCTCCGGCTGACGTACCAGATATGTGGGCTGGTGAACGTACCAGACATGAGGGCTGCTGGACGTACCTGCCCCGGGGCGCTGATGGGCGCATCTGACCCGGGGACGCAGGCTGACGTTCTGTCCTGGTGCTCAAGATGACTTATCTGCCCGAGGACGCAGGTGGACGTAGCTGCCCCGGGGCGGTGGCAGACGTATATGACCAGGGGCTCCGGCTGACTAAACTGGCCGCTGGCCTGTGCTAATCACAGCTTGCAGCTGCAACATGAGCCCAGGTGTGCAAATGAGTATGTCACCTGATCATTGTGGCCAGCATTCCTGTGGCGGAGCACTCATTAAACATATGCACAGAGTGCAGATGACAGATCCGGGCTGAAAATTGTCTTGTGTAATTATGTGGTTGCCTAAAAATCAGGCACAGGGTCTTACGACCATGTGCCTGAATGGAAAGTGTCATTAAAAGACCGAATAAGTCCAGCGGTGCAAAGAGATGCAATCTTAGTTGCTGATCGCAAGCAGCGCGGGCATACAGAGTATTCTAATGAGAATGGTGATACTGAACCTTGAGGGAAAACTGACCTGCTTCAGGATGGTTCTTCATAAAGGTCTTGCGGGCCTTAAGCACCAGAGAGTAGATATCAAAATTGAGCTCAGAAGCGTGAAAGCCCTTAATCTCGAGAGGACGCAGGTCCAGATCAGCCTTTTCTACAGAAACGGTAATGGTGTAGCCGTCAGGGTAACGCAGCCAGGCAAAGGCAGTACCACTGTGCATGCCGCTGCCAAAATCCATTCCCTCGTCATCTGGCAGAGATACCAGAGGAATGCCGGCAACATCCTCGCCGCACCAGCGATGCAGCGCCAGCAGAGTCAGGCCCTCGATAACACGGTCGAAAGGTACGCTCTCATGATTGACCTCGTCGTAATCATGATCACGTACCATTTCATGATCATGAACAGGCATGTGCGGGGTCAGAGTGCGCTGCTTCTCATACTGACTGTGATCCAGTCTGGCATCACTGCCTACCGATGAATACCCCTCAGCCCAGTCCTGATCCTCGCGGTTAATATAGGCATTCTCAAGGCACTGTCGCTCCTGTATGGACAGCTCCTTAATTGTATCCGGCATTACTATTCCCTGTGAGCTCAGTGCTGCATCATAAGCACCTGAAGGAGCTGGTCCGCTGGAACCGTTTCTCTGAGCGCACTCTACGCAATCTTCACTGCCAGTCATGTCAGCGGATGTCTGATTGCCTGTCATGGCTGAAGCTGCACCTGGCGCAGCCGGGGCCTCAGCCTGGTCCGGGGCATCGGCCTGAGCCGGAGCTGGGGTAACGGCCTGAGCCGGAGCCGGAGTAACGGACTGGGCCGGAGCCGGGGCCGGGGCATCAGGTGCTGATTCCGGAATACGGCTTACTGCCTCAGGGTCAAAGGCGCCACGGCGGTGCTGCTCACTGGCAGAATCACGGGCATAGTCAGCCGGACTGTCTTTTGAAGCCTGACTGGATGGAGCCATGGCACGTCCCGGCTGAACAAAGAAGTTGTACTCCTGACCGCTGTGCATATTTTCAATGCTGCGACGGGTTTCACTCATCTGGGCATCGTCCCAGTTGAAACCGTTGCTGCCTACGCGGAAGCGGTAAATGGAGTTAGCAGAGCTGACCTCCTCAAAAGTCAGATTAAAGTCCATGGCAATTGCGCGCTTGATGGTGCACAGCTCCTTGTCGCGTGACTTACGGTAAGAGCGCTTTTCTGAGGCACTGAGCTCTATGCCCTTGTGGCTGAACACCTGCGGCGGAGTACGCCAGCTGCCGTAGTGCATGCTGCCGTTGAGCAGCATGGTACCGTCAGCGTAGAAAGCCTGAAATGGTCCATGAGCCAGACCGTTTTCAAGACTTACCTGGTAGAGCTTGTTGCCATTTGGCCAGTAACGGGTAGAAATACCGGTAGCAACATCCTTGATATAGTTGCTCTCAAGCATTACTCCGCCTTTAGGGTTGTACTCGGTATAGGCACCGTTGAGCAGATCTGAGCTGTAGTTTTCAGTACAGTACAGAGTGCCGTCAGAGCGATAGAAGGTCCACAGTCCCTCACGGGCACCCCAGAGCCAGCGGCCGGTAGTAACCACACGTCCTGTTACCGAGTCATACTTGGTCCACTCGCCATCAAGATGATTGTTACGGTAGCTGCCTGAAACCTCGATATTGCCAAACTTGTCTACTGACTGAAAAGGGCCTTCTAGATTGTCATTGCTGTAATTATAAAAGCCCACCATATTGGCGCCCAGGTAGATGTATTCGGTACCCTCACGAAGGCCATCCTCATAGGTTGAAAGAATAAACAGACCATCCTTGAGAGTACGCAGGCGACCGGTAAATGGCCTGCCATCGCTGACATTAACCATGGCATCGGCATGAACATCATATTTGATGTCAGACGGAGCAGCCGCCGGGCAGAACCAGTAAAGATCCACACCGAAAATGCGGTAGGTACCGGCAGCGCCGACCGCGAGGATCAGGATCATGGAAATGGAGCTGATAAATGCCTGCAGACGGTCATACTCAAGGGCATTACGCATCAGGCGCATGGTAAGCCAGGTGCAGTAGCTCATGCCTGTAAGGCCACCCAGCAGCATGAGCAGGCTCAGCCACATTGGGGTGACATTGTTGGCATGCATTACAACTGAAGGATCATCAGGGGTATAGAGCACATCAATTGTGGTACCTACAGGACGCACATCACTGATGCTGCGGCGCCCGTCAAATAACAGCACCGTACGGAATGGCTTGCCGTCTGGCAGATTGAACTCAATGATTTCCTGGAAGTGATGCTCTACGCGATCAAGATTGCGACTCTCTTTCTGATGTATGTACTGATCTTCGACGCTAACAATGGTTGCCTCGGCAAGCTGACCAATGTCAGTGAGCTTATCGTAACTGATAGCAGACAGTGCGCCCTTGAAAGCCATGATGGCAAAGAGCATGGACAGCACGGTAAAGACGCAGTTAAAGCCCCAGCGCGAAAGAGTGGTTGAGGCATAGCGATAAATAAAGCGGCTTACCGGATCCTTGCGTTTGCCCTTATAAAGTACCGGCTGCACTTCATCATCAGACTCGTCATCATCAAAACCACCGCCAGTAAGGACAGTACCGTCCGATCCCCCACTTCCTCCAGCGCCACCAGCCTCGACATCATCCTCGCCAGCCTGCGCTACTGACAGATCGCTCCTGTATGAAGTAGCAGGAGCATCATAAGACCGCTCATCAGCAGCCCTGTGGGCTGCACGGGATGCCTCCATGGCAGCCTTTTGGGAAACCTCAAGCCCCACAACAGACTGTTCATGCTGACTGATATTGAGCTCTTCGGCGGCATTAATAGCTTCAAAAGACGGGCTTTTGTCATCGCCAGACTGATATCTGCGTGCACTTGAGCGCAGCTGTTGAGCACTTGTGTCAGCACTGACCTCGCATAGTGCAGCATCAGAATCGGCACAGTCAGAACTTACAGCGCACTCATCGGAAGTTGCTGCTGCATGGCCTTGCGAGTGTGCATACGACTGACCTGATACCTGCGCAGCAGATGCCCGTGCAGCATCTGCAGGAGCAGCTGCTGCAGCTGTTGCTGCAGCCGCCGTTGCGGAGCAGTTGTCCTGAATTTCAGGGGCAGGGTGGCCGTCAGCACGACGGGCTGCCGCTTCAGCATCACGCTCTTTGCGCTCAAGGTCCTGACGGGCCTGAAGCTCATCCTGCTCCCTTATTTCGCTGTCAGCAAAGGAGTTTTCATACTCCCGGTAGAAAGATTCATCCTCATCATCAGCACGGCAGTCCCTGAGATAGCGTTCTGCTGTTGAACTGAGGTCATTATCATCATCAGAGGCGACTGGCTTTTCTAACCTGATGTCGCTGTTTTCCGGGGTCGTATTTACAGCCGGGGTGTGGGTGGCCGAACGCAGGTCAGCACCTCCGGCAAAGCTGTCAGGTCCGTAATTGTCTGAAACATCTCCACTGCTGATTTCAGGTGAAGCATAGACATTAATATGAGGGGCGCCGCTGTGGTCTGAGGAATGAGCGTGAAAATAGCGCTCCAGAACAGACTTGTCGATTTCTCCCATCCAGGCGCTGTCGATAAAGCGCACCATGATGTCCACATGCATATAGGCCTGATTGAGAATACCCAGATCGCGCCACTGGCTGCTTAAAAAATGCTTGCGCGGGCCTTCAATGTCACGTCGCAGCAGACGCAGTGACTCAAGAAGGTGCTCGAGACCTTCGCGATCAAGAGCAATATTGCAGGATGCAATATTGTTGATTGACTCAAAGGAGGTATTAAGTCGTGTGCCTGTGAGCTGAGCACCAATCAGCTCAGCCGTACAAAGGGCCACCTCATCGAGCTCACCCAGGGGATCATTGTCCAGCTCAGGCATGGGGATAGCCTTTTGAAGACAGGCCTGACGGGCAGTTTCCAGCAGCTGGGCAGTGCTGACACTCTGCCCCTTTTCAAGGCTGCACAAAAGCCTGTCCCATGCCCTGAGCATGGCTCCGACTTCAACAGACTGACTGTAGATATAGTGCATGAACTGTTTCCCCTCATGACCTGATGAGTACAACTACAACCGGGGACCCGACTGTCATAGCGCTGACGGGTTTTGCCAGGTAAACATGGATAATGACAGGGCGCACAATGTAGCGCAGTGCAGCCTGTCCGGACAGAAATATAGCCAGTATGAAGTGTGAAGATTATCTGAATTTGGGCATGTGATATGTTCCGTACAACTGCTTATAACCAGGGCAAGAACGGTCAAACGCCGTCTGACGCAGCCGCCCCGACCTTGCAGGACTGCTCGACACATGCAAGACGTATCTGACTGCAGGACAGCGGGTGACATGGGCAGGTCAGCGGGCGCCAGGGGAAGAGTAGCGGCGCCAGGGGCAGGCCACATCAGTTTCAGCGACCAGGCGGCTGTCATGACTTTTAATGCCAGATCAGGTCCGGCACGGCCCCGGTCTCAGCCCCTGTCTGAGCTCCAGTCTGGGACAGCTGTCAAAGCGGTTGTTCAGGGGTAAAACAAATGAAATGAGCTCCTGCAACGGCACACCAGGTGTTGACTGTCACTAAAGAAATTACGGGAGCGCCTTAACTGATGAAAGCCACTGGCTCCAGAAAGGTCGGCATCTCGCCAGGCACAGGCGTGCTTTCAGTAAAATTGCGGACTTATGGTGACCGTTTCATTGTGTAATTTGCCATATTTGGCTCAGTCAGCAACACAAAGTGCTGACCGTCAGGCCTGCAGGCTTCAGGAACTGGGTATAACTCATGTATTAAGCATACAGAGCACTGCTGGCATGCCTGCAACCGGTACTTTTACGGCTTTTCAGCCTGCAGTTTTGCAGCTTTACATACAGCATTTGCCCCATTCCTTGCTGACCTGTACAGTGCTCGGCATACAGACACTTTGATGTTCAACAGGGACGCAACCGCGCTTATCAGCACTCTATGGCTTCAGACAGCGCGCCCGGACAGACGCATGGCAGTGTGTTCACGCAGCCTGGCCTTTAACTGCAGCTGCAAATGCGGCCGCAGCTGCGGCTGCGGCTGCGGCTGCTCATGTCTTTGGGTACGGGCAACGTAAGCAAGGGGATGCGGCCGCGTCCGCCACTGCTCAGGGTCATGATGGTGCCACTTTGAAGCACGCTCAGAGCACTGGTCGTGCAGACAGCGGGACCTTGCCAGTTCATGGTGCACAGGTCAAATATAGATATCAGATAATTTTACCCTGTACCTGCCTGTAATTCAGTAACCTGGCTCACAGCTCAGAACAAATTTTCCCTTTTGTATGCGGTAAAGAACCCTTTTACGCCTGAGTTATTTCAGCCTTACCAGTGATCAGAAGTTCTGTCTGGAAAAGCATTGCTCTGATGGAAAAAAATTATGACAAAACTAAGCTGCAGCTAATTATTTTGCCCGTACAATAATAGATTTTCAGGTTAGCCCTGAAAGGTCCCCACCATGACTTTCCCACTCATGGAGGATCCCGGCCTGTCAGGAATTGATATTAAAAACTTAAGCCTTAACCCTGTTACCCTGCGCCGTCAGTGCGGGCGTCCCTGTACTTTCCCTGTTTCTTAAGATAACCGCTCTCTTTCTTTCTGCCTCATGTTACGGGCCGTCAGAACTGAGAGTGCAGGATTTTCAGTACGACCTGCCAAAGTGCATCTGCATACGCTGCTGTCTATGCATACACAGCCGTATCAGCACAGGCTGAAGTACCTGCATACGATGCTTAACCAGTATTTTAGTCAACACTGCACGGGCAAACCTCTGTGAGCTCTGTACCTGCATGGCATGAGCTCTCAGCAGCAATGGACTATCCTGCCATCAGCTGTTTTTCCGGCTGCCGCACTGGCTGCAGAGCTCTGGCTTAACCCCAGTCAAAACATAGGAACTGCATGTCACTTAGTTCTTCCCCTGTCGCCGATCCGATGACAGATACCAACATTGGCCTTGAGCCTCAGACCATGATTATCTTCGGCGTGCTGGCCGTCCTGGCCCTGTGCGTTGATATCTGGGCCCACCGCAAGGATGAGCCTATCGCCTTAAGAGCCGCAGTAGCATGGACCCTGTTCTGGATTTTCGTATCCATGTGCTTTGCCGGCTTCCTCTATTTCCACTTCAACAGTCAGGTAGCATCCCTGTTCCTTGCAGGTTATCTTTTCGAGCAGGCCCTGTCCGTTGACAATCTCTTTGTGATGATGGCTATCTTTGCCTGGTTCAAAGTCCCTGAGCAGTATTGCCACCGCGTTCTGTACTGGGGTGTTCTGGGTGCGATTTTCTTCCGCCTGCTCTTTGTGGTCATTGGCTCGAGCCTCTTTGCCCTGGGACCTGTGGTAGAAGTTGTATTTGCTCTGATGGTAGCCGGTTCCGGTGTCATGATGCTGCGCAAGAAGGATGACGATGCCGCCGAACATACTGACTACTCTGGCAACTTTGCCTTCCGTGCCGTACGTCTGTTCTTCCCTGTCTTCCCGCGTCTGGTAGGTCACAATTTCTTCATCAACCAGGCCCATGTCAACGAAGAGCTCAAGAAGCCTGAAAACAAGGATGTTTCCCTGACCCGCACCGGAGCCATTTACGCCACTCCTCTGTTCTTATGTCTGGCCGTAATTGAAACGACTGACGTCATGTTCGCCTTTGACTCAGTACCGGCCGTTATCGCCGTATCCCGTGAACCTCTCATCGTTTACTCAGCCATGATCTTTGCCGTGATGGGTCTGCGCTCCATGTACTTTGTGCTGGACGCCATGAGAAAGTACCTCATTCACCTTGAAAAGGCCGTAACCGTACTGCTGTTCTTCATTGCTTTCAAGCTCGGCGCCAACGCCAGCCTCCACCTGACCGGCTTTGGTATCGACATTGACGTCTACACCTCCTTAATGGTGATTGCCGTCATTCTGGGCATTGGCATCTTTGCCTCCTTTATCTTCCCTGAAAAGAAGAAAGAGCAGCCAGCCGCAGCTACTGCTCCTGCAGACGCTGCTGCCGCCAATGCAGACGCAGTTGCCGCTGACAGCTCCGCCCAGCCGGCTCCAGCTGCAGCTCCAGCTGCCGCTGATGCCGCTGCCGCCGCTCCTGCAGCTGATGCTGCCGCCGCTTCTCAGCCTCAGTCTGAGCAGGCTGCCGGCAACCAGGCTGACAGGTAATCAGCCAGCTGCTTAAAGGGCTGTAAATAGCCGCCCATTGGCAAGCTGCCCATGCAGCGCCACACCACGACAAAAGGGACCGCATTGCGGTCCCTTTTGTCTTTTTAAACAGCTCTGCGCATGGGAATAGCGCATCTTCAGGCTGCGCCCTGCGCGCGGTGTCTGGGGCAGTGAACCAGAGCACGTGCCCGTACTATGCTGCGCCGCGCTGATCTGTGCCTGACAGGCAACCTTGAGCAGCTTCCTGAAAAAATGAGGCATAGCCTGCTGGCAATGCATGCTCATGGCTTGCATGGACAGGCACAAGACTCTAAAATTAGGCTGACTGATTTTCAGCCTCCTGATTTTTGTCAGGCCGGAGCCCCTTTTTTTCAATGGCGGACTCCAATGTGCCCATATTAATGTCCTTAATGTTACTGACCTGCTCAGGTGCTGTGTACAGATGCATTGCGAGCATTGGCATCCATGGCATCCATGACAGTGCTTTAGACCTCAGTGGTCAGAACATAACTGCATAACAGACCAGTGGTCTTGTGCAGTGCAGGATGGCATAACATGCCCTGTGGTCCTTATCTTTAAGACCGGACAGGACATGCCCGGCTGTAAGCCGGGCGTGCGAGGCTGAACCGGGGCCTGAAGTGACTGAGCCCTTACAAAGTATTGAAAACAGTGGTAGAAACACACTTGGTTTGAACAGAGCAAAGACCTGATCCTCAGGTACAGCACTGTCTGCGCCGCCTGCGGCTGCGTCAGCCCCGCTGCTGGCCAAGTTTTTACTGTGACAAAGCTGTTTTGAAGTTGCCTTGCCCTGCAGCTTTTGTGCAGGGCAGCTGGCAGTGCCTGCATGGCCCTGCGCAGCTGATACATCAGGCATCTGACCATGGGGTCCCCTGGTTTTCAATACGTGCTCAGCAGGACTGGTGGCCCCTGGATACACCTTAAGGTAGACAAAACATGGCTAAAAAATCCCGTGCTCAAAAAGTACAGGAAGAGCAGGAGCAGGCAGCAGCCGGCTCAGCCACACCCCGCATGAGCAAGTACGCTCTCAAAAAGCAGGCTCAGCTCAACGGCACCTATATAGACAGGACCATACCTGACAGCTCTGAAAGCGCCAGTGAGGCCCAGAGTTCAGACACTGACAGCGCTGCAGGCGCCGGTGCCTCAGGTTCAAACAGCTCCGGATCGGCAAAAGCCGCATCTGCAGGTTCAGGTGCCCGAAAAAGCGCCTCAGGCAAGAGCTCATCAAGCTCAGGCCGCAAAGGCAGCACCTCAAAATCATCAGGTTCCCGCACATCATCACGCAGCTCCTCTGCCTCAGGCAGGGCCGGGCGCGCCGCCTCACCTGCTGACGCCAAAGAGCGCGAGATTCTGCGCCTTAACCGTGCACGCAGCCGTGCAGTTCAGGCTGCCATTGAAGGCGCCTCCGGTATTGAGGACAGTCAGGAGCTCGAGCGCACCTATTCGCGCACCATAACCATCAGACGCAAGGGCCGCACTATTCAGGTGGTACGTCATACCCCTGAAAGCCAGATGCCTGTCAAGATTGTTCAGCAGCGCATAAAACGTGAAAAGCATGCCGAGGCCGTGCGAGAGGCCCGTGCTGAGGCTCTGGCACGCCTTGAAGCTGAGGGCAGGTCCTACACTCCTCCTGATCGCAAGAGCAACAAAATCCCTGACAAGATCGAGTTTAATCGCAAGAGCGTCTATACCTGTGGTATAGAAGTCAAGGATCGTGTGCCTGATCTTACCGATTACGATGAGCGTGTAGCTGCAACCATGCCGCACAACCGACGTGATCAGTTTCTTTTTGCTCCTATCAAACGCGTCAACAGCCCTGTCAAAGGTACGGACATTGTGGCCCGCTTCCTCGACAGCTGGCAGCGCCGTATGGATCCTGAGGGTCTGCTCACAGGTTTTTTCGATCGCGTCAAATACATCAGATCGCACGAGAACGGCATCAGCTGTGTGGGTCTGCCGGCCTTCCTCAAGTTCCTTGAGGGCATACCTAAGCGCCATATCGTCAACAGCTACTCTCTTGATTTCAAGCTCTTCATCAAGCGCCGCGAAATCACCGACTTTATCTCCTCGATGAAAGGACCGGCTCTGGAGTGGATGCAAAAGCGCCATCCTCTTGAGTCAAGCTATGCCTTTGTCTACCTGGATACCTTCCCTGCCGGCGTCAAGCTGGGCAAGAAAAAGGTTATTTCCACTCAGACCCTGTATATCCTGGGTGTTACCCTGGATGGCCGCAAGGATCTGCTTGGTGTCGTGCCTGACATGACCTCACGCACAGTATCGCTGGGCTACTGGGAAAGAATTCTCGGTCACTTAAAGGAACTGGGCTGCAATGATATCTGCTATATCGTAGCCTCTTTCAAGTGCCGCTATCTGGAGCGAGCTGCCGCCGCCATTTATCCAGGCGCTACCTTGCACTTCAACCTCATGGAAGTGCTGCAGTTTGACTCCTACTCACTGCCAGAGGACATGCGTGCTGCCTTTATGAGTGAGGCTGCAGACTTATGCGATGCCCCTGATTTCAACACTGCCCGCACCATGCTCGAGCAGATGCGTCAGCGCTGGGAACAGCATATGTCTGACGGTCAGACCGTGCTGCAGGGTAATGTTGAGGCACTGCGTATCCACACTCTGCTGCCGCTTGAAGAGCGCCGCATCTTTACCACCAATAAGATGATAGCTACGGCAGCTGCTCTGATTATGGGCCCTAAGGTCAATGACTTCTTCTCTGACAATGAGGAGATGCTGATCTACATCTTCTACCGCTATCTGCTGATAGCCAAGCGTGAGTGGATTGAGCGTCAGGACCATGCGGTTAACAACCTGTCTTTCTCGCGCATTTTCTCTGCACTGCGCCATGCTCAGGAAAAGGGCTCAAAGCTGCTTGACCGTCTGCTGACCCGTCAGCATCAGGAATTCATGCGCCGCCACTTTGGCGTATTTGGCAGTGGTCCGGTATTCAACCTCAATCCTAACCGCAAGCGTATCTCGCTGGCAGGTCAGATCGAGGCCAATACCAATCTGCTCTCAGACCGCTGGTCAGAGCATGACAATGCCGGCCTGAACACAGCACCGCGAGCCCCTGAGCAGCTGAACCAGTCTGATGACAGCTCAGACAGCGCTGAAAACTCCGAGGCCCTGTCCTCAGCGACACAGGCCCCGGCAGCCGCAGCTGCACCTGCAACCTCCACATCGTCAGCAGCCTCAGCAGACGCCACAGGCCCTGCATCGAATGCAGCTGACCGCAAGGGCGGCAGAAAGGCTGAAAACTCCGGTTCCAGCCGCCGCAAGCACACAGGATCGGCCAGTGTTTCAGGCGGTACTGAGCTCAAGGACAGCAATTCTCCTGAGCTTACTCTCAATGACAGCCTGACTTTAAGCTCAGCCGGACTTATCAATGGTGCTCCAGGTCCTGAGCCGGCTGCAGCACCGGTATGGGCCAATGCCCTGAGCGGCTCCATGGGAGCATCAGCTCAGGCCCTGAGTTCACATGCCGACAGCTTTAACCTTGATGCGATCAGAACCTTTGAAAACAGGGGTTTTGCCACCTTTGGCACATCTGACATGCCATCTGGTTCACCTGTTCTGTCAGGTGATGCTCAGAGCTCGCTTACTCTTGCTGAGGCAGCTGCTGATTCCTTCATCAGTATCAGCGCCTTTAACAGCTACCAGCTGGGCACAGGCTTTTTCCATGACAGCCTGTTCAGCACAGGTGCGCAGTTAAACTACACCGGCACTGAGAGCCTTGCTGGTGCCCAGGGCAGTACTCAAGCCGACCCGGCTGATGCAGGCAGGGCTGATGCCAGCCATGCTGACACCAGTACCGGCAGTGACAGCACCGCAGGCGGTGCTGACGCAGCCGGTGCTGACGCAGCCGACAGCTCAGATAACGGCCATGAGAGCCACAAGGCTGCAGTACCAACGAGACTGGCCCTGGCTCTTGCTCTTGAGTCACCATTCTTCAGACAGAGCCGTATCTTCGTTAACGGTCTTGAGTATGTTCAGACCAGAGCTGCTCTTGGTGATCAGGGCGCCGCCCGTCTGCTGCAGCGTCTTTCAGACGCCCGCAGCGACATCAACGGCATGGACAGTATTGACAGAACCTTTGGCTTCAGAAGCCTGAGCCCTGAAGAGGCCCTGCACGGCATTGCCCCTGAGAGCAAGAACTCTCAGGGCAAGCACAGCCGCCGCCAGCGCCATCATAACCATGGCCACGCCAGTGAAGCATCCAGCGCAACCTCCAGTGCAGCTCCGGCAGCTGCCGGCAATGCAGCTGCCAGCAGCGCTGCCGCCAGCAACGCTGCTGCACCATCAGTTTCAGTGCGCGACGACAGGTCAATGGCTGCAGTGCTGGGCAATGCCCCTTCCATAAGCCTTAACCTGCCAGGCCTGCCAGCATCGCCTCTGGCTGCTGAGTCTGCCCTGTCAGGCACAGCCTCAGCTGTCCTCAGCTCCACTGGAGTTGGGTCACCAGCAGAGCAGGATGCCAGTAAGAAAGCAGACAAGGCAGCCGCACCGTCCGGAGCTCAGGCCGCTGACAGCATTACTGCTCAGACCACTGACGGCAGTGGTGCTCAGGGCGATGCCAGTAAGCAGGCAGACCAGTCAGGCGCACCTTCCATCGCTCAGGCTGCTGACGGCAGCAGTGCTCATGGCAAGGACAAAAAGCACCGACACCATGGTGCAGCCTCTGCAACTGAGGAGAGCATGAGCGATGCCTCATATGGCCGTCGCATCAAGTACGATGACCAGAGCCTGAAAAAGTATGGTCTTGGCTACAGCTCACTGAGTCAACGCCGCTATGCTGTTGACAGCGTGGCCGGTCTTGAGGGCTTTGACCAGATTGACCCTGCAGCCGAACTCAAAGCCATGCCTGCCCAGTCCTTTACTGAGGGATTGAGCTCGAATATTGGACGGGCCAACACTGTTATGGGCATGATTCGTCCGTCCATCACTCAGGCCCTGTTAAAAGACCGCCAGCACATGAAGGAGATGGAGCGCCAGAACATCTTTGACTGCCTTGGTAAGGACTTTGATTTCACCTGCCTCGACAATGTCATTCATCAGGTAACTCCTGTTTTCAAACAGACCCTGCAGAATGCTATCAAGTGGTCTGAAGCGCAGACAGCTGAGAAAAAGCGCACCGAGCGTGAACGCAGGAAAAAGCGTGCTCATGAGCGCTATCTCAAGCGTCAGGCACTCAAGGCCCAGGCCGCAGGCAGTACCGGCACAGCGCCGGCCGCTCAAGGAGAAGCTGGAGTACCGGCAGCTGGAGTACCGGCAGCCGGGGCAATTGCCGGCCTGTCATCCCAAAGGATGACCGGTCCGCTGTCAGGAGGATCGGCTCCGGTACTGAGCGCCGATGGTTCAGCAGGCACCAGTGGCATGGACAACAGCCTGATCGAAGCTGTTGCCCGTGACAATGAGGCCGCACTTGCTGACAGCGCTCAGCTTGGTCAGGGCATTATCAGTGCCTCTGATGATGCTTCCCTTGAACTGACCCGCCCATCTGAGGTCAAGGTGACAGTGGTAGCCCCTGAGTTCCGCAGCGAGATTGCGCAGCGCATGGCCAAGATGCCAGGCGTGCATACTCAGAAGCCTGACACCAATATCACCATCAAGAACAAGGACTGACGCCACCTGCCAGCCATGCAGCCCAGCCCCTTGCCATGCCTCAGGCATGGCAAGGTCCTGGACCATGCCCGGCCGTACTGGCCCAGCACCTGCTCAAAAGATACGGCGCCCTTTAAGGGCCAAAATGCCCGTGAGCCTGACAGGCCCACGGGCATTTTCTTTTTCATTCCAGCGCACTCCAGTGCAGAAAAAAGCTGCACTCAGGCGCGCCCGCCGCTCACTGAGCACCGAGGCAGCTGCAGCGCACCGCATAACAATCCGCGCCATCCTTCTGATACAGCTCCGCATGACAATCCCCGCAATCAGACTGATACAGCGTCGCATGACAATCCCCGCAATAATGCTGGGACAGCGCCCATGATTGGCCCTGCAATGCAGCCCGGTACGGCCTCGCATGGCCACGAATCAGGCTCGCTATAACCGCATTCAAGCACAGTCAATCTCTCTATGCGACCAGGTAACAGACATCTTGCACTCAATACTTCATTTCACTTTGTCATACCA
This sequence comes from Anaerobiospirillum sp. NML120449, assembly GCF_023051105.1. Classification (GTDB taxonomy): domain Bacteria; phylum Pseudomonadota; class Gammaproteobacteria; order Enterobacterales; family Succinivibrionaceae; genus Anaerobiospirillum. The sequence continues at coordinate 81,006 of NZ_JALKIL010000009.1, read as the reverse complement.
GAATATAGATATATCTAGATTCAACATCACCCCCCTTACCTTTACAGTTACTTTGCCCTTTTACCATATAAAGTTCTGAGACAAAATCATGGGCATAATCCTGTTACTTATCGCTTCCAATGCCAGAATAGTTCTATATGATATATATCTATATGATTAAGTGATTGCATTTAAGCCATAAAATTGGCCGTATTATACGAAATGGCCTTAACTGGCCCCAAATAAGGACATAATTAAAAAAATTTTTATCAATTTTTTCCCTTATTTATCACTGTCACAGGTATATCTCATAAAACTAAGGCAATTGTCGCATGCCATGCGACCAATGGTCGCGCAATTAAATTTAAGATAAATGCATAATTCCAGGTTTTTTCGGAAGCGACAGGTGACCAATGACTATACTTTTTGTTGACAGTGCGTCACCAGGCATCCAGTCTGATGTCATAGCAGTTTTATGTGAACCGTTAGCATCACAGCCTTGCCCTGCCGTGTCTGAGAAAAATGCAGACGGCATTGATCATAGTCCCAATTCATGTCATGTTCAGACTGGAACAGTAAGCTGTCTTACTGACATGCGCAGGATTTCAACGAGTTTCATACTGATGTATGCTAGTCCTGCCATGCAAGAGCCTTTTGCCACCACTGACCAGATGGCCGATATCTATCACTCCATATTCAAAAAGACGTTAGAACTTGGATGTCGATCAGTCACCGTGCCCATTATGGTCAGGGATAATGCATCTGACGAACAGGTCGATTCTGCTCTCACTACTGCAGTAAAATGCGCTGATGCCTTTCTTGAGTCCATCGAGGGAAAGGAGCACGCACTTGATATCATTATCAATCTTGATAACTGGCGACTGTCCCGTCGCCGCTTTGAAACAGCCGTACGTACCTGCAACCGCATCTCATCTTTCAATGAGGTGCACAGTGGCATGAACCTGTCCTTTGAGTCACTGGAAAAGCGCCTTGAAGACCTGTCTCCTACATTCTATGAAACCCTGCTCAATCTTGTTGAAGAAAAGGGCATGACTCAGGTTGAGTGCTATAAGAAAGCCAACCTGGACCGGCGCTTCTTCTCCCGCCTGAAAAACCGTGATTCCTACAATCCGACCCGTAACAAGGTTCTGGAAATTGCCGTAGCCATGAACCTGACCATGACTCAGACCCGCAAGCTCCTGAGATCTGCCGGATATGAGCTCACCAGCAACAGGGTGAGTGATGTCATCATTGCCTGGCACATATCCCATGGCATTTATGACCCTGAGATCATCAACTGTGCCCTGAGCGAATACGGCCAGCCTCTGCTCAACATCTAATCCCTCCTCCGTCCGGCTCACTGCAGCCGGCTGCTCCACGCAGGTGCCTGCGCCCGCTGAAGCTCCCCTCATACGTTGCGATTGACCGCGTCCACTGCAGTTCCCCTCATACGTTGCATTTAACCTCATACCTGCTGTGATTTGCGCCCACTGCAGTTGACTAAACCCTCTGTATTTACCCGCATCAGCAGCAGTCAGCCGTATGCCCTTTGAGCTCATTTCTCCGCCGGGATCAGTCACTTCATGGCCCGATAATCTTCGCGCATCCCCGCCTCTGCGCCTTGCGGCATCCATCAGGTACTATGCAATCTGCTCTGCGCACTGATCTGCCTTTGGTCAGTGCTGTTATCCGTCATATTCCACGTCGTGGCAATCTGCCAGTAAAGAAGAACAGCCAGGGGTTCACAGGCGCGCATTGAATGACCTTGCCCTTCGCCCATGGCAGCGCCCGACCCTTAACGGCTCCTGCTCCATCAAATGACCTGACCCGCAATGTGGGTTATTACTGCCAGTCAGCAGGGTTGCAGATAGCGACCATGCCTGGCACTCATTAGCGTCATGGTGATTAAAATAAAGCAGAGCACCCCATGTTCCTGCTTATCCCCAGGTCATGCTCCTGCGGAAAGACTCAAGTGCCGTCCAGAACTGTCTGTGCTCGTGCCTGGCTGTCGGTGTCATGGTATGGCTGTCCCGTACCAGGTATGGCTGCAGGCAGCATATGTTGTTCTGATCGGTCGCTGACGCTTACCGGCGCGTTTGAGAGGAGATTTGAATGAACTTACAACATCCATCACTGGCACTGAAATCTGACTTCAATGAAGTGAAGGTCAGGTCCGTATGCCCAGCTAATCTCCTGCTTCCATCATGGCCTTATGCCCTGTGCAAGAGCTTTGGACAAGGCCATAATGATATCCCGCCCGGAGCCAATGACAGCAGCACGCCTGCCAATACAGGCTCTGACACCGATGACATGGCCAAAACAGGTACAGCAGCTCAAAGGTCCTCCACAGCCAAAGCGTATGCCATGGCAGGCACAACACACTCGGATAAAGGTGAGAAACATGAAGATTATGGTGAGAGGCAAGCAGGTTCGGACTACAGGAAAACGAGTTCAGGCCATAATCACACCAGTGAGCAGCCCGATCTCATTCCGTACTCCAGTATGAGCAGTGAAATATGGATGGAGCTGATTGAGTGTCTGGAGCATGCCCCACGTACTGTTGGACCTGTGGATTATGGCTGCAGCGGTGTGCCCCGTAAACATAGTAATGACTACTCACCGGCAAGTCAGTATATAAGAGGAAATAGGGACTCAGACTGGTCGCTAAACGAGCTGTCACAGGAAGTCAAATGCGAAGGGCACGCCTTTAGCCGCATGCTTTTTGAGCTGATGCAAAGCCGCAATATCACTCCAAGCAGCTGCTATCGCACTGCCGATGTTGATCGCAGATATTTCTCTCGCCTCAAAAGCGCCACAGCTCATCCCTCACGCACTGTCATTATCCGCTTTGCTCTGGCACTCAGACTCAACCTTGCACAGACCAGACAGCTGCTGGCCACCGAAGGCTATACACTCTCACGCAATATCCCCGAGGACAGAGCACTGTGTTACTTCATAAGGCGCGGTATCTGGTCCCGCTTTATCATCAATGAAGCACTGTTTGCCCTTGGACTTAACACTCTCTAAAACACAAAAGCACTCAAAAGCACACAAAATACCTGCAGACAATATGTGCTCCGGGCAACTGCCTGCAGTCATGCAGGCTCGCTGACAGGCATGCATGCAGGTTGGCAGACATGCATGCAAATGTACTTTTGTACTGACTTACTCAAGTGTGCACCTGCCGGCATGCTGGCATGCTGATTGACCTTTGTACCTGCCTGCTCAATTGTCCCTCTGCTGGCCATCATATCAGAGGATGATTAAAGGCAGAACTCAAAATAAGAAAAGGCCGCTCACTGCACAGGTGAACGGCCTTTTTCTTTATAAAACCTTTTAGTGCACAGCAATCATAACCTGCCGGCACTGCTCTGGCCTGCATGAGAGATGGTTACTTTTTTTCCTTTTTCCTGCTCTCATCTATTATAGCCAGCATCTTATCAAGGCTGATATTGTTTTTCTTCATTGCTTCATAAAGGATACGGCTGTCAATTTCAGCAACCTTCTCCTTCAGGGAGGCTACTTCGGCAGCCAGCTCATCGGCACGCTTACGGAAGCGCTCTTCCTTTTCCCTGAGCACTTGAATCTTATTGACAATAGACTCTCTAGTCAAAACTCGTGGCATGATAAATCCTGGATTTTTCAGCAAACACTTTACAAAATATTTTACAGATAATCTTAAGTGCACTCAACATGACCGGCAAGCAGCTGATGCCTGACAGGTCAGGCCTGACAGCACAAGCCAGCCTGTGCTCCATGGTCATCCCCGGCCACAACATCAGCTCCGGCCACAGCCCCACTAATGGCGCGCCTGCACAATTGTGCAGACTCACCTTTCCACCACGGGCTGTGGTACTGAGCTCATCAAACCTGCGGGACACGGGCCTTGCAAGCAGCTGTCTGCTATACGTACAGTGAACAACCACAGACCATCAGTTCGCAGGAAATTGTGGCTGTAGGCTGGTGCCCTCTTCATGTGCCTGAAGCATACAGCCCGATACACTGACTGGGCAGCGCACCGGACGATACCCTTGCATCAACCATGGCTGCCGCCACAGGTATGGCTCTGTGGGCGGTTTATGGCCTTGAGGTGACGGCCATATGTCCTTAGCTGTATTATTCAGCTTTTTGCTGACTGTACATGAATGCACAGATTAAATACATGTTCAGGGCATGATAACAAAAAGACAATATGCATACAATCAAGCTTATAAGGAAAAAATCACTGCTATCAGCCTTTAAGGTTAAGCCAGTAAAAACATAAAACGTGCAAAACAGCCACAATGACTTGCATTAAAAGCACGTCACCATCGCATCTTGCCCCATATTGAAAGAAAAAATGCTGACTTTTAACACACTTTGATAATAATAAATAGTTTAAAAATAAGCCCCGACATCTTGCCTGTTACCTTAACAGTACTGCATTTTACAGTGCACCTGCAAAACACCTGTGTTACACCAATGGCGCTAATGGCCAATGAAAATTTCTGCAATAGCCTCAAAGTTGCTACTATCTGCCTTAAATCATGGGTCAGCATACGGCTCTTCGTGCCAGGCCTGCTGGAGCTCAATCCGGGCAGCTGGCGCTCCCTGGCCGCTCTCCGGGCAAAAGGAAGATTACTGGCCGGATACGGGCGGGCAAGCTGGCTGCCAGTCCCAAATCCTTAAGGTCAGTAAAGGAGTATGGATATGGCCGGTTCAGGACATGGCCACCATAACCATGGCACAGCGCCCCCGAATCCGTGCAGGCAGCATGCTTCAGATCAGGTCGAAAGCCCACGCAACCACAGGCCTTCAGCCATGGGCATGGCCAACCTCAGATGATATTTCAGAACATGGGCGCATTACAGTCATGAGTGCAGGGCTGTATGCTGCTGAACGGCATGGGGCTCAAAGGCGCAGTGTATTGGAGATGGCCTGACTGACATGGTGTGGTGTGACAGGCAATGGCGTGGAAGTCAGCTCATGGTCCAGGTAGTCCGTACTCCATCACTGCAGATGAATATTTCCCATCGACAATAAAAGTGACAGTCATGAATACACAAACCGCAGTCAAGTGTGCGCAGTTACGCTTAATCTGGTCAGAATGACCGCTTTTTGATCTGAAAGTGCGATGTGTGCACCTTTCCTGAAGATGTTTTATTGAAAGTCCACATGGTCTGAAGTAATATCTAATGGATCGATTTTTACCGATTGCTTTTATGGACCCGTAAGTCTGCCTGTCCGTTAATCACTGCATGTCATCCGAATTTATCCCTATGCCTGCACCCAACACTAATCACTCTCAGGAACGCTCAGCAGCATCGTCTGCGGCCGCAAGCAGATCGGCTGCTGACGGCGCCCGCGCTTATGAATGTATTGTTCTTGATGAGACCATGTGCATGCCTGAGGGCACTGCCTCGACAGTGGAGAGTACTTTAAGCCCGGTCAATGCTTTCAAGGGCTGCCTGAGCTCACGCATGGATGATGGCTCTTTTATCAGAGCAGATAATGCCGAGATGCTCAGCTGCATCATAAATGCAGCCGTGATGCTGCATCTGCCGATACTGCTCATCGGCCCCTGCGCTGGCAAGATCATCTCATCGTATGCCTGCAGCTCCGGTCATAAGAGCTACACAAGCCTGATACTGGGCACTGAGTACCATGCAGGTGAAGTTCACAGGGCACTGAGCGCCGACAACAAAATTATCAGGATTCAGAATCTGTTCTCGCCGGGCTACAGCGACAGCCTGCTTACCGCTGTGCAGGAGACAGACTGCACTGTCTTTATGGACTATCCCCTGATTGAAGACATAGTGACCATGCCGCGCAGCCTGTTCAGCTTTGTCCTGCCGGTAATCACCGATCTCTTTATCAACGACCCGCTGGCCCGTACCAACAGCTACCAGTGTCAGGAAGGTGCCGACATCCGTCGTACCAGCCTGAACGTGGAACGTATTGAAGTAGGAGATGTGCTCAGTGACCTGAGCCTGAGCAACAGCGCTCTGTCTGCTCTTTCCAGTCTGGTAAGCACGGCAGCGGCCCTTTATCTCAGGGAATGCTCCCAGGTAATTGAGCAGAAAACAGCCAGCCTCAATATCTTTCTGGCCGGCGCTCTCATACCTCTGGCCATATGCTGTGAGCGCCGCGACATGCTGGCTCCCTGCCTTGATGACACCCGCGTAGCCGGCAACATCAGAATTATGCTCGAACGACTGTGTTCTTATGGCTCCTGGCCCTTTGCCAATGCCGTTGCCTGCCGTGCCGACGCGGCTGCAGCCGCAGCTGCAGACGCAGCTGCCACACAGCAAGCAGCAGCGTACACGGCAGATCAATACAGTGCCGATACTGATTCACCAGACTCCAGCTGGTACGGAGCCGGCACGCCACCAGAAAGCATTACTTCACCTGAGGCCATGACCACATCTGCTGCCAGTGCCGGGGGTACCGGCTCAGCCCAATCACATACCTCCACAGCAACGCCATCAGGAGCCGGCGATTACACTGCCACCAATTATGACAGTGCCTCCGATAGGGACGATCGGGAGGCCCTGGCAGAAAAGCATGACGGCATCAGCCGGGTGCGCGGCCTTGCGGAGCTGCTTAAAAACCGCAGAAAATAAAGACCCAACAGCAGCCGACAGCGCAACTGACAGCCTGCGGCGCAACTGACATCCAGCAGCTCGACTGACAGCCTGCGGCACAACTGAAAGACGTCAGTTCAGCTTACAGCTGACAGTACATTCCGGGCTGATATCAGGCTTAAGATTCAATACAGCTCAACGGCATACCTGATCTGCCTTAAGGGTGCCGCAGCATTTCAGACAACATCACAGGATTTCACCCATGCTCACCAGGGTACATATCTGGGACAACGAAAATGGCTACGTGCCCATTACGGCTCAGCAGGCCATGGAGCGCTACAACAGCCGCATCAGCAGCTGCAGCGGACTGCTCAGATGCTCAATCTGCGGCGAGGCTGTTACTCTGACCGTTGAGGGCAAGAAAAGAAGTCATTTCCGTCATGCTCCTGTACATGGCATGACCCCGGAGGCCGTGGAGCAGCTCTGTGAAGAGCGCAGCCGCCGTCAGGACTGTGCTGCCTCCACGTCCAATGGCATCCCGCCTCACACCCTGCCTGTGAAAATCAATCTGCGCCGCTTTGGCTTCACCTTCAGTGCCGGTTTCAATACCTTCGGCCTGCTTGAGGATCTCAGATCCCATGGCTGCGACCTCAATGACAGCTCCATAACCATTACGCCATCTGGTAAGGGCATCAACTACAGCGACAGATATGTCTTCAACCTCAGCCGCCTGAGCGACAACTGTCTTACCTGGCTTCCGGTAAGCCCTCTGCCTTTTCAAAGATGCACTCTTACCTACAGAAATGTGCACAGTCAGTTGCGCTCGCTTTGGCCTGACCGTATTGACGGCATAGTTGGCAGCGACGCCGTTTTTGACTATGACAGCGGCCGCCGCATCCCTCAGGGCGCCCGTGTTTCATGGAAAAGGAAATTCATTCTTCTGTCAAACACCAGGTACCCGGAGTACATTGGCAGCCTGACCCTTAAGCCAGTCATCTTTGACCAAAACCATGGCAGCTCTGATCAAATAACAGGCAAGTGGTTTGTCTATGAGATGACTGTCCAGAAGCTGGACAGTCAAGCAGGCAAATTATTCAGAAATCTTGGCCTGTGGCTGGTACAGAGCACCTCCGACGTCGAGCAGGTATGGCCGCCGCACCTGAGCATTGGCGATATCTCGGTCAACCCGTCCCGTGAGCTCTTCTTTTACAATCCTGAAAACGATTCAGTAAAGGTGATCCCTGACGGCAATCACATTGAGCAGACCGTATGCCGCAGCGGCACTCTGGTCCGTGTCAACATGATGCACCGCGCCCAGCTGTACATGGTGGGAACTTCAGGCCTCTATGGCTATCGTTTTATCAGACAGGAAAAGCAGCTGGAGCGCTCGGGCAGCCTGCCGGGACTTACCTTCCTCAACAGGTCAGCCGGACTTGTCACTGAGACCTGTCAGGACCTGCTCGAAGGTACAGTAAATCAGCTGCGCTTTACCGCCCCTGTCAAAGGCCATGTGACCATATCAGAAGGCCGCCGCATCAGGAAAATCATAAAGTTCGACTCCCAAAGCGCGGTCACAGTCCATGAAGACAGCATGCGCCCGGGATGGACCCTGGAGTTTTACCTGGGATGCAACCTGGTCCAGACCATCAACATTCTCCACAAGGAGCTCCAAAAAGACCAGCAGCTCCCACAGGGTCAGCCGCTTCACGCCCAGGACTGCCCTGACACCACAGACGCTGATGCTGCAGCTGCTGCTGACGCAGCTGCAGCCGCATCAAACCATCCAGAGCAGCTGTTATCAGACTGGACTGTCCTTGACAGCAAGCTGCTCTTAGAGCTGCAGGCGGCAGCCTCTTATCCGGCGCCGGTACGACCTGGGCTTTTGTCAAGACGCAGCCATTCACAGCTGCGCAGCAGCCAGGCCAACAAAACCGGCCGCCGTCTGAGCCGCCAGCTGACTTATGCCCCGCAAAGCCGCGCCTGGCTTGAGAAGTTCATGACCTCATCGGAGCTGACCTGGCCCATGATCAGGCTTATCAACAGCACCCTGCTCAGGCATCGCCCGTAACCCCGGCCGGCCATGCCGACCCTGCGGCCCGTCCGGCCATGCCGGCCTGCAGCACAGCACCGCCCCCAGGCCGCACGCCGACATCGCGGCTTGAGCCCTCATCTGCGCTCTGGCCTCATCCCTTACCATCGTCATTACAACCAGGCCGAAACCACCCCGGCCAGTCCCGACATGAGCCTGTCATGACTTATTCCTGACACGCATCGTGGTCAACAAGGAGCAAAACCATGGGATTGATTTCTAGTTTAACTAAAGTAGCCGTCAAGGTTATGAACGACACTGGTAGAGTTGTATGCTCAGCAGCCGATGCTGCTGTCGCAGCAACTTCCGCCATTGGTGCTGCTGCTGATGCCTGCTATCATCTGGCTAAAGCTGCAGAGATTTCTGCCACCAGTTACAGGAAATCCGTAGAGGCATACTATTCCCATGCAGACCCTGAGCTTCTGGCCTGCATAACGCTCAACAAGAGACTCAATACCATTGCACGTGAGTGCTACTCACATCTCTCGTTCCTCAATGAGGATAACGCAGCTACGATACTGAAAAGTACCATATACGCTCTCTCCGTCAACGAGAAGAGTGCTGGTCGTGAGCCAAGGACTATCGATAAGTACATTAAGCACCTCATCGTTAATCACACTAACATAAAGCTCAACATGCTGATTAAGGAAGTGCATGATAAGTATGTCGCTGTCATCGAGGATGAGGATAAGGCTCAGCTATCCGAAACTTATGACATGGGCAACGCTAGTGTCGGTAATGGCTTTGCAACCACCAATGGCCAAGAGGCGGCTGAGACCAGGGCTGCTCCGTCCGACACCTCTACTATCGGTTCCAAGCCTGATTTTTCAGCCATCCTTGGGAACAAGGCATCACCTGCCGGTGCTGAGAAAGCATCAGCTTTTGCAATCACCAATGGCCAAGAACCGGCTGAGACCAGGGCTGCTCCATCCAGCACCTCTACTAAGGAGCTGCCTGATGTCAATTTCGGCAACGATTTTGACATGTCGCCTGCCGATATGCCGCCTGCCGGAGGAGACGATTTTCCTGACGGCACGGTACTGGTGAAGGCTGCAACCCGTACCCGTCGTACTTACAAGGGTATATCCACCAAGGTCTGCGGTACTCCTACTCTATCTGTCGACGATGTATACGGGGTATTCTCAGAGTCTGGTTCGGCAGACCAGACCGAGGAGACTGGCTCCGCTGGTAGCAAGTCTTCCAAGAAGAACCAGCAGTAATTAACCCTGTAGCTTATTGTAAATGAGAACAAGCTATGTATACCAATAACAACACTACTACAGGCGCAGCTGCGCCGCGCCTGCCCGCTGGCGGACTTAGTGACTGCCCACAGAAGGGGTCTTGTCCTTGTACTTTTGAATCTTGACAGGGGTGGCGTTGTCGCCATAGACCTGCAGCTCACCATTGTCAGACCTCAAGATGAGAACAGTTGCAATGACAGTGCAGTCAGGGCCGTGTAAGCGGCTCTGAGAAAGTTTCAGCCTCTCATGAAGACAATGAACCTGATCTCGTTCTTGATGATGAAGCTCTTCAGAGATTTGCCGCCGAGCTCAACTGTGAAAGCAGCAGCGCAAGGGACATCATAAGGTCCATAAGCTCCCTGGCAAGCGATCTGACAAACTTCCATGATTTTGAGCAGGGCTCAGCATCAACTCTGGCTCAGCTGCTCAAGTTCAGTTCTGACCAGGAGCATGTCCATGGCCATGTCCAGAACCATGACCATGGCATTGACCTCCTGGATCCGGTCATTGACAGCCAGGAGCAGGACCAGGGCACCTGTGTAGACAGTGCCGCTGCCCCTGCCGTACCTGCAGCTGGCTGTGATACGGCATACCCAATCTGCCTTAAGGGTGCCGCAGCATTTCAGACAACATAACAGGATTTCACCCATGCTCACCAGGGTACAGATCTGGGACAACGAAAATGGCTATGTGCCAATTACGGCTCAGCAGGCCATGGAGCGCTACAACAGCCGCATCAGCAGCTGCAGCGGACTGCTCAGATGCTCAATCTGCGGCGAGGCTGTTACTCTGACCATTGAGGGCAAGAACAGCACCCTGCTCAGGCATCGCCCGTAACCCCGGCCGGCCATGCCGGCCCTGCGGCCCGTCCGGCCATGCCGGCCTGCAGCACAGCACCGCCCCCAGGCCGCATGCCGGCATCCGGCCTGAGCTCTCAGCTGCGCTCTGGCCTCATCCCTTACCATCGTCATTACAACCAGGCCAAGACCATCCCGTGCCACTCACTGCATAAGCCAGTCATGCCTTATGCCTGACACGCATCGTAGTTATGACCAGCAGCGTGCATCGACATCCAAAGCCTGATGTAAATCGCCCATAGCAACACAACAAGGAGCCCCCAATGGAGCTATTTCTTGCAGTCTGTGATTCTGAACATGTGAACAAGGTTTGCGAAAAGCTTAAATTGTATGGTGCAGAAAATTTCAGGTTTGTTCCATCAGGCGTTGAGTTTATTACAGTAAATACTCATCCTATAACTAGAAATGGAAAAATTGAACTTGGTGATAACTACTGTGCTTATTTATATTTATTTCTTAATGAAATCAGCATCGAATCTTACGAAACAATTGAAGATGCGTTTAAACAAGACACATTTTTTCGTCATTTCTTGGATGATTTAGCTAACACATATAACAATTTGTGTAGATCAACCTGCGTCCGTGTAGTATGTGAAGAACGTTCTCAGTCATGGTGCGATAGCACAGCCAAGACCATAGCCAATGCATTGATCTCCATTTTTGATGAACATGGATTTCGTGGTTATAAGTTCACACAGAATGAAGATACAGCCTCTCTAGTATTCAGGCTCCATATCGAAGATAACAAAGTAAAATTATACGGGCTATTCAATTCCATTACTGAAGATATTATAAAATTTACGCATGTGATAAGAGCAGGGCATTCCAAACTAACAATGTTTGGCTACGATGGAACAGCCAATTTCATTGTTCTTTCTTGCACAAGCTTAATAAACCCAGCCATTTTATGTGCACATAAGCTTGTTTTATTAAAGCACAAAGAAAATGGATTAGATACAAAGCCGACAATAATAGTGGTTAGCGACAATCAACAGAAAGTGCGTAAGCTAAGAAAAGAAGTGCGTGAGCTAAGAAAAATTATCAAGTTTGCTCTTTTAGATGATGATGATGTATCCATTCAGCTTGGACCTGACTCAAAAGCCACAAACCCATCACTTAAAAACGGTCTTAAGACTTTTGTTTATTTCAACTTCTTAGGTCATATTGACGAGCTCAACAGGAAACTACGCCAGTTATCGCAGACATTAATCAAGAATTTCAGCGGCTGCCGTGCAGGCATGACGCTGATGTTGAAAGATAAGTCTGATGAAAGGTTCGAACTGCATGAAGATCTCAAAAGATACCTTGTTCAATCCCATAACTATCATTGGCCGCAAGAGGAAGTCAAGTATCTCTATGTGATGGTCTTTGATATCCCTGAAGGTGCAGCTGCAGAATACGAACGCAAAGCATCGCTGCAGAGCCTGACTCATACAGACGTCGTGCTAACAGCTGCAGGTGATGGCAGGCCATCAGAGTCCTCAAATGCATCCCATAACCATGACGGCCAGACCGGCAGTGATGCTACCCCCTCTGTCAGCCCTGATGAGGTGAAGAACCAGGACCAGGTTCATGCTGATACCAGTGAAGCAGGAGACAGTGCCCATGAGAGCACAGCGGGTGACCAGGCAGCTGCTTACGCTGCTGCTCCGGCTTCAGGCAAGGACGAGTCAGAGGCTGAGTCTGTATCTGCTGATGACTCTAATGAGTCGGAAGATAATGCCCGTGAGAGCACAGCTGATGCCCAGGCAGTTGATAACGCTGCTGCACCGGCTCCTGGCGAGGACGAGTCAGAGGCTGAGTCTGTATCTGCTGATGACTCTAATGAGTCGGAAGACAGTGCTTGTGAGAACATGGCTGATTCCCAGGCAGTTGATAACGCTGCAGCACCGGCTCCTGGCAAGGACGAGTCAGAGGCTGACTCTGTTTCTGCTGAAGCTCCTTATGAGTCGGAAGACAATGCCTGTGAGGGCACAGCTGATGACCAGGCAGTTGATAACGCTGCTGCACCGGCTCCTGGCAAGGACGAGTCAGAGGCTGACTCTGTATCTGCTGACAGCTCTAATAAGTCGGAAGACAGTGCCTGTGAGCTCACATCTGATGCCCCGACTGATACTGCCAACAGCATGGAGCAGTCGGCCGTTGAGGCTGCAGCCGCTTGCGGTGACCAGTCAGCAGAGCATGGCGGTGATACACCTGTCCCGGGCAGTGTCCTTGAAAGTCAAACAGACAGTGATGATGCAGCCATTGTCAGCCCTCAAGATGAGAGCTGCTGCAATGACAGTGCAGTCAAGGTCGATGTAAGCGGCTCTGAGGAGGTTTCAGCCTCTCATGAAGACAATGAACCTGATCTCGTTCTTGATGATGAAGTTCTTCAGAGATTTGCCACTGAGCTCAACTGTGACAGCAGCAATGCAAGGGACATCATCAAGTCCATAAGTGCCCTGGCAAGCGATCTGACAAACTACCATGATTTTGAGCAGGGCTCAGCATCCGCTCTGGCTCAGCTGCTCAAGTCCAGTTCTGACCAGATGCATGGCCAGGGCCAGGGCCCGGGCCAGGACCATGGCACCTGTGTAGACAGTGCCGCTGCCCCTGCCGTACCTGCAGCTGGCTGTGATGCTGACTGCGCTGCCGACGCTTATGCTCAAGGCGAAAGCGCACTGTTGCATGGACATGCGGCCGGCGCTGATGTTAATGCTGATGTTGATGCTGATGGCGTGTCCGCACCTGCAGAGGCTGCAGTTGAAAGCAGACCATTGAGTGCTCTGGAGCTGCTCAACTCGAGCAGACCAGTCAATGACGAGCAGTTCATGGAGTGCTGCCGCACTCTGAACGGCCTTCTGGAAAGACTGCTTGAACGCATGCCTGCACGTTCCCGCAAAAAGATATTAAGGAACATCAGGTCCAGGCTGCATCTTAATGAAGATCGCGCCACTGTTGTTTTCAACATCCTCTCCAGCATCCTGCTGCAGATGACCCTGCCGGACAAGTTCAATCCGGAAATCATTAACAATCTGGTCAGCCTGTGCGTACTCACCGCACAGGACGGCTCTGCTGCGCCTGCTGCTCCTGCAGCCGCTGGTGAAAGAAATAACAGGGCAAGCGGCAGTGGTGCACCTGCAGCAGCTGCAGTCAGCTCTGACGACAGCTCATCAGGTGCAGGCAATGCCGGGGACCAGAGCTCGGATACCCGTCCGGTCGGCTCTGACTCTCAGTCCCAGGGTCATTCTGTCGAAACTGTCCGCTCAATACCTTCAGCCGAAACCCCTTCGGGCCAGAAGATTGTCGAAAAGATCTGCAGTGAGCTTGGCTACTCCCGTGGACTGAGCGTCAGACTGCTTGACCATCTGAACGCCCTGTATCGCGATATGATTCATCCAAACAGATTTGGATGCTCATCGCTTAAAAACCTTATTGACTCCATCATTGTCAATGAGGACAGACTGGACAAATGGCGTGAAACCGCATCCCGTAAGCTTGACCTTGGTAATAAAAAGTCCCAGCGCTTCAGCTCAGCCATGGAAGATCTGTGCAGATCGGCATATGGTCCTAACGGACCTGCCATCGCGCATGTCCTGGCTCTTTTCAAATCCCTGACCAGACTGCCAGAGGACATGATGAAGCAGCTTGCTCAAGGCATGCATGCCGAGCTCATCGAACTTGAAGAAATGAATGAGCAGCAGTCAGCCGTGCTGCGTGAGCAGTGTGATCTTCTATGTGACAGCATGGTAAAAATGGCCTTTGCCATTACCAGACCTGACTCTTTCTCACTCATCGACAGCTTCAGCCGGGTAGCTGAAAACGAAGCCCTGGCTCCGCTGTGGCCTCACCTGAACATTGCCTGCCCTGATCTTAAGGCTGATGGTCAGGCTGCAGCTCCAATGCGCCGTGAAGCTCAGGATGAGCCTGTCAGAGGCTCGGCCGGGCAGGAGGCTGCTCGTGTCTGTGACAGCAATGAACAGCCAGCTCCTGGTGAGCCTGCGTCACCTGCCACTGCAGATGCAGCCAGTGCCCCGGCACCTCATCCGACTGCAGATGCAGCCAGTGCCACTGCACCGCATCCATCTGCACAGGAGCCTGCTGTGTCGTCCACCAGTCCAGAAAACTCTGCAGCTCAGGCAGCAGAGACTGCTATGCCGGATGAGTCTTGCGTGCCTGTGGAGGCTGACATGCCAGAAGAGGCGGCAGCTCCTGAAGACCATTCATCTGCAGAGTTTACCGCAAGGGGCTTTGACAGCACTGTAATGGCTGCGCCATACATGGCTTCATCAGGCTTTGGTGATGCCGGAGCACAGCAGAGCTTTGCTTCTTTGAGCCTTGAGCATGAGCTGTGGGCCGAAGGTGACAACAGTCAGTATCAGGACGGTACTCAGAGCAGTTCAGGCTCACAGAAACTGGCCGAGCCTGTCAGCACAGCCCTTCAGAACTATGGCTTTGTAGAGGAAGCTCAGTCACACATACTCAGCTCTCTGCTCAATGCCGCTGCATTAATGGGCATGCCGGTACTGCTGGCCGGACCGGCAACAGGCCGCATCATCAGCACCTTCGGCGCTGCCAGCGGTTACGGCCGCCTGTCTACCATTACTCTGGGACAGAGCTGGAACGGCACTGAGTTCAAAGCCGCCCTCAGACAGTGCTCTGAGGTGGTAAGAATAGAGAATATCTTCTCTTCGGGCTACAGCAACTCAATGCTGACCTCGGCTGCAGAATCAGGCCGCATCGTGTTCCTTGACCACCCGGTTCGCGATGATATTGCCATGAACTCAAAGGGAATACTCAACTTCGCATTGCCGGTGATGACAGAGATGTATGTCGCAAGGCCTTTTATCCGCGCCGCACAGCTGCCACGTTCACCGCTTTGCCCTCTGAGCACTGCCGACATCAGAGCCCGGGCTGTGAAAATGCCTGACAGCCTTGGTCAGCTGGGTCTTGCAGGCAGCACTGTCAGCAATCTTTCCTACCTTATGGGCATTGCCGCCGAGCTTTATCGTCAGCTGCTGCCTGACAGCATCAGCAGTGATCAGGCCTGCTTTAACCTCATCACAGCCGGTGCCCTGGCCCCTCTGGCTCTGTGCACGGGCAGGTCCGACCTGCTGCAGCCGGCTCTGAACGCCCAGGATCTCTTCCCTGAGGTCAGAGACATGCTCAGCCCGCTGCTTTAGCTCAAATCTCCCAGCTCCTGCCCTGCCGCGCTGTGGCTTTCACTCCGCTGAAAGCCACAGTCGGGCATGCGCTGCGGGATGTCTCCCAAATTGACCTCATACAGCCAATCCCCCATCTGCAGTCAGGCCCCGTCCTGTCCTGCCCGGCAGACTGCGTCCAGGCAGACTGCATTCGGGCAGCCTGCGTCCCGGCGGCCGGTGCTGCCTGGGCCATGGCCTGCCTTTGAGATGGGCTGCAGGTGCTGCTGCGCATTGATGGCAAGGCCGCATTTCCCGATGAGACACCACTGTGCCGAACGCATGGCTGCCAGCCCGTCTGTAAGATGAGGCTGCAGCTGCTGCATGGCCCACATTGGATGTACAGCCATTGCGCTGGACGCGGCAGCTATGTTCATAGCTATGAGCTCAGCATGAGCCGGGCTGATGTCATGCTACGGATGCATAGTGCTGTACATGAAAATCAAAGCTTGCCATAATGATTGATGACAACATATCATCTTATTGATATGTGTAATCAAAACCGATTTATATGCCATTTTCGGCTGGACATACATAAGGACGTACGGCAGTACTGCCGCTGCCGGCCTCAGGCCTGTTGCTCATATAGACCAGATAAACGGCCTGCCGCTGCCATGGGCCCCTCCGATGACGCAGTCTGCGGGCACTATGCAGCGCAGCAGGCCTGAGCTGCTGACGCTGCGGCTTAACATATGGCATGTCCAGTACCTGACACTGTGAAACAGCATAACAATGACCAAAAACCATACTTTCCTTGCAACCTGTAATGCTGCCTTTACCAACCTGCTCTGTAAGGAGCTTGAAAGTTATGTTGGCAAAAAATGCAAAACAGTAACCTCAGGTGTTGAGTTCAGCTGTGACACGACCATGGCCATAAAGCTGTGCATGTTCAGTGTCTATGCCGATGAGATCTACATGTATCTCAAAAGGATCAATCTGGACAATCGCGACTCTCTGGAAACGGCAGTCAAGTCTTTGCGCCTGCGCACCTGCTTTGTCAATACAAAATCCATCAGTGTCGGTGTAGTAAGTGATGACAGCACTGAGAAATGGCGCACCAAAACCGCCTCTGCCTTTGCCAAAGCCATAGTGTCCTATTTTGACGGTCAGGGCATGACTGGCCTGAAAGTCAAACAGAACGATGCAGACCTCCACATCAGAGCCATTTTCCAGGATAACACCCTGAGAGTGGCGATCAGGGTATCAGGCGATCCGGCCTGGACATACAGGGCCCGAAGGGACACGGCCGCCTTTGATATGCGCGAAAGCACGGCAGCTGGCATAGTCACCCTCTCAGGCTGCACTGACAGCACAAATTTCATCGATCCCTCCTGCTCAACCCCGATAATGCTGCTGGCTGCGGCCACTCTGGCTACCAGATTCCCTGTGGGCCTGAGCCGGAAGTCCTTTGGCTTTGAGCACCTTGCGGGCTTCAACATGAATGACTATACCCGCATTCAGACAAGTGCAAAGAAGCTTGCAACTGAAAGGATCAATATTGCCAAAACCAGAAAGCTCGTAATCAGGGGCTACGCAGAAAGCAAATCAACTGTAGCCGAGCTTAACAGCTTCTTTGCCGATCACAGGCTCAAGGACCTCATCTCCATAGAGCAGGCTCCACTGTCACGCCTGAGCTTTCCTTCCCTGGAAAACCAGAACCGGACCATAGTGGTAAGCACTGTCTCCGATAAGACATCCGACGTCAGCTGCCGCGTGCTCAACAACAGATACTCTCTGCTGTCCCAGACATTAACCAGTCAGTTTGGCGGCTGCCGGGTCGGCATGGTACTGCCATCAGAGCGTGCCTTTAACAACAGCGATCTCATGGGCGAGCTCAGCCGCTACATAGCCGTGTCCGTTGATCTGACCACGGAAAGCCGATTCTGCCGCCTGACAGTGCTTGAACTTCCGGCACATGCTGCAGCTGACACCGACAGCACTGCCACCGGCAGCACCGCCACCGGCAGCAAGTCCCTGAAAGCTGACCAGGACAAGACCAATACCACTGCCACTGCGCAGAGCAAGACCAAAGCCGCTGCAGATGTAAAGACGACTGCACAGGCCAGCTCCGCCAAAGGAGCCAAAGCTCAGGAAATGGCAGCATCTTCAGCTGCTGTCGCTGCTGCAGCCGCCGGAAAAACGGCCGCTGCCAGGACCGGTGCCGCTGCTGATTCCAGGCCTGACCTCACAGCGGCCCAGGCTCAGAGCACAGCTCCAACTGGTAAGGGCACTCATGCAAGCAAGACCAATAAGTCGGCAAAGGCACAGGCCGATGCTGGAAGCAGCAAAGCTGCAGCCGCTGCAGCGGCTGCCAATGCCTCGGTAAAGGCCGATAAAGCCGCCTCTGGCAAGGACAAAGCCGCAACATCAAGTGCAACAGCTGCCGCTGCAGCTGCAGCTGCAAGCAAGGCAACATCTGCAGCCACGACTGCATCAGCTGATAAGAAGGCGGACTCAGCTGCAGACAGCCTGAATGACGGCCGCGCTGACAGCAACCTCAGCGCTGACAGCCGCGCGACTGCGACTGCGACTGCGACTTATCTGGAAGCTCATGATCTGGAGCTGGTTCTGGATGATGATGTGCTTGAGGGCATGGCAGGTGAGCTCAACTGTGAGAGTGCCAATGCACGTGACATCATCAGCGCCATTACCACCCTGGTAAACGATCTCAAAAACTTCCAGGACTTTGAGCGCGGCTCCCTGAGCGCTCTGGCTCAGATGCTCAATGCCGGTACACAGCAAGGCAGGGAAGAGCAAAAGCTCGCGGATGACAAAGATGATGAGGCAGAGGATGAAGCTGAAAACGAGCTCCTCACTGCCCTTGAGCTGCTCGACTCCAACACCCCCATCTCAGATGAGCAGTTCATTGCATGCAGCCGCACCCTCAACAGCCTGCTGGGCAGGCTCATGAAGCGCCTGCCGGCCCGCTTCAAACGCAATATCATAAGGAATATCACCTCACGACTGCATATTAATGAAGAGCGCTCATCTGCTGTTTTTGACGTGCTTACCAGCATGCTCCAGCAGCTTACTGTGCCTGACAAGTTCAACCCTGAGATCATCACCAATCTGGTCACCCTGGGCGGTCTTACCGCAGCGGGAAGCACGGCTGCGCCTGCTGCTCAGGCTGCGGCCGGCAATGCAGCCAGGGCTGCATCTGCAGGCGGCAGCGTAGCAACAAGGAGCGCCCAGCCATCAAAACCGCAGACTGCAGCCGAACCGGTCAGCTCCATTCCTGCAGCAGCCAGCACCAATGGCCAGAAAATTATCGAAAAGCTGTGCACCGAGCTTAAGTGCTCCCGCATGTGGAGCATTAATCTGGTGGAGCAGCTGCACTCACTGGGCCGGGAAATGTCCGATGCCCAGAACTTTGACTGCGCCTCACTGCGCAGCTTCATTAAAGCCGTCTGCCTCAATGATGACATGCGCCGCAGATGGAGCTCCACAGCTGTAGAGAAACTTGGTCTTAGCAATGACAGGGCAAAGCAATTCAGCATAGCTGTTGAAGAGCTGTGCGTTTCGGCCATGAGTCCTGACGGTCTGACCATCAATCAGGTACTGGCCCTGTTCAACTCCATGACCAGGCTGCCGCCTGAGATGATGAAACAGCTGGCTGACGGCATGTACGGCGAGCTTGATGACCTTGATGAAAGCCAAGAGCATCAGTCCGGCAGGCTGCGCACCCAGTGCAGTGCGCTCAGCCAGAGTCTGGTAAGAATGGCCTTTGCCATCACCAGACCTGACTCTTTCTCGCTGCTCGACACTTTCAGTGAAGTGGCAGAAAACGAAGCCCTCAGACCGCTGTGGCCGCACCTCAATCTGGCCCTGCCGACACAGTCAGAGCAGCCTGACCAGCAAGATCAGCAACCATCCTCCCTGAAGGAGAGCCCAGGGCCCGACAATGATAAAGCCGCAGATCCGGCCAGCTGGCGTGAACAGCTCCACATTCTCAGGAAAAACCTGCAGAACAGTCAGGACCAGGATACAGACAGACAGGCCCAGTCCGCCGGAGGCGAAAGTGCCGTCCATGACCAGGACCAGTCTGCGACCTCGATTGTTGCCGCCTCTTCAGGCATTTCACCTGACCAGAGCACAGCCCCGTCGGCAGCGGTACCAGCCGCTCCGGAAGCTGCTGTTGCAGCTGAGAGCGTTGCTGCGCCTGCAGCAGTTGCTGCGCCTGTCGTTCCTGCAGTGCCTGTGGCTGGTGCCGCCGTTGCGGCGCCTGCAGCAGTTGCTGCGCCTGTTGCAGCTGGTGACGACAGATCCAGGAAAAAGAGCTTTGATTCGCTGAGCATTTGTCATGAGTCATGGGCCGCCTCTGCGGCCGGTTCAGGCAAGAGCGCATCCAATATCGCCATGCCGGCCAGTGTGGCCTTGCAGAAGCATGGCTTTGTCGACCTTGCCAAATCACGCATACTCAGCTCTGTTCTCAGTGCCGCAGCCATCATGGGCATGCCGGTGATGCTGGCAGGTCCAGGCAGCGGCCGCATCATCAGCGCTTTCTGCTCGGCAAGCGGCTTTGACGGCCTGTCTACCATTACCCTTGGACATCAATGGGACGGAGCGGAGTTCAAGGCAGCTCTCAATGAGTGTTCGCAAGCGGTCCGTGTGGATAATGTCTTTTCACCGGGCTATAACGACTCGATGCTGATCTCCGCAGCTGAATCCGGACGCACCGTGTTCATTGACTATCCTTTCTGGGATGACATTGCCCTGCAGCCAAAGGGGCTGTTCAACTTCGTACTGCCGGTGCTTACCGACATGTATGTGGACCGTGTGTTTATCCGTGACAGTACCATGCTCAGGGCACCATCATGCCCGCTTGGAAATTTCGTGATCCCGGATCAGCCATTCACCCTGCCGGCTGACTTCTCAATGATGGGGCTGTCTTCAAGTACGCTGCGCAATCTTGAGCAGCTTCTTGGCATAGCCACAGTGCTTTACCGCAAACTGCTTCCGGACAATATAAGCAGTGATCAGGCTGGCTTTAACATCATGACCGCCGGAGCTCTGGCCCCTCTGGCCAGGTGCACTGACAATCTTGATCTTCTGGAACAGGCTTACAGCTCGGGCTTTCTGTTTCCTGCAGTAAAGGAGATGATAGAGCCTGTGCTTAAGGCCAGTGGCCTGCTGCCCGATGACTGTGTTCGGGGGATTTACACTGCAGGCACATCGGAAGACACACCGGACCAGGCGTCTGCACCGGCTGCAGCTACATCATCGGTCAAAAGCAATGAACAACAGTCAGCCAGTGAAAGACTGAAAGCTTTCAAACCGGGACAGTCAAAAACGGTAAATGAGCAATCTGGACATGATCATATGAACAGCCCCATGAGCCGCCTGCTCAACCGGGTAAACTCAAGAAGAGGATCCTGATGTAGCAGCTGTGGCTGCGGCCGGGCTGAGCGGCGCGGCCGGACATCCGATGGGACGGCCCCTTGGAAAATCACCTGGCTGCCGGGCTCTGCAGCCTTAAAAGACCAAAGTATGAGTATGAGCACCTGCATTCTCGAGAGCAAACTTAAAAACAGGATACTCAAGGACACGGGCCTTGATGCCTGCATTGACCTGAACAACAACGACGAACAGTGGCTGTGGCGCCTGTGCATGACGGCTGCGGCTTTCCGTGCCCAGTATGCGCTCTTTGATTATGAAGTTCAGGTTGATTCACAGTGCCCTGATGAGTTCAGGTCCGGCCGGGCCGGCGATGGTGACGACCGCGCCGGCGGCCAGGTCGGCGGCAGCGGCTACGCCGGGGACGCAGGCGTGGACGCGGGCGAGGACGACCCGCAGCTGCCGGGCACATCAGCCCGTCACTTCAAGTCTGTCATCAGAGATACTGTCAGCAACATACTGCACTGCTGCAGCATCTCAGGGGAGTCCACTGACGGCCAGGACAGTGATGATGAGCGCCGGGAGTACATGTTCAATCAGGATCTTAAGGATCATATTGCGGACTTTATCGACCGCGTCTATGGAGCCTGCGGCTATCACCTCTCTTCAGGTCACAGGCGCATCAGCCCTCCATTTAGCTCGGCTGCCGTCGCCGGCATCACCATCATCAGAGGTGGCATCAGGCCTTACAAGATGTACTTCAGCGGTCTTGCGCCCCTGACCATGTCCGACGATACCGCAAGAACAGCCGATGATGAACATGTCAGGAAGCTGCTTATCCGTCAGGGCGGCGGTGACGCCGCAGCCGCCGGAGGCGCTGACGCCGGAGGCGGTGGCGGCTGCGCCGCTGCCGCCGCTGCAGGCAGCAGCACGGAAGGCGGGGCGGAGCAGGTGCGGCGCATGTTCTGTCTGGCGCCGCCTCTGCCTGAGGTGGCTGAGCAGCTCCATGAGATCCTGGACAGTGCCGATGCCAGTCCCATTGAAAACCTGGAGAACTTTGTCTTTTTGCATACGGGCAAAAACATGGGCTGGGGCCAGATGCGCTCACTTGATGGCTGTACCCGCAAAGCCCCTGCTGCTGCATATCTCAAAAAGGACAAAGACATAGAAGAGTTCCGTAAGTACTGCCTGTGCTTTGCTGAGAATGGACAGAACTTATTTGTGCCTGTGCCTGAGTTCATGCTGCAGATGCACAATCTGCCCGATTATCAGGACATATTGCTGCCGGTCAATGCTCTGATGAATGAGCAGGGCCTGCGCCCGGCTTTCAAGGTCACCGTTCACGAATCAGGCTGTGAGCTGCACAGCAACATGCCTCTGCCGGCCGGCGATCGCTGTCTGTTCTATTTGCTGGCATGGAGTTACCAGAAATACAGCCTCAGTGACCACTATACCGATGGCAATCTGCGGCCGGTGCGTGGCTTTATGACCCATGCGGCCATGATTTTTTTCTACCATGTGATGACTTATGCCGGCTACCGCTTCGAGCTGACACAAAGCACGGCCTGACAGGCATGCGCCGCAGCGGCGCACGCGTCGCCGTGCGGCGGTCCGGGCCGCCGGACTGGCCGTACAGTCAGGGCCTGAGGCCGTAACGGCCCAGGCGGAAAACTGTTTTTTGATTTTGAAATTAGCGGGATGATATGACTCAAGGCGCCCATGCAACTCACCAGGCTCTGGTCAATGAGCTTTCCAACTACATTCAGTCCCAGTATTTTGGCCGCAATCCGGCCCTCTATGAGGCCGTACGTGAGCTCATGGTCCGCGAGGGCATGATCTACCGTGTGCCTTATATTGAGTCATCCCCGGCCTACTGCACCGCCCCTGGCGGCATTGAGGCATCACAGGTACTCGCCCCATGGCTCAAGGAGTTCTTTGAGCGCATGTGCAAGGCCGGCCTTGGCGTCTTTTCCGAGCCCTATGTCCATCAGGTACAGTCGCTCGAGCACTTCTACCAGGGCCACGATCTCTTTGTTTCCACCGGTACGGGCTCGGGTAAGACCGAGTGCTTTCTGTGGCCGCTGCTGGCCCGCATGGCCATGGAGGCTCACGACAGCCCCGAAAGCTGGCAGCAGCGTGCCGTGCGCTGTATTGTGCTCTACCCAATGAACGCCCTGGTTTCCGATCAGCTCAGCCGTATGCGCAGGCTTATGGGCTGCAAAGGCGATTTCCCGTCCATATTCAAAAGCCTTGGCTCTTATATACGCCGCCCTCAGTTTGGCATGTATACCGGACGTACTCCCTATCCCGGACGCCCCTCAAAAACTGAGGACAAAAGACTTGCCATGACCTATATGGACATCACTGGAAATGATGATATTGAGTGGGTGAAGCGCCTTGAGCAGGAGGGCCGCCTGCCGGCCAGGGTCGATCTCAACCGTTTGATTACCCAGCTGCTCGACGGCATACATGAAGCCGGTATCGATGATGCCGAGCTGGTAACGCGCTTTGAGATGCACAGGACCGCCCCGGACATTCTCATCACCAACTACTCGATGATCGAATACATGATGCTCCGTCCGGCCGAAGCTCCTATCTGGTCGTCCACAGCAAACTGGCTCAGCCTCAACCCGGATCAGAAACTGCTCTTTGTGCTTGACGAAGCCCATATGTACAAGGGCTCTTCAGGCGGTGAGGTGGCCATGCTGCTGCGCCGTGTCATGAACAGCCTCAAGATTGATCGCTCCCGCATTCAGTTCATCCTGACCACGGCCTCCATGCCCGAGGGAGAGGAAGATGACCTCATAGTCCAGAAATTTGCCCGCAATCTCACCGGTGCGCCTGAAGGCCATGATTTTGTGCTGCTGCGTGGTGAGCGTCAGCAGCTCAGTCAGGACAATCTGCTTGATCTTGATGACGACGCTGTAGCCAGTACACATCCGGCTGACTTTGAAGGCAGCCGTCAACAGCAGCTGCAGGCCCTCAATACCTTCTGGGAGGGTCAGCCTGTCATGGGCGACGAACCATGGCCATGGGATAAAATGGAGCAGGCTGAAAACTGGATGTATGAGCATCTGTTTGAGTATGACCAGTTCAATGCCCTGGCCCGCCAGTGCCGTGGCAATGCCACTTCGCTCAAGGAGCTGGCCCAAAGGCTCTATCCTGAACTTTATGAGCACGACCAGGAGGCAGCACTGCACAGAATCAGCGTCCTGCTGGCCATAGCCCCGCTGGCCCGCAGCCGACAGGGCTCAGTGCTGTTGCCTGCGCGCATGCACATGTTCTTCCGTGGCATTCAGGGCGTGTGGTGCTGCACCAACAGCCAGTGCCCGGGCCGCCATGAAACCGCTGCCACATCCAGAGCCGCTGCCGGGGACGGCAGCAGCGCCGGCAGTGGTGCGGCCGGAGGCCCGGGCCGCGCGGCCAGGGGCCTGCGCGGCCTCAGAGGTCTGGCACGCGCGCCTGGCAAGGGCGTGACTGAGCCTGCGCATGCGTCTGCGACTGAGCCTGCAAGTGAGAGACTGCCTTTTGGACGCCTCTTTATCAATGACCGCCAGAGCCACTGCCCTGACTGCGGCTCCTCGGTCCATGAGCTGATGCGTGACCGCCGCTGCGGTGCCCTCTTTTTCCGTGGCTATGTCTACACCAGTGAGCTTGAAAAAGGCATGTGCGGCAGTGGCAGCACCTATCTGTGGAAGCATCCTGGCAATATCAATCCAGACAGGTTATCTGAAATCTGCCTTTATCTGGCTCAGCCTGATGAAGTTCCAGATAACAACCAGCAGGTCTGGCTGGACAGTTCCAGCGGATGGCTGTACTTTGATGACAGCTGCACCGGTGCAGGCATGGTGCGCCTGTTTTTCAACAAAAATGCGGTCAACAGCATCTCACGCACCAGCTCCAAAGTGGTCGCCTGCCAGCCGGTACACTTCTCCACCTGCCCGCACTGTCAGCACCGTATCGGCAATGACGGTCTGATGAGCTTCAGCACCAGAGGTAACAATTCCTTCTTTAATCTCATCAAGGCCCAGTTCCTCTCACAGCCGCCAGTCCCGGGCAAGACTGTAAGTGAGCAGCAGCGCCGTCTGACTCTGGCCCAGGAGCGCGCCTATGGCCAGATCCCAATGCCAAATGAGGGCCGCAAGGTCCTGCTTTTCTCTGACAGCCGCCAGCGCGCAGCCCGTCTGGCCCGTGACATGTCTGTTACCTCGGACGATACCGCCTGCCGCCAGATTATGTGCGTGGCCCTCGACCTCATGGAGCAGATTGAGCGCCGCAAAGTACAGTCCGGCGCCGCCGACGGCACAGGCTCCGGCGCTGATGGTCAGAGCGTACTGTCGCTGTACAACGTTTTTCCTTATTTTGCCGCCATTGCCTGGCTTAACAATGCGGCTATTTTCCATGATGACAGCTCGGAAAATCGCACCATTCTTTTCAATGCAGGCAAGCTGATGATGTCTTCGGCCCTGGCCTATAAGAAAAGCAGCCGCAGCGGCAACAGCGGCCTTGGTTCCCTGCTGCGCCGCAGCCGCCAGGCCGCTGCCGGCGGCAGCGACGGCAGCAGCTGTGCGTCCGGTGCCGGTGATGACAGCGCCAATGATGTGATCGACTACGATCTCATAAGCTCTGTTGATGCCCGCTATGTCAACAATGTGCAGATGCACAATGCTCCGAACAGCTTCAATGAGCAGCTGCTCAAGTTCTTCTGCGCACCATTTAACAATCTCATTGATACTGCCATGTGCTGGCTTGAGCCTGATCCTCAGGCCCTTTACAGGCTTATTGATGACCTTGATGAACAGTCCGTTGAGGAACTTGCCACCCTGATTGAGAAGCAGACAGGCAAAACTGGGGATGACCAACTTACTGAAGAAGACGTGCAGCAGTGGCTCCATGAGTTCTTCAGCGCATGGGCCATTGAAAGCCTTACTGACTATTACGCCCTGAGCGCTGAGATCAGTGATGAAACCAGAGCCAGAGCCTCGCCTGACTATGTAAAATTCGGCATTCCCGAAGAGAAAATCATCTCCGAACGCCTGCTAAGCCGTATTGAAATCGATCCCCTTGGCAATCTGGCCGGTTCCCTGGCTGCCGGTCTTAAAAACTACTTTCTTGAATCAGGCAGTGAGTCTACCGGGCGTCTGTATATCAATCCGCGCATGATCCGCGCCCGCAGCGGCGAGCATCAGTGGTATGTATGCAACAGCTGCTCTGATGTGCTGCCTTTTAAACTCCGTAACTGCTGTCCTAACTGTGGCAGGGACAGAGTGCGTGCCATGACTGATCTGGACCTTGAAAGTCTGAGCTTCTGGCGCCGTCCTTCGCTTGAGGCCATCAGCGGCCGGCGTATTCATGTTATCGACACCCAGGAGCATACCGCACAGCTTTCGCACAAGGATCAGCGCGATGACATGTGGTCCCGTACCGAAATGTATGAAATGCGCTTCCAGGACTTCTTATCCAAAGATGAACTGCCTGTGGACATACTCTCATCCACCACCACCATGGAAGTAGGTATCGATATCGGCTCTCTGGTAGCCGTAGGTCTGCGCAACATGCCGCCGATGCGTGAAAACTACCAGCAGCGCGCCGGTCGTGCCGGCCGTCGCGGCTCCTCACTGTCCACCATTGTGACCTTCTGTGAGGACGGTCCTCATGACTCTCTGTACTTCAATCATCCGGCTGACATGGTACGCGGCATCCCGCGCCGTCCTTTTATCGACATCTCAAGCAGCCGCATTATCGAGCGTCATCTGAGCCTGGTAATCTTCCGCGACTTTCTGGCTCAAATCAGCAGTACCATGAGCAACGCAGACAAAAAGGAGCTGCATGTTCATTACAGCGATCGTGAACGGCTTGATCCGCAAAGGCGCATTGATCTCAGTCTCGACACTGTGATTGCCACGGAGTTTGTTGAGCGCCTGCGCCTTGATTTCATGGCCTTTGCCCGCAGCTGGCAGGCAGATGAGGTGCTGCTCCCTGAGGACAATAAGGGACTGCTGGACTCATGCATAATGCGCATGGAGCAGAAGCTGACTGAACTTGGCAGGAAGATGAAAGCTCATCCGGATCTGTACTACAACCCTGAAGCCGGAGGCCGCAGCTCCTGCCGCTCGCTGCTGGACGTTCTGTACGATGAGAGTCTTATTCCTACCTACTCTTTCCCAAGAGATGTAGTGAGCACATGGATAGGCACCCGATCAGGGCGTGTACTGCATGAGGTCAGCCGTGGTCTTGATGTAGCCATCAGTGAGTATGCTCCGGGCCGATCCATTGTCGTGGACAAGGAGACCTGGCCGCTGGGCGCTATTTACCGCCCGACGCGCAAAAGCAACCTTGCTCCGGCCAGCTCCTACTTTTCAGACGGCTTTTATCTCAAGGAGATTCATACCTGCGGGCAGTGCCGCTGGTTTGGTCTTGCCGATGACAGTCAGGACAGGTGCCCTTTCTGCGGCAGCCTTGAGCTCAAGCGCAGCTCCCGTCCGATGCTGCGTCCATGGGGCTTTGCCCCGCGCACCGGTGGTCCGGTTACCACCATGCGCGATCATGAGCAGTACTCGGCCGCCTCCGAGCCTCAGTACTCAACTCAGCCTGAGGCTGATGACATGAAGAAGCTTGATGAGTGCCGCCATATCAAAATGGCCGTACGTGACAATCAGCGCATCATCATGGTCAACCGTGGTCCTGACGGCCGGGGCTTCAAGGTATGCAGAAACTGCGGTGTAGCCATGCCCGGAGCCGAAAAGACTGAAAAGAAGCGTATCAACAGTCCGGTAACCGGCAGCAACGGCCGTCCGGCCTTCTGCCGCCATGAATTTGCCGATGTGGACCTGGGCTTTGATTTCATCACCGACATGCTGGTGCTGGAGCTGAGCTTTGATCCTGATATTGTGGACACTGAGCACTGGCTCAAAAGGGCAGGTCAGACCATGGCCGAGGCCCTGCGTCTGGCAGCCTGTCATGAGCTTGATATCGAATTTACCGAGCTGGTTACGGGCATCCGCCGCCGCCGCGATCTCAACAGCCGTACCGAGATTCTGGACATATTCCTCTATGACAGCCTGTCATCAGGCGCCGGCTATGCCGTAAGCCTGCAGGACAGGATCATGTCCATGATCTCCTTTGTCCGCGATCTGCTCTCAGGCTGCCAGTGCCAGAGTGCCTGCTATGACTGCATCAAGCACTATTACAACCGCTTTGTGCACTCACTGCTTGACCGCCGTGCCGCACTGGACCTCATTGACTACTGTGTGTACAACAGACTGCCGCAGCCTCTGAGCACTAAGGAGCAAAGCCGTCTGCTAACTCCGCTTACCGGCATAATCAACGATGCCGGAGCCATGCTCATACCTCAAGCCCTGACGGTCACTGGTGTGGACTGCAACAAAAGGTCCATCATGGTCTATCCGGCCATGTACCGCTCTGAATGGGCCATTAATAATCTCGACCAGGCCGACATCATGATCTCAGCTCAGGATCTGCAGTACTCTCTGCCAGACGCTTTCAGAAAGCTTATCCACATCACCGATGCCCGCTGACGCGCACAGCGCGCCGAGCAGTAATGGCGCGCGGTGCAGGCGACCGGCCGGGCCATCTCCGGCCCGGTCATAATGGCGCGCGGTGCCGGCGACCGGCCGGGCCATCTCCGGCCCGGTCATAATGGCGCGCGGTGCCGGCGACCGACCGGGCCATCTCCGGCCCGGTCATGCGGCATAGGCCTTAAAGCACAGAACCCGGCTGCACCCTCTAAAGGGTACAGCCGGGTTCTTTTTCAGGCTGCCTGCAGCTGCAGGCAGATGCAGTGCCCAGGAGCGGGCGGCTGAGCCTGCCAGGCAGACAGCCTGCAGGAGCGGGCTCAGGTGCTGTTAGTGGCCGCCAGCCTTCTTCTCTTCATCCTTTGGAATCTGTACCGGGGTAGCATTGTCGCCAAATACCTGCAGCTCACCAATGCCACGGTCAGCAAAGACGCGCTTGCCACGGACGATGCTGCCTACATAGTTTTCGATAATGGCACGGGCGGCTGAATTGTACTCACCGGTAAGCTCGATGACGTACATGTTGTTGACCTCACCAATTATTATGGTAAAGGTGTTGGTATTGATACAGGAGGTGGTATAGAAGCCTTTGCCCTGCATTTCCTTGTCAGCGCAGGAGTGATTATGGACGTAATAGTCCATATATTTTGCTGCATCCATACTGGCGGTCTTGCGGGTATAGCGCATCTTGATAGCGGTGTTCTTCATCGGACCCTTGCCACTCTGATTGACGTAAGTGACAACATTGTCCTGGATGCCGACAGACCAGCCAAAAGGCACAGCAGGGAAGTATACAGGCACGATATTCATCATGTACTTGTAATGTGCCTCGTCAATGGACTTGCCGATGTTGATATCTGCCATGGCAGGAGCACCTGCACCGAGGGCAGCGGCACTTAACGCCACGACAGAGGCAAATCTGGATAATCTGCGTGAAAGTTTAGCCATTATTAAAGCCATCCTGTAATTCCCTATGAAAAGTTGTATTCCCTGACCTGAGATCGCATGAATGCTGCACGTGCCCTGATCAGGGCATGTACTTGTCTTAGCAGGTACTTGTCTGCAGCTGACTACTCGCAGAGCGTCAGCGTCAGGCAGGGTTGAACCGCAGTGATACAGCTCTGCCACGGTTCCCTGCAGTTAACAGGGCCCTTGCTGGCAGGAAAACTGAAAAGAAGAGTCTGACAATGCTGTCTGATTGTTACTGGCAAAAGGCCGGTGCCTGTCAGCTTCCAAAAACCGAATAACATAAGTGCACTGCTGACCGGGCGGTACCGGTACCGGGGGCGTAGACCTCGGAGTGCAGCAAAATGTGCACTGTATTGTAACGCCCTTTATGCAAGGGCGCTAAGTATTTGTGCCAAATGCGGGGCCGTGATCAGAAAAAGCCTGATATCTGCCCCTGATTCACGCGCCGCCGTGCGCCATGGCGGGGCATAAAGGCACCCGCCGGACCGTTCCCGGGGGCTGCCCCGCGACGAGCCCGCGCCCCGGTTTACGCACTGGCCGGACCTGGCCTGGCAGGCACTGGCCTGACAGGGCCTGGCCTTGCCTTTGGCATAAGGCCTACAGACCGAAAATCAGTGAGCGCTCCAGGCTGGTAACCTTACGGCCGCCGGCGCCAGTGTCTGCTGCAGACGGGGCAGCTGCCGGAGCCTGAGGCTCAGCAGCGGCGGCACGCTGACCGGTGCAGCCCTCAGGGCACAGTTCATTGAGCTCACGGGCGCTGATGTCACCGGCTGCGCCTGCGGTGCCGACGGCGGCGGCAGCTGATGCTGCGGCGGCTGCCGGGGCTGCGGCAGCTACGGCTGCGGCCTGCTGGGCAGGTGAGGCGCCGACGGCGGCTGCCGGAATAATGCGCTCAAGAGCGGCCTGAGCAGCGCTGAGCTCATCGCTTTCTGTCGCCGAAGTGACATCCAGTGAGGCGCTGAACTTTTCAAGCAATTGCTGTGCCTCAAAAATGCTCTGAGAACGGCAGAAGATGCGGAAGAATGAAGTCCAGGCGGCATTGTATTTCTGGGCATAACCAAGGAACTGCTTTAGTCTGTCCATCACTGATTTTTCAGGATAGTTGCGTGACTGCAGCTCCTCACCAAGCTCAGAGGCTACGGTAATTACATGCTGCATGGAGCATGGCTGCTCCTCACCGCGCAGCACCTGAGGGATGTTGGGAATGGCAAAGAGAGCACGGCCTACCATCTGACGGTCAGTGCCGGTAATGCGGGCACATTCCTGAGAGGTCTCATAGGAGAGAATGTCGCCATTGGCCACTACAGGGATGTTGTTGCACAGCTCCAGCACTGATCCAATGGCAGGCCAGTTGAGGGCCTCTTTTTTGTAGAGATCCTTGCGGGTACGGGCATGCATAATGAGCTCATCCACGCCGTCAACAGCAAGGGCCCTGACAATCTCAGGCAGTTCGGCGGCATCGGCAAAGCCAATGCGGAACTTGACTGACAGGTGAATGGAAGGGTCGAGCACCTCACGCACGCGGCTGACAATGCGATGCAGCAGCTCAGGCTCCTTTAAGAGCATGGAGCCGCCGTGATGAACAAAGCGTGACGGACAGCCAAAGTTGAGATCAATGGCCTGAGCGCCCACCTCAACAGCACGCTGGGCAGTCTTGGCAACAGGCTCAGGCTCATCACCAAGAAGCTGCACACGGCATGGGCAGCCCCAGGCAGTACGGGCGTTTTCCTTAACCTCAGGAACATCGCGCAAAATGGTCTTATAAGGCAAAACCTCAGTGGTGACGCGGATAAACTCGGAGGTACACGCATCCCAGGCTCCATAATGGGTAAGAACCTTACGCATAGGGGCGTCTGCCACGCCCTCCATTGGGGCCAGATAGATTCGGTCAAGTTTATAAGCCACTTAATCTTTCCTCATAAAGAAAACACATATGCCTGCAGCTCCCTGCCGCAGCTGTTTACAGTCACTGCCTCAGGGCACTTATGGTACACCGCTGGTGCTGTCCCGTTATGCTCAGGGCAGGCGGTGCAGCGCAGAGTACTGAGCTTTAACTCCGGAATCTGTAAGCCGCCGGGTGCCAGCGCCCGGAGCGGTTCCGGCTGCGCCGCCGGCGCCGACGCTGGTGGGCGCGCAGTACTCAAGCCTTCGCGCTGTCCATGGCAGCCTGGCTGTTAGGGCCGCTGCCCGGCTGCGGGCAAAAAGACCATGCATTGTACTCCAGATCGCCTCTGACAGCCATAAATATGCAGCTTTTAATCAATGCCAAGGCTGGGGCAGGCTGCCAGTCTGGCAGGGGCATGCTGCCAGTCAGGCCCCGGGCAGTCATGGTCCGGCCGTAACATGCCCGGCCGGCGGGTCCGGCCGGCGGGTCCGGCCGGCGGGCATGGCCGGCGGGCATGGCCTGGCTGTGCGGGGGTGGTGCATTTGCCGGACAGAGGTGATAAAAAATCGGCCCCTGCCCCAACAAAGGCTAATGAATGCTAAAATTAGCGAACCTGTATGCCTTAAATCTGTGTAGCATACAGAGCTGACTTTCAGGCCCGTCAGGACCGGTCAGATTGTGACTTTTATTTTGCGCAGTAAACCGGTGGTGGACTGCTAAGGGGAAGACTGTGTTAATTGCAACTCATGACGGTAGCTTTCACGCTGACGAAACACTGGCCTGCGCTGTAATTTCCTATATTCATGAGCGCTCTGAGGTCATTCGTTCCCGTGATCCTCAGCGTCTGGAAACAGCTGATATCATCATTGATGTCTCAGGCATCAATGATGACAGGCATTTTGATCACCATTCCAATGAGTTCAACCTCAGCCGCCCTAATGGCATCAACTACGCCACAGCCGGTCTGATGTGGCTCAAGTTTGGTGATGAGTACATGCGCAAGATTGCTCAGGACTTCATGACCTACGAGCAGCGCCAGCAGCTTACCGACGAGATCTTCCTTGCTGCCCGTGAGCGTATTGACCGTGAAGTGATGTATGCCGTTGATCTCAATGACAATGGTCAGCTCAACACCTGGCTTGCCGATAATGTGGCCGTCAACAATGAAGGCGAGCAGCGCGTCATGGATGAGCTCAACGAGTTCTACCGCTACTCCCCTGACATTGCCTATCTGGTAGCCATGCAGAATCTGCCCAATGTCTCAGGTGCCGAGCAGGACAAAAACTTCATGAACACAGTGAAGATGCTCAAGAACCTGCTCATCAATGCAGCTGTAAACGCCCTGTACACTGAGCTGGGAATTGCACGCGTGATGTCTGTTTACGACGGCGGTGAAATCCTCATCATGCACGAGAAGCTGCCATGGACTCAGGCAGTGCTGGCCAACTTTGATGCCTTCAAAAACTGCATGCTGGCTGTCTATCCAGATCGCAAGCGCGGCTGGCGTGTGCAGTCCCTGCCATTTTCCAAAGCCGAGCGCTTCAAGAACAAGCTCACCGCTCCCAAGTCATGGCGCGGCCTTGATTTTGAGGCTCTGGACGCAGCTACCGGCCTTAGTGGCACTATCTTCGTTCACCGTGCCGGCTTTACCGGAGGTGCCATGGACTTTGATACCAATCTGGAAATGGCCCGCATCTGGCTGCGCGAAGGCGAGCGCTGCAAGTAAGCTGACCTGCTGCGCAGTGCGCAGCCGCGTCGCGCTGGGCCCGGCCGGCCGGGCCGTCCATGGACTTGCCAGTGCCCTTGCCAGGGCCATGCCCCATGGGCCGTATGGAGCTTGCGGCCGGGCCTGCCCTTGCCATAATGAACAAAGCCCTGACGGGAACAGTCCTGTCAGGGCTTTGTTTTTGCAGTCGCTGCCGGCCTTACTGGCTGATAGGACCGAAAGAAATCTGGGCAACGCCATTGGCTGCCACACCACGGACAAAGGATACGGAAGCGTCCGGACGGGCCTGATTCTGGCCATGCACATATTTGAAAGTGCGGTAGTAGACAGGCAGGTCGAGGCTGCCATTGCCGCCTGATACCTCGTGATTGCCCTTGAACTCTCCGTAGATATAGAAAATATCGTTGGAGCTGTCCAGTTCGATATTGGCACGGGCACCGGCATCAAGATTGTACCAGCCCTCTACCATCCAGGTCTTGCCATCGTAGTCAAGGTAGGAAACGGCCACGGAAATAGGGACATCGGCCACATTCTTACACTCAAGAACCAGAGCCTGGGCGCTGGTCATTACGGTCATTGTTCCAGCCAAAGCCGCAGCAGCTGCAATCTTGCGCAACACATTACCTCCAAACAGATAGATTAACTGAGCACCGCCCCGCTGCGCTGACTTATGGCTATCCATACCGGGCGGTACTGCTCCTCAGTTCTGTCAGCAAAGATCCTGCAGCCATGCCTGTACGGCCTCAGGGCATCTGCTGAACCTGGCAGCTCCCGTGAGGGGGACAGCAGGGCCATCATATGGGCAAATATTAACCTATGGCCGCTCAAAGCGCAAAATCTTTCTTGCCTGTCCCTGTCACAAAACCCTGTGCTCAAACCATGGCAGCACACCCGGCCATGCAGCTGCAGTGCAGCCGTCAGCGCTGCTGCAGCAGGGCGCAGCCAGCTGCAGCTGCATGGCGGAGCGCGGGCATGAAAAAGCCCGGCGGGGCCGGGCTTTTTGCAGTGAGCAACTGTAATTGATTAAGGGGTGAAGCTTGAATCCTCACCCTTGGCTCCGGAGCGTACCTGTCCGCGCTCAGGAGCATTTTCCATGTGCTCCTTGAAGACCGGGTCATCAGCGCCGGTCTGATCGTTGAAAATATAAGGATTAGGAGTCTTGCCTTCCTGAGCATTGTGCTCACCCGGGCCGTCACTGTCATTGTCCAAGGAGCGGGAGCGGGAGTCATCATCAGGGCTGATACCTGTCTGATGAGGATGATCGTCATCATCCCTGCGGCCCTGTGGGGCGCCCGACCAGGAGTCCTGAGACTGACCTGACTGCTGCTGACCGCCATGAGCGCCCTGTGACCAGTGACTGCCCATGTCGGAGTGGAAAGCAGAGTTGACTGTATGCTGGGCATTGTTGCGGAAAGAGTTTTGCAGATTGTTGCGGCGGCGTGCCTGATCCTCAGGAGAGAGGCTCCAGTAATCAGGGCTGCGCTCGATATTACCGTTTTCATCAATACGGCTGCGGGCCTCAAACCACATGTAGAAAGGATTGTTCCTGTTAAGAGCGTAATCTACGCTGTTGACTGAATTGTCGAGCACACGGCGTACATTGCCAAGGAAGGACAGGCAGTATACGGCCGGCACGGCGCACAGCAGCAGATAGGACACGGACATGTTCAGGAAGAACTGGGCCAGCATAAAAAAGCCCACCACTGAGCTGGCAAAGGCATTAAGACGCAGTACTACCGTAAAAGGGACACGCACTCTGACCACTACAGGCATGAAGACGCGGGTCAAAATGGCGGCGGCCAGCACCACAAAGGTCATGGAAAAGAGAATTCTGACGCCCACCACCAGCCAGACCAGAATTATGCTGGCATTAAAGGCCTCATCAAGTACCTGAGCGGCAGCCAGAGGCTCAAACTGAGCTCCTGAAGAGCCATAAAGCGAGGTCCATGGGACACTTATGGTGCCATCGGTAGTATCGATAATGGCGGCATGAGAGGCAATGGTGATAGGGACGTGAATCGGTTCACCATCTATCCTTTTGTTTTCCAGATTCCATGCCATTACCACCTCACCGCTGCTGTTTTTGATTAAAAAGGGCTCGGTATTGGCAGGATCGGCAGGGGTCAGTACACCCTCAGGGGAGATATTGCTTGCCGGAATCTGAGCTACTACAGTTGACAGCTCCAGAGTCTTGAAGCGGTTGAGAATTTCCTTGACCTGAAAAGAGGCAGGCAGGGCCAGAGCGAGGCTGAAAAGCAGCAGGTAGCGCAGGCCGGCTCCTCTCATTTTAATCAGGACATCATAATAAAATCGTCGTGAAAACAGGGCCAGAAAGGGCCAGGAGAGATACTCCAGTATTTTTACAGGCTGCATAAGCAAGTTGAGCTCACCATAGTAATTGCTAAAAGTCAGGTCATTATAGCAAGTCTAAATCCCACTGTCTGGACGCCCGACCGCATGCCTGTGCAGTGCACATACCATGGAACACAGGACTGTCAGGGCCGCTCCTGCACGCTGACAGCGCCCTGTTGCCCCATAACACTGTCGCCTGCCGATCAGGCGCCCGCGCCTGCCACAGCCCCTCACCTTCATACGCATAAGCCGCCATATTGCACCACCATAAAAAGCTGTCCGGGCATCCCCGGGTCAGTTACTCATTGCGAAAACTTACCACGTGAATGCCCGGACAGGGCTGAAAATAATCGCGCAGCGTGCTCTGAACCAGCTGTCGGCGCCCGCCACCTACCTCACCGTCGCCCGCGCCCCCTGAGCATGAGACCCACAGTGAGCTCAGGCAGCGGGCCGGCGCCGAAGCATGGCTATACCATGCCAGCCGGCGCGGCCTGGGGCGCTGACCGTACTGAGTTAATTCTGTGGGCGGCGCCTTTGGACTGAGCCTGTGGGCCGTGCGGTGGGCTGCGCGGCGGGCTGAGTCTGTGGGCCGTGCGGTGGGCTGCGCGGCGGGCTTAGTCCGCGCCCGGCCTTTAGCTGTTGCGTACCGGCTCGGCCTTGCTGCTGTTAAGGCCCAGGTACTCAAAGGCACTTCTCAGGCCCTTAAGCACTGTGGCTCCACCAGGCAGCTTCTGGGCAGCTGCAAGAACTGAGGCTCTAAAGCCGCCTGGACGCTCAGTGCCAGTTGCGGCAGCTGCGGTGACCGGCTCAGTGTCTGAAGCGGCAGTGGCTGCGGCCGCAGTGACTGAGGCGGCAGTGGCTGGCTCAGCCATGGCAGCAGTGCCACTGAGGGTGCCACTGCCAGTGCTGGCTGTGGTGGTACCTGAGGCAGAGGCTGTGTTACTGCCCATGCCCTGCCTGTCAGATGGGGCGGCACTGTCAGTGGCAGCCAGCTGGTCGTGGCCGCTGGTCAGAAGCCACTTGCCTGCATTTTCAGGAGCTGCGCCTGAGTTGAGGGCGGCGAAGATACTCAAGGTGTAATCAATACCGCTAAGGTCCAGCACTGTATTGTCAGTAAGCCACAGAGCAGAGCCCAGGTCGGCGCTGCTCAGGGTATGGCAGTTCTGGCAGCGGGTTTCAACGCCGGCGGCATGGTCAATAGCGGCCATGGAGCTGCTGTCATTGTTATCAGGCTGCACAGGCAGTGATGGTACTGCAGGCAATGATGGTACATTGCCGTGGTCCGGCTGTGGCTGTGGTGCCGGTTGAGGCAGCGGCTGTGGCTGAGGCTGAGGTTCAGGCTGTACCGGTTTGGCAATGACACTTAATCTGGCATCGACTATGGTGATGTCGTAATTGCCATTGTTATATGAGGCGGTAATCTTACCGGTCACAGGATCGGCCTTGAGTGTGAGATTGAGATCGGCAAGGCTGTCACCGTCAGCAAGTGAGGCACTGATATCACCAGGGTTTACCAGGGTATTGCCGCCGACAGTGAGATCAGGGAGCTGACCTTCGGTAATGACCTGATCCTTAAGGGCTATGGTCAGAGGCTTTTTGTTGATATTGAGGGTGCCCACACCGCCAATAGAGTCGACACGATCGTTACGTATCTGCAGATCGGCGCTGCCACCTGCTCCCCTGTCCCAGGTATCACCGGCATGAGCATAGGTGAAGAAGTAATCATGGCCACCGGCCTGATTGTCCTTGTGGGTGGTGAACTCAAAGCCCCACTGACCGGCATTTTTCTGATCCCAGGAGGTGCCATTGACCAGGGTCAGCACATTGTTAATGTCAAAGCCCTCGTTATTGACCAGATCGGCATAGTTGTGGTTTTTGCCATCGTACATGAAGTTAAAGTCCTCAATGTAGAAGGCATTCATAAAGCCCTTGTCACGACCGGCCAGAGTACCGTCCTGAGCAGATCCTGAGGTGGCCCATACAGAATGCAGACGGCCCAGGGCCTCGTCATGAGAAAGTCCAGAGGCTGTCATCTGCTCAAGGCTTTTATTCCAGGCCTCGGAAAATGATGAAGCCATACCATCAGCATTGCCCTCACCCACAGCTGCAAGTGCCCTGTTGCCAGTACCTGCGACCATCAGTCCCAGGACCTTGCCGCTGTTTGAACCTGTGACATGACCTGCCTTAAGACCATTGCGTGAGCCCAGCTGATTTGCTGTGTTATCACTCCATGAACTCATGACGGCTGTAAAGCTGTTACTGCCCTCAATGCGGCCGGCCAGAGCGCCCATATAATCTCCGGAACCTGCTGAGGCAGCAGAGATACGAACATCAGCCCTGTCAATCTCAACATTGGCAAGTGTGCTGTCCTTGATGGTTCCTGCCAGCAGACCAAAGTTGAAGTCCTGACCGCGCAGTGAGCTGTCAAGAGCAAGGCCGTCAGTCATGATTTTCAAATTGCTGATCTCGGCGCCATCAAGGCTGGCAAAAAGACCGTGATTACGGTTGCCAGTCACAGTGCTGCCTGAGGAGTCCCTGACCTTTCCGGTCAGAGTAACAGTGTGGAAAGCACCGTCTAAAGTGCCCGAGAAGGATTTGTTAAGCGCGCCCATACTGTCGCGTTCATAATCAAGGGTAATGTCATCGGTCAGCCAGTAATCACCTGAGCTGTTCTTTGAAAAGGCATTGTAAAAACCATCGGCATTGTAGACAGCCTGCTGAGCAGAATGGTCGACGAATTTGCCACTGTCATGAGTGCCATTGAATTTGATATCACCCCTGGCAGCTGCCTTAAGACCATTGACCCTGAGCAGCTCACGGTAGGTTACGGCATTGCGTCCCGGTGCAGTGCTGCCGGCAAGACTGTCCTTATTGTCAGCTGCGCCATTCTGCTGAGGACGGCTGTCAAGGCGCACGCTGTCGATGTCACCGCCAATGTCGATACGGCCCTTGCCGCTGTGCAGCTCGAGCACGTCACCTGCAGTGGTGGACGGCAGCACCTTTTCTATCTCACCAATTACAATCTGATCGCCATTGACCTTGATAGCGGCACTGTGCACGCTGCCGTAGAGTTT
This sequence comes from Anaerobiospirillum sp. NML120449, assembly GCF_023051105.1. GTDB lineage: Bacteria > Pseudomonadota > Gammaproteobacteria > Enterobacterales > Succinivibrionaceae > Anaerobiospirillum. Next base: position 42,219 of record NZ_JALKIL010000009.1, on the reverse strand, counting down.
GACATCGCCCATGGCCAGGGTTTCAGGCAGGGCATTCATGCCAACAGGAGCGGCATTACCGTCCTTGAACCTGTCCAGGGTCTGCTGACTGAGACGGGAGGTACCAAGATAGGTACTCTTCATTCCCTCAATAGAGCCTGTGGTGCCTACTCTGACACCATTGGGATTAACCAGATAGAAATTGATATTGTCATTCTGACCTACGACATGACCATCGATACTGGTTCGTCCTGGTCCCTTGACCACATTGAGGAAGGATACAGGCTGATCTCTGGCGGCCTTGAAGTAGACGTGACTTCCGGCAGCCACATTAAAGTCATCCCAGATGAGCAGGGCATTGCTCTTGTCTGAGACCACAGTCATGGCGCTCACTGAGGTGTCATTGCGCTGGATAGTGGCATTCCATGCCTTGTTGAGATCAGGCAGATTTACATTGGCGGCATGAGCCTGTCCCATGACCATGGTGCCCATGCCGGCAGCCACTACCGTACCCAGAGCACGGGCCAGAGGAGTGCGCAGCAGCGCCATGGCACGGCCCATCACGCCCTCACAGAGCCCGCCTCTGCCCCTGCGTCCTCCAGCTGCCCCACAGACCGCACGGGCACGGCCAGCGCTGCCTGCCCTGCCTGCGCAGCCGTCCAGGGCAGCGCCCGCACCACGACGCTCATGACCGGTGGCTTGGATCTGGCGGCCCTCATGGCCGGCATGGCTGTCATGGCCGGCATGGCCCTCAGCAGCGGCACCAGGGCCCATAGCAAACTCAGAGTGATGATTGAAAGCAGATGACTTGTCCATTGGATAAACTCCTTGATTTGTTTGTTCGATTTTCAGGCCGTCGCTCAGACCTGCGCAGGAAGATGACTTTGCCGGGAGATGCGAATCTGCACTGTCAGTGCTGCAGGCACTGAGATGAGCAGACAGGTTGATGGCAAAAGCCTGATCAGCGTCGTGACGCTGCTCCTTATGTACTGTTCTCTTACTGGACATAATTCCACCATGGAAATGATCGCTGACCGGCCTTAAGGCCCATCAGCATGCTGTTATCTCACCGACCGGCAGTAAAGCCCGGCCTGTATGCTGTTATCTGACTGACCTGCAGCGTGGCTCGGCCAGGGTGCTGTTATCTCACCGGCCGGCATTAAAGCCCGGCCTGTATGCTGTTATCTGGCCTGCAGTGTGCCACGGCCAGGTTGCTGTTATCTCACCGGCCGGCAGTAAAGCCCGGCCTGTATGCTGTTATCTGACTGGCCTGCAGTGTGCCATGGCCAGGGTCCTGTTATCTCTCTGACCGGCATATGGCCCTGTCAGCCTGGCTGGCATCAGTTACATGCTCTGTGGCAAAGCAGGTAAAGATCAGCTCTGCAGCTTACGCTTTGACTGTAGCGGCAGAGCACTGTGCTCATGCAGGGCCCACCAGAGATTATGGTAAGGCTGGCGGCACAAGGCACAGTTTGCTGGCTGCAGGTTGCAGGTGCAGATTGCAGAAATGGGAAAAGTGGTGGTCAGACTGAATAGAAAGGCTGACTGTTATCTCAAAGCCGCGCATCAGGCGGCAGGTTTTCAGGCGCTGCAGGCGCCCGGCTTTTCATATAGGGTCAAAGGTATAACCGGGAGATCACCTCTCACTGTAAGGTCATGGGCCATCAGGTCTCCTGCTTAACCTAATCTTAGCAGTGGTCCGCGCTGTTATCTTACCGCCAGGGACATTCAGGAGCTCCCGGCTTATGCCTGCACGCTCATGCGGCAAATACGGCTGCGCAGTGCTGAGGTGTTAATACCGGCACAGTCAGCAAGCAGGAGCAGCTTATTGCAGACTTTAAGCACTCCGCCCCACCAGCGTGACCCTTGAATGGAGCTACCACTAAAAGCCGCAGTCTGCTCCTGTTCCGAGCCTGATGCGCTTGAGTTTGAGGTAAATGCCTGGGGAGCAAAAGCAACCTTAAGGTCGCTGGTGCAGGCACGGCCGGCGGCACATCCGCCATGCAGCGCTGCTGAGTGATGGGACTCCTTATTATCAGCTGTGAGATCAGCTGCATTGTCTGACTTTATAAAATACTTTAGAGCGCATGAGCTTTCTGTGTCAAGCACATTTTGTGTCTCTGCACACAATTGTGTCTTCTCCTTATGCTCTGTTGCAGCGGTCCCGGAACAGCTGCCAGTGACAGGCTCAGTGAATCTGCCATGAGCCAGGCTGTTATCACAGCTGTTATCACAGCTGTGCTCCAGCTGGCTGCCATGACTTTGGGCACAACTGGCATCCCCGGCGGCGCTGTTATTGCTCTGTGCGTCGTTGACCAGGGCAGCGGCGCAGCTCTCATCCACACCAGACATTACCGGACAGTGACTTACGCTGCAGGCAGCATGAATCTGACGGCCAGTGCTGTCATTGAGATAGCGCGCACATGAGGCAGTGCTTAAAGCTGAAGGGGAAACACAGCCGGCTGAGCACAGACCTTCAGGCAGCTGCAGCAGGACAGTGCTGTTTTCCCCGCCAGCAGCTGACTGTTCCTCGGACACAGACACGGGCGCAGACACAGGAACTGCAAAAGCTCCTGTCACTGACCCTGCCCCTGTCACAGTCACAGCCTCAGCTCCAGTCACTGACTGTTGGCCCGGCTCACCTGAGAGCAGGGCACAGCCATGGAGCTCATCAACAGCAAAAAGGTCATGATCACTGTATGGATCAGCCGTCTGCAGTCCGTAAAAGAACGCATCGCTGCAGGCGCTGATGAGATAAGACTCATCATCAGCTTCCAGAACACTGTCATGTAAGGCCTGAGAGCACTCTGTTGCGCTCTCCCTTAAGACGGCACTGACCTCACAGTCCAGTGCAGACTCGCAATCAACATAATGCTCCATCAGAGCACTCTGTGAAGCTTTGCCGTCTGCATCAGTAAGTGTACTGAGATCAAATGATGTTGCAGCCTCAGCGCACCGGGCTTTGTCAGCGCTCTCGTCATGCTGTTCCTGATCCGCACAGGCACAGGCACAGTCGCTGTCATCCGTCTGCGCAGCAGCAGACACTAACAGGGACACGGCTGCAGGCAAAGATGCAGACAGGTCAGCAGACGCTGGTGCAGGCGAAGATAACTCTGCAGCTGCGGCAGCTGCCTCAGTGCCTGCGTCAATCAGGCACTCCTGGTTAAGGGTGTTGACCGTATCAGCTGCTGTCAGCTCAGAGCTGCTCCTGTCCTGCTCACCATTACATACAAATGTAAAATCACCATCAGCTGCAGATTTAATTGTAAGTTTGCTCTGGCTGGCCAGCCTCAGCGCAGCCGATAAAAAGCATTCCACAGCACCAACCATACGGCCGCTCTCATCAAGATCAAGGTTCAGTTCACAGCAGTTATCAAGCTGTCCTGATATCAGGCTGTTGCGGCTGATGCTGAGCAAAGCCGATGAACTGTCAGCAGCTCCCACACTGCCGCCTGCTGATACACAGCCCCGCTCATGGCTCCTGCGCTCAGAGGCTGAAGAAACTGACATAAACAGGCTGTCATAGAGATCAGTAAGCCTTGCTATGTCCAGCTCCTGGTCCACGACCCCAGGATTTACGTCCTTGCTTTGTATATGGTCAGCCGCTGCCAGATAAGACAGCTCAACGTCAGCCCCTGGCTCAGACTCAGCTGCAGGACTTTGCCCGGCAACATGGTACTGACTGCCACATAAATCAGAGCGAAAGGCCATACTGCCTGAAGCAGGAACACAACAGGAATGGGAGCGGCAAGATAGCCGTGACTTCAGAGAGCCATCAGCTCTGAGGTCACTGGCAGAGATTTGCGCTTTACTGTTAATTGCTTTCATAACTGTTATCCAAAAAGAGCATGAGCCCGTGCCCATGCATTACTGTTATCCTGAAACATGGGCCATGGCCCATGCATTACTGTTATCCTGAAATATGGGCCATAGCCCATGAACCCCTTATGTATTACCAGACGGACAAGACCCGTTGACTGTCAGGGAGGTCCTGACCATGTGGGCCGGCATCCTGCCTCCTTATGTTTGTGGAGCCTTAAAGACAGGTTATGGCACGAAGCTCTGAGCTGTGGCCTGACCTTACGGTCCGGCTACCAGCCTCCTTATGTTTGCTGCTCAGATAAGGCATCTGACGTCAGGCTGCTCTCTGCTGTGGTCATGGCTATGCAGTCAGGACGGAATCCCATGCTCACGTAGCCTGGGCTTTGGCGCTGACCTGACTGGAGCCGGACGAAGCAGTAAGGCAGCTGCCCCAGAGCCAGAATCAATATAGCAGTGCCAGCTGCCGGGCGTTGCAATCATTATCCAAATTGCAGATCTGCCTCGATTTACGAAACACGTTCTTTTCCGGGCAAAAATTTGAGCCATGTCACACTAAATTCGCACCTGTTTTTCCCTGATGGAAAATTGCGCGTTAAGCACTGATAAACAGGCCCTTTTTCTTCTCCAGGCAAGCTTTTTCCAAAAATTTGATCACGATCACAAACTAATTTTCGAAACGCCAGTTTGTGATGGAGTTCAAATTTTCTTTGAAATGTTACTAACAGATAATCTCACTTGAACTTTTAACCTGCTATGAGCGTTTTATCCTGGATTTAAGCCTGTTTTGGCTGCAACTCTTTACTGCTCCAGTACGGCAGCTCAAGCCCTGCTGGCGCCTGATACAGGCTGCGGCGGTGTATGCGGGCTGCGGCGCTGTACACGAGGCGTTGGCGATGGATGCTGGCTGCTGCTCTTCACTGCCCCGGTACGGCAGCTCAGGCACTGCTGGCGCCTGATACGGGCTGATATGTATGCGCGCTGCTGCTGTATACGCTGGGTGCGGACGATGAATGCTGGCTGCTGCAGCTCTTCACTGCCCCAGTACGGCCGCTCAGGCAGTGCTGGCGCCTGATACAGGCTGCTGCGCTGTACGCTGGGTGCGGGCGATGGATGCTGGCTGCCGAATGCAGACTTGAGGATAAAGTAACAGCGCAGAGGGGAGCGTAATGCAGGATGTGGGGTGACTGGGTACATGTGGACACGGGGACAGACTGTTATCAGGCAGGAGCTCAACCTGGCTTAGCACCTGGGCAGGGCTCGTCTGGTTGATGTGCTTGCGGCAGCTGCTGCGCAGCGTTACTGTGCCTGATTGTATGGAGACATTATCACTGTGCCTGATGTTGTGTGGGCATTGTCACAGCCATACTGTTTTATAAAGCATTTATGATTATGACCCGCCGGTATTGCAGTGTCTGGAGATACGTATTGGACTTAGAGTCTTTGACCATGTAATGTGCAGCTTTTTGCTGTGCCTGAAATGCCGGCTGTCAGATCCTGAGCTCAGGAAAAATTCAGGCAGGCAGCTCAAAGATGCAGTGTAAGAGGTTGCAAGACTATTGAGGCAATGCTGAAGATGCAGGGCAGGCGGCGAGATTAATAAGCATCGCATTGCAATAACTAAAACAGTTTAGATAAAGACAGATCAGTACTGGTGCTCAAGGTACATTGACCCGTAAACAGCCGGTCGACAGGCTGCTGAGCATGACTGTGGTGATTAGCAGGCCAGGCTGCGATTTTGGGTGATGCAGTTTTTCTTTGCAGGCCATCATTTTGCCAATTTGAGTTTATAATCTAAGGTCACTTTCTCTCTTTATTTCTGAGGCTTTATTGAGCAATGCCTTTATTTATCTCTCTTTGTAAGGGTACTCACTCTGCCTGTGAGCCTGCCCCATGCTCTTATTCTTCCTCACAGTCCCGTACATACGGTGACGCTCATCTCAAGGCAGAAAAGTCCAGCTGTTTATCTGCGGGTGCTTTTTCTGCTGTAAGATCCTCAGCTCTTTTAAGACGAGCCGTTGCTGCAGCTGCAAGACTTACAGCTGTGGGAGCCATGGCCCTTATGATCACTGCCTGCTCCTCATCAGCCCAGGATGAGGGCGAGACAGCCAGGGAATATACTCAGAGCATATTGCTCATCAAAAACCCTCCAGCATATAACGACTTTTCATCCCTGAGCCGTGCCCTTGAGCTTGCTACCCTGCAGGGATACAAATACCACGGACCATTTACTCCTTACACAGGATCCTCAACGCGTATTTACGGTACCACCTCAGCAGGCTGTATTGCCGGTGCTGACATGCTTACTGATGAGCATCAGGACTTTCAGCTGCAGCGCTGGGCCAAAGGACGCAACTACGGCCATCCTATGATGATGCAGTACCTTCAGGATCTGCGTGCCCGCACCGCCCAGATGGGACTGCCACCGCTGCTCATTGGCGATATCTCCCGCAGCCTGGGCGGCCCGTATGGCCCACGATCCAACCATGCCTCCCACAATACCGGCATTGATGTGGACCTGCCTTTTGACTTTGCAGCCCCACGCAAAAGTGATGAAGAGCTGCGCAATCCCAGGGATGTCTATATAGTGCGTGGCAGCACTATCAAGCCTGAGTTTACCCGAGACATAGAGCTTTACATCAAGGCAGCTGCCTCTGATCCGCGCGTGGATCGTATCTTTGTGGCCCCTATGATCAAAAAGCGCATGTGCGCTGTCTTCGAGGGCGATAAAGACAACGGCTTCCTGCGCAAGCTGCGCCCATGGTTTGGTCACCAGGCCCACATGCACGTACGCCTGACCTGTCCTTTCGACAGCCCGGAGTGCATAACTCAGGCACCGGTACCAGAAGGTACAGGCTGCGGCTATGAGCTCGAGAGCTGGTTCCTGCCTCCACAGAGCCAGCCTAAGACCACAGCCAGGAAAAAGCAGCGCATCATGCCAGCCAAGTGCGCCAGCCTTCTCAAGGGTTACAGTAACTAAGCCCAGCCCCATCGCCTGCCCCACAGCACTGAAACTGCCCTGACCCGAACCTCAGGGCCGTCAGTCCGCCCCGCCCGCCTGTGCGGGCGCTGCCATATAACCTGTACGGGCGCTGCCAGACCACGCCATTCGGACATCTGGCAGTTACCAGGGCGCGGGCGCTGCCCGCCTCATCCTGCAACACAGGCGCTCCCCACCAGGCCATCCCGCAAAAGCTCACCTCCACTCCCTCACTTGATGCTGATAAAGTGATCTGTATGAGCTGATCGCCAGATTCTTCTTGCTAATCCTGCCTTTGGCCCTCACCCAGGGAAAAGTAACTCACTGCCATCAGAACTAACACTTCATCATGACTCAGACCTCATACAGGAGTATTGCCTGTACCAGTAACGGGTAGCGTTTCTCTCTACTGCGCGCTGTACTGTACGCTGTACTGTGTGCCATGCTATGTGTGCCGTACTGCGTCTGGTTTAATGACTTTGACTGGTATCAGCCGTCCGCGCATGTTTACATGAAACCAAGTTGAGCCGGCCAGCTCTATCCCTGCTGGCGCAACGCCATAAGTAGCAGTTCACATCCAGGGGAATACATTTAAGCCTGAGGCTTCTTAGCATGGCCAGCCCCTGCCTGGCCAGCAGCCCACTCGTTCTAACCATGGTGTACAACGGGCATTAACTGCAGTCAGTTCAGCTTCAGGATAGCAAAGGTGATAAGAGAGGGGATAAGGAGATGCCATGCGTACCGAGCTGTTTCGTTAAAACGGTCAAGACTGGCAGGGTTTGGAGAGGCAGACAGCCCAATGCCTGTTCCAGGAGCTGGACCTGGAGCTGGAGCTGGAGCTGCACAGGGCAGCTGGATTGAGAATACTGATGCGGGCTGCCGGGCAGGTCAGTATGACTATGCTGCTGCCTTGCTGGTCACAGCTGACGAGGCGGGATGTCGCTCACGGGGCCTGCAGGCTGTGATTAGCTTCTGTGTTGATGGTGTGATTGAGCGGGCGGTGAGCACCTGCTGATGCACCATGATGAGGTAGTGGCGCGCACAGCCCGTAGATAATGGCTTTTAAGCCATGACAAAGCAGGCTGCAAGGTCAGTCGCCGGGAACAGCCAGGGCGACCGCTTGCCGGGAGGGACATTTTTTGCCGAAAACGGAAATAACAGAGGCTGGCACCCCGTAAGGGATGTCAGCCTCTGCATATAGAGCACCGGCCCCGTTTTCAGGGCCTTTGTGCTTTAGAAAATTGTTGCGCTCTGGTTATTGGTGTGGGACAGAACCTGCATCAGAGCCATGTCGCTCTGGAAAGTGCTGTTAACCTCACGCTCAATGGAGCGCTCCTGTAAATCTGCGCCATTGGCTACGGCAATGGTGTTGCCGAGGCTGTTGCTCTCATTGCGCAGGACGAAGTTGTAGTCCTGAGCATTAAAATCTGCTGAATTAATCTTGGCAGCATTGAGAAGGCCGTTCATACGCTCGGTTAACTGAGAGCCGGTCAGGCTGGAGGTACCGAAGTAATCAGCAGCGTTCTGGCCGTGAGGACCGTTGTTGGAGCCAAAGATCATCTCATTTACGAAGTTGTTCAGCTCGCCCTTGCCACAGTTGAGGTCACTTAAAAATGATCTCATGCCCTGAGGGAGCATGGTGGAGAAATCAAGGGTCTTATCCTGAAGGTCAACTACGCTGTTAGCCTCCAGAGCTGCAATAGCCATGGCCTTCTGGCCTTCCATGATCTTTACGGAGTCGAGTGCACCGACGATCTGGGCAGCCTGAGCGGCAATGTTATCACCCTGGAAAGCTGCAGGAGCGGCAGCGGAACCAGCACCGGCTTCGGCACGCATCAGGGCATCAGTGGCTCTGACGGCAGAGGTCGAAACAGTCTGACCTGCAGGTGCAGTGGCACCGGCAGCGCTGGAGCTGGTAATAACCTGGCTGCTGGAAACAGTGGTCTCAGCTGCTCTGGCAAGAAGCTGCGCAAAGTGAGCACCGTTGTTGCCAAACAGAGCAGAATTAGCACGATCAACATCTGAAGCAGATGCAGCACTTACACCTCGTGCACCTACAGCCTGTACTGGCTGAGGGTTAACACCCTGAATCTGCTCTACCCCACCAGCATTGCGCAAAATAGCGGCAAAGTCGCCTGGTCGGGAGGCAGGAGTATTCTGAGTACGGCTCAGGATATTGCCAAGACCGATAGGACTTGAGTGGGTAACGTTGCTAATGGACATAAAAAGCTCCTTCTAAGCAAGCCAGGAAAATAGAGCCGGAACCGGAATACTGCAAATTGCAGTCAGCTATTTTCATGCTTAGCACTTAGGACTTTGCAGTTAGTGTGCCAGAAATACATTGATAAATTTTTAGCCATAAAGGCATTGATGTATTGCCAGCTCAAGGCCCGTAGCAACGGGGCCCTCACGTAGCTGCCATGCTCATGATAAATGCGATATGCATGCCATTGCAAGCCTTTTCACAACCGTGGCAAAGCAGGGCAGAAATGTGCACTTTCTGGGCTCAGAACCGGCCCGCAAAACACATGCCCCAAGCCGGTTTGCACTCCCAGGTCCGTTTTTATCTATCAGAGCGCTTCAAGCCTTAAAGAAACAAAGCGGACAAAATTTGCCGATCGATCGTTAAACAAGCTAAAGCACCCAAGCCTCCTTGCCAGGGGCGGCAAAAGATCCCGGTACTGCACTCCCGCCTCAAACTCCCGCAATCCTCATCACAGCGCCACTCTCTTCAATCCCCTGTGCCTCAGCCCCTGTGCAATGCAGCCTGCACAGCCGGCCACTGCCAGCAATTGCCCTGTCCCAGCTGGCATACTTGCCTGAAGCTGCGGCACAAACAAGGCAAGCAATGGGCTGACTCACAAACCGCAACCCTCACACCGGCAAGCATAAGCAAACGCCGGCAGCATCACCTGCCCCATAACCGTCTGGCAGCACCGCTGTTTGCCGAAATCACTGCCCGCCTTAATCCCAGACTGTCCGTCCCTCCTGTCTGCCTCACCAGCCTGCCTCCTCACATGTTTGCATGCTGGTCTCACCTGCCCGCCACACCACCCTGCCTCATTGCACGTTTGCCTGCCGGTCTCACCTGCCAGCCTCACCACCATGCCTCCTCGCATGTTTGCCTGTATGCGTTCATTGCTTTGCTCACAGGATCTGGAGAAAACGAGCAATCAGACAGAGAGCTTGCCCGGCATCAGCGAAAGCGCATGTAACCGGTATCAAATGTGACATTGCTGCAGGATTGTTTGCCGATGGCAGCCACAAGACTCATGTCTTATCCCCAAAGGGACTGCAGTTACGACTTATCCTCGTGGTAGTAAGCATATGAGCTGCCCCTGCCTCTGGCTTTGCGCTGCAGATCAGAGAGGCAAAGCAAAGGACTCCCGGCGGGCACGGGTTCGGATATTAACCAGACCAGGTGCTCACGTGCTTACGAAGAATGCTGTTCACTCTTTGGCTGCAACCAGGGCACAGCCCGAATCTGAGCCGGGAGGAGGACCGTTACTGGGCGTGCAACCTCACATTTGCTGGCGGCCATGGCTGTGGTGCAGTGACAGATTGCTGTTGTCTGTGCATCCCTGAACGGGGCATGCGCCATTGCTCCATGTCTCAAGGCGGCAAATCTCACCATGCAAGATGCTTTTGGGAAAGCCATGGCTCTGCCGAACCTCTGGCCACTGCAGGCAGGTGCTGATCCTTGAAGCTGAGCACATGCTGATGGGTGCAGGGTCTGAGCCCCGAAGCTGAGCGCATGCTGATGGGTGCAGGGTCTGAGCCCCGAAGCTGAGCGCATGATGATGTTCGCCGTGGATGAGTGGCAAAGCAGCAGTGGGAGAAATCTTTGCCGCCATAACATGCCCGGCAATTCCCCGTGTATCCTGGCATGTCCCGGCGTATTGAAGTCAGTGGCTCAGCAGTAAGGTCAACTCATACCAGATGATCATATATATGCAGGAACACATTCAGCGTTGCAGTGTGACCCTGTCAGCGGTGGTACAAGGCAGCGGCTGCGGCTATATGTACCAGTAAGTGATCTATATATAGCAGGGACAGCATGATGAGGCGCTCAAGTCATGCCATGGACACCTGGCAGAATCTGCGGCTGGGAGGAACTGCAATTGGTTTCCCTGACATAAGCGCAAAGATATGAGATGTGAACAGGCCGGCCCTTACAGGGCGGGGATTATAAGGACGCTGTCACGGGCACTTTATGGGACACATAATGGGGTACTTGATGGGGCTTGATGTGGCAATTTTCGGGGCTTCACGTGGCACAGACATGAGAAGTCCACATTATTCATTTCAAATCGTTTTAGGATGCATTTAGCAAACCGGCCACTTATTTCATCTCTTTAACAGGTTAAGGTACTTTGAGTTTAAAACCACATGGAGTGATCTACTGCACCTGGGGGCCAGAAGTGTCAGGCAATAACACTTTATAAAACATTACTGTATGTGTTGCTCTAAAAATTTCAGCGGACAGCTTTGACGAGGTACACGCGGAGAGCAGGTGCCGGTGTATTGCGCCAGCTGCGTGGGCACGGGCGTTTTGCGCCTCATGCAGAACAGATGAGTTTTGCTGGTGTATATATTGAGCGGACATGGTAACTTTATATACTTTCTAAAACATTATGTCATGAGCTTATAAGGCTTCACCAGTCAAAACGATTTATAAAGCATTTACAGGTTAACATGCAGGCGCCATTATGTTTGTGACGTTACTTTCGTACCGTAATGATCCACAGTTACAGGTATTCATCCTGTTATTTTCATATACGTGAAAAGTAAGTGCTGCTGCATGATGTCTGTGATTTATTAGGATGCAAGAAGGGATTTGGTGTGATGCGCCTGCTGTGGGCACAGGGCAAGGCCTGCTGGACCAGGTATGGACGGATAGACTGATATGGCAGGGCTGGGGCTGCCATGGAATTGCAGCGCATGGCCCGGATTGCCAGGGAATGGCAGCGCATGGCCTGGATTGCCCGGGAATGGCAGCGCATGCCCCGGATTGCCTGGGAATGGCTGCGCATGCCCCAGCTTGCCTGGGAATGGCAGCGCATGGTCCGTATTGCCAGGGGAGGAGGGCATGACAGCATGTATGGCTGTGAGGATTAAGCTGGTTGCCGGTTAAGTGATTTCCTGGGAAATAATAAGGCCGGGCAGCTATTGCTGTCCGGCCCTGGGCGCTTTGCCCTGAGACTGCCAGGGACCTGGAGGTACCCGGGCAGCAGTATTATCTGCTCTGGCGGCATATGGCAGCCCTGCTGCCTGCATGGACGGCGGGGCGATTGGCCTTAATGCTCTCAGCAGGAGCGAGGAAGAGTGGCTCGGATGTTGTCGTCGAGGCGGTCGTAGCAGGCCAGAACCTCGGTAGCAATGTCCTTAGGAGCCCAGAGTTTGACCTTGGCCTTGCTCTCTTTTACACGGTCCATGACGCTCTGGTCAAAACCGGACATGGATACCAGCACGGCGTGTCCGGCGCTGTGGAAGGTCATCATGGTGCTCATAAGATCAAGGCACTGCTCCTTGAGAGGGCAGGCGTAATTCTGAATCTGGATGCCAACCTTTACCGCTCTGTTGGTTCTTGAGGAGGCAATTAAAGTGGTATTGCGAACATTGCCCTCGGAGCTGATTGAAGTGCTGAAGCCCTTGGCACGGATGATGTTCTCGATAAGGCTGGTGAGATTTAACTCGTGGCTTCTGACCTTCTGGCAGATAAGAGAGGCAAGACGCTCCTCAAGGCTCTTGCGGCTCTCTTCGGCACGATCAGCGGCCTTGCTTGCCGAAGCTGCTGCAGCCTCTGCAGTGCGTACTGCAGCAGCACGCATCATCATCATTTCGCGTGCTGAAGCAATATCAGGAGCAGCATTGTACAGACGGGCAGCTGCAGCGCTGGTAGCAGTAGCACCACGCTCAACTGGAGCAATACGCTTCTTTGGAGCCTCAACACGTGGAGCAACAATGCGCTGGCTCTCTGGTGAGCCAAACTGACGGACACGCTCAGGTGATGAGCCGTCGGTATCAACAGTCAGGGCAAAAATCTCATCGGCGTTGGTACCGTCAAAGACAAGGCGACGGGTGGCGGCTGCAGGAATTACGTACTTGTAAGCATCGATAATGGTGTCGAGGAAAGCGTAGCCGTCAGCTTCGCTGATCTGCTCCTCAACATCAAAGAGCTCACGGCCCTTTGCAGACAGGGCGGCACGGGAAACCCCACGGGAAAACCATACTACAGAGCGCTCATGGCGGTGGCGGGCTTCCTGCTCTTCATTGAAATTGTACTCGCCGGTAATGCGGCCAAAATGGATATTGTCACAGCCATGGGTGATAAGGGCAACGTAATCGCCCTGGAACATGGAATGGGCAAATGGCCAGCACTGCTCGCTCCAGCTAAGAGCGGTAGCGCTGTCTACACCACACTCATCCTCAATATGCTGGGACAGATCTCTGGCGGCATAGAAATCAAGAATAGAGCACTGAACACTGTCCTCAGTGCAGCAGATGCGGGAGGAATTTATGAAGTACTGCTCTTCCTGAGCATCTTGAGCCTGAACTAACCAGAATGCCATTTGAATATACCTTTAGACTGGGTACTTTAGGACGCTGTGAACTGCAGGTTATGGCTTACTGCCCTGATATGCAGGGGGTGATATAAGCACGCAGCCACCATACACACTTAACATACGTCTGCAGACAAGCTGGATGGTCTGCAGGTCAATTAATGACGTCCTTATTTCTACTTCCAACTTCTTATCTCATTCCAGAATTTCTTAACGGTCCTGCAGGATGTTGTGCACGTAATACCCAGGAATCTTTGCACGCGCATCCGGTAAATACAGAATGATCTGTACTGTGTGTGAGTGAGTGAGTTTTTCGCAAACTTTTACAAGGATAGAGGCCGGTAAAAAAGACAGTGAAAAATGCTCTGAACTGTCACGGGACTTGCGCCTGCTGCAAGGCATATTAAAGCGAAGTCCGGTCTGGAAAATACATATCCTTATAGATATGAATTGCGCTTATGATATAGCTCAATAGTATCTATTGCAACTGGTGTAATGTAACTTTTTCCGTACTTGTGTAAATAAGTCTGTTTACAGCATATTTATGCCTTTTGTTACAGTAACAGCCCCTGGCCCGAATACACGGGCAAGGGGGTGTAAAAAAGCTCGATTCCTTATCAGTGTTTAACAGTCATTTTGCCAACATAAGACTGCTACAAAACTTGAAACAGATCACACATATATTTCTACGATCATAATGGTGCAGCGAGTCTGAAAATTCCGGTAAATATATACCTGTTATCAACAGTAAAATCGCTTTCTCACGCATGAAATAGGCGTTCTGCTCCCTCCCCAACCGGCATTTATTTATCCCCGCCTGTACGACAACACAGCCCCCACTTTCTGATTGAGCAGCTGGCAAATTCACCACTGGCATTACCTGCCACTTATCAGCAACAAAACTTACACGCACACACAGCTGATGGCAGCTAAGCCACATCATCTTCTTTCCTCTGCCAGAACAAATCTCAAAAGCTGCAGCTGATGTCCAGTCTGTGATCTGGACTCAACTGCCCCTGTATGTTCTGGCTCCTGAGCACTGAGGTTCATGTTATGGGGCAGTGGGCACTGCCAAGGTGCAAAACAGGGCGTGTATGCCGCCTCTGCCAGCCCATGGCGGCAGTCAGGACACGGTCTGAAATGGGAGCTATAGCCTGCCCTGTTTGATATATACCCCCTTATGCCTGAAAGTTATAGCTCAGTATGCAAAGATAGAATTAGACTATGTCATGGTGCTCGGATACATTGAGTACACCATCAGTCATGACGATGCGTTTAGATTTTTACCGCAGCTTCAAGCTGCCAGACAGAACAGCCCCCTGGTCCGCAGGAGTACTGATCCGCACAGACCCGGGGAGCGCAACCTTAACAGCCTTGCCAGTCTTTATGCCCGAGGCATTTTAGGTTGTCCCACTTCTGTCTTATCTGTCCCTGACAGGGAAAAGTCCCTTAGGGCGACATGCTGGACAATTATTGAGGAAAATCAAATGCGCAAGTCATCTCTTGTGGTGTGCTGCGTCAGTCTGTGCCTTTTTCTTACCTCATATACAGGTAATGCCCTGACTGTTGCTGTGCCTTTTCTGGTCAAACATTTCAATACCCTGCCGCAGTATGCCTCTCTGGCTCTGACCGGCTACGCTACCGCCCTGGCCTGCTTTTTACTGCCGGCCTCATTACTGGCCCGTCGCTTCTCAAACCGACGCATCTTTTTAACCGGTCTAATTTCCTGCGCCGCTATCACCGCTGCCATTCCTTTCAGCCCAAATCTGTGGGTCATGGTGGCAGCACGTATCGCCCAGGGCGCTGCAGCCTCTTTATGTGTGAGCACTGCCATGGCACTGATTTCATCCCATGTTGAGACCAGCCGCCGCTTTATTGCCATTGGTATTGCCGTCTGCCTTACCTATACCGGTGTATCCTCATCACTGAGCTTCAGCGGTGTCATCATTGACGGTATTGGCTATCAGTACATGTTTTACGGCGCCGCCATCGCCATGGCTGCCCTTATTTTCCTTGCCGTACGTATTCCTCAGGAAAGTGCTGACAGCACTGTAAAGCTCCCTTACAGCCGCATCGTAGTTTTCGCGTTTTCCATTGGCCTGTGCCTGCTCAGCCTGTCATGTCTTGCTTCATGGCATTACGCCCGTTACGGCCTGATCCTGGGTCTTGCTCTGACTGCCGCTCTGGTCATCTACGAATACAGTCTTCTGACCCGCAGCAGTGGCAATAAAGACATCTCCGGCCGTGCTCACAGCATTATCTCCCGTGATCTGTTGCGCCGCGCTCTGCGCCTTGGCCGTCGCCAGCATGCCTTTGAAAGTGAAGCTGTCCGTACCGGACTTAATTCCGGAGCCGCCCTGGCGCCTCTTAATTCAGGCTCTGCCCTGTCAGCTGGCCGTGCCCTTCAGGTCATCCCTGTGCAGCTCTTAATTGGCAACCGTCCTTTCACCTGGTGCTTCCTTGTCAGTATTGCCGCCTACGTCTCTGTTATGGCTGAGCCTGTTCTTTTGGCTCTGTTCTCCCAGTACACCCTTGGTATTTCAGCATCTCAGGCCGGATTTATCATAGTAGTACAGCCAGTTACCATTGCCGTAGTCTCTTTCTTCACCGGCCGTATAGCCCGTATCCTGGGAGGCAATCTTACTGTAACTGTCGGACTAATCATTCAGACCATTGCCCTTGCAACCTTTACCATTATTGATGAGAGCACCACCGTAACCTCACTTATCCTGCGCCAGCTGGCTGTAGGTACCGGTTTTGCCCTGTTCTCCGCCCCTAACACCACTATAATCACCCTTACAGTGTCCAGACAAAACTATGCGCTGGCATCCTCAATGCAGCAGCTGGGCCGCTCAATCGGTCAGGGTACAGCCTATGCCCTGGTTACAGTAATCATCGCAGCGGTCGTCAGCGCCAAGCCAGGATCTGCCTCTTTCCCTGAGCAGTTTGCAGATGCCTCAGTAATCATCCTGTCCATCTCAGCTCTGCTGGGCATCGGCGGCATCTTCTTTGCCGCCCTGGGCACCATCGAAGACCGCCGCCAGGCCCGCACAGCCGCTGCCGACCACAGCACAAGCTCCACCACCAGCGGCGTGGCAGGTGGCACCTCTGCCAACGCAGCTGCCAATGCAGCATCAGCTGCAGCTACCGTCTCAGTTAACAGCACAGCTGCAGAAGCAACCACCGATACAGAGGCAGACGCAGCTAATGCCCACAGTGCATCTTCAAGCTTCAATTTCGAAGCCGGTCGTAATGCAGTTGCAGCGACAGCAGCAGTAGCAGGCAGCTCCACCTGACCATACTTGCAGCGAGAAAGAGCAACAACAGCTGACTGACACAGTCAAACCTTAGTCAGGCAAGAGCACCACGTCAGTCACGCTGCAGTCATGTCGCAGCCCGGAATGAGTGCTGCTTCGGTAACGCCATAATCAGCACTCAGTCCGGCCTGAACACCACGTCAGTCACGCTGCAGTCATGTCGCAGCCCGGAATGAGTTCTGCTTCGGTATCTCCATAATCAGCACTCAGTCCGGCCTGAACACCACGTCAGTCGCGCTGCAGTCATGTCGCAGTAAGGCCTCAGAAACAGCTGGGGCACACTGAAGTAATGTCACTGTAGCCCTGCTGATATCTGAAAAGTTCTACCAGCTGTGACCTTCACTGCTCGAAGACCATGGCTTTGCTGCAACCTTAGAGCGGTGATCTGGCGTGCAGCAAGGGCACAAACAGCATTAATCTACTGTTTCTGGCAGACTGCAGGCACCTTATGATTCCAGCAATGCCTCCCAGGCATGGATGTTGATCCGGGCAGCTGCCATATTTTTCCTGAAGCACATACATATAGAACAGCCCTTAAGTTGTGCGACAAGCTGCTCGATACAATTCTTGATACTGAAAATTTCGGTGTTTCAGCCCTTAACTACTACAAAAATCAGCCTGTTCCCTTGTCTGATAGCGCTGTAACAAAGCGCTTATACAGGCTAAAGCCGGTAGTGTGCTGCCTGCTTTTTGCAGATTTCTTATTCTCAATCCTCAACTGTCCAGAAAAGGCCCTGCTCTGCAGGGCCTTTTTATTTGCTCTTTACTTAAGGACCGAACCTGCATACATCTGCGCTCCTTAATGGTGCTTTTAATTTACGAGCAAAAGTGATCATATCCCGCTGTTTTATTTTGCACTTTGTACAGAAATCAAGCTTTGTTTGTAAAAGTAGTTCCCCAATAAAATGAATATTTACCCATAATTAAAATCGCATGCACAGCCATAAAACACTCTGAGAGTGTGAAAATCATTAATAGCAAGAAACTGCAAATGACGCGTCAGCCTGCACAACAAATCCAGTATTTAAGGGAATTTTAAATTTCATATACACAAACACCAATTTTTTCTAAAATTGCACATAAATTCTGCATTTATGACACAGGGAGCGCCTGCTTCCATATGGGATGATTGTTCAGAATCTGATAAATAAGCGATCAGACTTTAAAAACTGGCACTTTTGGAGCAAAAATACGGATAATTTGACTTAGATACAAGTTTTTTAATTCAAATTGTAAAAGTTCGTACCCATTATTGTGTTTTTTTGATACACTGCATTCAATGGAGACAGAGAGTTGACCAGATTACCTGTAAATCATGGTCATTTCGAAATTACGGGCTCCTTCAATCAGACAGATTCTTACTACAAATATTTATGGCCTGTCTGACACGCCTTACCGGGCTGACAGAACCAGCCAGGGCCAGCAAGTGGAGCTGATTGTTCTATCTGCAATGATTACAGAACGTCTGTATACCCTCCCAGCACCTTACAAGGAAAGAGACAGCAGACAATGTAATCTGACTGTGACCTCAAAAGGCACGCAGTCCCGGTCAATTACAGGCACAGGACTGTCCAGAATGATAAAAACAGGTGAGCACCAGTTATGTCATATACAAATCATCTTAGACCTGTACTCACACTGTAAAACCGCCATAAATTCCTTAACTGACGAGATCAGTCAACACGCTGAATATCAGCACAAGCCGTGAACTATGGATCAGGCCGGAGCGAGACCGGCATGATAAAAGCCCTGACAGGCCACTGCCTGCAGAGCAGGAACAGGCTCGACATGCAAACAGTAAACTGCAAAAGGCAGAAATAAGTGCTAAAGCCTGCAGACAGATAATCAGAACATGCTACCTGCTGCACGTGCAGCCCAGTCCTTGTAGTCTTTTATTTTGCAACCGTCCCCAGACACACACCCGGACAGGCTGACCGCAAACGGCCAGAACTGCATTAACACGTCTGTACAGCCCCGTAAACATGAGGCCGGACATTGCACATCTGAGGATAAGCGGAGTTCAGGCAACAGGCCATGCAGAAGCGGCGTATGACACTGACAAGCTGATTTAACAGTTTTTCCCATGGGCCTGACAGTGATTCTTATGGCAGGAACACCAGCCCAAACTTGGTTGAAATTAAGATGAGCGAGAAGTTTTATAACACCTTTGCCTCTGCCTCTGGAAACAGAGAAAGAGAGGCCAGCAAGACAGTTGTTGAGCTGACACCTGCCGTATGCAGAACTGTAGTTGACAAGTTCATCCCACAGATGAACATCACTGACCTCCGTCAGGGCGGTAAAATCCGCTTCTCCGGTATTTCCCTGATCGTTACCACTGTTCTTGCTTACATGTGCGGCTACCGTTCAGCCTGCGCCATTGGCAAATACTGGTCTGACTTCCATCAGGAGCTCAATCAGATCATTCCTGATTTCCCTGACAAGCCTGTCTCCCACGACACCATCAAGCGCACCATTGAGTACCTGCTCTTCCCTGAGTTCACCGTATTCATTGAACAGTTCTGCCTGAACCTGCTCTTTGAGTCCCTGTCCGAGCAGCACGCCAACAATCAGCTGCCTGACAATATGGTGCCTTTCTTCAAGCGTGTTCTGCTTGAGTACAACCAGGCAAGCCGTGACAACACCCGCAAGATCAGCGGCCGCAACTGGATGGGCTCTCTGGTTCAGGACGATGACTACAAGTTCATCGAAGATCGTGACAGAGCCTCTGGTGCAGCTGATCGCCGCTTCAAGGCAACCATTTACAGCAGCTCCATGAAGCTCAACATCATCAGCAAAGAAGAGCTCGAACAAAGCCGCGCTACCGTCTCTATCCTCAACCAGCTGCGCAGCTTCTCCTTCAAGGGCTGCTGCAACGATGTACGCTTCAAGATTAATCGCGATATCAACAAAGCAGGTATTGAAAACAGATCTGAGAGCATAGTCTCCAGCAACAGACCAGCTGCCAGCGTAAACAGCCGCTCAGCTGCACAGGCCCGTAATCCGGCTCATTCTGTACTGAGTACCAGTCTCAAGTCACAGGACTCTGAAACGGGCAGCCTGCGCTGTCAAACACCATACATCAACGTTAACTCCGGCCGCTTCCCTAACTGACGGCCACGCCAGATTTACTGGCGGCAAAAGCATCACAGTCCCATGCCAATAACAGAGGCAGCGCGCTTTTGCCCTGACAATCCGGTCCCTGCCATAACACGAATCGGCCGGGTTTTCGCCACTTAATTCACCTTACACGCAGGGTCGTATCTGACAGTACGACCCTGCTTTTTTTGCCCTCAAATCCCACCGCGCCATCCACTTTCCCAGCAACGAAAACAGCCTTCCTCCCCTGACACTTCCCAGCCTGGAAATAACACCCGGTACCAGCCGCGCATTCTCACTCCCAGCTCAGGCCACGCCCCATCAGCCGCGCCAGGCAAGGGAAGCCGCGTCACATCCCACATCTTAATTTAAGTAATGTACTTTACCTGCACTGCACTTATTGCAGCCCGGAAATGCTCGTCCCGCATGTGTACAGATCGTCGTCGCACCGGGAGCAGGCCCCACATCACTGGGTCCCAGGCGATGGTCTGCACTTCATTAGCCCTCAGCCGATGGTCCGCACATCATCGTTTATCGGCCAATGCCCCAACATCATTGGATCCCGCAACGTCATTGGATCCCGACCAATGATCTGCACATTAACGTGTCATGGCAAGTGGTGACTGCGGTATTGTGTCCTTGCTTTACTCATCACAGCCCTGATAGTCCAGGCGGTTGCAGCTAAAGCCAGGCAAGGCCCGGCAAGGCCGGGCAGGGCAAGGAGATGTCAAGGCACTGGTCTGGTTTTTCGCTGGCCAGAATTTCAGTCCATTACCAGCCTGTCCTTGAGCTGCTGTGCAAGGTCAGGCCAGGTTATGGCCGCTCCTGTACTCTTGCCTCCCAGCGGTGGATCCGGGCTCTGAATCTGCAAATATGCTGTCCTGACTGCTCATGCCAGGTCAATGGCTGCATTTTTCGAGGGCTGCAGGTCCTGCAGCCATGGTGCAGCGCAGCATTTGTCAGTCCCTGATTTGTACTTTGTTAAGGGCAAATCATCGAGCGTAAATGGGGTGCATGTATGACAGGCTTGAGGTCAGTTACACATTGCTTTTAATTTATGTCCTGACTTCATTTTTTCATGCGGAAGCCCATGGGTGCGTGCACCAGGTCAAAATATAAATAAAATGCCATAACTCTGGCATTTTTCCGCATATTTAACTGTGTCAGCTCCAGGTCAAAAGTAGTAAAATCGTTATATGCCAAAGTGGCACTTCATATACATCGTACCTATGCAGGTACGGTCCAGTTCATGCTGCAGAAACTGACCTTTCGTCAGTGCTGCGCCCTGCGACCCGTACCCGTACTGATCTCAGGTGATGACATGGCTATAAATGTAAATACTAATGTCTCAGCGCTTAATGCGGTCAGACAGCAAGACAAGGTTCAGAACGTTGTTCAGACTTTGCAGCAGCGTCTGGCCTCGGGCAAGCGCATCAATTCTGCCAAGGATGATGCTGCCGGCCTTATTATTTCTGACCGTATGACCGCTCAGATCAATGGTCTCAATCAGGCCTACCGCAATGCCAATGACGGCCTTGCTCTGGCTCAGACCATTGAAGGCGGCATGAGTGAGGTCACCAACATGGTTCAGCGTATCCGTGAACTGTCTGTACAGGCAGCAAACGGCACTCTGGACTCTTCCTCACGCGATGCCTTAAAGCAGGAAGCTGATGCTCTGGCTCAGGAAATCACCCGCATTTCCGAGCAGACCACCTTTGGTGGCAAGACTGTTCTTAACGGCTACGATGCCAAGAACGGTACTTCCATTTACCAGACAGGCTCTGCCGCACCACAGCAGGGTAACCCTGATATCCGCTCTACCGGCCGTCTTGACCTCCAGGTAGGTCCAAACGCCGGCGATCAGGTATCTTTCGAGGTTGACTCCACCAGGTTCAGCGGCATGGTTCCTGATACCATCTACGACGCCAACACCGGTCTGGCCTTTGGCAGTGCTGACGATGCCTCCTCTCTTATCGAGGTTATGGACTCAGTTCAGGCTACCATCGACAGCAACCGTGGTGACCTGGGCAGCGTCCAGAATCGACTTGAAGCCACTCTGCGCTCCAACTCCGTTTCAGCCGTTAACCAGGCCGATGCCCGCAGCCGCATCAGTGACACCGACTACGCTGAGGCCACCTCCGAGTACGCCCAGCAGCGTGTCATTGAGCAGGCCGTAATCGCCATGATGACTCAGGCCAACACCCGTCCTAAGTTTGCAGCTCACCTGCTCAAGTAATACTCAAAAACCCTTTACTGAGCACAGTGCAGCTCACGCGGCCGGGCCGCGCAGCTTCAGGCTGAAGGTCCGGCCACCAGCTGTTTTGCTGACAAAAAGAGCTTATCCCTTTAGTGGGATAAGCTCTTTTTTATTGTTCACTTTCAACCCCTGGCGCCAGCCTGTTACTGCGGATCTGCATGATCGACATGCAAGGTCAGGCCTGTATGGGCCCTGCATACCCCAGCCAGAACTGGCCTGGCATGGCCTGGCCCGGCCATGACTGGAATTGCCCGGACATGACTGTAATTGCCCGACCAGGACTTGCCAGTCCCTGTGCAGCTTCAATGGGCGTCGGCTGCATCAATTAGACAGGGCATTACAGTCGCGGCGTGCATATCCAGGAGGTTTTTGCTGTCCTGCTGGTATCGTGATGCATTTCTGGCTGTGACTGCATGCAGGAGAAAAAGCAGATAAACAGAGCTGCTTTATCTGGTCTGCACCCGACAAACAGCCATTGGACGGCACTTTCCTTAGCATTGCCGCGTCATTTGGGTTATTATGGAGACTCGCTCCGGAGCGTACACCGGCCTGCAGAGCTTGCATACTTTCGGGCATTAAGCATCTGAACTGATATCTTACAGCGACACTTGATTTGTGCCTGACTGGTACCCGCTCTTCAGAAGCAAAGCCATCCACCTCGTCAGCAGCTACCCGTGTCTGTATTCAGTTTGTTTTGGTACCTGTTCATACAGGTTACAGCCAGCTGCAGACCTGATTTACATCTGGAGCAAACCAGGCCATGACATGGATGTAAACAGTATCTGAACCGGCCGGGACAGGGCGCTGACCAGACTGTGAGCCGGCCAGGACAGGGCTCTGACCAGAATGTGAACCGGCCAGTACAAGGCGCTGACCAGACTGTGAGCCGGCCGGGACAGGGCGCTGACCAGACTGTGAGTCGGCCGGGACAGGGCGCTGACCAGAATGTGAACCGGCCAGGACAGGGCTCTGACCAGACTGTGAGACGGCCGGGACAGGGCGCTGACCAGAATGTGAACCGGCCAGGACAGGGCTCTGACCAGACTGTGAGACGGCCGGGACAGGGCGCTGACCAGACTGCGAACAGAAGTGCATCGCAGAGTCTGTACGGTCAGGCTGTGCAGTCAGTACGCATCATTTACCTTCTTTATAAGCCCGCCACCGGGCTCAGCCTGCTTTGAGCATATCAGCTGAGCACGCTGTGCACATAATCAAAGCAGACAGAAATCATTAATGCAGGAACTGCCTCCTGCCCTCTGGAGAATCTGAGCCAAATGGAAGAGCAATCCAAACTCCCAGTCAACAGCAACTTCATCAGCTACATCAGGGCTTTTGGCCCATGGCCGGGATCTAACGGCCTGTACAATGAGTACAGCGAGGATCTGCTGGATAACATCCAGAATCCTGACTTCAACTATTTCTTTTTCGATATTGAAGAGCAGAACCTTTTTGCCCAGGAGATTGCAGACATCATTAACAGCCGGACCAGCAAGGTGATCTTCCTTGCAGGCAAGGCAGGTGACGGCAAAACCCACTTCCTGCGCCGTATCTGTACAGCTGAGCAGCCTGTAGGTATGGGCCGTGTTTTCTGGAAAGAAAACAAATCAAACTCAGTCATCAAGTTCACTGATACTCAGCGCAATATCAAATACACTATTGTAAAAGATTTTACAGAGCTTTCTGTCGGCAGCCCTGAGTACAATGATCTCTTTGAGACTGTCAGCCGTATCATGGACACCGGAAATCAGGACGGGAGCAGCAGTACTGACGACAGCTGTGAGATTGCCATTATTGCCGCCAACAATGGCAAGATTCTCAAGGAATTCCATAACCACTACAGCGGCAGCAGCATTATCTCCAAAGACATACTCAACAGCCTTGAGGACTATCTGCTGCGCGGCAACGAGCTCAAATCAGACAGCATAATCTGCAAGAATATAGGCTCAACTATCGACAGTAATGCTATCGTCAACATGTTCCGTCATGTGCTGGAAAATGCGGCTTGGAGCAAGTGTCAGAAATGTCAGCATCATGAAGTATGCCCTGTATTGAGCAGCCGCAATGAGCTCAATAACGAGATCTTCTATGACCGTATCAGGGAGATCTTTACCATCCTTATTGATGACGGCACCCACTTTACTACCCGTAACATTCTCCAGCTCATCAGCAACACCCTGCTCGGCTGCAAGGCTGAAATACCTGAACAGTCTTTCTGGACCTGTGAGGATGTATTTGCTCAGGTTGAGTCAGGACTCGGTACCGGTTTAGGAAGCGCCTGCAGTGATGCAGCGGCCAGGCAGTATATGAGTCCTTATGACGGCTTCATGGGAGTTAACGTCAGGAACATGCGCTCCCGTGGTGACGGTAATGCAGTTTTCCGCTTCCTTGAAAACATGCAGCCAGGTGAGCACACTACCAGCCTTATTGATCAGTTCCTCATGTTCGGAGACAGCCCTCAGTTCAGCACCCTCAATGAAGCTTTCTCCACCATGTCCAGTATGCCGTCTTTTGGCGACCAGGGCAGAGTCAGGAACATCCTTGAAGATCTGGCTACCCACAGCGATGTCAAGAGCGTACAGGAAGACAGTGACAGCAGCGCAGATGGCACTGATGAAATAACTTTGCTCAGCGAGCTCAGGAATATCCTGACCACACGCCGCCGCAGTCTGTTTTTCAGCATGGACGAGCGCCGTTTTTCCCCAATGCCTTTTGATCCGTACAGCCTTTGCGCTTTCAAGTTTGGCCATAAGTACCTTGAGCTTAAGGAACTGGTTTACAGCGGCAGGCTGAAGAACTCCCCGGCCATTGCCGGCACTATGATCAATGGCCTTAACCGCGCCTTTACCTCGCTGATGACCATAGCCGAGACCAGCAAGGTAACGGTCTCTACCAACAACATCATAAGCCCGGCCGATCTGTGCATGATTTATGACAAGGACTATGAAAAGCCTTGCGACTTTGACCAGAAGATAGTAAATGACTGCATCCGTCTTATCCCGTCAAAAAAAGCCGGCAACTGCTCAGGCCTGATATGCATTGCCTACTACGGCCCTGGTGATGGCACCAGCGATCTGGACGAGGAAATCAGGCGTCTTGACAAAGAGCGTAATGACTGGTTTAAAAAACGCGAATATAACCGTGTCGAAGAGCTTACAGATAAGATCGAGGAGCTCGAGGCCAGGAAAAACAGCAGCAATCAGATTGTTTCC
The DNA here is from genome assembly GCF_023051105.1 of Anaerobiospirillum sp. NML120449. Classification (GTDB taxonomy): domain Bacteria; phylum Pseudomonadota; class Gammaproteobacteria; order Enterobacterales; family Succinivibrionaceae; genus Anaerobiospirillum. The sequence continues at coordinate 16,999 of NZ_JALKIL010000009.1, read as the reverse complement.
TATCTGAGCATTACTCCCAAGATCTTTGAGTATCTGATGAGTCTGTCACACGGCATGGTTGGAATCTCCTTCTCTCAGGAGTGTGCCTACGAAATCATGACCTTCAAGTCCTCTCTTGAGGCCTTTATTGTCAAGAACAGAAAGGTAGAAAGGGACCATGATGAAGATATTGGCAAACTCATCAACAGACTGCAGTTCTGTATGGTCAATGATGACGGCTGCATAAGAAAATAAACCTGCTGACAGCCAGACTGACGGCCCCCCTGTGGCCTGCACTGCAGGCCCTGGCCGACTGCCCGCTCAAAGTCCGCCATGGCGGCTGCAGGACGGGCAGCACCTGCCCACATTACTATCATGAGCCAGGCATCTGCCCCTGCTCTTTACAGGCTTAAAACTATGAGTACTGATACCAGATTAGTGGAAACTGCTGCTGACAGCGTTGCTTACGGCAGCAGCCAGGAAGACAGCATTGATACTTTCAGGCGCCAGCGGGCAAGCTCAGGTGAGGTCTTCAACTCTATTGAAGAGTTTGTTGACAGTATTGGATCACCTGACTCAGCAAAAGAAATCAGCCAGTGGCTCAAGCCTCATGCAGAGTCTGAGAAAGTTCTCGAGGATCGTATCCTCGGCAAACGCTACAACTCGTCGGAGTATTTCAAAAACCACCGTCAGAACAAGTTCATGGTCGAAGAACTGGTCTTTGGAGACAGACTCCATCAGGCTGAAAGTAAAGACTACGCCATGCTCACTTTGCTCAACGTGCTGCTGTCACAGAACAGTTCCAATCCTTTTGAGCAGAATCTTCAGGGCCGTAAGGACAAGTTCCCGGACAATGTCGATGATTTTGTCTTCATCAAGCCCAAGCGCCTTCTGCTGCGTCATATTCTGTTCAACAGCCCTTTTACTGACGAAATAGCTCTGATGTCGGGCACAGATAACAGCCGTCAGTGGCAGGTATGGCGCCGTCATTTTGAAACCAGCAATCAGTGGGACAGCTCCAAGTCAACTGACCAGCATGTATCAGATGATGACGAAGAGAGTAGGGGAAAAACAGGCAAGTCCTCAAAGAAAAATGTCAGCTCCACTGCCAGAGGCTTTGACAGATCGGTGCTCAAACAGATTGAGACCGTTTTTCAGGACATTACCACTTTTGCCAGTGCAGTACGCATGCTGCGCGCCTGGACTCTGGATAACAGTGCTGAGCGTCAGTGGTGTTACAAATTCACCTTCCCTTACGGTCCTGAGGGCATTTTCTGGGAGATGACCAAGGAGCACTCACTCAAGGCCAACTTCATGCGCGGCAGCGGCCTGGTGGCTTTTAACATGCTGGCCCGCTCCTGGCGTAACGCCATGACTGACGGTGAAACTACTGCCAATCTGGGTGCTGAGTTCTATGATTACTTCTTCACCCGCGCCGACGAGATTAATGAAGTCTCCCGAATTATCTGCAAGATCCACCCTGATGATGTAGCAGAAAGCCAGAACATTGCAGACCTGCAGAACTGCCATCCTGAAGCCATTAAAAATGCCGGTTCGGCTATTACAACTACGGGTTATCTGCCTTACCGTCATCTTGATGTTTATGATCACTTAAGCCGTGCATGCTCCAATATCATGCAGCTTAACCTCAACAAGCAGGAGCGCCTGTCAGCCCTTAATAACATCATCTTCCTGGCTATTATCTGCTATATGCTCGAGCAGCAGCAGAAAATGCTCAGGCTCAACGGCTGCCGCTGCAATATCGACATGATTGTCTGCATGGATAACCTTATCACTCAGGATCTCAAAAACGCCTCACGCAAGTCTTTTAAGGACAACAACGAACTCTTTGATGAGTCTATAAAAGCTTTTATCAGCGCCCGCACCCGCAACATGACTGCCATGGCTGCCCCTTTCCTTCTGGACAGAGAAAACTGGAGGGATAAGGGAGGGGAAAGAGTGCTCAGCGCCCAGGAGCAGCTGTTGCTGGTCTCAATCATGCGTCACGCTTTTTCCATCAAGAGTGATTTCATGCTGGATCTGAGAAAGAACCCTGACGGTGATCATGAGCCGGGTGTCTTTACCGTTGCTGGCAGCGAGGAAGATGAGGTTACCTACAGCGCTGTTGTGGACCACTTTACCTCTCTGGCACTGGCCCGTGACAAACATATGGACCGCCTGCACTACACCTATGCCCGTGAAATAGGTCTGCTCAAACAGAACCCACGCTCAGGTCACCAGTATCAGATCAACGATGATCTGCTGCGCACCCTGATTTTTGCAGTTATGGGCAACCGCTCCAACATGATGCTCGATCATTTCCTTGAGAGAATCTATGAGGACTGGCATCTGATCATTGGACCGGCCGAATACAGCCGCTCTGCTGGAACTGATTGCAGCTCAGGTGAGAGTGGTCCTGCCAGGCTCAAGAGTCAGGTGCTTGAGCTCAATGTAAGAGCCCTCAAGGAAAGACTGAACCGTCTTGACATGATAGTCAGTCTTTCCGACGGCTGCGACTATGTGCGCAATCCATTCTCCAACGATTTACAGCAGCAGTAATGCTCATCAGCCCTTTGATACCGGAGCTACAGGCACCGGTATATGCAAGGACAGGTCACTATGAAAGCAAATTCCTTTGTCAACATGGGCAGCAGATATGAGCTGTTGCCTCATCATGCCCGCAACGCCTTCAGTCTGGATGCTGAGCGTTTTTATACAGCTGCTCAACAGCGTGGTACTGAATGCCACATAAGCTCTGACGATACCTCCGACCTGCACGGAGCAGGCTCTGCTCCTGTGCAGGCTGATACGCCGACACTGGCTGATGCGCTGATGTCTGCTGATGCACCGGTGCTGGCCGATGCGCTGGGACATGCTGATGAGCCGACACAGTCCCGTGCCGCAGCTGGCGGAGTCCCAGCTGACGGCGCCCCAGCTGACGGCGCCGCCGGCAGCGATGCCGGTGGCCAGGCTGTCCAAAAGGCTCTGGATTTGCGTCTTACTCCCAAGGAGGAAGAGGAGCTCAATAAATATTTTGGAGAGTATCTTCCCGTAATCAGGAAAGAGCGTGAGCAGATTGCTCAGCAGCTGCTGGGCTTTTGTGGCATGCAGCTTATTGAGTCCCTGCTTCCGGCCAGCAAGAAAGAATACGACAGTCGCTCCTCCCGAGGAAACACATCCCTGGGCTTTTTCATCGTGGCCGGCCTTGATGCTGCTGACATCGATACCATCATCTGCCAGATAGACGCAGAGCACCAGAATTTCACCCGCTCTTTCAATTACTGGAACTTTCTAAACATCATTGTAGAGCAGTCAGGTTACAGAGAGGATCTTGAGGGCCGTTCAAAAAGCTTTACCAGCCGTGTAGCTCAGAAAAACTCAGCTCACCTGCGCAATCACCAGCAGAGCGGTTACCTTACCGTGCTCTTTACCCGTGAGACTGCCAGTATCGACACCCTGGGTGATGTAACCCAGTTTACTGAGGAGTCAATTGCCGGTCAGTTACATAAGAGCTTCAGAGACTTTACTGAAAGCAGATACCCTGACATCAGTCATTCCATTTTCCCGGACTCGGAAAAGAAGAGTGCCCTGATTTTCTTCCTCAAGGCCCTGTCAGACGGCTACTTCAGTGAGCTTTTCATCGACATGCACCTTCTGCTGTCCTATGCAGCCGAGATAGTCCGGGCCTTTATTGCTCTTGATAAAGCCGGTGGCGAAAAGGACACTATCCATGGCATAGCAGGAAAATCCCTTCCTGTACTGGGAGTGCCGGCTTATGATGGCCTTTTCTATCAGAACAGCGCCAAGAAAAAGGACTCACGTTATAAAAACACCTTTGAGTCCTGGCTTACCCATGTTCAGCCTCTGCAGAACCGCTTCCTGAGCTCAGGCAGTGGCCCTGATGTCAATGAAATTACCGCCTGCTTTGAAGGCTATGTCAAAGACAGCCAGTATAAGAAGATTAAGGACAGCTGGGTCTCAGCTGTGCTTAAGAACTTCGTGCGCACTTCTGCCAGTGACAGCCGCAGCTCAGGCCAGATCTATGACCAGCTGTGTCATGCTGACTGGGAAGTGATACGTGCGGCCCTTTTTACCATGGTTGCCCGCAAGGCTGAAAAGAAATCCCTTTTTGACCGCACCATGGAGCTGTTCAGGCAAACGGTCAGTGACGCTCATGAAAACATGAGTGATGCAGACGAAGCTCTGGCAAGTACTATTCTTAACAAGTCTGCAACCGCCATTACTGAGCAGGAGCGCAATGATCTGTACCGCCTGTACAGTCAATACCGCAACATACTCACCAAGGACAGGTCTATTAATAACAGCTGGGAAAAGCTCATTTACACAGGTGAGCGCATTAACAGCGACAACTTCCTGGTATCTTTGCTGCGCGTTATCTCCCAGCATGCCGACACCCATGATAAGGAAATCACCAGGGTTACGGTCAAACTCAACAAAAACGTCAATGACGCACTCAAACTCAACTATCAGTGCGCCATGCAGTTCAGTATTCTTTACGGACCTTTTCTCAAATCTCTTTCAGAGACTCTGGGCAACCGTATAGCATTCACCTGCAACAGTGCCGATGACAAAGCCGGGTTCCCGCTGTTTAACTTTAACGAGTTTCTGCGATCCCGTCATAACGATTCTTCGGCCAGAGACACCTCGATGCGTTCTACTGTCAAGGGAAGCAGCCGTATCACTCTGGCCTTTACTGTTCTTATCGAAACCAGCGATGACAAGTCGCCTGCACCACGTATTATCGAGTGGACGGGCTTACCAGGCAGCGCAGGACATCTCATGCCTGTGGATCTGGAGCTGCTTGCCTCCAAAAAGGTTAAAGCCCTGCAGCTGGGCACCTATACCAGAAGCAGTGAGCTGCTCAGAGGCAATGCCCAGTCAGTAAAGCTCGAGAGTATCGAAGGCGCAGGTATGAATTCCGGCTTTTTCAGACCTGATTCCAGTACCGAAGCCTGGTGCAATATCCATGGCTGTGTTACCAGTGCTCTTAAGAGTATTGAAGAGCGCATCCCTAAAGACAGTCAGAGCGATGCTGATGAAAAGATGCTCAGGGATGTGCGTGACATCAGACGCACTTTAAAGGATTTTACAAAGCAATGGAACAGCTGTCTTGCCAGCATGTTTGCCTGCACCCTGAACATTACAGAGGTTCGCGCTCTGTCAGTGCTGTACGGCAAACTGCAGTGGCGCATCATGAACTCATCACTGATAAGCTCATCTGATCAGACAGTTTCCCAGCTTGCCCTGAGCATGCTGGAACTTGTCAGCATGACCGGCATGGCTGTACCTGAAAAGGCTGCCCATCTGCCTGCCCGCTATCTGCTTGAGAATGAAATTATTGAAAGTGACAGCAGCTGGGCTGATACCATCTTCCCTGCCGGTATGCGTACTGCCGCCATTGCCACACCTTTCCATCCTGACAGCATGCTCAGCCTGTTTTCACGCAATGAGGGCCTGTGCCGCATGATACGCTCTGTGGTGATGTACAAGTCATCTCTGAGCGATCACAAGCAGTTCAGCAACTTTATCGAAAACAGCGAGGATCGCTGCTGGGGCCCTGAGACCATTGCCATGACACTGGTGCGCAACACCAGACAGAAAGGCAGCACCATGGACAAGTCTGTGGTTACTGCCTGTGCCTGGCAGCGTGGCTATACCCTTTATGATGAAATTGCCGGTCTGCAGATGCAGTATGGTGCCATTCACGGCGTCGACAGCCGCTCAGGCAGTTTTGCCATTACCACCGATGGCAGCTCGGCAAGCCAGTACACCATCAGACTCAAACGCTACCGCGAAGCCTTTATCCGCTATCTGCAGAGGTATATCAGCAGCCGCCCATACTATATGGAAAGCTGCACTGTGATGATTTACTGCTGTGGCATGCTTGATCTGCCTCTTGAGATTTACGAGGCCATTGCAGACAGTGAAGAGCTCAGATCCTGCAGCTTCCGCCTTATTGTCGTCAACAACAGCCTTTATGACGCTCAGGAGATTTACCGCTCCTTTGAGAAGAAACGTGTACAGCTTTCACGCAATGACAATGAAGGTCACTTCAACCGTCAGGTCCAGGTATCAGTGCTGGCCAGTACCGCCCAGTCTGCCCGCAGCAATGACAGCGTATTCAAGATGAATACCTCCAAGTCTACCGGTACCTACGACAAGTGGCTGGATCTTGAGATTCTGCGCACCAGCAATGGCGAACCTGATGAAGAAATGAGACGCATGGTGGATATCTGCCTCATGCCTCATGTATTTGACAGCCGTGCCCAGTACCGCCTGACCTCTGGCAGTGTTGATGTAATTCCGGTCAGTGATGAGTTCAACTACTGTCCGTCGCTGATTTCTCATGTCGACTTTGAGCATAACAGCGGCCTCCAGGCCGCCCGTTTCCTTACCACCCCGGTACTGCCGCTCAATCTCATTATTCAGAATCTCAGCTCGGTATGTATTGTTGAAAACAGCAATGAGCACTTCGCCGTCTCATCAGATACGCTCAAAAAGATGCTCGAACAGTATGATGCTCAAAGCTCTGATGGCGCTGCTGCTTTCCATTATGATGCCCAGTTTGTCAAAACCCCTCTGATGCGTCAGTTCATCAAAGATGCCGTACGCGACTCAGGTGAGGTGGCCAGCCTGCAGAACTATGCCCACAATGTCATCTATATCGATGACCTCATGTGCCGCCAGAGCATAGACAGCAACAGTCATCTTATCTACTTTGACCGCTTCAGAGACTGTCCGGTCAACTTCATGGTTACTACCCGCAAGCTTAATGTCCGTGACATGAAGTTTGCCCATGAGATGCTCAACAAAATTTCCATTACCGATAATGACAATAACCAGTGCTGCAGCCTGATCAGCCGCGATGCCACTGTTGTCTCGGGCAGCATACTCATGCGTGCTCTGCTGCGCCGCAAAAACACCTATGAGATGACAGGTCTCGTACTCAGCCGCTGGCTGATGATTAAGCTGATGAGCAGACTGGCCGCCAGCATCAAAGCCAGCCCTGTACTCAAGACTCCGTCCTTTGTCAGCCTTGACGAGTTCAGTGCCCTGTTCAGCTCCGGCGCTGCCAACAATCAGCTCTCCGATCTGATGGGCATCCAGGTTCTTGAGTACAGGCAGGGCCATGCCGCTACCGCCCCTGACGGCATCACCGCCGCCTCAGCCGGCTCTGCCAGCAGCGGCGCTGCCCGCAGCGGCACCGGCGGCACCGGGGGCAGCACCGGTGGCACCTGCGCCAACAGATATGCGCTCATTTTGTACATTGCTGAATCCAAGTTCCTGGACAAGGCAGATGGCGGACTTGCCAAAAAGTCACGCGATCAGTCTTTCAGCACTGCCCGACTGGTATATCAGTCACTGTCCCAGCAGGAAGATGAGTTCAACCTCTCTCAGCGCCAGTGGCTGTGCCAGCTCATGGACATGGTAAGTAACAGCCAGACTTTCAGTGCTGCCCAGCTCAACCTCAAGTATCCTGAGTTTGCCCGCATTGCTCAGCTGATACGTGAAAATCAGGTTGATATATACCTGCGCAGCCTTTCATGTGTCTTTGCCCTGCATGAGAACTCCTCAGCTCAGAGCAGTGTCATTTTCAATGCTCCTTCGGGCAGTTCAGGCGCGCCGCTGCTGCAGATGCGCATCTCAGGCTACAGCCTCAGAAATCTGTTCATGTCCTATATCTCGGAGCAGTCAGGTTCTGACGAGACCCTGAACAAGCTGCTTGACCATGACACCGAGCGCAATCTCGAGACCTTCATGGAGGATCGCTCCTACATAGCCCTGCATCCGCTGCGTCTGTCCTAGACCGCCCATACCGTACCGCACCGTACCGCACTGGTCCGAGCCCTGACCGCAACGCGCTCAGGGCCGTGACCTGCCCGCTACGGGTACACCAGGTCAGCGCAGCGGCCGCCCGGTCGCTGCGGCCGCGCCGCAGGTCTCATTACCATGAGAAGATATAAGAGCCTTTGCCAGGACCAGCTCCCGGCAAAGGCTCTTTTACTTTTAACAGAACAGGGCAGGCTCAGCGCCCCACCGCCCTGCACCGCGCCCGGCTCCCCACATCTCTTCATGGCCGCCAGACACGATATTTCCGCCTCCTGGCTCAGGCAAGGGGCCCATACAGGGACAGGCAAGAGCGCAGTCAGGGACCAGTCAGGGCTCATACTGGGCGCAGCCATAGCGCAGCCAGAGCGCAGATTAAGGATCGCCTGCATCAGGCAGCCCAATGACCAGCCATGCTCCATGGTATTCAGCGCTCCAGCATGTGCCCTGCATTCCCTTTATATGCATACCAGCACTGGCAACAGCCAGTGCCACAGCCACAGCCATACCGGTACCATAACCGTGCACTCCTGCAACGTTTACGGTGCACGGTAAGACCGCTCTGCTCCCCGGCTGGTGGCCTGAAAATCATTGTGGGCCGCATGAGCTTATGAGCGGTATCAGGGCCGATCTTTGAGATCGGCCCGGCCCACCTGCGTGCCTGCTTCCGAGCGGTAATTACGGGCTTTATCAGGTAAAAAGCCCGCCGTGCCTGGCAAAGTAAGCCCGGTAATCAGGGCATTATTCTGGGGCTTTAAGCCCGGGTAACAGACAGGAAAATCCTGGTGACTGGGCCAGCAGGAGGGACAGAGATTTGCGGGCGCCGGGCTTTTTGGCACACAGTGTGCCGTGCACGTGCATTAGATACAGCGCTGATACTGAAAATTGCGCATTTTTCAAAAGCATGGGGTCATAAGTGGGGCCCGTAACGACGGGCTTTGACTGGGATCCTGCAAATGCTGTAAATATCTGACCACATTGGCAAATATTGCACACATGAGCCCTGCATCCGGTACCATTGGCTGGAGAAAAGTTGTATTATGAATTCAGGCGTAGTCTTAACTGTGTCATCTGCGCCTGCTATATTTTCCGGATACACAGCTTAAAATACCGTCACATTAGAGTATATTGACAGTAACTTTCTGACACCTCCGGAGAGCATTTTCATCACCTGGCGTGTACAAAGCGCTTTTTGATGCTATTTTGAAAACAGGATTATCTGCCTTTTCACTAAACATCCTGATCTTTTTGTCCCGCAAAGCTCAGCAAACAAACCGGGCAGCTACTGCTGCAGGAGAGACATACCTTCCATGATGGAGTCTGTAAGCCCCGCATTCAGACAGGCTTTCTTACCTTTTGTACCATGATGACCTCAGGGGCAGTGCTCCCCTGTGGGCAGCAGCCTGATGAGCAGGAGCTCTTACGAGCATGGCAGATCACGGTGCAGCAAGGATAAACCGCCTCTGTTACAGTGCGTTGTGAACCTGAAGTGGCACGTTAAATGCCTGCAGTATTGCATACCCCTAAAGGGACAGATAAGAGACAGCGATCAGCTCTCAGAGCATATGATCCTGCTGTGCAGGGCACGGCTTATCGGCAGTCTGTTCATCAGGCCTGAGGCCCATGGCAGAGGCTGCTGCAGTCACCCTGTCAAAACTCATGAATCCATTGGCCACACTGATATGTAATAGCCTTATTACAGCATTTAGGGTAACGTGCCAGACGTTGGCAGGAGAGATCATGAGCATCCTTGCGATGGCCATGAATGCCTTTTGCTCACAGCCTATGGACAGTTATAGCGTAATATGTGCACCCTGCAGACGGCACAGACCGCAGCAGACCACTGTTACAAAGACTAAATAAATCAGGCAGCCGTATGGCCTGTACATGGCGGCAGCTCACGATTAAGGTTTGAATTATGGTTAAGCCACCTTCTGACAGCACTATCAGCTGGTTTGTAAGTCAGTGTCATATTCACAAGTACTCACAGAAAAGCACTATTATCCATGCCGGAGAAAAGGCTGAGACCCTGTACTACATCGTCAAGGGCACTGTGGTGGTCCTCATCAAGGATCATGACGGCCATGAGATGATTCTCACCTATCTCAACCAGGGCGACTTTATCGGCGAGCTTGGTCTTTTCAATGAGTCCGAGGAGAATCCGGTACGTACTGCATGGGTTAAGGCCAAGACCAGCTGTGAGATTGCCGAGGTTTCCTATAACAAGTTCAAGCAGCTCGTACAGGTAAACCCTGAGATTCTGATGCGCCTTGCTTCCCAGATGGCCGTCCGCCTTGCTGATACCTCCAAGAAGGTAGGCAACCTTGCATTCCTGGACGTTACCGGCCGCATTGCCAAGACTCTGCTCAACCTGGCTCACCAGCCTGAGGCCATGACCCACCCTGATGGTATGCAGATTAAGATCACCCGTCAGGAAATCGGCCAGATTGTAGGCTGTTCCCGTGAGACCGTAGGCCGTATTCTCAAGATGATGGAGGAAAACCACCTCATCCACGCCCACGGCAAGACCATTGTGGTTTACGGCACCCGCTGATAAACGTCAGCGTCTGCTCGAAAAAAGCCCGGCTCATGTCAGCCGGGCTTTTTTCTGACCAGGCAACCGTCCCGGTTCGCAAGGCCGGGCTGGTCGGCCTGCAGGGCGTGCCCCGCCATGGCACCATAACCCACCTGCCCTGCGATGCCAGGGCCCGAACCACCACGAAACGCTTGAGCCCGACCATGGTCCTGCAACCTGGCCGTACCTGGCTCATCCCGCCCCTGCTTATACTCATGCTCATAACCATGAATGCCCATGAGGGGACAGGCCGGGCATAACAGAGATCCTTTGTGACCGCGCAACACGTAAAAGCGACTGATGACAGTGTCTGCCATACAGTCGTAACTGCTGAAAAATGCCCAAAATGTGCACTGGGGCTTAAAAATCAGGCCTAATTTACAATACTGCAGCTATTTGTGGCGCGCATACTAGCTAATTTCAGGCCAACCAGTTATAATGCCAATTACTATTAAGAACTGAAGAAAAAAACTTCCGTTCGTACTCAAAAATTAAAACCGTAGTGATTGTGTCGAGAGTTACCCACATCTCAGTGCCTCCATGGCGCGCCAGCAGATGAGGCGTGACTCTCGATTTTTTTTGCCCTGACAAAAGTACCACGAAGCTGCAACCTGGAAATTCCCGGCCCCGCCACGCCCATCCCATCCCATCCCATCCCGGCGGCATTGCCACAAGCCCCATCCATGCCCGCTTATGAGCACCCGCCCCATGCTGTGCCGCCAGGACTCTCCTGCACAGTTCTCTTCCCACGCCACAACAGTCCGGGCAGCAAGGGCTTATAGCAAAGCTCCTTTGCAGTACTTTCCAGTGCCAGTCCAGGTACAGCCCCGATCCCAGTGCTATTGAATACCTGCCTGTCCATGAGGCTTCATGGGACCTGTGCTGCCTGCAGGTCAGTAGCGTCCCGGCCCGTCCGGGAAAGTCCCACCAATCCATTTCGTCTTAATAACCAGGCTCACAAATATGGCGCATGATCTAAGAGAACAGAACCCAAACCTGATGTTGTCCCGGAAACCAGCCGAGCACGGCCAGCCGCACACGCATGCCATTTTGACAGCCCGGCAGATACCAGTGCAGTGCCAGGCATCATCCTGCGACGCGGCACAACGCGGCACGGCGTGCTATGCCGTTGCAAGGCGCAGCACGGTGTTGCAGGGAGCAGCACTACGCTGCACGGCGTGCTAATCCGTGGCAGGGCCCGGCTCGACCTTGCTGTGCCAGGCTGGGCGTGGCACGGCTGATAACAGCTGTGTTGTCTTACCTTGCGGTGGTGGTGGTGTCTCCGGGCATTAGGGGCGTTGGGTGCGGTACCTGAAGCTGCTGACAGATAAGGGCGGGGCGTGCAATTTGTTTAAGTGGCGGGCAGGGCTTGTGCTATACTGTTTGAGTTTTTTGCGTGAGCCTGCCCGGGGCTGCTCAGAGCCATAAAAGCCTGATACAGGCGCTTTTAGACGGGCTGACAGACCATGGTACAGGCCGGTCGTGTATGAGGCAGCCTCCTGCCCTGGTCGCTTACTGAATACTGAGCTTGGTGTCAGTAAGGCGGTATTGACGGTGCGGTGCACCGGGTCGGCATCAGCCGGCCGGACCGGGACACGCAATGGTTATATATCCGTCTGCCAGCATGCTCCGCGTCTGTGCTGGAGCTTAAGTAAAGCGGATATGAGTCGTGAGACTAACAGGAGTAACAAATGGCATCACTGCTTGAACGTGGCGTTCATTCCTTTTCCAAAGAAGATCTTTTAGCATGCTCTCGTGGCGAATTATTCGGTAAGGGCAACAGCCAGTTACCAGCTCCAAACATGCTGATGTTTGATCGCATTACCTCTATCCGTGCTGATGATGGCGAACATGGTCTCGGTCAGATCACTGCCGAACTCGACATCACTCCGGAGCTGTGGTTCTTTGAATGCCACTTCCCAGGTGATCCAGTTATGCCTGGCTGTCTGGGCCTTGATGCCATGTGGCAGCTGGTTGGCTTCTTCCTGGGCTGGCGCGGCGGTCCGGGCAAGGGTCGTGCTCTGGGCGTAAAGACCGTAAAGTTCAAGGGTGAGGTTCTGCCTGACTGCAAGAAGGTAACTTACATCATCGATATGAAGCGCATTATCGAGCGCGGCAAGCTCATCATGGGCGTTGCAGACGGCAAGGTTCTGGTTGACGACCAGCTTATCTACACTGCCGAAGATCTCCAGGTAGGTCTGGTTCCTCCACAGAAGGACTAAGCTTTAAGCTCCCGTTTCACGCAGGCCGCTGAGCTCACGCTCAGCCGGCTGCGCCGCACACAGCCCCGTAATGATTCCGTTGCGGGGCTGTGGCATTTATATGCCCGGCAAATCCCCCTGGCCCCGCCCAGGACAGCAAAGGCTGTCCCGGCAAGGCCCGGTACCCGGCACTGCCTGTCTTACGTCCCGGCACTGCATGTCTGTCATCCTGGCACAGCCCCAGCAGATTACCATGCCCCTGTCTGCCTGGCCGGCGCGGTACCGCCAGGCTGACAGCACACTCAGTGACCGCCACGGCCATGCAAGCTGGCTGACAAGGCAGCGGAACACGGCAGCAGCGCCAGCTGTTCCTGCCTGCAGGTCCAGCTTCAGTAAGGGCCTCTGGCATGGCACATTCAGCATACCAGGCCCTTTCAGCCTGCTAATTTATCGCTGTCAGCGCCCGCGCCGGGACATAAACCATACCACCAGTGCCAACACTACCACCAGTACCAGGAAGAACATATGGATAATTCTGAACAGCACAATTGCCCTTGCTCCGCTACAGCCTCCAGCACGAGATCAGCCACGGCAGCGCCCCTGCAGGACAAATCTGAAAGCAGTGCCGGTGAAAACACGCGCCTTACTTTTGACCACAGGCCGGTAGTGGCTTTTGTCTGTGTGCACAATTCCTGTCGTTCCCAGATAGCCGAGGCTCTGGGAAAACTGCTGGCCAGCGCCAGCTTTGAGTCCGTAAGCGCCGGCACTGAGCTCAAGGACAGGATTAACCAGGATGCCGTACGTCTGGTCAAGGCACGCTACGGTATAGACATGGAGGCTAAGGGGCAGCGCAGCAAGCTGGTAGCAGAGCTTCCTGCCATTGATATTGTCATTACCATGGGCTGCAATGTTGCCTGCCCATCAGTGCCGCATAAGTATCTGTTCGACTGGGGTCTTGAGGATCCTTCAGGCCATGATGACGACTTCTTCAACCACACCATTGACAGTATTGAGCACAAAATAAGACAGCTGGCCGCCTCCATTGTCATCACCAGCCCATAGCGTTTACGGCCCCCAGCGCCAGACAAACTCTCATGGGACAAGATAAGAGCAATGGCAATGGCAAGGGCAAGGGCAATGGCAAGGGTGCATGCGATGATCGCGCAGCGGCCAGAAAGCAGTCCTGCCAGGTGGGGATCAGCTGGGAAAAACAGTGTTGTGAAGTGAGTGCGGGGAATTGGCCTTATGGCCTTGAGTGAACTGCAGGAGTGCCGAAAAAATCGCGTAAATATCAGGAACGACGGTCCTGAGGGCGGGAAAAGGGCACAAAAAAAGCACCTTGCGGTGCCCTTAATGCGAAATGGTCGGTGATGTAGGATTCGAACCTACGACCCACTGCTCCCAAAGCAGTTGCGCTACCGGACTGCGCTAATCACCGATCTCATTGTCTGTCCCTCATGAAGAACTGGTCGGTGATGTAGGATTCGAACCTACGACCCACTGCTCCCAAAGCAGTTGCGCTACCGGACTGCGCTAATCACCGATCTTATTGTCTGTTCACTCATGAAGAGCTGGTCGGTGATGTAGGATTCGAACCTACGACCCACTGCTCCCAAAGCAGTTGCGCTACCGGACTGCGCTAATCACCGATGGCGCACATTATAGGTAGGTGATATCAGACTGTCAACAACAAGAGCTTAAAAAATATTTAACCTGGCGTCCGCCGTAACGGCCTGCCTGCGCGCTTTGCGATATTTTTCAGCATCAATATGGCCCGCAACCACATTCCCGGTCCTGCCTGGCCTGTCCCATTACTGACCATGCCACCTGAATACAGTCCACAGAACACCATAGTGGCAGCCATAGAGGCCGCGCACATCACGGCTTCGCTTAATTCCCAGCAGCTCCATCAAACCGCTAAATTCCAAGCAGGCTCCATTAGACCGCTTAACTCCCATCCTGCTCCATCAAACCGCTTAACTCCCAGCCTGCTCCATTAGACAGCTTAATTCCCAGCGGCTCCATTAAACCACTTAACTACCTGCGTCCTCCATTAAGCCGTATGCCCGCTTATGCATGGCATCGCCCCAGCCTTTGGGCTGCCTGACCAAAGGCGATTCGGCCACTGAGGGCTTAAGCCTCCATATATTACAGACAGTCAGATCTACCCTTAATTGCAGCCCTGACGTAATGTGCTTTTCCTTGCTTTACTATTCTTTTCCTGCCGTGTCGTTCCTTCTCTTTACCTGCCGTAGCTTTCCTTTCTTTTCTTTCGTGTCCTTTCACGGTCGTACAGTGCCCTTCTTTTTCCTGCCCTTCCTTTCCCTGACGTACCTTTACTTATCCCTTCCTGACCGGACTTCAGCTCCGCCGCACCAGTCGTCAGCCAGCAAAGGCACGCTCATAGAGGCATGCTCAGCAATGCCATGGCCTGCCTTAACATCCGATCTTAAGACAGATGTTGATCCGCCTCTTGATGGTCTTCAGAGAGCTGCGGTCTGCATATTTCAACTAAGCTCAATTTAGCTATTAAGTAGCTGAAATATTACCTGTGAACAAGTGAAAATCTCCCAGTGTTAGTACTGACTTAATCATATTATTTACTTAAGTCCCAAATTTTTCCTTATGGCTTTAAAACCAGCACCCACACATGTCAACGGGCTGTCACTGGCCTTTCGGCACTGATATAAAGCTGATATTTACGTTATTTATAACTTATATACAGCTGTAGTGACACGCACTTTGTCCTGCTGTTCCAGGTGAATGGCGTTTTTAAGCCTTTATCATTCTGAAATGATAAAGTCACAATTTTTCAGTTGACATAAGCCCGGTAATGTTGGATATTTGTATCACATCATGAGAACTGATCAGCTGCCCTGGCATCTGTCCACGTCAGGATCTGTCAATGGCTGTCAGTTCTTAACTTTCAGGATCTGTAAAGCATATGCTGCCTGAGCCTCCCGGCTGGCCTCTGCCCTGACTGTCCTGTGCAGGGTTATGACAACGTTTGCCGCAATACAGCCAGGGTCAGGATGCATATATGACCGGAATTCATCAGCCGCCTGTAAGCAGTAACCTGAGCAGGTCTGCGGTTCAGCCCTGGCCTCACCTCAGAGGGCAGCTGATATCACGAATGTGCTGAACCTTTATCCGCCCCATGGCGTACTGGCCGCACAGTGACAGAGTCATGCACGCTGGCCATGATATGCCTGCAGCATGCAGGGCACTAAGCTTATATTCCGGAGGTACGGGCTCTGCCTGTACTGATGATTGACAGCCTGAATACGTCGGTCTTTAGTAAGGAGAGTGTTATGCCAAGCTTAAAGGGTACTCAAACTGAAAAGAACATCTTAACCGCCTTTATCGGTGAGTCTCAGGCCCGTAACCGCTACAACTACTATGCCTCCGTAGCCAAGAACGAAGGCTATGTTCTGATTTCTGCCATGTTTGAAGAAACCGCCAATCAGGAAAAGGAGCACGCCAAGCGCCTCTTCAAGTTCCTCGAGGGTGGTCACACTGAAATCACTGCCACTTTCCCTGCCGGCGTAATCGGTGACACTGCAGCCAACCTCAAGGCTGCCGCTGATGGCGAAAACGAGGAATGGACCGACATGTATCCAAAGTATGCCGCCATTGCCCGTGAGGAAGGCTTCCCAATGATTGCTGCCGTAATGGAGAACATTGCCATTGCTGAAAAGCAGCACGAGAAGCAGTACCGTGATCTGCTGGCTCACCTTGAGGCCGGCACCATGTTCCGCCGTGATGACAAGGTTATCTGGCGCTGCCGCAACTGTGGCTTTATCCATGAGAGCACCGATGCTCCTAAGGTATGCCCTGCCTGTAACCACCCACAGGCCCACTTTGAAGTGCTGCGCGCCGACTACTGATTCAGCTCCATGGCCATGAGATAAGGGCTGCGGGACTGACCCGCAACATGCTCAGATTTACAATTCCATGGCCCGCTCATGGCCCTGTGACCTGCTACCATGACTGCCTGACCTTAAGCCATTGAGGAACAGACAGCCATCAGGTCTAACCCTTGCTGAATGATAAAAGGCACAGCTTACTGTTCCCTCAGGACAGCAGGCTGTGCCTTTTGTTTTCCAGTCTCCCAGACATGCCAGGGCACGACTGGGCCAGGCCCGAGCCATGGCCGCATCCCAGGCCGCCGCCCCAGGCGGCCACAGATGTCGTCATCCCAAAGGGTAGCAGGGCAACATCCAAGGGCAGCTACAGATGCCGTGGCCGCATCCCAGTACAGCTACAGATGTACGTACTGTTTAAGTGTGGGGTGTAGATATTTCTACAAAAGCCTATAATTAAGCCATACCTTGCGACAGGGTAAAGTAGCTTTATCAGGCGCTTCTGGTGATCTGAACCGCACAGCGTTCTTCTA
>NZ_JALKIL010000008.1 GCF_023051105.1 Anaerobiospirillum sp. NML120449 | reverse complement strand
TAGAAGAACGCTGTGCGGTTCAGATCACCAGAAGCGCCTGATAAAGCTACTTTACCCTGTCGCAAGGTATGGCTTAATTATAGGCTTTTGTAGAAATATCTACACCCCACACTTAAACAGTACGTACCATCTTGCCGTCAGCAGTAACCCTCATAGCTTTACAAGCTCATTACCTCTGTATACAAATCCATGCCCTTTATCTGCAGACCTCGGTAACCTCCAACATCAGTGGTCGTAATCCTTTCATATCGGACCAGGTATGGAGCACAACTGACAATCTGGGCGGCAGGCAAGGGCAGTCATGCGACCATCGGCATTCATTCCTGCCGGGCATTCGTAGCCAGCCAGAGGTCTCAATGCCAGCCGTGATGCCCGTGCCATGCAGAGGCCTCGATACCAGCCGTGACGCCCGTGGCCTGACAGTGGTCTCAATGCCGACCTTGGCGTACTTGCCCGCCAATAGGGACAGATAAGTCCCAGCGCCTCAATTGCATCTGCTGGCTATTGGTGCTGAAAGCGGTGTTTAGTCCTCGTGACATTAGACTGATGAGCAACCTGTACTGGTATTCAGTTGTCGCCGTCGCTGCTGTTTATCCAGGAGAGTTGTGGGAGTGTACGTGCTGGTGTGTGCACGAAGGTGTATGCACGTGTGTGCACAGTGGGAGTTGGACATGCCGGATGCAGGGATTAAATCTGGAGCGACAGGGCTGGGCGTATTAAGTTTTTTCAAAGCAGGGATTTTTCGGTCACTGGTATTTTTGGTTTATGTTCTGGCATTTTCCCTGAAAACAGTGTTTTTGTTGTATGTAGTGAGTAAGACCCAGGTGGAGTGTTTACTCCAGTTTTTTGGAGTGATGATGCATTTATGCCATGCATTGTGATGGAAAAGTTTGATCGCCCAGTGTTAGGTTATTATTAAATTAAGTTAATGAATGCGCTAATGATAGAGCTGTTGATATGCTCATAAATGCGATATTTATGCTGTTTTTTCGGGGGTTAACATTTGAGGCGGGCAGATCTGTGGTGGTGATGGTATGTGTGCCATATGTGCACTTTGTGCAGGGGTTTTACACTGTTATTATCGGTAACATAAATCAGCCTCTGGAGCCCATAGATATGGGAAATGAAACTGTTTACATTCCTTTTCACCTGTCGCACAGATATACAGTCAGTATCTAAGTCACCTCATAAAAAGGCTGAAACAGGCTTAATCAGGATTAAACAATTTATCGATGGCAGGGGCCTGAATATCATAGATACGGCATGCATAAGGGCTTCAAACATCATGTCTGGAATAATCCATGCCAAAATTGAAAATATTGGGTGTTATTTGAAAATATGTGTGTAAAATAAAATTTTACTGAGGTAAAAAAGTGCATCTTCTGCACCATTTTATGATTTGTGATCACGTACGCAATGTTGGCAAAAATCTTGATAAATGTGGCGGATATAGACAATTGCGGTTGATTAAGATCGCAGTAGGCCAGATAATTACCACATCAAAGCAAACTAAGCAGAAACAGGTATTTACCTTAGATTGACAGATATTTTTGTCCTGGTGATTTACCTGATTTGAATTTACCGAAAGCCCGGTCATGGCGACTGTGTAACCTGCACAGAAGCCTTAAAAGTTTCCAGAGTTTTTGCACCAGATTAATGCAAATTTTACAATCGGGAACTAGACTAAAATACACACAGACAACACAGGAGTCAGTGAGTCTATGCGTACTTTCAGAAAATACACCCCAGTAATGATCGCAAAGCACGTAGCCTCTTTCTTTAAGGGACAGTTCGTCATTGAGGAGCAGGGAACATTCACCTTTGATGGCGGCAAGGTAGTTATCAACGAGGACTGCAGCGAAAAGCAGCGTGTCATTGGCAGAGAAATCAATGATTTAATCTCTGATTTTCTGGCCTCATCCCGCAAGATGGACGTTCATTACGAATAGTCACCTGCCATCGCTATGCCTGTGTTGATCAGAGGACTGGTCCATGTATAAGACATGGGAATGACCGGCGGCTGAGGTCCGGTAAGCCATTCAGCCGTCGTGTTCCTGTGTCCAGTATCATCACAGTTAATTCAGGCATCTGCCCACAAAAACAGAGCGCACTCAGACGCTCATTTTTTTTGCCTTTTGCTGCCAGTGCAGCCCCATCCATCAAGCTATCCAGATATTTCTGCATTTCAGGCCTTTCCAGCAAGCTATCCCGCTATTCCCGTACTTCAGGCCTCTCCAGCAAGCTATCCCGCTATTCCCGCATTTCAGGCCTCTCCAGCAAGCTATCCAGCTATTCCTGCATTACAGCCCTTTCAGCAAGCCCATCCTGCTATTCCTGCATCGCAGCCCTTTCAGCAAGCCCATCCAGCTATCCCAGCATTGCCACCCATCTTGCACTTCCTGCATTGCCCTCTATCCTGCTCTTCCTGCTCTTCCTGCACTACATCAAGCTGTAGCACAGCTGATTTCCTGCATTACACTGCAGTGCTCATGAGACAGGTACAGGCGGAGCTTACTGGAAGTTACTTTTGTGGGTCAGGTCTGGGGATTATGCATGGAGCCTTGCGCCGTCCGTAGCGGTATCTGCAGCGCTCTGTGTCGTGGCGGTGCGGGCGTATTTTTGGGGATTGAGGCTGTTTTTCAGGTAAAATAGCCATACCAGGTTAATTGGGCCTGTTGGGCTTTCTGTTATTGCTTATGGAAAGCGCCAGGCTGTTTGTATAGAGATTTATATCATTTTATGACCACGCAAAACGTAAACGAGTCAGAGGACCTTAACTCTCATACCAGATCTGCTGAAGAGCTGATCGACTCAATTATTGCTCCTATCGACGAAGACTTTTATCACATGCCTGATGACGAGGAGGTGTTAAAGACCCTTGATGAAGAGCTGTTCACCGTACAGGATGTAGTGCGCTATCTGGTGTCACTGTTCTCCATGCACGGTGTTTATGTTGGTCATGGAACTGATAACTACTGGGATGAGGCTCTGGAGATGGTGCAGGCTGTCATGTTCCTGCAGCCACCATGCGATGACTCCACTCTGACTTCCCGTCTGACCCGCCGCGAGCGTCATCTTATCGGCAAGATGGCCATTGCCCGTACCAGATACCGTATTCCAACTCCATATTTAACTCACCGTGCTTTCTTTGCCGGCCACCAGTTCTATGTGGATCGTCGCGTCATCATTCCGCGTTCTCCTATTGCCGAGCTTATCGACAATGAGTTCCACCCTTATCTCAACCGCCGTCCTGAGCGTGTTCTGGACATGTGCACAGGTTCAGGCTGCATAGCCATTGCCATTGCTCTGCAGTTTGAGGGCGACTGTGAGGTTGATGCTGTTGATATCA
This sequence comes from Anaerobiospirillum sp. NML120449, assembly GCF_023051105.1. Classification (GTDB taxonomy): domain Bacteria; phylum Pseudomonadota; class Gammaproteobacteria; order Enterobacterales; family Succinivibrionaceae; genus Anaerobiospirillum. The sequence goes on along the minus strand of NZ_JALKIL010000008.1, from coordinate 136,324 downwards.
GCGCCGATGCCCTTGAGGTTGCTGCCCGAAATATTGAGGGCTATGAGCTGGAAAACCTGGTAACTCCAATCCAGAGCGATCTCTTTGACAATCTGCCAGAGGGTGACCGCTACGACCTTATCGTGGCCAACCCTCCTTATGTCAACGCCGAAGACATTTCCTCCATGCCTGATGAGTACCACCGTGAGCCTGAGCTGGCTCTTGGCTCTGGTGCTGACGGTCTTGACTGCGTGCGCCGCATTCTCCTCAAGGCCCGTGACTTCCTGACCGATGAGGGCATTCTCATTGTTGAGGTGGGCAATACCGAGGAAAACCTCATTGAGGCCTATCCAAACGTGCCTTTCCACTTTATCGACCTGAAGAAAGGTGGCAGTGGTGTATTCATGCTGACAGCTGATCAGCTTGAGCTGTGTGCTCAACACTTCGTCAATGCCTGCAATGACCAGCGCAAATAAGAAAAGCCTGCCGGGCTGGTAACTGACAAAGAAGGCTCAGCAGGTCGTCAGTCTTAAGCTGCAGGAGTTCAGCCTGTCAGAGGTAGCGTAGCGGCCGCCCGTCATCAGTAGCCTGGTTACAGCCAGTCATAACTGGCGCGAAGGCTGGCTCTCAGCAGTGGCGCGGCGTCCGCTCAGAACTGGCGCGGCATCCGCCAGTCAGAAGTGGCAGCAGGGCCGCCGGCCAGAAGTGGCTGCAGGGCCGCCAGTCAAGAAGGCGGGACTGGCGCAGTGACTGCACAGAGGACGGCAGACTGTAAGCTGCAGGAAGGGACCTGAGTGGTCGGACCGTGCTTTTTTGGTGCGGGCTGATACTCAGGTCCTTTCTTTTGGCCTGAAAATGAGAAAACTCAGACATATGAAGTAAGCCTGTGCTTATTTCCTGGTTTGATGGGCTAAGATATATGGGCTGGAAAAGTTTTCAGCCAGTCGGTTTTGCTGCTGTCAAGACGACTTTAGTGTCGTGCAGCAGACGGCGCAGCAGTCGCAACCTTTTATTTTCGAGGAGCCTGATTAATTCTATGGGTGCAAATACCTTCGGACAGATCTTTACTGTAACTACCTGTGGTGAGTCTCATGGCCGTGCTATGGCCTGTATTATCGATAACTGCCCTCCAGGTGTAACCATCAGTGAGGAGCAGATCCAGGTCGATCTCGATCGTCGTCGTCCTGGCAGTACCCGTTTTGGTACCCCACGTAACGAAGCTGACCAGGTCAGAGTGATCTCCGGCGTCTTCCAGGAGAAGACCACCGGCACCCCAATTGGTCTTATTATCGAAAACACAGCTCAGCGCTCTCAGGACTACTCTGAGATTATGAATGCCTATCGCCCTGGTCATGCTGACTATACCTACAATATGAAGTACGGTATCCGTGATTATCGTGGCGGTGGCCGTGCCTCTGCCCGTGAGACCGCCATGCGTGTTGCTGCCGGATCCATTGCCAAGACTGTGCTAAGAGAGCTCTTTGGTATCAGCATTGACGGCTGCGTTACTGCCATAGGCCCATTCAGTACTGAAGCTTATGACCCTCAGGCTGCCCTTAACAACCAGCTTAACTTTGCCAGTTCTGATGAAAATGAACTCCAGAAGATTTACGATTTCATGGACAATCTGCGAATGGAGCACGATTCCTGCGGTGCTGTAGTTGAGGTGCGTGCCCATAACGTACCTGCCGGCATGGGCTCTCCTGTATTTGAGCGCCTTGATGCCAAACTCGCTCAGGCCATGATGTCCATAAACGCCGTCAAGGGCGTAGAGATTGGCGACGGCTTTGCCATGGCTGCCATGAAAGGCAGTGAGGCCCGTGATGAAATTACCCCTGAGGGTTTCCTGTCCAATCATGCCGGTGGCATCCTCGGCGGTATCTCCACAGGTCAGGTTATCAGGGTACGCATGGCCTTCAAGCCTACCTCCTCCATAATGGTTCCTGGCCGCAGCATCGACAAAAACGGTAATCCTTTAAACGAGCTGGTTACCAAAGGCCGCCATGACCCATGCGTAGGCCTGCGTGCCGTTCCAATTGCCGAGGCCATGATGGCCATGACCATTCTCGATGCCGTCCTTATGGACCGCGCCCAGTGCGGCAGTGTAGACCGTGATGCTATCTTCCGCATCCCGGCAGGCAACTGATATCCATTTACGGCACTGTCAGGCAGCTCCTGCCAGCTCCATCTGACCATAGCCACAGTCAGGCGACCTGCACAGGCTACAGCCGACCATAGCTGCATTCAGGCTATACGCAGCGGCTGCAGTCGACATGCTGCAGTCAGGCGAGCTGCAGCGGATGACGGGACTGGACCTGGTGGCAACAGACGGACAGGGCCGACAGAACACGAACATGCTGAGGCTGCCGGCCTCAGATTATTGCAAGGGGGCTGATGAGAGTATCTAAGCCCCGCAACCAAAGACTCTGTTTTAGCAGAGCTTTTACAGGATTTAACCATGGACGCTCTTGAGACCATCAAGTCCCACCAGTCAATAAGAAGATTTACTGGTGAGAAAATCACCGCTGAGCAGATGACCGCCATTGATGACGCCATTGTTCAGACCTCAAGCACCTGCTTCTACCAGTTTGTTACCACCATTAAGGTATCAGATCCGGTCAAGCTTGCTGAGATTGCCCAGTTCTCCGGCGATCAGGACCATATTGCAAAGTGCGCTACTTTCTTTGTTTTCTGCCTCGATGTAACCAAGCTGGCCCGCATCTCGGATATCAAGCCACCATATGGCTTCAAGTTCATAACAGGCGGCTTTAACGACTGTTCTCTGGTCTGCCAGAATGTTCTGACCGCTGCTGAGTCTATGGGCCTGGGAGGCGTAGTTATAGGTGGCTACAAGTCAGGCATTAAGCGTCTGTCAGAAATGCTCAAGCTGCCAAAGGGCGTAGTACCTTTACTGGCCCTTGCTCTTGGTGTTCCTGACAAGGAGTACCTTGAGGAGCAGAAGCCTCGTCTGCCACGTCACTGGTTCATCATGGACGAGGAGTACAAAGACGCCTTCAATGAAGAAGAGCTGGCTCAGTACAACCAGACTTTCAAGGCCTACCTTGAAAACCGCAAGTACAATCAGCGTTCAGCTGACTGGACTCAAAGCTGCAACACCATGCTCAAGAGCACCACAGCACCAGCCGGTGCCATTGTTGATTACCTCAAAGAGCAGGGCTTTGACTTTATCTAAGACCGCACTTTGCAGCCTCATGGCCAGCAAAAAATACCCAAAGCCAGATGGCACTGCACAAAAGAGCAGTGCCGCATAAGCTGTCCTGGTACAGCAAATAAAGAAAAAGGCAGATTTGTTATCAAATCTGCCATTTTTTTGCCCAGAAACACTCAAAACAAGCTCAAAAACTGCCAGGTTCGTTAACCGATGATATGCTGAAAGTACGCAACAGCCACTGTCCTGCATTCTCAAACCACTTAAAAATATCAATCATAAAATATTTTGTAAATCATTATCAGGCATGAGATGAGCTGTTCTGCAGTCATAAGGCAGCTGTAATTTGATCCTGTGTTCAGCAGTATGCTGGTTGAATGCTGCAGCGTGAATCTTCAGCCTGCAGTATGCAGTGTGAATCTTCAGCCTGCAGTATGCAGCTTGCTTTGCTTTTCAAAAAGTACAGAAAGAGGCACTAAGCGCAATGCAGCTCCTTAAGCAACTGCCAGTCCTGACTGGGATGGGATAGGATTGGATGGGACGGGATAGGACAGGGGAGGATTGGATTGAAAGGGATGGGATAGGACAGTGGGATTGGATTGGATGGGATAGGATTGTATAGGGGAGGACTGGTGTGCAGCTCTGGTCCTGATGCTGCATTCAGACATATATGTTACCTGATGGATTACGCGGACAGAGCTTAGGTTGTCAGGTTTATGCCTTTGGTCAGCCAATCAGGGGCTGCAGCGGACAAGTGGGATGGCGCTCTGTACTTGGCAGGGGCGGGCGCTGGCAGCCTGGCTGTTAAGGGCAGTGCCAGGTGAGAGTGCGGGTCAGGGGCATACCATGGCATGGCTTTGAGGAGCCCCTGGTTGGGATATCTGTGCAGGGAGGCCCGGACAATTAAGAGGCTGGAGCCGGGGCAATGCAGGGGCTTGCAATGCCTTGCATGAACATCAGGAGTCCTGGCTGTTCCTGTCGTGGTCAGAGGCAGCGATGGTTCGGACAGGGATTTAAATGGCTGTCGGGCGGTTTTGAAAAACGTTTGTTGTGGCGGGGCGTTTTGAGAAGGGCTCTTGCGGGAATGATGCTGGCTGCTGGGGTAAACAAAAAGGCCCTGCCGGTTGGGCAGGGCCTTTGAAAAAGGGCTTTTTCAGAAGAGGGTGGCTTTTACCACTTCTTCTTGTCGCCGAAGATCTCGTCCAGCTCGGACTCGGTCTCGGTCTTCTCGTTGACTCTTTCGACTTCTTCCTTGCTCTTCTCGCGTACCTGATGCTCAAGTTCGCGCAGCATCTGATTGAGAACGTCTGACTTGTCCATCAGCCAGTTGTCCTTGATGCCGGAGCGGCGGATAACCTCAAGACCCTTGGTAATCATGGTACGGCATGAACCTACCTGACGGTTCTCGCGCATGATGATTACGTTCTGGATGAGGTTGGAAACGTTAATCTTCAGAACCAGCAGCTTGAGACGACGGTCTTCTTTCTGACACAGGTTTACGTCTACTGTGGTGCCGGCACGCAGTTCAGACTGAATGATCTTGCGCAGACGGCGGATAGTACGTAACTGCATAACAGCAACGTTGTCATTCTCAGGATTACGGAAGGCCAGATCCTCTTTGTAGTTAACCTTGATGTCTTCAATAATCTTGGTCTGCTCGGCAATACGCTCTTCAATGCCACGGGCGGTAGGGTCGCCCTTCATACGCTTTAAGGCACTTAAAATACGGTTGCGCAAAATGAGTACCATAGTCTTGGAGTAAGGCAGCTGGTTCTGATTGATCAGCAGCTCTTCAGACTCGGAAACGATATTGCGGCAGCGGGTATAGATAACACGCATATCTTCTTCGCGCTTAGCCATGTAATCACTGTACATGTTGTAAATGATTAACATGAACGTTGTAAGCACAATGATGATTACAGCAATCGTAATTAACATATTTAGCCCTTTATGGTTGTGCCTGAAAGACGTTGAAAAATAATCAGTTGTAATACAACAGAGGCCGGGCAAAATGCCGGTCATTCTGTCTTAAGGAATTCTGTTTACGACAAAGGTCTGAGCCACAAACGCAAAGATCCTGTCCTTAATCGGGCATTTTACAGGCCTTTATCAGCTCTGTCTGATACCCTGTCTGCTTGAAGAACGGCAATATAGCATATTTAGCCGCCCTGTTAGAATTGCGGCGCAGTCTGCCTGTCTTATCCGCATTGGGAAAATCAGTCGTTTGAGTGACGATTTTACCAGTAAATCAGTGTTGCACTAATTTGAGGCTCTGATGTGTTCAGCCGCACGGCTGCTTTAACACATATAACCGGAAGGCTTAAGGCCTCTGAGGTGTCCGGTTACTCCATTTTTTGATGATCAGGTCTCTTCTGGCTTTAAGGCTTGCTCCTGAAGCTTTAGGCTCAATTTCCTGTAAGGAATTTCAATGTGTATCAGGGACTCAGTCTGATAACCGAATATTATGCAACAAAGTATCCTCAAAATAATAGATCCTGATGCCATGCAATATGACAGCTGACTTGCAATTGCAGTTAAAGTCAGGCTGCAGGGCTCAGGTAACTGTTATTCTGTCGAACTCCAGACACCACTAAAGACACCTTAATTACCTGTTAAGGAGTCGAAGCGATGACTGCTCACGTGACTACAGCAATAGGTATGCCACTAAATGGTGCTTAAGTGAAAAACGGCAATTATCAGCCATTTTCTTATGACGATTATGCCTGTTGTTATACCTTATGACAGTGTTTTTTCAGCAAAAAAGCATGGCTGTGGCGTTAATTTGTCACGACGCAGTGCCCATGGCTGCGTACTACCGACAGTGCTGTGTTATCTGCCTTAGCATGTATGTCATAAATATGTCTGTGAGGCCATATTTTGTTCACTATGCGTCTTTCAATCAAGTGCAGACGCAATCTGTAACGGCATTATAAGGAAAATCATGACAATGCCATGCTGATAATTAGAATAATGCCCCGCTTTTGAACACAGACAGGTCAATGTATGTGGGATTGAGCATGAATTTCATCAATAAACCCATAGCAAAGTGCAGCCGGTAACAGCATGCATGCCGCCCTCCTGCTGGCCTCCCATCCTGCCAGCATGCCAGCATGGTCGCTCTGCAATGCGGAGGCGGTCGGCATCACCCGTCTGACGCTTAAGTAGCGACCATTGAGTTCAGGCGGTTTTGTTACAACCATGCAACATGCTGACATCAGGGCGTCCGGTATCTTAATACCTGGACCGGTTCGTCAGTGCAACAGGCGTGGACTGGATCTGTGGCCTGGCAGTAATAGTCCGGCCTTGAGGGCACAGGATGCAGTGCCGACTCCAGATCGAATGCTCATTACGGAAGAGTGGGGGAAGGGGATGGGGCGAGGGCAGGGCTCACCATGGGGTGCAGGTATCTCCGTTGAGTGCGGGTCTGTGAGCAGGCTGATTGTGCTGAGATTTCAGATAGCTGTTGGGATATTCAGTGAGATGCCATGGGGGTATCCGCTTGAAACAGGTGACTATTTGGTGCGGGTAAAAAAGCTTGCCAGGGTTCATGTTTTTACGATTTTGTCAGGGCCGGTCTATGGTCTCAAGCTGCAATTTTGTTTCAATCGGCTTATAATCTTTTGAGCAATTTAGTCGGCCTGGATGTGGCCTCAGTGGCGTCGGTACGCGGCTGATGGATACAACTGGCCGCCTGGCCGAAACACCAATGGAAAAGGATTGGCTAATGACAACTTTAATTAAGAATCAGGACTTCATTGACTCAATCTATGAGGCTCTCCAGTTCATTTCGTACTATCACCCACGTGATTTCCTTGACGCAATGAAGCATGCCTATGATATTGAGCAGAACCCTTCAGCCAAGGCTGCCATCGCACAGATCTTAAAGAACTCCAAGATGTGTGCTATCGGTCACCGACCACTGTGTCAGGACACCGGTGCCGTAACCTGCTTCGTCAAGATCGGTATGGAAGTCCAGTTTGAGGGCGACATGACCGTTCAGGAGATGGTAGACGAGGGTACCCGTCGTGCCTACACCTGCGCTACCAATCCACTGCGCAAGTCCGTACTGGTCGATCCTGCCGGCAAGCGTGTTAACACCAAGGACAATACTCCTGCCGTAGTTCACATTGAGATGGTCAAGGGTGACAAGGTTGAGGTTTCCATCGCTGCCAAGGGTGGTGGTTCCGAGAACAAGACCCACATGAAGATGCTCAATCCTTCTGATTCCATCGTTGACTGGATCCTCCATGAGATTCCTTTAATGGGTGCCGGCTGGTGTCCTCCAGGCATTCTTGGTGTTGGCGTAGGCGGTACTCCTGAGAAGTCAGCCTTACTGGCCAAGGAATCCTTAAACGAGCACATCGACATTCAGGATCTGATTAAGCGCGGCCCACAGAATGCCGACGAAGAGCTCCGTCTTGAGCTGTACGAGAAGATCAACAAGCTTGGTATCGGTGCTCAGGGTCTGGGTGGTCTGACCACCGTTCTGGACGTTAAGGTAAAGAGCTATCCTTGCCACGCCGTATCCAAGGCCATCACTATTATTCCTAACTGCGCCGCCACCCGTCACATCGACTTCACTCTGGACGGTTCAGGCCCGGCCACCTTCACTCCTCCATCACTGGACATCTATCCTGAGATCGAGCTTGGTGGCAATGACAACGTCAAGCGCGTCAACCTCGACACCCTGACCAAGGAAGAGATCGCCACCTGGAAGATGGGTGATACTCTGCTGCTGACCGGTACCATTCTGACCGGTCGTGATGCTGCCCACAAGCGCATCTGCGACATGATTGCCAAGGGTGAGTCCTTACCTGATGGCGTTGATTTCAAGGGCAAGTTCATCTACTACGTAGGTCCAGTACCTGCTGTTGGTGATGAGGTTGTAGGCCCAGCAGGCCCAACCACTTCCACCCGTATGGACAAGTTCGTTGAGACCATGCTCGCTGAGACCGGCCTGTATGGCATGATCGGCAAGTCCGAGCGCGGTCCTGCCGCTGTTGAGTCCATCAAGAAGCACAAGGCCGCCTACTTAATGGCTGTAGGTGGTGCTGCCTACCTCGTATCCAAGGCCATCAAGGAAGCCCGTGTTCTGGCTTTCGAGGATCTTGGCATGGAAGCTATCTACGAGTTTAAGGTTGTCGATATGCCAGTTACCGTTGCTGTTGACTCCGAGGGTAACAATATCCACTCCGTAGGTCCTAAGATCTGGTCTGAGAAGATCAAGGAAATCGACTTCAAGTACGTCTAACAGTAACTTTTGTCCTGTAGTCTTACCTTATGATCAGGGCGGGTCATATCAGTTGCCATATCATCCTGACTGACCAGACCCTCTCCAGGTCATAATAAATTTCAAAGAGGCGGTATTGCACGTTTGCTATACCGCCTTTTTTTGTTATTGTTAGTAACTCAACTGGCCCTGGTATTTTCTGACCTGTTCATTACCAGTAACATCGCGACAGCGGCCCGCTTTGCGGCCACTTGTGCCAGCCTGCAACAAAGCCTTTTCGCTCAACTGCAAAGGCGGCACGGCAGCTCAAACGGCTGTTTTTCACGAGGCCCGACGAAAAACGTAACTGACGCTCATGAACTGCCTGAGCTGGCAGAGCGCTCTGCGCTGTCTGACAGCAAAATGCAGTTGCCATGGACGTCATAAATCCCGTCATTACCATGCTTGCATGGATCTGCACTGCAGATTCATTTTTACTTTCCTGCTACAGCCTCACGCTGCCTGTCAGCTGCGCTGCTATCCTCACCCACAGCCTTTGCCCGGAAACGGGCCCAGCCTGTACCGTGGTTACTGAAATGCTCAGTGGCCCCCGGGGATAACCTGTACCCGCTATTCGGACCCGGCCGTACCGTGGTTGCTCACAAGGCAGCCCCCGGGGATGGCCTGCGCCCGTTATCTGGCAACCACACCAGAAAATCTGGTGCAACCGGGTCTGAGAGAACAGCTCTCAGCGCCCATCCAGCTATGGGCCAGGGCACAGGCGCAGCCGGGCAGACAGTACTGAGTGAGCAGCCTGCCAGGTGCTTGACCGGCCCTGAAACCCATGGCGCAGCCATAAGCATCAGCGGCCTTGCCATCACCTGGCTGAGCGTGGTTCTTCACCGGCCTTGCCATAACCTGGCTGAGCCATAAGCACGGCAGGGGCAGGGGCAAGAGAAAGCAAGGTAATGAATGGACTGTTATGGTCAGGTTAGAAAATACAGACGCGTTTTGGGAGCATTCAGTCAGCGCATATGCAGCAGCTGGCGCTGCAACAGCGGCTCACAGGCCTCCTCGTGCCGGGCAGGGGCATAGCAGCAGCTTTCGCAGCTGCAAGCCCTGCAGGTGGGGCACAGCAGTGTTGGCTGAAGATGCAGAGCGCCTTACGACCAGGCGACCGCAAGGTAGCGCGGCTGCCTGCAGATGTTTCCAAGGGGAGCGCGCCCGGGCTGTCATTTCCACGCCTTTTAAGGAGAAATAATATGGGCGAAGGTCTGACACTTTATCTGAAAAATGAGTTTACTGGCTGGAAAAAGGCCGAAACCACCTGGATGCTGGTGGCATCGGCCATTATTCTGTCGCTGTCTCTTTACTGGGGTGATTCCACTCTGGGTATTGTGGCCGCACTGACAGGTGTATGGTGCGTGGTGCTCACTGGTATGGGCAAGAGCATCTGCTTTGTCTTTGCTCTGGTCAACGTGCTCAGCTATGCCTGGATTGCCTATGAGGCCAAGTACTATGGCGAGGTCATGCTCAACACTCTGTACTACACACCAATGAATATCATTGGTCTCTACCTGTGGGCCCGTCATACCAGCGCTGATACGGGTGAGGTGGAAAAGCGCCGCCTGAGCCGCAAAAAGAAGATCTACATTTATGCTGTTACTGTAGTGGCCGTCTTTGCCTATGGTCTTTTCCTGCGCACTCTGGGTGGCAACCTGCCATGGGTCGACAGCCTGACAACAGTACTGTCCATTACCGCTCAGATTCTGACTATCTACCGTATTGCCGAGCAGTGGCTATTGTGGATTGTGGTTAATGCCGCAACCATTGTCATGTGGTCCATTAACTTTGCTCAGGGTCAGGAGAATCTGGCGGTACTGCTGATGTGGGTAGTCTACCTGCTCAATGCTATTTACATGTACATACGCTGGTCAAGGGAGGCCAGGAGCAATGAGATATAAGACCGGTCTTTACGGAGGTGCATTCAATCCTCTGCACATGGGACATGTAGACAGCCTGATTCAGGCAGCCAATCTGTGTGTCAGACTTTTTGTAGTGCTGTGGGCAGGTCGTAACCGCAATGAAATAGACATGCTGGTACGTTACCGCTGGATTTACCGCCTGACCGCCCATATTGGCAATGTCACCATCCTTACTGTTGAGGATGATGCCCCGTCGCTCAGCCAGTACACTCACGAAATGGCACTTGATCATGCCCGTCAGATACGTGATCAGATCAAGGACGGTATCGATGTCATCTTTACTGACGACGATACTGATGAGCGCAGCTGCTTCAAACTGACCTGTCGTGAGGCGGCCATTCATCATTTTGACAACACCATGGGTATCAGCTCCAAGGTTCTGCGTGCTGATCCTTATGGTCACTGGGACTGGCTGCCAGCAGTGGTACGTCCTCATTACACCCGTAAGGTTCTGCTCATTGGTGGAGAAAGCACTGGCAAGTCCACTCTGACATTGAATCTTACCAGTAGATTTAATGCCATCAGCATTGATGAGGCCGGCCGTGAGCTCTCCTTTAAGTCAGGTACTCCTGATCGCATGCTCTCTGAGGATTATGTTGAGATTCTGCTTCAGCAGAAGCTCAATGAAATCAAGGCTCTGGAGCAGGGCAAGAAGGTGCTTTTTGTTGATACTGACACCCTTATTACCCAGTTCTACATCAATTTCTTTGAAGATCCGCAAAGTCGCCTGAACAAGGCTCTGTCTGATGCTATCGACAGCATCAACCGCTTTGATCTCATTATCTTCCTTGAGCCTGATGTGGACTTTATTCACGACGGCGATCGCTCCATGGTCATTGCCAGCCAGCGTGAAAAGTACTCCAATCAGATAAAGGACATCTTTGAGAGCCACAACCGCAGGTTTGTCACCGTAAGCGGCGACTACCAGTCCCGCTACGAGCAGGCCGTGGCCCTGGTAAACGCACTGCTTGAGCCCCAGGCCTAGCCCCGGCACCGCACCACGCGATGCTTCGCTGCTACCGCACCACGCGATGCGCGCTGCCACCGCACTTCTTCCGCACCACGCATCCACTGGCTCGCTATGTCCGACCGCAGTAGCCGGGGGCCTCCAGGTGCTGCCGGGTATGATGGGCGCGGCGCATAGCTGACAGACCGAAAGTATCGGCACTCAATACACTAAAGGGCCTGATCTCCATTGTGGGGATCAGGCCCTTTAATTTGCACTGTGCTGGCTGATGGCAGCATCATGAGCCCCGCTGCAGACTCAGCAAACAGCGCTCAGCACACAGTAGGACTGTGTCTGGAACAGACCATTTTCGGGTCATAAATATGACGTGGGATCTGGTGCCCGCGTAATTTCATGCGGGCAAGACATATGGCATTGCCAGTTTATTAAGGTGTTTCCGATCTTATAAATATGATGTTTACTGGCATGCAGCGACGGTAAATACAGCCCTGGCAGAGCAGTGGCATACTCATTGCTCATGGTCAATGAAACAGGAGCATGTCTTAACGTGACTATGCAACCAGATATAAATTAGTGGCCGAACTGGGGCCATACAAGGAGATCGGATATGGCTCTTTACGTCAACACGAACGTCAGTTCCATCAATGCCCAGCGCAAGCTGAGTAATGCCACTCTGAGCTTAAATACCTCATACCAGAGACTGTCCTCAGGCCTGAGAATCAACTCCGCCAAGGACGACGCAGCCGGTCTGCAGATCTCCGACCGCCTGACCTCCCAGATTAACGGCCTCAACCAGGGCAACCGCAACACCAACGACGGTATCGCCCTTGCCCAGACCATTGAAGGCGCCCTGGACGAAACCACCAACATGCTGCAGCGTATCCGTGTCCTTGCAGTACAGTCCGCTAACGGCACCAACTCCCAGGCCGACCGCAAAGCCCTTCAGGAAGAAGTTACCCAGCTTTCCCAGGAAATCAACCGTATCGCCCGCCAGACCACCTTTGCAGGTGCTACTGTCCTGAATGGTCCGCGTGTTACTGATAAGAACAACTATCTTTCAAACAAGACAAGTCTTATTCCAAGCGTTGGTGCAGCAAATGCCGGAAAGATAGTGTTCCAGGTTGGCGCCAATGCAAATGACACTTTATACCTGAACTGGACTGCTGCATTTACCATGTCAGGCCTTGCAAAGATGGCAAATATTGGTGAGGCAAAGGACATCACAAACGCAGCTAATAAAAATGCCACAAATGGTATTGTTATTGATGGCAATACTGACGCTCATAAAGCTGAGGTACGCTGGACTATTTCTGCTGCATCATTAGCTCAGTACACACTTGCTAATATCGATAAGATAATCCAGGTTGTTGATTCCAAGCGTGCTGGTCTTGGTGCTCTCCAAAATCGTATGGAAAGCACTATTCGTAACCAGGCTTCCATCTCTGAAAATGAGGCTGATGCCCGTAGCAGAATCCGTGATACTGACTTCGCCTCTGAGACTGCTGCTCTGACTCAGAACAACATTATCCAGCAGGCTTCCCAGACTGTTCTTGCCCAGGCCAATCAGCGTCCTACCATTGCTCTGAGCCTGTTAGGTCAGTAATACTTACAGATTTCTTAAAACGAATTATTGAGGCGGGTTTATCCCGCCTTTTTGCTTTCTAAAATGTAAAGTAAAGAAACAACCCTGTCAGTTGAGCGTGTATCAGGGCGTCCATCAGCAGTCTCATAAGTATGTCACATAAGCAGTCTCATAAGCACGTCACATAAGCATGTCACATAAGCAGGTCTTATAAACATGTCTCATAAGCTTGCCTAAAGGTTTTAGTTGTGAGGACTGCACTCTGTCAGGGGACTTCGCGCGGGGAAGCAGGAGGCTTATTGGGCAGTATTATGCCGGGGCATTTCTTTCTGTCAGGTTAAGAGCAGGCAGGTGGTTTTGTCCTGGCGGGCGCAGCGCAGGGACAAGGTTGAGCTGTGAGAGATGGGGCTGCGGGACACGACATGTGCCCGGCAAAAGAATGCCTGGGCAAATGTCGTTGCATGGCTGGTGCATCCCTGGTCAGGTGTTGCGGGCAAAGGAGCGGCGCCACATCAGCTCCCAGTTGAAGTACCAGATGCGCGAGCGGCTTAAGGTGCTGGCCAGTGTGGCTACATTGCCTATTTTGTCATAAAGGTCAGGACGGAAATTACCTGAGTTGAGCTCGATAATATTAGGGCAAAGAGCAAAGTACTCATAGGCAGCTTTGAGGCTTCTGTCTTTCTTCTTAAGCGCAGCAGGCAGAGAAAACTCAAGTTCCTGACTGGACATTACAGAAAGTACGGCTCCGTACTGTTCATAAAAGTAACGGGCTACAGCCATAAACTCAGTTACGCCAATATCGTAACGACGTAATTCCCAGGGCAGCCAGGCAAAGACATGCCATGGTTGTGCAGCAGGAATGCGGGCCAGAATCATGGGGCGGGTAAGACTGGTCTGAAAGTCCCAGATACACTGAAAGCGCGTTACTGTAACTTTGCGCATGGCCCGTCCGGTTACATGATCCTCCCAGCTCCACCCGTGCTCTTCAATGCGTCTGCGCGACTTTTCTATTTGTGCCTCAAGCAGGGCGGCACCATCAGGCAGGGGCATGCTTACCATGTTCTGTCTTACTGCCTGCAGTCTGGTCAGATCAAATGGACCCATGGTGTCCTGACGTGACAGTGGAGCACGGCAGCCCGAGCGGTTGATAAGCATCTGCAGCATCAGTGGCTCAGCTGGAATCATTACCGGTACAAAACCGTCGTTTTCGCCCTCTGTTTTAGCGGCTTGCCATGATGCAATAAGCGGACTGTCATCAGCCATGGCCGGGAATAAAGTGCATGGGCAGTCCAGAAAACGCATCAGCTGCCAGGCCGTAGCCTCGCACTCCTGACTTACTGGCTGCACATACTGATTGTGATGGGAACTAAGACGACTGTTAAGCACAGCTCGTACACAGTCCCAGGTGCTGTCATTAAAAGGCAGGGCAGTAAAAGACAGCTCATATTCAGCAGGAGAGTCAAGCTGTTCCAGAGCTGGACTGTCCTGGGCAATAATGCGCAAATCTTCAAAATAGTTAGGCAGTGTTTCCTTTTGCCAGTAGTCATGCACAAAGGACCGGCCTGCATCATTGAAAATATCATCACTGATGCGTCCGGCAAATTCATCATAAATAAACTGGCGCAGATCGAATTTCTCATTGCCAAAATTCACCTGCTCAATAACATGGGGATATTTCTGCTCCAGGGCAGAGCTGATCAGATGACGGCGTATGGCCCAGCGCAGAAAAAGAGCCATATGGGTTATGGTGCTCAGACGGTCCTGACCACGTTGTGTGCCCTTGAGCATTCGTGAGTACACATGGCTGTCATCAACCAGCACGGCAGCATGACGAGGCCATGGCCGTGTACCTGATGGCACAGTGATGCCCGGGGCCTTGCCAGACAGATCGCCAGGTGTAAAACCATAACTGGCAGCTGAAAGCGATGCAGCTTCAGCCGGCGCATGAGCGGCGGCAGGTCGCGATGACGCTGCACAGGCTGACTGTTGCTCTCTTACATCTTTATGGCTGATTTCATCACTGGCACTTCTGCCATGACCACAGTCAGCTGCAGTATCAGTAATGGTTTCGGTGCCGTTTGTACTTTCCGTTTTATAAAGTGTATCTGTAGATGTAACAGTGCTTTCAGCAGCAGTGACTGGCCTTGCATTGCTGTTAATGCTTTCTCTTCTGGAAAGTGTCTGCTCTTTTGTGTTAGCGGTCTGCTGCTCTGTTGTGGCGGCTGACTTTTGCTCAGTTTGAGTTTGAGCACGGCCTGACAGGGAGGATGTGTTTGAAGCTGATGCGGTGACAGCTTGAGCGGCAGTTACATCCGTGGCTGGAGAAGCTGGAGCTGCTTGAGCGGCAGTTTCAGCAGGGGTTGGAGAAGCTGGAGCTGCTTGAACGGCAGTTACATCCGTGGCTGGTAAAGTCGGGGCAGATTGTGCTGAAGCTGAGGCTGGTGGGGCTGATTTTGAAACAGGAGACAGGGGCTGACTGTCTGGTCCGGCTGGGGCCTTGCTGGCTGCGCGACTGGCTCTGGCGCTGCCGCTGGCACTTTTGCTGGCTGCTTTGTCTGCGGCTTTACCAGCTTTATCAGCTTTAGCTGATTTATCTGCAGTTTTGTCAGCAGTTTTGTCTGGTTTATCTGCAGATTTTGCAGTGCGGGCTGGGGATGCTGATGTGGTGGAGGCGCCGTAGCTGAGATCGTAGTTGATTTTGAAAGTGTAGTCTGGAATGTTGATGCCGGCGCTCAGCTCGATTTTATGGTGCAGCAGACCTCTTAGATCGGCATCCTGACCGTCCTGAAGTGTGATGTTGCGGGTAAGGATAATATTCACGGCATCGCGTAAAAAGGACAGCAGTACCTCAGGATCCTCGCCTGGATAGCTTACTTCTATCTCATTCATTCCCAGGCTGCGCAGCCCCCTGGTATAGACAGACGGGACCGGGCCGTCGTCATTAATGCCAAAGAAAATAAAGGCATCGACGGGCAGGATTTGATTAAAGATGCGCTCGGCTTCCATGCAGAAAACATCAGTTCTGAAGAGGCCTCCGTTTATGACCATGCCTCTTACTGTGCTGCTGATGCATAAGGTACGCATTATCTGAGTAAAGAACACTCCAGCAGCCAGAGGATGCTGTCCACGGCTGTGCAGGCTGACCTCAATGCGGCCCCGGTGCAGATACATGTCATCAGCTGCCTGCATGGCTGTAAGCTCAGGAGGATCGCCCTCTTTATGAGGAAGTCGTCTTTTGAGCAGTCTGCGGGCTCTTTCTTTCCATGGCTTAAGCGGGCGTTCGCTCCTGGCACCTGATCTGCTGCCAGCGGCTGTGATGCTGTTCTTTGCCAGGGCGTCTATGGCGCCAAAGGAGCCATGGGGATTTATGCCGGCTTTTTCCCAGGTTTCAAGGCCGGCCTCATGGGCAAGTATGCTGTCACGATAGCTGAAATGGGCAACCTGGCTTGCTCCAAGGCCATGGCGAATCAGGTCATGCACATCAACCTGACCGCCCAGAAATGACAGCAGAGCCGTCATATTGTTATAGCGTATGCCATAGACTCTTTCGCTGCGGGCATTGAGATGAGTGGCCTCAGTGGTGAAAATGTCCTCAGCCTCAATCTGTATGTCCCACAGGGAATTGAGCCACAGTAAAAAGGCCCTGAAGTTGAGCTCAGAGTCGCCTGATATGAGAGTAGCGTGAAAGTGATGGTGATAAAACTCACTTTGAGTGCAGGGATCATGGCGCCGGTAGCACAGCTCAATTACATCACGGCCATCTGGTGGCACGAGCTCATCGCCCTGGGCGTGGTAGTCATCTTCATCGCTCCTGTCAGCTGGCAGACCATAGGGACGGTCACGGCCTGCAGGCCAGAACAGACGTGCTCTCTTTCTTGCTGAACTGAGCTTTTCTTCAAGGTTGTCTTCATCTTTGAAGGTGTCAGCCCATCCCAGTATCAGTGCAGCTGCTGCATCATTGCTGATTGATTTGCAGGCCGCAGCACAGGCTCTGGCCCTTACAGGCTCGTTAAGAAAGAGCCAGGCCCATGCCTTGCGCAAATGAAAGCGGGGATCATGAATGCCGTCGTTACTGACTTCATCAAGCACAGTAAGGGAAGTAATCATCAGCAAAGTACCGGCATCAGGTGGTCCCTGTACGGTAACGCTGCAGCCGGGAGTGTCAGGCAGGAAAGGGGTAAAGCGTGCTGTATCAGCCCTTCTTAATATTTTGACCAGTGCGCGGGGCATGCCTTTGCTGACAGTGCGTCCTGAGGAGAGGGATTTGTTTCTGGCAGCGGTGCTTTTACGGGAGGAGCGCGTGGCAGGCTGAGCACAGGCAGAATCATATTGCTCTATAGCCATGGCGGCTGTGGCAGCTGCGCGCTTTTGGCGGAAGGCTGTGGCTTCTGATAGCGCAGTCATCAGGGCAGCAGGATCAGCAAGTGAGGCAAGGGCAGCACTGTCTGACAGATCAGGCAAACCATTGTCCCTGGTCTCAGAGGCAAAATCAGGTGATGGCTCATAGCCGCATACAGCCAGATTCTGTACTGCACGGGCGTACACAAAGGCCGTACGATAATCGCGAGCCCGTACTGGCAGATGATCAATGGCCTCACAGCACAGGACAAACTGTCCCTGACTGTTAAGCTCTTCAATTCTGTCAAATAAAGCTCCGGCACCGCCCTCATCGTCCCAGGACGGGTATTTTCCTGCAGGGCGGGATAGCCCGGTATTACTGGCTGTCATAACATCACTGGCATCCTGAAACAGCCGCAGCATCTGCTGCATCTGACAGGACACGCTCTCCTCGTAGTCTGTATTTCACTGCCCGCCCACCAGTCAGCTCAAAGCTCACGCACAGTGATCAGTTCAGTTTCCTGGACGCCGCACACAATGAGCCTGGCCCCTCCAGCCCCAGCGCGCAAAATTACGTAAGGCCGCCGCACTGTTCTTGCCAGATAACTGCCTTCTGCCTTCTGCCAATTGCCTGATATAGAAGCTGGCTCAGCTGGACCTGATGCCGCTGCTGGATCCCTGAACTCACACCTTTATGAGAGTGCCTACAGATAATGGACTGGGCTGGCAGAGAGGCCCTGGCGGCTTGAGCTGCAGATCCTGATGCGGCTGCTTATGCAGCTGCCCAGGTCGGGACTTTGACTGCTGATGGGCATATGCATCAGATTTTTCCAGTTAGTGTCGCCTGCTGTCAAGCTGAACATTCATTAACTGACATGTTTTTTGATCCCGGCACGCTCAAGACAGTCCCATATTGCTTAAGCATGGGCAGTTACATTCATGCTCTGACTGCTGCGGCGCAGGAGAGCACAGCATGACGCTGACTGGTGCGGCTTGCTCTGCTACGGCCGGAGCTTGTTGCTGCGGCGCAGGAGGGCTCCGCATGGCGCTGACTGCTACGGCCAGAGCTTGTTGCTGCGGCGCAGGAGGGAGCAGTATGGCGCTTTAACTGGACTAAGACTGATGAGCTGAGCTCAGACAAAACAGGCCTGCCCCTGTGACAGAGGCAGGCCTGCAGCCTTTTAATCTTTTAATTCGGCCAATGACATAATGCCCATTATGAACATGATATTCGTGGGCATGCTCAGAATGAACGTCTTCATTGCAATCATGTTACTCATGAATATGTTCATCGTGAACGTGCTCATGCTCTGGGCCATGCATATGATCTGGACCATGATCGTGAGAGGGCTCATGAGTATGCTCATGGTCGTTATCATGGTTGTGTTCATGGTCGTGCCCTGGCTCAGTGCCGTGATAATGGACATGATCATGGGTATCCTCAAGACCATGACTGTGGTCATGATCATGATAGTGAGCTCCATGAGCACCTGAACCATAAGGGCCATGGTCATGGCCCTGATGGCTTAACATCATGGCTATGAAAGCACCCAGCAGCAGACAGGCAAAGCTTATGAGCATACCCTTTTTGTTTTCTGTCTTGTTAAGGCGCGGCAGAATGTCCGAAAGGGCTACGTAGATAAAGCTGCCTCCGGCAACGGCCAGAGCAAAAGGCAGGATATTCTGCGCACTGTCCAGGATGAGGTAGAAAATGATACTGCCGGTAAGCGAGCCCAGCATGGAGGTCAGGTTGACAATATATCCCTGCAGACGGCTCATGCCAAAGTTGAGCATCAGCACATAATTGCTGACCTGCTGCGGCATTTCATGAGCGATGATGGCAGCGGTAATGGCAAGGCCGACATGGAAATCGACCATGAAGGAAGAGGCTATGATGATACCGTCACACAGTGAGTGAAAGAGTGATCCTGCCAGTACCGGGGCACCACCATTGCGCAGACCTGTCTTTATCGAACCACGGCCCATTTCACTGTTGCGGCGGGCTCTTTCTCTGGCATTTTGAATATCGCTGGTACGCAGACTGAACAGATGGCTGTGACCAAGGTGATGAAGGGTAGAGCGGTTATCAGTGCTGTACCCGGCATCGTCGTGATCATGTCCATGACTGTGCTCATGTCCATGGTCATGTAAGCAGTGCTCATGGCCGTCACCATGGTCATGGCTGTGGCCGTGACAGCCACACTCAGGGTCGGTACAGGAGCTGCGGTGGTACTCATCAAAGGCTGCTGATCGGGAGCTCAGTGACTGTCCCTGGTCTGCAGCACTGACCGGACGTCTGATATTAAGCACCATAGCGCCGGCAGCGCCATCATGTTCAGCTGCAGTTGCAGCTGCAGCTGACGCGGCGTCAGCTGCCGGAGAGCCAGACTGGGCTGTGCTGGCAGAGTCTGCTGGTTTTTTGCCATTGGTGGCTGTGCAAACCGGACAGGATGATGAGTGGTGGGTGGTAGTGCAGACGGGACAGGTTTCGGCATGATGGCCGCTGTTGAAAAACATCTCAACAGCAATGAGCACCATGATGGTAAACCATATGGTAAGACCGATACTGTGGATGTCCTCACCAAGCTCAATGGCCTCAGGCAGCAGGTGAGTCAGAGCCATGGTCAGAAGCAGACCAGTTGCAATAAGGCTCAGAGCCTTGCCCATTCGGCTGAGGATAAAGGGAGGAATAATTGAAATAACAATGGCTCCGCACAGGGCAGGGACCATTGTTGCAAGAACAATACTGCTCAGCATGATGTTATCCTGGTTAAATGGGTACACAGTTATCAGGCAGGACCTGACAGCACTGAGTTAAGGGCAGGCAAAAGCCATGGCTCTGACAACAGCAAATGTCAGATTCTCACTTTCAGGCTCAGGCCCAGCCCCACAGATGGTAAGGTATAGCTAACCAAAAGAGACAGACAAATATATATCAAATGAGCCATCATGCCCATAGCTGTGAGAAAAAAGATATACATGACCTCAGCTCTTACCTGTTTACGGGCTTTGCTCACATGGGGTTACCATCATACAGTTGCAGCAAGCTGCACTGGCCCATGGCCACGATCATGTGCCTGACTGGCGTCTGTCCTGCACTGTGTCTGGCAGATGCATGGCCTGCAATATGTCTGTACGCATCAGGGCCAGTTCGGTTCTCTCTAAGGCAATATCAGGGCAGGGGCCTGACTATCTCAGGGCATGCTCAGGGCAGGATCAACTATGCCTCAGGCAATAGCAGGACGGCGCGGGCATACTGTGGCTGGCGCCTGGCGCCATGCGGTTTGGGGCAGCCATACGGCCATGTCAGGCCAGGGGCAGAGCGGTAAATGTGCAGCTGCGCGGCCGGTGCCAGCAAAGCACATTTAGGGCGCAGGCAGGTAGCGGTCATGATGCAGCCGTGATTTTATGATTGACCTGATCCTGGTATTTGAGGAATGATCTTAAGTCCAGTCAGGGAGCATGGGAGAGGCAAATGCTGGCTTTGATTTATCTTATCGTATCAATCTTTTTGTGCGCGGGCGCCGGATATTATGGCGGATACCTTGCCTATGACCCTTATCTGGCCAGCTTTATCAAATGGCTGGGCCTTGAGCAGGTGTTTGCAGATAACAGATGGTGGCTGACGGACAGAGCTGGTCTGGTTCTGCTCTTTGTGTGTGCGCTGCCAAGCCCCCTGTATAAGGCATCAGCAGTTCTGGCCGGAACAGTAGCCGCCGAGAGCTTTACTTATACCCACAGCGATGGCCTGATGACCTTCTTAAATGCCGCAGCTGTAATTGTGGCCAGCCGTACTTTACGCTTTTTCATTGAGTCAGGCACAGCTTTATACTGCTCAACAGAGCGCCAGAGGCAAATCAGATTATGGATTGATCTCAGCTGCCTGCTGGCTGCCTACGTCATTGCCATGGCCATGGACAGCTGGGCTGAGATCAGGACCATGATTCCTGTCTTCTAAGACTCTGACTCCGGCATAAGCAAGTGACATCATGTATGTCAGCGCCATCCCCGCAGACACAGTTGTCTGTCTGTCGGCATGTATGCCTGCATGTATAACCGTCAGCCCCAGCCCTGGTCCCGGTGCCTGCCCCGTCTGCAGTCCCAGTGCCAGCACCGGCACCAGCGCCTAACCAGTCGAAAGTCCCAGTGGCGGCACCGGCACCAGCGCCTAACCAGTCGAAAGTCCCAGTGGCGGCACCGGCCCCTGCGCCGTAATCTGCATGCAGGGCCCTGACAAATCTGATCACTCCGGGCAGCTGCTCATGCTGTATGCCTGATCCGTTTTGTAAAAGTAAGCCAGCAGGCAAGTAAGCCTGGCCGAAAAGATGGCCGTATGCTCAGCTGAGGTTGAGGCGGGCAGCATACGTAGCTCATTGATATGCCGACGTTTTGTCCAGCTGTGTTCGTCCGGCAGTATATTTTCGGCCCGGCACAAAAGCAAAAAGCACCCCTGAGGGTGCTTTTTGCTTTACGGCCATATATGCCATGAGCCACGTGGGAGCTTGAGCCTGCAGATTTACCTTGAGTTGGGCTTTACCATGAACGCAGAATTTCAGCATCCTGGCCAGTAGGCCGGTTATACGGTGCTGGCTGCTGGCTGCTGGCTGCTGGCGCTCTGGCAGGGTCTCTGTCAGGCATTAATCCGGTCAGGCTGTGCCTGAGGCAGCTGCCGGGCATGAAATGCCTGGACAGGGTAGCCCGGTGCCGGGCCTGAAAGGCCTGGACAGGACAGCCCGGCGCCTGAGGACTGGGACTGATGGCTTATGCCTTCTTGCTTGTGCTACAGGGCTGGTGATTAGCGGTACTGCATGATGGCGTTGTAGACGGCCAGGGCCTGAGCTGTTTCTTCAACGTCGTGGACACGGACCATGTTGGCGCCCTGCATGAAGGAGTAGAAAGCAGCTGCCACAGAGCCGGTGATGCGGTCAGCGGCAATGCTCTGTCCTGTGACCTTGCCAATCATGCCCTTACGGGAAAGGGCTGAGAGCAGGAAGTAATCAGTGCCCTCGGTAATCTTGCTCAAATTGTTGAGCAGGATGTAGTTTTCGTCGAGGTTTTTGCCAAAGCTAAAGCCAGGATCAAGGATAATGCGATCAGCTGGAATGCCGGCCTTTGAGCAGACATCAGCGCGCTCACGCAGGAACTGGGTAACCTCTTTGACTACGTCCTGGTAGACAGGGTTAATCTGCATGGTCTTGGGATCGCCCTGCATGTGCATAAGGCAGATACCAACCTCAAGACGGGCGGCAGCTTCTACAGCCCCCGGACGCTGCAGAGCACGGATGTCGTTCCACAGGTGAGCACCGGCCTTGACGCACTCTTCCATAACCTCAGGAGCTGAGGTGTCAACGGAGATCATGACATCAAGCTCACGGGCAATTTCTTCAACCACAGGAACTACGCGGCTTAACTCTTCCTCTACCGGTACCAGATCGGCGCCAGGTCGGGTAGATTCGCCTCCTACATCAATAATGGAGGCTCCGGCTTCAGCCATGAGGGCAGCCTGGGCTACGGCCTGATCCCGTCCAAGAAATTTGCCACCATCAGAAAAAGAGTCAGGGGTTACATTGAGAATACCCATGATCTTAGGGGTTGACAGGTCAAGACTGCGGCCACGGGCGTTAAAGATTAACTCATTCACTGGCTTTCCTCCAAAATTAATTCAGGGGCTGATCATAATACTAAAGCACCTGCCGTGGTAAGCATGCTGAGCCCATGATGTGATATTGCGCAATGATAGAACAATTATCACATTGCGTAGAACTGTTACTCTGCAGCTGAAAACAGAAAAACATCAGTTACAGTACCTGGCTATTTTGAGAACTGGATTAGCATAGGCCCATGTCAGCCCAAAAGCTCCTAAAAAGAGCTCAAATCAAGGTAATACGCAGCCATATTGCCGCCCAGGCCCTGACAGCAGCTCCAGCTGCGCCTGAAGTCCCGGCATTCCCTGCACCACCTGAAGCCCCGGCATTCCCTGCAGCACCAGCAGCCCCGGAATTTCAGTCAGCCCCATCAGCCACAGTAGCAGCCTTATCCATGGCCCAGGGGACCAGGCTTCCAGCCAGAGCCCGGCCATGGCTCATGACAGCTGTGGCGGGCTCTCTGCAGGGCAGCTGCAGCAACCACTGCAGTTGCAACGGCTGCCAGAGCTTAATGGGCCATGGACCCAGACTGACCTGATGAGGCTGGCTGACATGGTCAGCAGGGCCAGCATGGGTCAGCAGGACAGCCAGGTGCATTCTCCTTGCGGGGGCTGTGTTCTTGCTGAGCAGTGGAAGTGTAAGTGGCAGTGGAAATTACAGGCCTTTGGCTGGGGACGAAACCAGAGGAGATACCGAAAGCATGGAAAGTTCCGGGAGCAGGGCAAGAGCCGGAGCTATTATGTCGGGCTATTAGGTGCCAGGCTGTGGCTGGGCCATGCCGCGTAGAGTTCGTTTGACAATCATGGTCTGAATCTGGACATATTTTGGGGCAAAGTAAACTGCAGACAGTTCTTGAAGTGTCTATACAAGTTCATACGTAATATGTATGATAAAGTGCCATACAGCCTGTTCAGCATGTCCTCCTGGACTGGATTGGAGTTCGGGACTTAAACAGGCCTTAAGGGGTAAGCCCCACTGCCTTGTACTGATGCAAAAAAATATTCTGAACGAAAAATATGGCCACGCTATAATCTGGACACTGGTTATAAGACAGCTACAGTCTCCGGGAAGTGCCCGGGCATTGTTCACATGCTTACAGCTGCTGCGCCTACAGCCGCTGTGCTTTTAGCCGCAGCGCTTCGATCCGCAGCGCCTCCGGCCGCTGCAGACTAATTTCAAAGCTCAGTCCTGTGCAATGCAATGCAGGCGGTAATTGCCAGACACACCTGGCAGGGTTACCGGAAAGATATACCTGCTGCAGTTTTGAGCTGTCACAGTCTGACACATCAGGGGAGCTCCTGCCTCCCATAACGCCAACATACCTGTTTATCAAGGACTATGCCTGAGCCTGCGGCATATTAAAGCTTTTATGAAATTTTCGGTACTTACTTCCCCTGATCAGTGGTTTGTCCCATATGCGCAGACACTTACCAGCACAGCAGATATGCCGCTTTACTTCAGACATGAAGATATTCCCGAGGATACAGACGTCGTTTTTATCCTCTCCTATCATCGTCTGATTGCTCAGGAGTACCTCTCACGTCACCGTCACAACATAGTGGTGCATGCCTCAGACCTGCCTCAGGGCAAGGGCTGGGCACCGGTTGCCTGGCAGATACTTGAGGGCCGCAACGATATAGTTTTCACTCTTTTTGAGGCTGATGCCAAAGCAGATAATGGTCCATGGTATCTCAAAAAGACAGTAAAGTTCAGCGGCCATGAGCTCTACGATGAAATCAGAGACATTCAGGCTCAGGCCTGTGTAGACCTGTGTCTTGAATTTAAGCAGCGCTGCAGTGAACTCACTCCCCATGATCAGACAGGCGAGGAAAGCTTTTACCGCAAGCGCACCGCTGCAGACAGCGAGCTTGATGTGAACAAAAGCCTGAGCGAGCTCTTCAATCAGCTGCGTATAGCCGATAACGAAAACTGGCCGGCATTTTTCATCAAGGACGGTCGCAAATACATCCTGCGTATCGAGCGCGCTGACTGATGACAGACCGTCGTCATCTCATAAATCATCAGGGCCTGCACGGCATAAGCTGTGCAGGCCCTGTTACTTTCCTGCGGCCCGTAACAGGACAAAGAGGCCATGGCCATTGCGGCCACCCAGGCCCCATCAGGTCCCGCATCCCATACTCACTTGAGCACACGAGGCTCAAAGCCAGCCATCATGGCTATTTCAGCTCAGGCTGTCCCCGCCACTGCCAGACTCCCTGTCAGTCTCAGCTGCAGCACCAGCATCTGCACGAGCATCGCCGTCAACCGCAGCTGCAGCACCAGCATCTGCACGAGCATCGCCGTCGACCGCAGCTGCAGCACTTGCATCTGTACGAGCATCTCCGTCAACAGCAGCTGCAGCACCAGCATCTGCATGAGCTTCTACGTCAACCGCAGCTTCAACTGCACAGCAAGCCTCATCAGGAACATCTCCGTCAACCGCAGCTTCAGTTGCAGCACAATCAGCCGCAGCAGCTTCAGTTGCAGCACTATCAGCAGCAGCCTCACATCCATCACGGACATCAGAACCAGACTCAACAGCGGCCTGAGTTGCACCATCAGCTACCTCATCATGACCTGCATCGGCATTGGCGGCGGCTTCAGTGGCCGCAGTGGCAGTGGCCGCAGCTGCAGTACAGTCAGGGGGAGCTGCAGCTGGGAAGTCAGCTGGTGCTGAAAAGCTGTCAGGGGCGGCACTGGCGTCAGCTGCTGTTGCAGTGGTCGGTGCAGATGGAGCGGTGCTGTCAGCATGCAGTTGATTTAGCTGTTCAGGCTCCATGGCGGCGAGCCGGGCCTGGGGGACCTGGTTGAACTCGCGGTTGAGCTCTTCCATAAAGCTCTGGTCAAAGCCGCCGGCGCTCAGGTCGTTCTGGTCAGCAAGCTGCCGCTCCTGCATGAGCATGACCTGCTCAAAGGTCTGGGGAGCTGCCATGATAAGGCCACCACTGGCATCATCAGGATTAAAGCCCGGCAGTATTTCCGGAGCTGGTTCTCCATTGTTAAGTGTGTCAGGGCTGTAAAGCTCTGGCTGCATGGCAGATACGTCAGCAAGAGCGGACATGTCTGCACTGCCATCAGGGATGTATGTGGCAGCCGGGCTAAGGCCGCCAGCCATGTTGACGGCACCGGATGCAGGGGCCGCGCCTGCGCCTGGACCGCCATTGGTGGCAGGCGCAGTATGCTGCCATGCCGGGGCGGCTGTGTCTGCAGTGACCATGGTGTTCAGGGCTGATGGAGTTATGCCAAAGCTTGCAAAAGGTTTTGCCTGGAGCTGTGCTCCTTCCAGATTGCCGGTGCGGGCGCTGCCAGTGAAGCCCTGCCCCATGCCCTGAGCCTGGCTGAAGGTCTGAGTACCACAGACATTAAGGTCATCGCCATTAAAGCTGTCGTCAAAAGGACCAGCATTAAGCGTGTCACTGTAACCAGGGGCTATCAGCTCATACTCAGGTTTTCCTGAGGCAATGGAGCGCAGGGTAGGCTTGCGCAGAGCGCGGGGACGGGCCAGTTGTGTGTCAGCTGATCCCTCGGGCTGCCAGGACTTTTTTGTGCCTGGACAGCTGCTGCCCGGGGAGCTGTCAGCTGCGCCTGCTGCGCAAGAGACACCCGCTGTGCCGGCGGCACTGGCAGTCCCGGCAACAGATGTAGCGCTGCCGTCCGTCAGTTGACTGTCACCTTTGTCTGACTCAGAGGCAGCGGCATTGCCACAGCTGGTGTCCGCAGCTGCACCTGCAGCTGAGGTAATGGCACTGGCTGCTGCAGCTGCATCATTAATCTGATTGCGTGCCTGCTCCAGAGCAAGGGCACTGTAGTTGGTCTTATTGCGCTTTTCCAGCCAGCGACGTTCTTTTTGCTCAGCGCGCTCGGCCTTTTTCCTCTCTTCGCTGTCCTCATCATCACCACGGCCGGCAGCCGCTGCAGCTGCGCCTGCAGCTGCGCCTGCGGCTGCAGCTGCGGCATAGCCGGAGACTGAGGCATCAGTCATAATGCCGCCGTGAGCCCGCATGCCCATGCTCCGGGATGACTGAGCAGTACTGTTAAAGGCATTGCTCTCATCACTTTGAGCCCATGGTGCCTTTTCATTTGTGCTGTACTGTCCATTTTGCAAAGCATATGGCTGAGACATGCTGCCAGTTTCATCTGGACTGGCTGATGCGCTGGCTGAATATACCAGGCTGTTCCCCGCAATATAGTTGCAAGGGACAGCAGTGTCTGACATGCCAGCTGCCTGGCTCCGGTCCTGAGAGCTGGCATAAGGAGAATACTGAGCCTGAGGATGGGGCTGGCCATAAGGAGAACCATTGCTCATGCTGCCGTTCTGGTACTGAGCTGGCTGGGCGCCATTCTGCATTTGCTGACCTGTGGCAGCCATGCCATGGTCTCCGTGAGGGCTGGTATAGTGCTGGGACTGATATGCTCCCTGGTATGACCGGGAGTTATTGCCATAGAGTTCATCTTTGCCCTGACGGGAGTACATTGCCTGAGTGTCAGGAGAGTACTGTGGGCCCTGGCAGTTTTGCTGATACGGCTGTCTGTTGTGACCATTGGCCTGGACATATCCCTGTCTGGTGCCCGGCAGTGGGCCCGGACCATTTCCGGAGAGCTGGCCAGTCGTCTGTCCATAGCCATGGACCTGACCCAGGGCCTGATTGTAATAGCGGCCCTGATCCTGAGCTTGCTGATAAGCCATGTGATGTTGATATGGCCCTCCTGCAGCACCCTGAGGGCCAGAGGTGCCGTAATCTGGCTGGCCGTTCTGGCCGTTTTGGCAGCTCTGGCCATAGTAAGGTGACTGGCCGCCAGTGACACCTGAGCCTGCATATACACCTGGGCTGTAAGCCTCGCTGTCAGGGCTGTTACTGCTCTGCATGATGCCGGCGCGTGCGGCGGTACGCTGGGCTGCATCACGACGTGGGGGCAGGGGCTGCGAGGCCTGATATCCTGATTCATAACCCAGCTGGCGGTCATCCCATACCGGCTCTGATCCGTAAGCATCCTTTTCGCTGTCGCGCCATGAACGGTTTTGTGAATCGTTATTGTTATGCTCGATAAAATCAGGGTGAACAGGGGCCTTTTGCCATGAGGATCCGTTATTTCGGCGGTAGTCATAATACTGATTCTGGCCATGGCGCATATTGTCAGTGTTGCCTTGAGCACTGGCTGCACCTGCACCATATGAGGCAGCGCTTACAGCAGTCCTGTTTGCTCCCACAGCTGTCTGCAGGCCCTGATAGGAGCCACTGGCATAAGCTCCAGGGGCATCAGGGCGTCCTTGCCGGGCGAAGCGGCCCTCTTCCATGCCCTGAGCTGTCCTGCCATAAGGCTGCATATTCTGTGATGCAGCGGCATGAGGCTGAATGCCAGGGGCTGACATGCCATAAGCAGGTGCTGTCTGTCCCTGAGTCTTATTGCCATAAGGGGACTGGCCATAGCCGTCTTGCTGACCAAATCCCGGCTTGCCAAAAGGCTGAGGAGGCAGCTGGCCAGCATGGCTATATGCAGCATTGCCAGCAGCAACATGCCCGGCTGTTGCCGGGACGGCAGCGGCAGGGCCGGAAGCTGCAGAGCTTCCAGCTGCCAGGGCGGAAGCCTGGTTGCCCGGGGCAGGTTCAGACAGCTGGGGATTGTAGCTGGTTATAGGCTGCACACCTGTGCCCTGAGGTAAAACAGTCTGACCTGCAATGGCAGATCCCGGCGGCATGGCCATTACAGCAGCACGAGGGTTCGAGCTGTCGGCATCAGGGAAATAAGCACGCTGCAGGGGATCTGTGCTGATAGAATCGAGACGCTTTTGCATGCGTGAGCGTGATGAGCCCGTCTGAGCGCGGGTTACTGAGGCGGCGTATGTGCGGGTGGCATCTGAGGCACGGTTTTTCATCAGGCGACGGATAAAGGCTGTTTCCCAGCCGTGCTGACTGCGTCGCATTCTGTTATTGATCCAGAAACTGATGAAGTCACGAAGCTCAGACTCCTGGTAGGAAAAGTCAGCAAGGCCCATGTTAAGAGCCACCTCACGCAGTGAGGCTGACGGCTCCCAGGCAAGAAACATGGTAAAAGGCATGCCCGGGACTATTTTGGTTTCCTCAAGGAAGAAAGGCAGGGTAACACTGGCGTTCTGCCATACGGCGTCTTCCTGTTCACGCTCAATGAGGCTGAGCATTTCAAGCTCATTTAAGGCAGCCTCAATATCCTCAAGAGAGGGAGAGCACGGAGCGCTGGTGCTGGTTGAGACCAGCTGGGATGCCAGGGCAACAGGATCGATAAGAGTGTTTCCCTGACGGGCCTGAGGCTTGATGTAGAAAACGTACATGGTGCGGGCCAGATGGCTCAGAACTGTACTTTGTAACTGGATAAATTCAGCTCTGTTAAGCATAGCTTCTACCTCAAAGTCAGGCCGGGAATTTCATGATGGGCAGCCAGAGGACCGTAAGACCCGCCTGCAGCATGCGCTGCAGGCACATCCTGCACAGCAGCGCCGCCATGCAACAGCACCTGCTGCTTGGCTGCACAGCAGCATTGCCTTGCACCTGCATCTCACTTCACCGCACAGCGGCGCCGCCATGAGGCAGCCCTTGCAGGCTAAAGGCGACTGCTGCTGCATTATACAATGCCGGCCAGGATGGACCTGGCCTGCCAGTGCAGGAGCGGAGTGCAGCAGGACAGACCTGCTGCCCTGGTGAAAGCCATGGGCATACCAGACCTGTAACAGGATCTGCAATCCAGGCTGACGCTCTGACAGGCACTGTATGCTTGAGTAAAGTCAGGCGCTGTCAGCGACGCTGGCGCTGCCACAACGCTCCTGGTCAGCGGCAGGATCAGTATGTCTGCCTGTTGCGCTGGCAGCCGTATGGCGGCATGGCTGTCTGGTGTATGCAGGCATGGCACTCAGGCGTATGCTGGCCGGGCATTCAGGCGTATGCCGGCATGTCTGTCGGCGTACGGTCATATGGCCTGGTCTCAGACAGTGCGGGTGCCTGGCACTGGGGTTACCGGGGCACGGCCTTCGAGAATGGCGTCGAGATTGCGCAGCACCAGGTCAGCCATGGCATCACGAGTCTCCCAGGTGGCGCTGGCAGTGTGAGGCTGCAGGGCAACATTTGGACGGTTCATCAGCTCCTTTGGTACCTCAGGCTCGTTTTCGTAAACATCAAGGCCGGCACCGGCAATGACTTTGTTATCAAGGCACTCAATGAGATCGGCTGTATTAACAATTGAGCCACGGGCAATGTTAATCAGATAGCCCTCAGATCCAAGGGTACTGAGTACCTCTTTGTTAACTGCATGTCTGTTGTCAGGAGATGCAGGCATGGCCAGAATCATTACATCGCACCAGGCAGCCATGTCTTTGAGATTATCAAAGTACTGATAAGGGACATCCTTGCGGTTGCGGCCGTAGTAGCCAATTTCCATCTTGAATGCCTTGCAGCGATCGGCTATCTCACTGCCAATGCGGCCCAGTCCGGCAATACCGACCTTGCGGTGAGCAGGAGAGTGGGTAAGAGGGTACATGGGAGCTGTGCCCCATTTGCCTGCCTCAACATATTCCTGAGTGGCCTTGAACTCACGCATGGTATTGAGCATGAGCATAATGGCCGTGTCAGCTACATCATCATTGAGCACATCAGGGGTATGGGTAACAAAGACATTACGGCGGGCAGCCTCCTGCCAGTCGATACGGTCGTAGCCTACAGAAAAGCAGACAATGGCTTTGAGGCTGGGAGCTCCGTCAAAGTCTTCTTTTTGCCAACAGCTGTTGCCCGAGGCCACAACAATATCAGTACGGGCACGGACAGCCTTGCGCTCCTCAGGAGCAAGATTGCTGTCTACAAAGTACTCACCGCGCTTTTCAAGCTCATCGCGCAGCCTTGGCAGCATGTCAAATCCGCCCACCTTTAAAATTGTTAAAGCCATAACCACTCCTCATTTCTGGCCTTATGGCCAGCTCTTAATGCAATACAGTCAGTACCTTGCTGTCAGCCCCGCACAGCCTGTCTGATGTATGACAGAGCTGATCACATCAGCACAGCAGACAGCCCTCAGGCTTCAGGTACAGTGTAAGTATCATATCCTGGCAAAGCCACCTTCACATCGCATTGCCGGAAAACGTGCATTCTCCTGTAATTATTGTGGTCTGCAAGCTAATTACTGCACTTAATTGAACACTAACCGTGCCCGGACCTGCCAGGTCCTGAACAGCCCGGCCAGCCATCTGGCCATGCTGCCATCTGGCAATCAGCATATCCGGCCAGTTTTCCGAACAGCCATCAGGCTGTCCGTTCATCCATCCATCCATCCATTCATTCATCAAGTCATGAGGTGCAGCTGCATGGCAGCTAAACCTCAGCTACAACATGGCAAAGACAAAGACCATGAAGCAGGGAGGTATGCTGTACTGCACCGAGGGCCTCACAACTCAGTACCTCATGGCAGGGCAATGTCGCGAAAAAGGGATGGATGCTGTACTGAACCAAGGGCCTCATAAATCAGAACATCATGGCATGGCAAGACCATGTAATATGGACGGATGCTGCTCTGCGCCGAGGGCTTCACAACTCAGTATCCCATGGCAGGGCAATGTCGCGAAAAAGGGATGGATGCTGTACTGAACCAAGGGCTTCACCACTGAGCACCTCATGGCTGGGGCGGGCCATGGAGCAGGGGTAAGGCAGGACGTCAGCGGTGAGCATGCCAGTATATGAGATACCGGCAGCAGTGAAATGCGGCATATGAAGGCCATGGAACGACAGGAATCTAAGCTTGCAGTGGCAGGTTAACAGTGCTGTCCGAAGCACTGGGCAGGTCAGCGCAGAGGGGCTGACTGGGCTGATTGCTGCCTGGTGCAGCATGCAGCTTACATTGAGCTGACACAAATATTGCGGCAGGGAATGGATGTACAGAGCCATGGTGGGAGGTCCCTTACTATTGCGCAAGTTCAGGCAAAGGCTCTGGAACTGCCGGACTTGTGCTGGATTTAAGCAGACGGGTGGGGCGTGGCTGGTTTGCTGGGGTTGCGTCGGTTTGGGGCCTGTAAAAGCCATTAAAATTGCGATTTCGTTATCTGGAGTGGAAATTTATTTCTAATATTTGAACAAATGTTCAAGTATTTGGTTATAATGAGCTCATACTTGAACGGTTGTTCAAATATTGTAGATGCGCCGCACAGCCTTGCCCGTCATTGCACAGCGGCCCCCAATACTCATTTACCTGTATTTCCGGGAGTTAACTATGAAAGTACGTTGCGATATCAATGGTCTGGACTGTCCACACTGCGCTCTTGAGCTGTCCAAACTCCTTGCCAAAGAAGATGCCATTTCCTCTGCCGATATCAATTTCCCTATGAAGTCTCTGGTCATGGAAGTTGCTGATGATGCTGATGAGGAGCAGATCCTCGAGCTGGCTCAGAAGGTTGCAGACAACTTCGAAGATGGTATCGAAATCGACCTGCGCGACTAGTATCTGACATCCCGGAGCGTCAGAGAACGGCACAGGTGCTGGTCAGGCTCATAAGCCGGAGATGGCTGTGAAGCCGGGGTTATAAAGCATGTGCTCTGATTTGGCCGGGGCTCTGACGAACCGGGTATGTCCGGCAGCTTCAGGGGGCTGCCAGAGTGTTAAGTTTCTTTGCTTTCGTATTTGCTTTGTTTAAGAGGGTATAACCATGCTCAGGACCATGTCATGGCAGTTAAAGGTCAGGCTGGCAGCCGGTTTAATCACCATAGCTCTGCTGCTTGGTGATGTCATAGGCAATATGTGGTTTGAGATTGGACTGTCCACAGTTGTTTATCTGCTGGTCTCCTATCCTGTATTAATTGCAGCTGCCCGCGATCTTTTCATCCGTCACCGCATGTCAGAGCAGTTCCTGATGTCCATTGCCACTTTTGGCGCCTTTGGCCTGCAGGATTATGCTGAAGCTCTGGCAGTAATGGTTTTCTATCTCATTGGTGATGCTTTTGAGGAATATGCCTCACAACGCTCACACAACGAAATTGCCTCACTGGTTAAGCTCAAGCCTAACAAGGTTCGTGTTATTGACGATGAGGGCAATGAGTCCATTGTCAAACCACGTCAGGTAAAGATCGGTTCGCGTATCCGTGTGCTGGCCGGTGAATCAGTTGCCCTTGACGGTACCCTGGTTCAGGAAAGTGCCGCCATGGATATGAGTGCCCTCAATGGTGAAAGTGAGCCGGCTCTGTTTACCCGTGGTCAGGAAATACCTTCAGGTGTTATAAACATGGGCGGTGTTATTGAGCTTATTGTTACCCGCGACAGTAAGAACAGCTCCATTACCCGCTTAATCAACCTCATTGAGGATGCTGCTGCCAACAAGTCACGTCCTGAGGCTCTGATTACCCGCTTCTCTGTTTACTACACCCCTGTTGTAGTCAGCTGTGCCGTGCTGCTTACTCTGGTTCCGCTGGTAATGCCAGGTGAGAATTTTGGCGACTGGTTTACCCGAGCTCTGGTATTCCTGGTAGTATCATGTCCATGTGCCCTGGTTCTGTCTGTACCGCTGTCATTCTTTGGCGGTCTGGGTGCTATCTCCAAGACAGGCGTCATGGTAAAGGGCTCTGTACACATCGAGTCTCTGTCAAAGCTAAAGGCTGTTGCTTTTGACAAGACAGGTACCATTACCCGTGGCAAGTTTACCGTCATACAGGTAGAACTCTTTGATGAGCAGGGCAAGGTTAAAACTGTTACCTCTGGAGCTGAGCACTCTCAGGGTGAGGATGAGCAGCGCCGCATGCGCATGCTAAGCCTGCTGCACTCTCTGGAGCAGCAGACCACCCATCCTGTAGGTACAGCCATTGTTAACTACTGCCTTGAAAACTCCATCAGTGCCGCTACAGCCACTGAGGTAAATGAAATCGCAGGCTATGGTCTTGAGGGTATGGTAGACGGCCACAAAATCAGTGTAGGCAAGGAGCAGCTGGTAACCGACCGTCTTGGTCTGAGCGTTCCTCCGGTAAATGTCACCGGTACTGAAATCTATGTGGTGGAAGATGGCGTACTCATGGGCCGTATCATTCTTGCCGATGAGATCAAGCCAGGCGCCGTAGCCATGTTTGATGAGCTGACCAGAATGGGTATCAGATCCTACATGATTACCGGCGACAAGGAAGCCGTAGCCCGCAGTATTGCCGGTCAGTGCCATATAGACAACTTCTATGCCGGTCAGCTGCCTGAAAACAAGCTGAGCACCTTTAAGGACATCAAGGGTAAAGAAGGTACTGTAGCCTTTGTCGGTGACGGTATTAATGACGCCCCGGTACTGGCTGCCGCCGATGTCGGTATTGCCATGGGACAGTTTGGCTCAGCCTCAGCTGTCGAAGCCTCTGATGTAGTGGTAATGAATGACGACCTTACCCGCATTCCGACAGCTGTCGATCTGGCCCGTCGTACCTTTGCTCTTGCCAGGCAGAACATGGCTCTGGTAATTGGCGCCAAGGCCATTATCCTGCTGCTCGGCGCTCTGGGCTTTGCCAACATCTGGCTGGCAATCCTGGGTGACGTAGGTCTGTGCATTATTGCCGTACTCAACGCCATGCGTCCACTTAACTGGGTTAAGACCCGTCAATTTGAGGTCAAGGAAGTAACCACCTCAACCTCAACCCATGCCGCTTAGCCCCAGTCTGCCAGCAGGCATCAGCCTGACTCCTGGCCCGAGCCTCTGATCAGCCAGCCCAGCTACAGCCTCGGACATGGCTGCGGCCATGGCCCCGTACCGAGTCTGTGTACGATCCTCGGACCTGGCTGCAGCCCCGGGCTCCGGACCATATCGATGTCAGAGCCGGGGCACAGGCAGCACTGGACCCATAATCAGCATGAGCCCCTGCGCGGAGTGCATCAGGGATCGAACTGAGGGCCATGCTGAGGCAAGACGGATTTAACAGCTTCCTTATCAGGAGCTGAAGCAGAAAAATTAAAGAGCCCGGCAGGCAAATGAATATAGCTCATTTTCTACCGGGCTTATTTATCCGCTTCAGATTGGTATTTGCACCAAAAAAGAAAAATTAGTTAGCGTATGCTAATTTAAGTTAGCTGATGCTATAATGAGCCCACAGATCCTAACGCGCATGGCCAAGAGACTTACAGCTCTTGGCTTTTCTTTTTTCTAAGCCCCATAATTTTCCATCAGCAGGTCCGCGATGCCTGGGTGGCCATGCCTGGACAGGCATGAGCAGGAGAGGCATCAAGGAGCAGCGCCGTCCATTCAAATCCGGCCGATCATGGTCATGGCTATGCCCCAAACGGCCTGCAGTCATGCCTGAGCAGGGACGTCAGCTCAGGCCTTGCAGCTGAGGCGCAATGCTTCAATAAAGCAGGAGCATAGCTTTAGCATAGAACAGCTCTGCCATGTTCAGCAATGCATTGAAATGCATTGCACTTTCAGCACAGCAGTCCATTGCAGCTCCTGTTGTCAGGGATGTAAAACCATGATTCGGGCAGTGCTGCATCGGGCGGTGCTGCTTCTGGCAGTGCTGCGTCGGGAGGTGCTGCGTCGGGCGC
The DNA here is from genome assembly GCF_023051105.1 of Anaerobiospirillum sp. NML120449. Lineage (GTDB taxonomy): Bacteria > Pseudomonadota > Gammaproteobacteria > Enterobacterales > Succinivibrionaceae > Anaerobiospirillum. Next base: position 100,946 of record NZ_JALKIL010000008.1, on the reverse strand, counting down.
ACCAGCGCTTAGCTCTTAATGCGTAACTCTTAGCTGTCGGTCAGAGACAAATGATGCGCCAGCGCAGCAGGCAGTGTAGTAAGTGTACTGAGCATGAGGAATCTCACTGCAAGTGTCAGGTGACTGGATGAGTGAGCAAGGTATAACAGGGCAGGGCAGGGCAGAGTTGAGCGGTTAAAGGGCATATTTATAGCCTTTGCTCGTAATGGTGTGGGGCGGGCGCCGCTATGAGGGGCAATTAACAGCTGAGCTGGTTTATCGATATTTTGCACCATAACAGGGAATTTAGTTAGCATATGCTAATTTGAGTTAGTTGGTGCTATAATCTTTTGCGACAGATCCTAACGTGCATAGCCAAGGGCCCCTAGAGCTCTTGGCTTTTCTGTTTTATGGGCCCTGTAAAAACGAAATCATGTCTATGGCAGGGTCAGCCATGGGCCTGTCAGGCTCGTGCAATGTTCCGGGCAGGTGGCAAAGTTTCATTTGATGTACGGTCGTGTTGTGCCGTGGAGGCGTCAGATCGTCCCCTGGGACGGTTTTTTGGTGATTTGCGGCTATTTTGGGCTGATTTCGTGGTGATTTGAGGCTGATTTGGCTGGGAAACGGGTTTTTTTATCGGTCCAAAATTTTGGACTGGGTCATATTTTCGGTCTGATGGCGCTTATCGGGTTGTGATTTTGGTTATACACTGCAGTTTCACGTCATCTGCTTAACCGGCATAGACGTCATCACACAGCCGGTTAACGCATTGGGCTGAGCAATCTCAGATTAAGCAGTTTACTGAAAGTCACCTTGCCTCAGGCCGTCCTGGTGCCTTAACTCAGGATCACAGCGCAAAGAGCTGACTGGCTGCCCGGCAGGCTGCGCTCTGCCATCTGCAGAGCCGGGCGGCGGATGCTGCCTGCTGGGCCTGCAACCGCAGCATGCAGCTGTTGGCTTTAGCATGCAGCTGTTGGCTTTAGCATGCAGCTGTTGGCTTCAGCATACAGCAGGTGAATTTTTTGATGTGTAATGGTGTTTGACCCTTGCGGAGCCATGCCGCAGTGAGGAGAAATCATGAGTGAAATGCACAGGCAGAGTTTTGCCATCAAAGGTATGTCATGTGCGGCCTGTCAGGCACGTATTGAAAAGGCTGTAGCCGCCGTGCCCGGAGTTCAGTCCGTATCCGTCCAGCTGCTGCAGAACACCATGGCTGTAAGCTTTGAGGGTGGCAGCTGCTCAGATGAGCTTATCTGCCATGCTGTTAAGGAAGCAGGCTATGAAGCTCAGGCTTTGAGCTCCGGTGCCCATGGCAGGGCAGGGCGCGCTGGTGATGGGACCTCTTTGTCGGCTGCCGGTGAGACTGAGGCACGTAATGTTGCCAGAAGACAGTTTTCCCTGATTGCTTCGGCAGTGCTTACCGTAGTGCTGATGATTGTTTCCATGGGTCCTATGACGGGTATCAGCATTATCAGTGATGCTCTTGTCAGTGCCTGGGTTAAGCTGGCCATAAGTCTTGCTGTAATGGTGCTCAATTATCATTACTTTACCTCAGGTTTTAAGGCCATGCTGGGATTTGCGCCCAACATGGACTCTCTGGTCTCCGTTGGTGCCGGTGCCTCCTTCCTCTTTTCGTGCTACAGCCTTTATCTAATCCCGCCGGGCTTTGATGCTGCCCACCTGCATGATCATTACTCACTGTATTTTGAGTCTGTGGCAACCATTCTTACTCTGGTATCAGTGGGCAAGTATTTTGAGGCCAAAGCAAGGCATAAGGCCGTCAGCGCTATTGCCGCTCTTTATGAGCTGGCACCGGATACGGCGGTCAAACGTGTTGCTGATGGCAAGGGCGGTTTTGAAGAGACCACCGTGCCTCTTGATGACATTGTGCCTGGCGATGAGATTATCCTGCGCAATGGCGATCGCGTCGGTGTCGACTGCGTGGTTATTGAAGGATCGGGTGTTTTTGATGAAAGCGCCCTGACAGGTGAAGCCCGTCCGGTAACCCGCAAGGTGGGTTCTCCTGTCACCTCAGCTACCTTCATGCGCGATGGCTATGTGGTCTGCCGGGTACTTAAGACTGGTGCCGATACCACCTTGTCGAAAATTATTGCCCTGGTTGATGAAGCCAACAGCCAGAAAGCTCCTATCTCCCGTATAGCCGATCGCATTTCCTTTTTCTTTGTGCCGGCTGTAATGCTCATTTCTCTGGTAACAGCCATCATCTGGATTATGGAGGGAGCACCTCCAGGCACGGCACTGACCTTTGCCGTATCCGTACTGGTGGTGTCCTGTCCTTGCGCCCTTGGCCTTGCAGCCCCAACTGCCATTATGGTGGCTACCGGCCGCTCAGCCTCCATGGGAATTCTCTTTAAGAGCCCTGAGGCCATTGAGCAGTTAAGCCGCGTCAATATCATGGTCTTTGACAAGACCGGCACCATCACCGCAGGCAAAATGTCGGTTGCCAGGGCAGACATGCACGAGAGCAGCCCTCTGACCCGAACTCAGGCTCTGCAGCTGGTACTTGCCATGGAGCAGCGCTCTGAGCACCCAATTGCCCGTGCCCTTGCCACCTGGTGCCGCGACGAGCTGGTCAGGGAATCAGCACCGGCTGCAACGGATGACCATTTAGCAATGGGCACGCCTGGCGCAGTCGCCACAGTCGGCGCAGCTGCAACAGCCGGAGCCGGCGCAGGCGCAGCCAGTGCGGGCGCTGCCGGAGCTGGCGCGGTCAGCGCCGCTGAAATGGCCCGTCTTACCGGCTTTGGTGATGGGGACATTGAGTACTTCAAGGTCCATGAGGGACGTGGTGTAGAGATGAAGGTACGGGGGCATGTTTACTACATGGGCAGTACCGAATTTATGAAGGGCATGCACAGCAGCCGGGCTGATATTGCTGAAAGCCGGGAGCGTCTTGAGGAGGCTTATGTTGCGGCCAGTGAAAAGAGCTCTGAGCAAAAGCGCCTTGATCAGTATCTGCTGGTGCATCTGTTTGATGCCAGTCAGGAGCTGGCTGCTTTTTACCTTGGTGACCGTGTCCGTCAATCAGCCCAGAAAATGGTCAAAATGCTCCATATCCAGGGCGTGCGGCCGCTTATGGTCTCAGGTGATCGTTTCTCCACTGTGGAGGCTGTTGCCCGCAGAACCGGTATTGATACCTGGAAAGCAGCCTGTATGCCGGCTGACAAGGCATACCTGGTAAACAAGCTCAAGGGAAAGGAAAATGTCGTAGCCATGGTGGGCGACGGTATTAATGACGCTCCGTCTCTTGCTGCCAGTGATGTCGGTATTTCCCTGGCCGGAGGCACCGATATTGCCGCATCCTGTGCGGACATCATTGTTATGCGTGACGATCTGACCACCATTGCCCGTGCCATTGCTCTGTCCAAGCTTACCCTTGGCAATATCAAGGAAAACTTCTTCTGGGCCTTTGTCTACAATATCTTCTGTATTCCACTGGCCGCCGGTCTCTTTGTTCAGTTTGACATGCAGCTCAACCCTATGGTGGCCGCGCTGCTCATGAGCATGAGCTCAGTGTGCGTGGTAGGCAATGCCCTGAGACTGCGTAGCATGCCTCTCAATGCCCTTGCTGGTGTTTCTACCAAACACTGCAAGGCCATGGCCTGCAAAGAGTGCGAAAACTATGCTGTCTGTGGTTCCCAGCATGGCGGTGACCTTGCCAAACAAAAGAATACCGCCGCCCGCCTTGACCTGTCCTTACCTGCACGTGTGGCCGTAACCGGCGGACCACTGCCGGCAGCTGACGCCGCAACCGGCTCCCAGGCAGCTGCCGCCCCGGCCAGCTCCACAGCCAGTGAATCATCATGCTGCAGCCCAGGCCATGGCTGCGCCTGCAGCGCTGATGACCAGTCCTGCACCAGCACCAGTACAAGCTCCAGTACCGGTACCAGCGCCGCCAGCTCAGAGCCTGAATCTGAAAGTGGCAGCTGCTGCGGGGAGAGCAGGGGCGAGTGTGGCTGTAAGGACAGTCTGCAGGCTCAGGCTTTTGCACAGCAAAGTGAGGTTAGTGAGTTTATGGAAAAAACAGTACAGATTGAGGGTATGAGCTGTCAGCACTGCGTACGCAGTGTGACCCGGGCTCTGAGCGCTCTGCCTGGCTGTGAGGTCATTGAGGTATCTCTTGAAAACAAGTGTGCCCGCATTAAGGCAGCACCTGAGCTAAGCGACGAGCAGATATCAAGTGCCATCACCGAAGAGGGCTTTGAGTGCAAGGGCATTACCATGTAGCCGCAGCCTGACTGACGAGTCAACACTCTGATCAGAAGAAAAGTCAAAAGCCCCACACAAAAGCTGTTATCAGCCTCTGTGTGGGGCTTTGCTATTTGATGCGTGGACCGCAGTGGTCAAGACCAGTGCCGTGACAGGGCCGCGCCCATGGCCGTTGCATGGCAGGAGCCATGGCGCATGTTGAGGCCAGGCAAAGTACGGCTAACGGCCGAGGCTGGCCATGGCGCTGGCGCTGCGACGGCGCTGGGGCCGGTCAGTTCATGGTTTTAATCCAGTTGCCCCAGCGCAGGCGTGCAAGGAAGAGCATGCCTCTGATAGAAAGCTCAACGGCCATGGCAATCCAGACGCCGGTAAGGCCGTAGCTTAAGGACAGATACCAGGCCATGCCAAGGCGGATAAGCCACATGGAGCCGAAGTTGAGCAGGCTTGGGATAAAGGTGTCACCAGCACCTACGCAGATGCCATAGCCCACGATGGCTACGGCAAAGAGAGGCTCGGCAAAAGCCTGAATGCGCAGCACGTCAACGGCCAGCTGACGTACATGCTCATCAGGAGTCATTACAGCCATGACCTCAGGGGCAAAGATATACATAAGCATGCCCATGACAGCCATGACCAGAGTGCCAAAGCTCAGAGTAATACGGGCAAAGCGACGGGTAAGGTCAAAACGGCGGGCGCCAATGGACTGACCTACCAGAGTGGTGGCGGCATCACCAATACCAAAGCCCGGCATATAGCAGATAGCCTCAATAGTTATGGCAAAAGAGTGAGCGGCAATGGCCACAGTACCCAGGGGAGCCACAATCATGGTGGACACAATCTGGGCTGAGCTGATCATGAACTGCTGAGCGGTAATAGGAAGGGAGATACGCAGTGCTCGTCTTACCACTTCAAGAGTAGGGCGGAATGAGCCCTTATCAATATGCAGGGCCAGGGACGGTGAACGCATGGTAAGGAAGAAGGTCATGATAATACCGGTAATACCGGCGGCTGCCGCTGTTCCGGCAGCAGCACCCTCAACGCCCATACCGGCGCTATAGACCTCAACCGGACCAAATAAAGGCAGATCGATTATCCTGGTCTCAAAGATAAAGATGAAATTGAAGATAACATCCAGCACGCACATCATGATATTGAGCATGCCTGGCAGCAGCATATTACCTGAGCAGCGCAGCATGGCAGCTGACAGGAAGTTAAGCTGGAACAGAGGGAGGGCTGCCATGTAGATAGTGAAGTAGGCAGCTGAGTGGCCCACAATCTCCGGAGAACCTCCGAGAAATACCGGCAGGGATGAGGCAAGGGCGCAGGCAACTCCCGAAACGGCCAGAGCAAAGATCATCAGGACCACATAGCTCTGACGCACTACGATACGTGCCTTGACCTCGTCACGTCCGCCCAGCAGATGAGCTACCTGTACGGAAAAGCCTGACACTGAGGTAATGCAGATACCGGTAAACAGCCAGATTGGGGCCATCATAAGACCTATGGAGGCTGATGCCTGAGCTCCAAGACTGCCCACCATGGCAGCATCGATATACTGCATGGCAATTGAGGACAGCTGAGCCATGATTGACGGCATACTCAGTCTTACTGTCAGTCCAATCTGCTCAGAAAGCGTCATGTCACGGTTGACCATGTCGCTGAGGCTTTCTCTTGCTTTTGCCTGATTAGTCATGCATACCCCTTGCTCTGTTGACCGGGAAGTTAAAAGCTGGCGTCATTATACCCCCTTGCAGCCCGGGCCGCCCGGTCTCAGCACCTGCAATGGTCAGCGCAATGGTCATGAACTGACCACCGCAATGGTCTGGCACTGGCCACCGCAATGGCCAGGCACTGACCACCGCAGCTGCCACTTGCCGCGCCGTGCAGCCAGCCGGCTGCACGGAAACTGACGGCCCGGCCAGCCATCCCATTGCTCATAGCTGTTCGTGGCAGTCATGGCGCACTGCCGGTGCGTCAGCTGTGCATGCGCAGCAACAGTTATGTGCCTATGCTCAAGATGGCCATAGCCTTGGTCATGACTGCTGCCTGTGGTGCTAAGTCAGGCAATGGCAGGGGCAGGGCACGATACAGCAGGCAAATGGTAAAAACTTATGGCGGAAGTGAAAATTTTCCCTAAATCAGACGGGTCATACCGGTGCTTTTAGCATTTTATTAATCTACTTTTGTAATACTGTGCAATAATAGCGGCAACTGCCTGTGGCTGTGATTTATATGCCTGTTGATGCCAGGTGAGCTCTCCACCCTGAATGGTACTTTTGATCAGTTGTTGGGGACAGGTTAGCATTTGCTAAATCTTTGCATTATCACCTGTGTTATTTCCTGTAAAATTGTAAGCCGTTAATTCAGGCCTGTTTATGCAGGAGTTAACAACAGAACCAAGTGAATGAAGGCATTAATCCATGGATATCCTGAAGGTCAGGAATATGGTTTGTAATGAGGGCTTTCAGGATCTAAAATCAACGCGCTGATTTCAGGTCAGCCCAGTTGACCCAGTGCCTGACAGAGGTATGACGGAGACAGGATGTCCCGCTTATGCCCGGATCTGTTATGTCCGGCACCAGACGGAATGAATCTGTCTGTTTCACCGAATTTAATTGAGGCTTTTAGCTATGTGGGATTACTCTGAAAAAGTTAAAGATCATTTCCTGAATCCACGCAACGCACGTGTTATTGAAGACGCCAATGCTGTTGGTGACGTGGGCTCGATTATTTGCGGTGATGCTCTGAGATTAATGTTAAAGATCAATCCAACCACCGACATTATCGAAGATGCAGCTTTCCAGACCTATGGTTGCGGCAGCGCCATCGCATCCTCATCTGCTTTAACCGAGATGCTGATTGGCAAGAGCCTGGCCGAGGCTGAAAAGATTACCAACCAGATGATTGCTGACTATCTGGGCGGTCTGCCAGCTGAGAAGATGCACTGCTCCGTAATGGGCCGTGAAGCTTTAGACGCTGCCATTGCCAACTACCACGGCAAGACCTATGAGCACATTCACGACGAAGACGGCGAGATTATCTGTCACTGCTTTGGCGTCGGAGCCAACAAGATTAAGAAGGTAGTATGGGAAAACCACCTCACCACCGTTGAGGAAGTTACCAACTACACCAAGGCTGGCGGCGGCTGCCAGAGCTGTCACATGCGCATCGAAGAAATCATCGATGAGGTCTGGGTTGACCTCGAGCGCTGCGGTACCCCACGTCCAGGCTTTGCTCAGACTCCTGTTCAGGGCATCAAGATTGCCACCACTACCGAGAACAAGAGCTGTGGCTGCAGCACCGGCAACACCACTTCATTTGATGGTGCTACCCTGGATTCTCCACACTTCCAGAAAGTTGACGGCGTAGTCAAGGAGCTCAACTCCGGTCTGACCGACGGCTCCCGCATCAGCCTGCTGGGCATTAACGGCGATGAGATCAAGTTCCGCTTCACCGGCAACATCGCTACCGGCATGATGCACGACATGACCTTAAACTTCTTAAAGACCAAGCTTGAAGCCGCCTTTGGCGCTGACTTCTCCAAGCTCAAGATCTCCGTCTAACAGCGCAGATCGCAAGGACATCAGGCAGCAGGGCCGCAATTAGCAAAGCCCTCACTGATGGACCACAGCCGGCAGACTGACCACGCAGTCAGCTGCCGGCCGGGGAAGATAGCAGCTGACCAGTGCCATGCACTACCAGCTGAGAACAGCAGGCCGGTGCCATGCACCACAGGCCCAGCGCTCCAGGTAAATCCTGGCTCTCCCCGACTGTCAAAGGTCAAAACAGTTTCAATCATGGTACTGAAAGTACCGGCCCGGAAGGGTGCGGGGATTATGCAGCCACTGACACAGGTCAGACCTGCCGCCTCATCATGCCATGGACAGATGACCAGCCCACAGGACAGTCTGTCTGCCCACCGCTCACCTTTTGTTTCTCTGCGCCAGCACTAATACAGATGATACTGGCACCAGGCAAAGCGATATCAGTGATAAGACATTGCAGAAAATCGCCTTGCTGTGATGAAAATCCGGCCGGATAAAACTTACAGCTGCCCGCCGCTCCCCAAATCAGGGGGCATGAGGCAATTGCAGGAAAAAAGATGGATACAAATAACATGGGTGCAGGTACCGGCATTTACCTGGACAACAACGCCACCACAATGATCGATCCAAAGGTAGTTGAGGCCATGATGCCTTACCTGACTACCTTCTACGGTAATCCTTCCTCTCAGCATGGCTTTGGTGTTCCTGTTGAGAAGGCCATCAGCCGTGCCCGTGAGCAGGTAGCTGACTTAATCGGCGCTGAGCACCCTGATGAGATTATCTTCACCTCCTGTGCCTCCGAGTCTGATAACGCCGCCTTATGGACCTCCTTATGGACCCAGAAGAACAAGGATGAGATTGTTACCACCCGTCTGGAGCACCCGGCTATTATCGACACCTGTGAGTTCCTTGCAGCCCGTGGTGTTACCGTCAAGTATCTTGAGGCAAATTCCAAGGGTGACTTAAATCCTGAGGATCTGGCAAAGCTGCTTTCTGACAAGACCGCTCTGGCCTCCATTATGTGGGCTAACAATGAGACCGGTAATGTCTACGACATTCCAAAGCTTTCCGAGATTGCTGCCGAGCGTGGTGTAGTATTCCACTCTGACGCTGTTCAGGCTGTGGGCAAGATTCCTGTAGATGTTAAGAACACTCAGGTACGCATGCTCTCCTTCTCCGGTCACAAGCTGCACGCTCCTAAGGGCGTTGGTGCCTTATACGTTCGTCGTGGTACCCGCTTCCTGCCATACCTCCACGGTGGTCACCAGGAAAGAGGCCGTCGCGCCGGTACAGAGAACGTACCATACATCGTAGGTCTGGGTGTTGCCTGTGAGCTGGCCAAGGCTCACTTAAACGAGCTGGACACCCGCGTACGCAAGCTGCGTGACAAGCTGCAGGATGCCATCGTAAAGACCATTCCTGAGGTTCTGGTAATGGGCGATCAGACTGAGCGTACTCCAAACACCCTGAACGTAGGCTTCAAGTTCATTGAGGGTGAGGCTATTCTGCTCATGTTAAATGAGTACGGTATTGCCGCCTCCTCAGGCTCTGCATGCTCCTCCGAGAGCCTTGAGCCATCTCACGTAATGCAGGCTCTGGGCATTCCATTCTCCTGTGCTCACGGTACTATCCGCTTCTCCTTATCCCGCTTCACCACTGAGGCTGAGATCGATCGTACCATCGAGGTTCTGCCAGGTATTATCGGCCGTCTGCGTGAGCTGTCCCCATACTGGAACCAGAACAAGCCACAGCTCAAGAACGTCGACCACGTCTTCGATCCTGAGTCAAACGAGCGCCGCGCCTAATCGCTCCGCTCCAGCGCCCAGCGCCAGCAGCGCTGGCCGCAGCGCCCTGGCTTTGCCAGCGGCAGCACCTCCCGTGCCGGATTCTCCGGCCCTCACAAAGCCCGGCCATGCCGGGCTTTGTCGTACCCGCCCCACAGCAAAACTCCAAATCCCGCCCCTGGCCGTCCCGGCCAGCCACCTCTGCAACCTCAGCAACAATGCGCCCAGCTGCAATCCAGAACTCCATAGAGTTCTCAATTATCCGCAGCTGCGATCCAGAACGAACCTTAGAGCTCAATACAGAACAGCTGTAATCCAGAACGAACCTTAGAGTTCAATCCAGAACAGCTGTAATCCAGAACGAACCTTAGAGCTCAATCCAGAACAGCTGTAATCCAGAACGAACCTTAGAGCTCAATCCAGAGCAGCTGTGATCCAGAACGAACCTTAGAGCTCAATCCAGAACAGCTGTGATCCAGAACGAACCTTAGAGCTCAATCCAGAACAGCTGCGATCCAGAACGAACCTTAGAGTTCAATCCAGAACAGCTGCGATCCAGAACGAACCTTAGAGTTCAATCCAGAACAGCTGCGATCCAGAACGAACCTTAGAGTTCAATCCAGAACAGCTGCGCTCCATAACGCATTGAGTCCATAATTAATCTGATATGCAATACATAACGATATGTAAAGAATAAACTGTAATATTTTCAATATATACATATTGTTATGTAAAGTATAATATTGAACATCTACGAGCAATAATGTCACTTGCAGCTCGATCGGCATGATCTGCGGTTGAACAGCTCTTAAAGAAAATCTGCTCATGTTTTACAGGTATCCAGATACGAAAAAGCCCGCAGGCATTGTGCCAGCGGGCTTTGAATCGCAATCGGCTTATTTAGACCGACTGTCAGTAATTTCTGGTATTTGACCTTAGCCTAACAGGGAAAGACCCAGCTGTGGACGGGTGTTAGCCTGCATGAGCATGGAGGTAGCAGCCTGCTGAATAATGGACTGCTGTGACAGGTTGGCAGACTCTTCGGCAAAGTCTGCGTCACGAATTCTGCTGCGGGCGTCAGCCTGGTTGGCGGAAACGTTTGCCTGGTTTCTAATGGAGCTCTCTAACCTGTTTTGGATAGCGCCTAGACCTGCACGCTGAGCATCTACAGCGCCGATGAGCTTATCAATATTAGTGAGCAGCTTTGTGGCATTTTCTGCTGTGCTGATCTTTACATTCTGCTTGTCTTTGTCGTAGAAATCGCCAAGAATGTTTTTTACACCAGCAAGTTCAGCAATAGCTGAGAAGCGCATTGAGTTTACATCAAAGCCGATAGTGTCGCCCTTATTGGCGCCAACCTGCAGAGTTAATGTACCTGCATTAGCTTTACCGCCACCAGCACCACCAGCAGCAGGAGCACCGTAGATGTCGTCGCCATTGCCTGCACCGTCAAGGACAGTCTTGCCACCAAACTTGGTCTGGCCTGCAATACGGTTAATTTCCTGAGCCAGGGCGTTGGCTTCCTTGTTAAGGGCGGCGCGGTCGTCAGCAGTGTTGGTACCGTTAGCGGACTGAACAGCCAGGGTACGGATCTTCTGAAGCATACCGGTGACTTCGTCCATGGCACCTTCAACAGTCTGAGCAAGGGCAATACCGTCGGAGGCATTGCGGTTGCCCTGGTTGAGGCCATTAATCTGAGTTGTGAGGCGGGAGCTGATCTGCAGGCCTGCGGCATCGTCCTTGGCACTGTTAATTCTCAGGTGGCCTGGTGACATATTAAATGTCTAAAATACGCATTTTGACTACTGAAATAGATGTAAGTAAGTGTAAGAATATATCAATGATTGGCACATGCTCGGGCCGTGGCTGGGCCTTAAGGACAGATACATGGCAGGGGAAATTATTGGGACGGGATGCTGATGGAGCTGTAGTTGGAAAAGCGCTTAAATAAAAGAGTCAGCCTGGAGAGCCTAGTTACTATTTTTCCATCTAGGAAAGCGGAAAATATCGCTGTCGTTGCACAGAAAATGTGCTAACTGCAATCAATGGACAAATTTTTGATCAAGATCACAATATCTTATGTTACCAATAACATCTTTCAAATTTGCCTTATTTATCAGGTTGTATACGCTACCATTTTCCTGGACAGAGGTCAGATACGTGAAAAAGATCAAAATTAAGGCTTAACTTTGTTTTATCTATCGTTATAATAGGCCCATAAGCATGTGAGACGCTAGGGCGGTATCTGATCAGACAATCAGTGCCATAGTGCGCCGCCTTAGTCACCTTTTCAGATGCTTGAATACATCACATTTAAGGGACTGGTTAGCACTGGTCGATGCTGTTAATAATATTGGTTAGCGTTCAAAAACAGCACTTTAGTCACAGCAGCAGAGCTATGACTAGTCCAGTAGTTCCCATCAAAATCTCGTCATTTCTTTGCAAACCGACTGCAGCAATGCATGCCGGAATTTTTTGCGTCTGTGCTTTCCAAAATCTTTTACAGCACTCCTCCCATCCCTGGTAATCATCAACCTCATCACACTATTACGCCCTCATCTATTAGCCTTGCCCGTCATAGTCATAATGGCATTGCCTGTCATCATGGCGTTGTCATCCATCATTGTCCGGGCCGTCATCATGGCGTTGCCAGCCTTCATTGCCTGGACCGGCATCATGGCCTTGAACGTAATCATGGTATTGCTGAGCTCTATGCTAAGATCTGCCCGGTATGACCTTGTCGGGGCTGAGGCCTCTGTCTTTGTTTGATTGCTTTACTCTGGGCCTTGCTGTGGCAATGGGATGAGTAAACTGCAGGAGTTTTGTCATGGATTTCAGCTCACTTGCCAATGGTGCCATAGCCTCCATGCTGCCTTATCGTATGGGCAAGCCAGTTGAGCTTGTGCATGAGGAAATAGGGGCAAAGAACTTTGTGCGCCTGAACTCAGGTGAAAATCCTTATGGCATTAGTCGCAAGGTTCAGAAGGTTCTCGAGCGCTATGCGGACAAATTGCCTTATTACCCAGATGCCGGAGCCTGGCACTTCAAGAGGTTGCTGAGCAGTACCTTTAACTATGATGTCAACAACATCACAGCAGGAGCAGACAATCATGAGCTGATTTCTCTGCTGGCCCGTGCCTTTCTCAACCCTTCGGTCAATGTTATTGTGCCTCGTGTCAACTCAATTATGATCGAGCGTGCTGTCCGTATCAGTGGTGCAGGCATCAGGAGTACCGGCATTAATGATGACTGGGAGCCTGTTCTTGAGGAGATTGTTGAAGCCATCGATGATCGTACCCGCATGATTATCATGGCCAATCCGTCTAATCCTCTGGGAGCTTTCGTTCATTACTCAAGTCTGGAAAAGATGCTGCAGGATGTTCCTGAGGATGTGCTGGTAGTCATAGACGAGGAGCTGATTGACTACCTGGGAGGCGGTTATAAGGATTTGTATGACCTTATCATCAATTATCCCAACCTGGTGCTGCTGCGCTCTTTTTCCCACATTTATGGACTTGCAGGCCTGAGAATAGGCTACATGCTTTCCTGTGATGAGATCTGCGGCATCATCAATGTGCTGCGCGATCCCTACAATGTAAGTCAGCTGGCACTGGACTGTGCCTGCGCTGCTCTTACAGACAACGTATTTACCCGCTTTGTGCTGGACCGTACCAATACCGAGCGCAACCGCTATCGTGAGTTCTGCTCTTTCTACGGTCTTGCCATGGTTGATAATAAGACCAATACAGTCACCATAGACTTTGGCTCCAGAGCCCACAGCTGGTATAACGCGCTGATGCGCCAGGGTATCTTTACCCGACATCTTGAGTATCTGGGACTGCCTTCGCTGATTAATATCACCATGGGGCACCCTGATGAAAACGACTTCTGTCTGCGCCGTATAGAGCAGCTCATTCTCAAGGACAGCAAACTGGAGGGTTCCAGTGACAGCTCCATGAGTTAACCCTGATCTGCCATGTTCTGCTACGCATCGCTGTTTCAGGCATGGCTATGCCATGACTTATCCCAACCAGGCATAAAAGGTGTGGCCGGGACTTCTGCAGGGCATGGCGGTGATGCGGTCAGATTATGACAGCAGGGAAGCAGGGGCACGCCTGTGCTGCATTCATGGGGCTGTCATGGCACTGCAGCCATGCAACGCATGCTCAGCCTTTCTGTGGCAGTGGGCATGGTGGTCGCAGGCGGTGCATTAATTGACTATGACTGTTAAAGCTAATAGGCTTAATCCCACATTGTGAGGCGAATTACGCGGCTTTAGGCCGCATTTTTGTTTGTGCCGCAGGCACAGGGCAGATCTCTTGCCTCCTCAGGCTGTGTCCCTTTGTTTCGGGGCACGTGTTTTTTATCTGCGCAGCTAAGGGCAGCACACCTGGTGTCGAGACCTTAGCATGCGCCAGCAGGGCATACTCTCATGCAGGATACTTTGACCTTAGAAAAGATTGACCATGTCGCTGGTTCAGTAAATCTGATTGGCTCCAAGAGCCTGACCAACCGTGCTCTGCTGTTAAGCGCTCTGGGTACAGGAACCACCCGTCTTACCAATATCCTGCGTTCAGATGACTCTGAGGTCATGCTTTCTGCTCTGCAGACTCTGGGGGTGAAAGTAACCCTGGACAGCAATGATGACACCGTGGTTACTGTAGAAGGTATGGGCGGCGTGTTTAACAATGCCGATGCTGGCGTTGTTGAGCTTTTCCTTGGTAATGCCGGTACCGCCATGAGACCGCTGGCCGCAGCGCTGGCCCTGTCTGATGGCACCTACAGACTGACAGGTGAGCCGCGCATGTATGAGCGTCCTATTGGCATTCTGGTAGATGCGCTGCGCGCACTGGGAGCAAAAATCGAATATCTGGGCAACGAGGGCTATCCGCCATTGCTCATTACCGGTGTTAAAGCTGTGCAGCATGCTGCAGACGGAGAGGGTGGCAGCCATGGCTGCGCCGCAGGCTCCGGGGCTGGTTCATGCAGCTCTGTATGTGAGCTTGAGGTAGCTGGCAACACTTCCTCTCAGTTCATATCTGCCCTGCTTATGGTAAGTGCCCTGCTTGACCGTCCCGTGCACCTGAATGTAAAGGGTGAACTGATTTCCCGTCCTTATGTTCATCTGACCATTGAGCTTTTAAAGCGCTTTGGTATTGAGGTTGCCAATAACTGCTTTGAGTCCTTTGACATTGCTCCTCAGAAACTCATCAATCCAGCTTCTTATCTGGTAGAGGGAGATGCCAGTGGCGCTACTTACTTCCTTGCTGCTGCAGCCATCAGCGGTGAGGTCACTGTAAAGGGGGTAGGCCGCGACTCCATTCAGGGCGATGCCAGATTTATTGAAGTGCTTGAGCGCATGGGCGCAAACATTGAAGTGGGTGAGGACTTCCTCAGGGTAAGTAAGGCCCTTGTGCTCCATGGTATCGACATTGACATGAATGACATGCCTGATGCGGCCATGACTCTGGTGCCAATGGCTCTGTTTACCGACAGTCCTGTAGTGATTCGCAATATTGAAAGCTGGCGTGTTAAGGAAACAGACCGTATTGCCGCCATGGCAGCAGAAATGCGCAAGCTGGGCTGCAAGGTAGAGGAGGGACAGGACTACATTATGGTTGACGGCTCAGACCCGCAGTGTGCAAGCCTGCGCGAGAGCGGTGATGTTCCTGCCTTTGATACCTACAATGACCACCGTATGGCCATGTGCATGTCGCTTGCTGCCCTTGACAGAAAGATAGTCATCAACGACCCGGGCTGCTGCCGTAAGACCTTCCCTGATTATTTCACCCGCTTTGCTCAGGTAAGTGTCAGAAAGTAGCATCACAGTCAGGCTGGAGCCTGAAGTATGACGCCTGAAACCTGCAGCTGTAGGAGTGCAACTGCAGCCCTGGCCCAGCTACTGCTCTGCAGCGTTGAACATGCAACCAGAAGTCGGCACCTGCAGCCTTGAACCCGCAGCCAGAGGACTGCAGTTGCGGCCAGTAATCCACAGCCACAGTACGTCAGCTGAGGCTGATGAGGCCCTTAATACAGATATGCCAGCGCAGCATGGGCTGCAAAGTCCATGGCTTCGTTTCCGGATGCGTCAGTAACGCTGGCTACCTACAGCGCAGTCATACATTTATCATCACTGGATGCCATAAAACAAAGGCCCGTTCAGGGCCTTTGTTGTATGGGTAAGCTGTAAGATTGCAGCATTAAGCCCTCATGATGGGCCTGGGGTTATGGTGTTGGAAGGGACGTAGGTTTACCCATTGCAGCATTGGTAAAGCTAAAGAAGACAGTATCTTTTCAGGCAGTGGAAGGGAAAGGGACAGCGCTGGGGTAATCTGGGCAAAAATAGTGCTTAAGGCTTATGCAAGCGGGAAAATGCCTGAAACTGGTGCAAAAATGGGCGTGCTTGCAAGCATAGACAGGGGTTTTTTGCTATTATGGACCAGTTTTTCTCCGTTAACTGGCTTTTTTGTGCCTGATTTAAGCTCTTTGACTGCTTTTTTCACACTGCCATGATTCGTATCTGACGGAGAACATAAGGGGGCTGATATAACCTCAGTAAGGTGGATTTGTCATTAATCCGCGAGCAACAGTCATCCGGCTGCAAACAATGCAGCAGGGCAGCGTCTTTCTTACTAAAGGACGCAGGGAGCAGACAATTTCTTCTGTCTTACTCAACAGGCTGGTGTCAAGCCAAGATAGTATGGCCATGTGAGGTGCGCAGTCAGCCTGGTCTGCAGCGATATGAGGCGAGCTTAGCTCTGAGCACTTATTCATGTTTAGTACCACAACCACATTTATTGTCTATATCCTCTGCATGCTGATAATCGGCATTGCAGCAGCCCGTATGACCAATTCCCTGAACGATTACGTTCTGGGCGGCAGAAGTCTGGGTCGTTTTGTTACCGCTCTTTCAGCCGGTGCCTCGGACATGTCCGGATGGCTGCTGATGGGCCTGCCGGGAGCTCTGTTCCTGCATGGTCTGGGCGAGGCCTGGATTGCCATTGGTCTTACTGTTGGTTCCTGGTGCAACTGGAAGTTTGTAGCTGCCCGTCTACGCTCCTTTACCGCCAATGCCTCTGATGCCCTGACTCTGCCTGACTATCTGTCAGCTCGCTTCAATGACACTCTGCGTATCTGCTCTATCATTGCAGCCTTTATCATCCTGATTTTCTTCGTGGTTTACTGTGCCTCAGGCATGGTATCAGGTGCCCGTCTGTTCGAGCAGACCTTTGGTCTTGATTACTCCAATGCTCTGTTAATCGGTGCCGTATCCACTATCTTCTACGTATTTATCGGCGGCTTCCTTGCTGTAAGCTGGACAGATACTGTTCAGGCCAGCCTTATGATTTTTGCCCTGCTGCTTACCCCTGTAGTCATGATTCTTGACTGCGGTGGTCTTGATGCAGCCAATGCCCTGATTGCCCAGAAGGACGAATCCCTTGATGACTTCTTCCAGGGTATGACAGTAATAGGCTTCCTGTCCCTGGTAGGCTGGGGTCTTGGTTACGTAGGTCAGCCTCACATTCTGGTACGCTTCATGGCTGCCGGCTCGGTTCGTGGCATGGGTGATGCCCGCCGTATCTCCATTACCTGGATGTCCCTCTGTCTTATCGGTGCCGTATTAATCGGCTACTACGGTGTTGCATTCTCAGTTAAGCACCCTGAGGTCTCCATTGCCAATCCTGAGCAGATATTCATCATCGTAACTCAGGTACTATTCACTCCATGGGTAGCCGGTATTCTGCTCTCAGCCATTCTGGCCGCCATCATGTCCACTCTGTCCTGTCAGCTGCTGGTGGCCTCCACCACCCTGACTGCTGACTTCTACCGTCGCTGGCTGCGTCCACATGCCTCTCAGCGCGAGCTGGTATGGTGTGGCCGCTTCATGCTGCTGCTGGTAGCAATCATTGCCTACATCATCGCCCTTGATCCTGAGAGCGGCGTATTACGTCTGGTAGCTTACGCCTGGGCTGGCTTTGGTGCCGCTTTCGGTCCTACCGTGCTTATTTCCGTATTCTGGTCCCGCATGACTCTGCCAGGCGCCATTGTCGGTATGGCTACCGGTGCCATTACCGTTATCGTATGGGAAATCGGCGGCTTCCTGGGACTGTACTCCATCGTACCTGGCTTTATCCTCTCCGCCATCGCTATCTTTGTGGTTTCAAAGATGACCTATAAGCCTGATAACGAGTGCGAGAAGCTCTTTAACGATCTTGAAAAGAAGTTCTGGGTTGAGGTCAAGCAGCACTAAGCAGCACCTGCAGTCCAGCTGCCAGCCTGGAGCAGCCAGTAGCCAGAGGGCTGCAGGCTGCAGTAGAGCTTTTCAAGCATAGCCAATAAGGGCTAAGACTAAGTTCTGATTTAAAAAGCGGCTGTGTCCATCACACAGGCTGAAATTCAAAGAGGTGAACCTGATTTCAGGCTCACCTTTTTTTCATGCCAACATTAGCAGTGCCACTTTCACTTATATATCTATAAAGAAGTATAAATATGCTATGTAAGCCTGATGCGGCTTTATGTGTAAATAAGTTGTAAATAAAACGGTATGCCCGTTAGCTGTTCTGTGGGAGTATTGCGTGAGCAAACCGCGATATTCCGGTACTTTACAGTAAAGGAGCGTTAGGAATGGCGGTATACGTAAACACAAATGTGTCGAGCTTAAACGGTCGTAGATATCTGAACAATGTTCAAAATCAGCTCACTACGACATATCAGCGTCTCTCGTCAGGACTGAGAATTAACAGTGCCAAGGACGATGCAGCAGGCCTGCAGATTTCCTCACGTTTAACTACCCAGATAAATGGCCTGAATCAGGGCAACCGTAATGCCTCTGATGGTGTGGCCTTTGCTCAGACCGCTGAGGGCGCCATGGACGAAATCACTGGCATGCTCCAGAAGATTCGCACCCTGGCAGTACAGGCCAACAACGGCACCAATACTGCTGATGACCGCAAGGCACTCTCTAAAGAGGCTACCTCTCTTGTAGAAGAGATCACCCGTATCGCCAAGCAGACCAAGTTCGGTGGCTCCTTAATCCTGGACGGTGCCGGTGCCAACTCCATCATGACCAAGGGTGGTGCTGCTAACGATAAAAACTCTATTGGTAAGCTGGTTCTTCAGGTAGGCGCTAATAAGGGCGATACTATCAGTTTTGAAATCAACGCCATGAAGTTCTCTCAGATTGCTCTTGGCGCTGGTGTAGGTGATACTGATTTAAAGAAGTATTATGAGGCCGCCAAGGGTATGGTATTTACCCATGCTGATCAGCTGGGCAATATCATTTCCCACATGGACAAGCTCATAGGTGCTGTAGACGCCTCACGTGCTGGACTAGGTGCAATACAGAACAGATTGGAATCTTCAATCAGAAACCAGGCCAACGTTTCTGCCAACCAGGCTGATGCCCGCAGCAGAATTCGTGATGCAGATTTCGCAGAGGAATCAGCAAACCTGAGCCAGCAGTCCATCATTCAGCAGGCTGCTACCTCCATGCTCATGCAGGCCAACACCCGTCCACAGCTTGGTCTGTCCCTCTTAGGCTAATGCCTTAAGATAAGACTGTGCTCTGTCAGCTGTAAGCTGATTGCGCCTCAACACAAAGCCCCTGGTCAGCAATGATCAGGGGCTTTGTATTTGATTGGTATTGAAAGTAATGCAAGCATGATTTTATGGATATAATCAGGCCTTACGACTGTTTTCATATCTATAAAGACTTTGGAACGCGTTGTTTGACCTCACTTGGATAATCCAGTTAATGTTCTGTACATAAAGCGTATCTTCCGTTTATAGATATAAAGTGGGGGCTGCGGTCAATAAGCGCGACACTCCACTACTATGCAGTAAAGGAGTAATAGCAATGGCGGTATATGTAAACACAAATGTGTCGAGCTTAAACGGTCGTAGATATCTGAACAATGTTCAGAATCAGCTCACTACGACATATCAGCGTCTCTCGTCAGGACTGAGAATTAACAGTGCCAAGGACGACGCAGCAGGCCTGCAGATTTCCTCACGTTTAACTACCCAGATAAACGGCCTGAATCAGGGCAACCGCAATGCTTCTGATGGCGTAGCTTTTGCCCAGACCGCTGAGGGCGCCATGGACGAAATCACTGGCATGCTCCAGAAGATTCGTACTCTTGCTGTACAGGCCAACAATGGTACCAATACCGCTGATGACCGTAAGGCTCTGCAGAAAGAGGCTACCTCTCTGGTAGAGGAGATTACCCGTATTGCCAAGCAGACCAAGTTCGGTGGTTCCTTAATCCTGGACGGTGCTGGTGCCAACTCCATCATGACAAAGGGCGGCGGCGGTGGCCAGGCCGGTCAGACTAAGGATCATATTGGTAAGCTTACCCTTCAGGTAGGCGCAAACAAGGGCGATACTATCAGTTTTGAAGTAAACGCCATGAAGTTCTCTCAGATCGCCAGCGCAGCCGGTGTTGCTGCAAATGATTTGAAGAAGTACTATGATGCTGCCAAGGGCATGGTCTTTACCAATGCCGCAGAGCTTGGAAACATCATTTCCCACATGGACAAGCTCATCGGTGCTGTAGATGCCTCACGTGCCGGACTAGGTGCAATACAGAACAGATTGGAATCTTCCATCAGAAACCAGGCCAACGTTTCTGCCAACCAGGCTGATGCCCGCAGCAGAATTCGTGACGCAGATTTCGCAGAGGAATCAGCAAACCTGAGCCAGCAGTCCATCATTCAGCAAGCTGCTACCTCCATGCTCATGCAGGCTAACACCCGTCCACAGCTTGGTCTGTCCCTCCTGGGCTAATGCCTTAAGATAAGACTGTGCTCTGTCAGCTGTAAGCTGATTGCGCCTCAAAACAAAGCCCCTGGTCAGCAATGATCGGGGGCTTTGTTTTTGAAGGGTATTGAAAGTTATGCGAGCATGATTTCATGGTTTAAATCAGGCCTTACGACTATTTTCATATCTATAAAGACTTTGGAAAGCGGTGTTGGGCCTCACTGGGATAATCTGGTTAATGTTCTGTACATAAAGCGTATCTTCCGTTTAAAGATATAAAGTGGGGGCTGCGGTCAATAAGCGCGACACTCCACTACTATGCAGTAAAGGAGTATTAGCAATGGCGGTATATGTAAACACAAATGTGTCGAGCTTAAACGGTCGTAGATATCTCAATAATGTTCAGAATCAGCTCAATACGACCTATCAGCGTCTCTCGTCAGGACTGAGAATTAACAGTGCCAAGGACGACGCAGCAGGCCTGCAGATTTCCTCACGTTTAACCACCCAGATCAATGGCCTGAATCAGGGTAACCGCAATGCCTCTGATGGCGTGGCCTTTGCCCAGACTGCTGAGGGCGCCATGGACGAAATCACTGGAATGCTCCAGAAGATTCGTACCCTGGCTGTACAGGCACGTAACGGTACTAATACACTTGATGACAGAAAAGCTCTGTCTGCAGAAGCCACTGCTCTGACCCAGGAAATTACCCGTATTGCCAAGCAAACCAAGTTTGGCGGTTCCTTAATCCTGGACGGTGCAGGCACCAACTCCATCATGACCAAGGGTAAGGATACTGCTGGTCAGGATTCCAACAACGTGGGTAAGCTCACACTGCAGGTAGGAGCAAACAAGGGAGACACAATTGACTTCCAGGTCAATGCAATGAAGTTCTCTCAGATTGCCTCTGCAGCTGGCGTTACTGCTGATAACCTTAAGGCATTCTTCACTGGCGCAGCTGCTGGCGGTAAGATTTCTTTCACCAAAGTCGAGAGCGTTGATAAGCTGCTTGAGAACATTGACAAGATGATCGGCGCTGTTGACGGCTCACGTGCTGGACTAGGTGCTATACAGAACAGATTGGAGTCTTCAATCAGAAACCAGGCCAACGTTTCTGCCAACCAGGCTGATGCCCGCAGCAGAATTCGTGACGCAGATTTTGCCGAGGAATCAGCCAATCTGAGCCAGCAGTCCATCATTCAGCAGGCTGCTACCTCCATGCTCATGCAGGCCAACACCCGTCCACAGCTTGGTTTGTCCCTCTTAGGATAATGCCTTAGTCTGGGATTATGTTCTGTCAGCTCTTAGCTGGCGAACTTCATAACAAAGCCCCTGGTCAGCAATGATCAGGGGCTTTGTTTGTGGGCGGCAGGTGCCTGAACTGGCATGTCTCTACGGAGGCTTGCGACAGAGCAAAACGCAATATGATGCAAAGTGTGGCCTGTACAGTCACATGCGGAGGGCACAATGCTGCCCGGGTCATGATTTGTGGGGCGGCTTGCGGACTCTGGTTAGCGCTTGAGGATGTGGATGTTTTTGAGGCGCTCGAGGGCGGCGGTAAGAGTTTCTTCTTTCTTGGCAAAGTGGAAGCGGATGTAGTTGTTAACCTTTTCCTTGAAGAAAGAAGAGCCTGGTACGGCACCTACGCCTACCTTCCGGGCAAGATCCTCGCAGAACTGTACGTCGCTGTCGTAGCCAAAGCTGCCAATGTCGACCAGTACATAGTAGGCTCCCTGTGGGCGGTAGTACTCAAGGCCGATTTCATCAAGGCCTGAGCAGAAGAGTTCACGCTTTTTGGCGTAGGTTTCCTGCAATTGCTCATAGTAGCTGTCAGGCAGGGTAAGACCTGCGATCAGGGCTTCCTGCAGTGGAGCTGCAGCTCCTACAGTAAGGAAGTCGTGGACCTTGCGTACGGCTTCGATAATATGGGCAGGTCCCTGTACATAGCCAAGGCGCCATCCGGTAATGGAATAGGTCTTTGAGAAGGAGTTGCACACCAGAGTGCGCTCTTTCATGCCCGGCAGAGTAGCAAGATAGGTATGGGTATGAGGTTTGAAAATCAGGTGCTCATATACCTCGTCAGTGATTACGAAGGCATCGTAACGCCTGATGATATCGCTGATGGTTTCCAGTTCTTCGCGAGTAAAGACCTTGCCGCATGGATTGGACGGGTTACACAGAATCAGTGCTTTTGCGCCCTGGGCAAAGGCCTGCTCAAGTTCAGCCGGGTCAAAGGTAAATGATGGTGGCTTGAGTGGGACGTAGACAGGCTGGGCATCGCACAGAATGGAGTCAGCACCGTAGTTTTCATAGAAAGGGGAAAAAATGGCCACCTTTTCGCCTGGATTTACTGTAGCCAGTACCGAGGCCATCATGGCCTCAGTAGAACCACAGGTAATTACCAGCTCACTGTTGGGGTCAACCGCCTGGCCGGAGAAGTGCTTAATCTTGGCAGCAAGGGCCTCACGTACATTCTGAGCGCCCCAGGTAACGGCATACTGATGTGGGCCGCTTAAGGCTACTTCGCTAAGGCGCTTTGTCAGCTCTGCAGGGGGATCAAAGTCAGGAAAACCCTGGGAGAGATTAATGGCATCGTACTTGAGGCAGACGCGGGTCATACGTCTGATAACTGAATCGGTGAAGGAAGCTGTTCTTAATGAGGTTTGCATAATATTGCTCACAGGCAAGGGGCTAAGTGCCCGGCAAATGAAAGGGGCTCAGCAGGGTAATAGCTGCGTCTGGCTGGTAACTGACCTTCAGTCTGGCGCACGTCTGACTGATGCTGCAGCGCCAGGGTCGCAGCGCCATGAGGCTGTTTCGCCCTGGCGCGGGCCATGTCAGGTCTGGTTACAGTGAGTAGCCGCTGTGCGGGTTGAAGAGATTGTGCGGGTCAAATGCGGCTTTGACGGCGCGCATCAGAGCCAGCTCCTGAGGATCAACTTCCTTAAGGAAGTAATTGCGCTTGTGACGGCCAAGGCCATGCTCGGCAGCTACCTTGCCCTTGAGCTCATAGACACGGCGATACAGCGAGGACAGGATGTAAGTCAGAGTATCAGGCCATTTTTCAACTGGCAGATCGTCCTTGAGTATGCACAGATGTACGTTACCATCTCCGGCATGACCAAAGGCCAGGATACGTATACCGCTTTTCTCTGACAGCTCAGAGACATAATCTACGAAAGTAGCAATGTCGCTCAGCGGTACTACAGTGTCGACAGGCTCCCAGAGACCCGATGTCTGTACGGCTTTGGCAAGAGCTGAGCGAACGGTCCAGACATCACTTGATATGGCCGGGTCTGTAAGGGGCAGGAACTCAATGTTATGGAAAGGTTCAAGGACCTCGCGGCAGCGTTGCAGACGATGATCTGGTTCACCCACACGGCCATCGAAAGTTACTACCAGATAGGCAGAGCACTCGGGCATAGGGAAAGACTTGCCAGTGAACTGTTCGCCAAGGGCAATTACCTTGCGCTCAATAAATTCAATGGCAGTAGGCTCAAGCAGTGCCTGCTTGATCTCATTTACTGAGGTAATAGCCTCACGCAGCGATTTGAAGCCTACCAGGGCATGACAGGTGCTCTCAGGTTTGTCGATAAGACGCAGAACACAGCGGGTAATAACACCAAGGGTGCCCTCAGAGCCGATAAAGAGCTGCTTGAGATTAAGGCCGGTGCTGTCCTTAAGGCATTTGGAGCCCAGGTCGACCAGACGGCCATCGGGAGTTACTACCTCAAGGCCCAGAACATAGTCACGGGTTACGCCATATTTGACGGCACGCATGCCACCGGCATTGGTGGCGATATTGCCGCCAACAGTGGCGTTTTTCTCGGCCGGATCTGGAGGGTAGAACAGACCTCGCTCTTCAACGTAGGCCTGCAGGTCGCAAAGCAGAACGCCAGGCTCTACAGTAATGGTACGGTTTTCCTCATCAAGCTCAAGAATGCGGTTCATACCGCTGACATCAAGCACGAGGCCGCCCTGGGGAATGGTGGAGCCTACCAGGTTGGTACCGGCAGCGCGTACGGTAACACTCATCCTGTGTTCGCAGGCAAAGGCCACAGCGGCTCTTACGTCCTCAGCACAGGCGGCTTTGACGTAGACCTCGGCATGACCTTTTTCATAGCCCAGAAAGTCTGTAAGCAGGCGGGCATCAACTGCATCGCCTGGCTGTACCTGAGCTTCAGATGAAAGCAGCTTTTTAAGCTGCAGGCAGATTGTATTGTCAGACACTTTATTATTCCTGAAAACAGTTAATGCCAGGCAGTACCAGCAATATGCTGGTAGCAGCCCTGTGGCGGCGCCTGCCCATGGGGCAGACGCAGCAGCAGTTTGAGACTTGCTACTTTAGCGGCTCAGGCCATTGGCCCACTTGTCGCCCAGCCACTGAACCAGCTGAACAAAGAGTACCAGGAGGACAATGACAAAGATCATTACGCCTGTTTCATAGCGGTAGTAGCCGTAGAGAATGGCGATATTACCGATACCGCCGCCGCCGACCATGCCTGACATGGCTGAAAAACCAATCAGACTGATGAAAGTCACGGTAAAGCCGCGAATCAGGCCCGGAGCAGCCTCAACCAGCAGAACATCACGCACAATCAGAGATTTGGATGCTCCTGAGGCCAGGGCAGCCTCCAGTACGCCCGGATCTACTTCCTTTAGTGAACCTTCAACCAGACGGGCATAAAAGGCAATGGCACAGATAGACAGAGGAACCGCAGCTGCAATAGGACCAATTTTGCTTCCTATCAGAGCAAAGGTCAGTGGCAGAGTAAAGACCACCAGAATGATAAAAGGAATGGAGCGCACTACATTTATGATGTAGCCCAGCACGGAATTGATGGACTTTGAGTTAATAAAGTCCTTATGGGAGCTCAGATAGAGCACCAGACCGCAGATCAGGCCAAAGACCACACCAAGAATCAGGGAAATGCCCAGCATGATGGTGGTTTCCCATGCTGCTTTGGCAAATTCACGATCAAGGATTTGCAGGGTTTCTTCTAACATGATTACTCCTTGTTCTGGTCCTGAGTGCTGCTGGCAGCGGCTGCTGCACTGGCAGCTGCAGGGGCAGCATCCGGGGCAGTTGCTGTGGCAGCTGCAGGGGCAGCATCCGGGGCTGTTGCTGTGGCAGCTGCGGCGTAGTCGATATGGGCTACTGAGCGCTCAGCCTCAGGGTTTAGCTGATTGAGCAGCTGGCCGTTTTCCTTGATTTTCTTGATGAAGGCGCTCTGAGACAGGAAGTCCAGCACCTGATCAGGGGCATGGCTGGAGCGGCGTACCGAGATGATAAGGTTGCCCAGCGGCTTGCCGGAAATGTATTCAATTCGTCCGCCCAGAATGCTGATATCAGCATCAAAGCGTTTGATGGCCTGAGCAATTACGCTGTCGTAGGCCTGCTCTTCCTTGTAGGTAATTTCATAGAGATTGTCTTCGCTGGCCAGCAGTTCAGGTGGCAGCAGCAAAGCGTCATGGCGTGAGATCATTGCACGGCCATACTCGCTTGATGGATGAGCAAAGAGATCGTAGGTGCTGCCATGCTCAACTACTTTGCCATGAGCCATCAGGGCCACCTTGTTAAAGAGGGTCTTGGCCACTTCCATCTGGTGGGTGATAAACAGTACAGTCAGATTGCGCTCAGCCTTGAGCTTCTTGAGCAGAGCAACAATTTCAGAGGTGGTGTCAGGGTCAAGGGCTGAGGTAGCCTCATCACAAAGCAGAATCTCAGGATCATTGGCCAGTGCGCGGGCAATCGCCACACGCTGCTTCTGACCGCCTGACAGTGATGGCGGGTAAAGACTTTCCTTACCTGACAGTCCCACACTGGCAAGCAGCTGTGGGACTTTGGCCTCAATCTCGGCACGGGCAGCTCCACGGGCCTTGAGGTTGAAGGCTACATTGTCAAAAACAGTGGCATTCTTAATCAGATTGAAGTGCTGAAAGATCATGCCTATACGCAGTCTTAAGGAGCTGAGCTGGGCTGAGCTCAGGCCAGAGGTGACTTCGGTACCGGCAACAATAACCCGTCCCGAACTTGGCTTTTGCAGCAGATTTACGGTACGTACCAGAGTGGATTTACCGGCTCCGGACTGGCCGAGCACGCCGTAAAAGTCGCCTTTTTCAACGTGCAGGGATACATTGTCCACAGCTGTGTAATCACCAAATCTGACACTGACCTCTTCAAAGCGGATCATGCTTGTCTCCAGTCATTGCGGCCTGCAGCCGCGTTAGTCATTTTCATACCGGGGAAGTTGAGCTTGTCAGCCTGCATTGAACAGGCAGCAGGCATGACCTTTGAGCCACAGTGGCTCTGTGTTATCCAGAGAGCCTGTCCATCAGGACAGGCCGTGCTGTCTTTGCCTGCACCGGCCCTGGGCGCTGCTGGCGCCAGCTGGGCTCAGGCTGTCAACAGTTGACAGTCTTGCGATGTGTGCAGGGGGCAGGCACAGTTTGCGGCAGCTGTCAGGCAGCCTTGTCATCAGCTGGAGCTTCCTGACTGGCACCCTGGTCAGCTGCTGGTGCCTCACCAGAGGCAGGTGCGGCAGCCTGTGGGGCATCTGCTGGAGCGGCGTCAGCAGAGGCGGCTTCGGTATCGGCATCGGCCTTTACTTTATCCCACCAGTCCGGACGGGTGAATGCATCGAAGTTCTTGTGAGCTGTAATGGCGTCCTTGAACTTCTGGGAGTGAACGACGCGGTAGAAAAGATCGGCGTGGAACTTGTCACCGGCCTTAACAGCGATGAGGTTCTTTACCGGCTCGCTTACATCCTCAACGCTCAGAGCCTTTGAAAAGTCAAAGTTGGCAGCATAAGCGTAGTTGCCCGGAATCATGCCCAGAACTACGGAGTCCAGAGAACGGGTAATCTGAGCTGCATCCATTGGTACGAACTCAAGCTTGTACTTGTTCTCAGTAATGTCAGCAATGCTGGCCTTATTGTCGTTTTCCTGGTGGTTTAACTTGATAAGACCTGCTTTCTGAGCAATACCAAGGGCGCGGCCCAGGTTGATTGGGTCATTAGGCAGACCGACCTTGCTGCCCTCTTCAAGCTGGTCATAGGAGGTAACCTTGTCAGAGAAGAAGGCCATGCCCAGGGTAGGAACATTGATAACAGCCTCAAGCTTTACCTTCTGAGTCTCTACGAAGTTGTCAAAGTAGGAGCGGTGCTGGAACAGATTGGCCTGAATGTCGCCGCTGGCCAGAGCAAGGTTAGGCTGTACGTAATCGGTAAAGGTAACCAGCTCAATTTTGTAACCCTCTTCAGCTACTAATGGGCTGATGATTTTCTCAACCATCTCGCCATAAGGGCCAGGGCATACACCCACCTTAATCACCTGACCGGCAGCTGGGGCAGAAGGAGCTGCAGCAGTGTCTGCAGTCTTCTTGTCATCGCCGTTACAGCCGGTAAGAGCAAATACTGCGGCAGCGCAGAGGCTTAAAATTAATTTGGACTTCATTATTTTTCTCCTGAATAGGTTGCCCGCTCTGACCTTAGGTCAAATGGGCGTCTTATAAATTTCTGATGCACTGTCAGCAGACTAATCTGCCACCAGAGTTGCTGAGCCTCATGGCGTCAGCCAAAACGTTATTCCTGTCTCCCCGGAACACCTGCAGGCCGCATCTGCAGCTGCAGCCATTCTGCGTAACTGTCTGCCACTGCTGTAAGCCTCTTACCTGCAGCTGTGCCTTAAGTCTATGCAGGGCAGCCGTGCAGGCAACGCGGGCCATGCAGGGCAGCTGTGCCTTCAGGCCATGCAGGGCAGCTGTGCAGGCAACGCGGGCCATGAATGAATATCTGTCAGCCTGGTGGTGCCAATTGCAGCATGTGCGGCTTGTTGGGGCACGGTGCACCCCGTTGTGCTCCAGCGCTGCTGCAGCTATGTTTCCCGATGCTTATGAGCTGAGGCCTCTGAACCGAGGGCCCTGGTTGTGGGCCGCGACCGTGGGCTTATGGCGGCTGCAGTGGCAGAAGTGGTGCCTGTCATATACGATGAAGCCGGGGGCCTGCTGGCTTTTGCCAGGAGCTGCATTGAGCTGGCGCTGGTACATCACTGTTCCGGTAAGCTCAATACGTAAACTGCAGGGGCACTTCGGGCCGCAGTATTGCCTGTAAAAGGACTTTTAATTCTGAAAGTTCAAGGACTGGCGGATATGACCGCTGACAGATATTTATGGCCGGTATGCCGGCTGTTAAGCACAGCGCAGAGGTTACTGCTGAGGGCTTTTCTGTCTTTTGGGATGAGGGGAGAATAGATGTTATGCCATGCCTGGCATACGCATGCTGGATAGCATAGGGGAAAGGAGGGTAATTGATGAGCGTGTGCAGGCGAGCTGACTGAAAGCGCAGCTTCTTGAGTTAGGGGATGGCAGATGCTTGCCTGATGCCTGATTGTGAGAGTGTTTCATTGTGCTCTCCTTGTTTCCCCTGAGGGGGCACGAAAATAAGTCAGCTACAGTGAGTCTGACTGCACAGCTCTCTGCATACCAGGGGCAGAGTGTGGCAGATCCTTTTAAAAGCTGAGATCCGCAGCGGTGCAAAGTCCAGTAACAGCCATAAAAGCCTGAATAAATCAGGAAAATCTATATTGATTTCCGGTTCTGTGACCGGAGACTGTGTTTACTATTGAATCTTTATAGCCCAAAACTGTCAAACGAATAGGGCACTCTGCGCACTTGTTGTGCTCAATGACCGTGCTTTGCCTGCAAATAGTGCACATTTCGGGCATCTTTGAGTCATTTTGGTTAGCAGTTCAGAAGAAAAGGTACTGTCCTGCATGCGCAGTTAACTATCAGCTAAAAGCTCTGAATGACCATGATTACACGCAGGCACCATTTCCCTGACATCCCAATTACCAAAAACTTCCCGTGCCCCTGATCCTCTATCTGAGTGCCTGTCTGTATGTATGGCGCTGGCTTTCTGTCCGCCTTGCCTGGCTGTAGCCGATGAATGAAGCGTCATAACATCAGGCCTGATATGACAGTATTGCAGTGGTCTGAGGTGGCTGGGAAATGCGGCGGATATGAATCAGGCATGGTGCCAGTATTGGCCAGACATGGAGAAGGCATAGTACTGGTCTTGGCCCGGTATGGAACAGGCACAGGCCCGGCATGGATCCGCACAGGACTATCGTGGGGACTTCAAAGCCGACATGGGACAGCCTTGAGAGCTAAGATCCAGGCGGCTGCAGTCAACTTGCTGTGTGCCAGACTCCTGATAGAGTGATTTTTTCGGGCATGATGATAAATATAAGGTAAGCCGCTAAAATGGAAGTAAGCTCACCATGCCAGAATCAGGATGGTCATGGTGACAGAAAGTACCTGCAAGTCCCAGCCAGTATCTGGCTGTATCAGCATGATGCTGGGCTGTTTTGCCGGGGCCGGGCATGCGGTTTTGCCGGGGCCGGGCATGCGGTTTTGCATGTGGCGGAGCACGCTGTTTTGCATGCTGCGGCAGGCAATGCTGCCAGAGCCTCAGGCGCGGCAGCTGCAGTGCTGTTGCCAGCCGGTGCTGGCAGTACCATCTTTAGTTTCCGGTTAGATGTTTTCTGAAGGATTACCTCAGTGGCACTTAAAAAAACACCTCTTGACCATCAGTATCTGCAGTCTTATCTGCTCAAGGCCGGAGTGCGTTTTGACTTCAACATTGTTGATACCGTTTGTCAGCGCCGTCTGGGGCTTAAGTTTTACCTTGCTCTGATTGCTGCATTGCTGCTTTTCGGTCTGCCTCCGGGCATGCCGGGCAATCCTGTTGCCGAAATTGATTCAGCCATGGGCGATTTGCATCATGAGGGTATCAGCAGCTCCATGCGTATTCTGCTGCTCAGCCTCATGTATCTGCTGCTTTTCTATGCCTTTGTCTATCTGATGCGCTATCTGTACTTCCTGAGACTCAGAGCAAAGCTCAGAAGTGACAGGGCTCCCATAGTGGCTGAGGCTTATGCCGTGGTCTGCCTTGATATGAACATGGGCTTTGGTGACTATATGATGTCGCTGCTAAGCCGCATTATGGGACAGGGACCGCATGGCTTTTGCCGCTATGCTGTTATCTACAAGGAGACGGGCACGGAAAATCCGCGCTTTTTCCTCACCGCTGCGGTACCGGCACGCAAAATCTGCTTCATACCGGACCATGTAGGTCGGGTATTCCCGCACCGTAAAAAGAATCATCTGTATACAGTCGATGACAAATCAGCCTACCAGACAGTATCGTCCCGTATCCCGGTAGGAAAAATCTTTGCCTCAGGAGCCAGCTCCATGAGCTCAGCTGCTGCAGACAGTGCCAGCCCGCCGGACACAGGCTCAACAGCTTCACAGTGCCAGGCGCACGATGCTCGCAGCCATGACTGACAGGCTCAGGACTCCTGCAGCTCCAGCAGCGCTGGCGTCCAGGCATGCCCCTGCAGCCATGAGTGCCATGCATGCCCCTGCCCCCAGCTGCCAGGCACAGGATTCCTGCAGCTCCAGCAGCGCTGGCTGCCAGGTATGCCACTGCACCCCGGCTGCCAGGCACTGGACTACTGCAGCTCCAACTGACAGGTACAAAGCGCTTCTCATGAGCGCAAGCCTAATGGGTCGGACAGCCTTGCCTGGGGTTGACTGCCAGGTCTGAGCCTGACAGGCATGGCTGTACCATGCCTGGTTACAAATAACAAAGCCCGCATGCTCGTATTGAGCCATGCGGGCTTTGTCGTAACAGGCCATGGTAAGGAGCACGCCATGCTGATGGTGTCCTGTGCCACGGCCTGCGGGCTTCCTGGCTTTTGCAGGGCCATACAGCCTGCAGTACATGCAGCCTGGCTGCAGTCAGAAGTGCATGCAGCGCAGCTGCAGGCTTCAGGCTGCAGGTGCAGGAAAATTAGCGTGCCTTGAGAATGTACTGGTCAGCAAGCTCACCGTCATTAACAGTACCCTTGCTGTCAGAGAGCATGTAGCCGGTTTCAACACGCTTGAAGTAGGTCTTCTCGCCTGAGGATGGGGTAACCAGCTCAATGAGGTCGTCGCCAATCTTGTTATAAACACCGCTGGCCTCAAAGTTGGCATCCTTTTCACCAATGTACTCTGTCTTGTAGGTATAGGTGCCATCTGCATTTACGGTCAGAGAGGCGCGAATACCCTCAGAGGAGGCGGCTGGCAGTACACCCTCAAAAGTACCAGTCATCACAGCTGCATCAGTCTTGGCTGCTTCGCCGTCCTTGGCAGCATCGCCGTCTTTGGCTGGCTCAGCAGCCTCGGCAGATTCGGTGTCCTTGGCAGCATCGGCCTCAGGTGCCTGAGCAGCCTCACCTTCCTTGCCTGGCTCGGCGGTCTGTGCAGCTTCTGCGCCCTGTGCGGCCTCGGCACCCTGAGCTGGCTCAGTGGTCTTGGCAGCATCTACAGTCTGGACAGCTTCGGTCTTGGCTGGCTCAGCGGCAGCATCTTTCTTGGTGTTGTCGTTACAGGCAGTCATGCTGAGCATTACAGCTGCAGCAGCCAGAGTCACGTTGATCTTATTCATCGAATTTTACCTTTTGTGTTAGCACGAAAAATCATGTCTGTATCAGGGCTGCAGGGCAGTCCGTCACTGATATCAGGTTCTGTAAGGCCGGTGCTGACGGCGGTATCATACTGCAGCTGCCCGGGGCTGTCTGCACGCCGTTCATGCGACATGCCAGTAACTCAGGCGACGGTCAGTCACTCTGGCGACACGCCAGTCACTGAGCGTATCTGTCAGCCTGAAGTTGGGGGTAAGGCTGCAGCCAGAGCTGCATCCAAGGCAGCTGCATAATCTCAATCCATCACAGTAAAGCACTGCATCGCTGTATCACATACTGTTCTGGTATGTCACTCGGGAAGGGAGTGCTCATGGCAGTATCGTTCAGCGTTAACTGGTGCAGTCGCACCAGATCATAGCACTGCGCGGACTGGAGAGGTGCATTGTTGCACAGATATCATCAACTGGACAGACACATTTTCTGTTATTTGCAGCCCAGCAGGTACGCAGGACTAATGTTGGCGCTGCTGATACCTTCATCCTCAGGGCTGCTGATGCGGGCAGAGTCTGCTTTGATGCCATGGCGGCAGCAGCAGATCAGTTGACTCAGGGGCCGTGGCTGCAGAAGAAGCTCAATCCGATCTGTGGCTCTGGTTGCATCGCTTCTCAATTAGCTTTGGGGTCAGGGCTGCAGATTCAGGCAGAGTCAGCTCAGGGACCTGGTGGGCTGCTCTGCTGAATTATCAGCATGTCAGGCGGCTATTTGGCTGCCTGGGGCTCGTCACGGGTAATGAGGTATTCCTCTTCACCGGCGTCAAATACGCGGGTGTTGATTGGCAGATCGCGCAGGTCAGGGTGAGAGATACCTGTGAGCATCTGGAATATACGGCGCATTTCAACATTGGTAAAGCCGTATTTGTAGCGCCATGAAAGAGAGTGGGAGCGGTCAGCAAAGGTAACCTTGTTGACCGAGATAAGCCCCTGCTGAATCAGCAGTGAGCCAAACTCCTTGCCCTCTGGATTGAGGCTTACTTCCTCAAGCAGCAGCTGATCCTGACCGTCCTTTTCGATAAGCCAGGAGAGGTCAGGCTTTTCACGGTCCAGGGCGCTTTGCAGGAACACGTAGTTGTTGTCGCAGCTGTAGGCATACAGATCGCCGCCATTATCAAGGGCGCGGGTTACAGAGAAAGGGCAGAGCACCTTGATCATGCGGTCGGAGAAGACGAAGCCGCCATAGCACTTTTCAAGGGTGTCCAGATACTCGGCTACGGTTACACCCTGTTGAGGAGCAATACGGGCCAGATCCTCACCATAGGTGTTTTTGATTTCCTCAATGGTAAAGCCGGCCAGGTCAGCTGCAATATCACTGAAAGACAGGTCAACCACATGAGGCAGACCCTCGGACATATTGGTACTCAGAGGGAATTTGACGTGGCCGGTCAGAAGACAGAAGCGCACCCGGTCACCAGCCTGACGGAATGCATTGAGCATCTCAAAATACAGGGCAAGGCACTGCTGACGTTCCTGCTCATTTTCAAGGCGGCTGATGAGCATGATAGGCATGTCGTAATTGTCAAAGAGAGCAACTACCGGACGGCCATCACGATCGCTGATGGTGCGGATAAGCTGCAGCATCTGCATGCGCAGATCCTTGCCTGCATCGGTCTTGATCTTGACGTGATGCTCCCAGATCAGGCTCTGTACGGTATCAAAGAGCACTTTGACAATGTCATTAAAGGAGTTGGCCTTAACGCGGGAAAAGCTGAAGTGCAGTACCGGATACTCACCTATGTTATCGAGATTAAGGGAACTCTCAGCCTTGCTCGAAAGGTGGTCGATAAGCAGTTCATCACGGCGGTAGAGGTATTCAAGGGCCTCACTGGCAAGGGATACACCAAAGCCACGAGGACGAATCAGCATGAAGATATTCTGGCGTGGATTACGCTGCCCATGCTCAAGATGGCGCATGAAGTTTTGGATCTGCTCAAGCTTGCTGATGTAATGACGGTCAGCAAAGATAACCTCATGAAGATGGGAGTTACCACGTGAATTTACATTTTCCATGAAAGACACTCGTACCGGAACATGGGACAGTTACAGCCCGCTGCATCTGCAGCATGCTGCAGCCAGGGCCGCTGCCGCCGCAGCCTGCGCTGCCGCCACAACAAGTGCAGTTACGGTCGCAGCGCATGAGGCGCACCATAGGCGCTACTGGAAGCGTTGGGCTGATAATGCCCGTAAAGGCTTATACATGACAGCATAGGCTGCTTAAAGGGCAGCTGCTGACAGCTGGGCCCTATGATAGCAAAGACAGGCGCTAAAGACGAAAAGCAGGGCGCAGACTCAGGCCCGGATGCACGGCAACAATTATGGTCAACGATTATGACCTGAGGGCAGATTGCAGCAAGATTCTCAGTTGTTGACAAAACACGCGTTACAAAGACGTATGCCCGCTCTGAACAGGGAGGGCGCGAGCACTGAGCTGCAGGACATTCAATGACAGGCAGGCAAAGAATTAGGCCATGAGGCTGGAGTTGATGACCATTGTGAATGGAGTGGGGCCAGGCATGGAGCACGTCAGCCTGTGCTGGTCGGGAAAGTTGATTTGCAGGGAACAGGGCAGCCTGTTGGCAGGACAGTGGAGCTGTATAGATCGGTGTAGCCTTAGCTGGCCTGGAGAGGGGAGTTGCCGGAAGCATAGCAGCCTGAGCTGGCCGGGAGATAGTGAGTCGGGCGCAAAGTGCATGGCCCAGAAACGAAAAAAGACGCAAATGCGTCTTCATGGGCGGGAGCACTAACTTAATCTCGGTACCTCATTACTCAAATTTGGCTGCTTCCTTCCGGACCTGACCGGGTTGATCTGAGAACAAGTACGAGAGGGCTAGCACCCCCATAACATTGTGCCGGTATGATAATAGATTATCCTCTGATTGGCAAGCACTGCATGCATCAGCACCAGCGCAGCATGCGCAGACCCATGGATCCGGCCAGTCATGCAACTGCCACTCTGAGGTCTTTGCATTCATCTGCAGCAGTCCCCGACGTATCGTATGGAGTCTCACTCTGGACAGAGTCAGAGTAAGGCCAGCAGGCTGCCTGGGACGGCAGGAATGCCTTACTGTTTACAGTCCTGTGGTGCCATGAATGGCTTTTGTGCGCTGACGTAGCTGGCTTCCAGTGCGGCGTTCGGACATTAATCATTTTGCCACTATGATACAATGTGCGCACTTTGGCTTCCGGCAGCTGACCAGCTGCAAAAGACCGCATACTGCGGCTGCCTGAGGGCTTTACAGGCTTTTGCCATCGCATACCTGAAGCGCAGGGGCGACAGTATTTTCCGGCAAGTTAGGTTCAGACTGGGGCCGCATAAGTCAGCTGATATTTCGGCCGGTCACATGCTTTTTTCATAACCGGGCCTGACCTGCCTGACAGCAGAGCCGGAGCGCCATTGAGGCGGTGCTGGCGGCAGTGCTGGAGGCAGTGTCTACCAGCCATTGCATGTCAGCTTAGTCTGTCAGCAGCTGCACAGGCAGCCTGGGATGTTTATCCTGCACTCAGACAGCGTTATGAATTATGGGCCACGGGCCCGGTAAAACAATACATTTCATTGATTGAGCTTGCTTAAGGACAGAACCTGTCTGTTGAGGCATCCTTACGGCAAAGTGATGTGATTCTCCCGGATTTTGCGGGATAAGTTTTTTCTGTTATCGATTAGTTCTTTGGTGACCTTCTATGGCAAAGCGCAAGATTAATGGCATCTTTCTTCTGGACAAGCCTGAGGGTATTTCCTCATCCACTGCCCTGGTAAAGTGTCGCGCTATCTTTAAAGCTCAGAAGGGCGGCCACACTGGCGCTCTTGATCCGCTGGCATCCGGACTGCTGCCGATTTGTCTGGGCGAGGCTGCCAAGTTTTCTTCTTTCTTCCTTGAAGGTAACAAGCGTTATCTGGCCGAGGGTACCCTGGGTGTGGTGACCACTACAGGTGACCGTGAGGGTACAGTAGTGCTTGAGCGTGACCCGACCGGTGCCTCAGATCGTATTGAGGAGGTGCTCAGCCAGTTCCGTGGTCCAATAACCCAGGTCCCACCTATCTACTCAGCCATTAAAGTCGATGGCAAACCTCTGTACAAATATGCCCGTCAGGGCCTTGAAGACGAAGTGGAGATTCCAAAGCGTGAGGTCGTCATTCACGAACTGCACCTGCTGGAAAAGACCGCTACTACCTTCAAGGTTGAAGTCTACTGCTCCAAGGGTACCTATATCCGTACTCTTATTGCCGACATTGGCGAGGCTCTGGGCTGCGGAGCCTACGTTACCCACCTGCGCCGTACGTTTGTTGAGGGCCTGCCAGCAGGTCACATGACTACCCTTGAAGATCTGCAGCAGCTGGCTTCATCACGTGAGGACAAGCTTGACTTTTCAAGTCTCGATGAGCGCCTGATTTCTGTTGCCGATGCCCTTGATAATCTGCCACGTGTAGACATTCCTTTATCCGTAGCCGAGCCGCTGAGCAACGGCGTCCGCCAGGGGCCTGAGTTTAAGGGCCAGATTCTGTGCACTCCGGGCATCAAGCCTGAAGAGCCGGTACAGGTACGTTATAACAACTACTTTATGGGCGTCTGCTACTTTACTCAGGACAATATCCTGGTACCTAAGCGCCTCATGGACCCGGATCTCTTCCGAGAGTTCCGCGCTCAGGAAAAGGCCGGCAGCGTCAAATAGCCTGCCCAGGCCCGGCATGACTCTGTCAGGCGCGCAGTCCGCGCTCCTGGCATGCTGAGCCACTGACTGAGCACACCTGCCATAGTGGTGATCTGTGAGGTCAGCCATGGCATTGCATCATGGCCAGGCATGTGCACCTTATCATGGCCAGCCATGGCATTGCATCATGGCAGGCATGTGCACCTCATCATAGTCAGCCATGGCATTGCATCATGGTCAGGCATGGAGCGCTGCAGTATGGGCCAGTTCAGCTGGCTCATCCTGTCCATGATACTGGGGGCTCAGGCAGGTGCATGATGGTTATAAGCTGTGGAATTGAGCTGATAAAGGAGTTTTACGGCTTATAAGGTCAGATGTCATGGACATATTCATGGCAAATGGCCGTCATTGCCTGTTCTGTATGCCTGGTGGACAGAGAGCATGGTAATAACAGTGGCCTGGTACTGTACTTGAGCAAAATTAATTTATGTGTAAACTTTTGCATATTAAGAATTTGCAACTCAGGTCACATCAGCTTTTAGCCAGAATTAATAAACTGGGTTTTTATTCTCGGGAGTTTGCTGCAAGGGGAATTTTCAGGCCTTTGCAGTTAAGCAGGGGGACGCAGTTCAGGACATCACTCCGTTTGTAAATTCTGTTTTATTTCGTCTGATGCCTTTAATCCTGATTAGCACCTGCCTGATCAAACCATATCTGACCTGTAAATCTGAATAATCCCGTTTAGCCATCACAGAAAGGAAACTAACTGTCCTTAATCCTGAATATATGCCCGGGCCGGACAGTTCATGCCACCTGTATCTTCTATACCACCGGCTCTTTTCAAGCATCTTCTGCGGTCATAGTTGATGGGGTATTCCCCCGTAGAAAAAGACTGCTGTTCCCGGTTTGAACACAGGACGATGCCTGCTGTACCTTACTTTTGCAGAGCGTATCGAGCTATATAAATGCCTGCTATGGGGTCAGAATCCTGCACTTTGTGCGTAACAGAAAATGTCTGCCGACTCCGTAAGATGCAGCTGTGGAGCTGTCTGCGGATAAGACTTATGATTAATGCAAACGATGACATAAGGTAAAAGGCGGCGGTACCTTAAATTCCTGAACTTGATAATCGAGTCTGGAGCTGGCCTGCAATGTGCAGAGCTGTATCCAGACAGATAGTGAATTAACAATTACTGACGCAAGAGAACTTGCACTGCCGGTAGTGCGGAGAGAACTTTGTGAACAGCTTTTTGCAAATCAAAAAGATCAGCGACCTGACCAGAGTATGTATTCTGCCTGTAATGGTGCTCTCGATCTTTTTGTCTTTCTTCCTGTATATAGACATGGGCAAGATCCAGGACAAGGCCCAGGATCTTGTGGATGGTGCCATTCCACACATATCTGCTGCCCAGCAGGGAGCCATCAGTCTTGTTCAGCTGCGTCGCAACATTGAAATTCTGTCATCCTCAGTGGATCAGCAGCGCTGTCGTCTAGCCTATTTCCAGGCTACTGCCGCCCTCAAAGACAATCTCATTTTCAATACCCGCAGCCTGCAGACCAAGCGCGACGAACTGCTTCTTGAGGTTAACCGCCTGTGGAAGCAGCGCATTCTCATCGATCAGCTACGCTCCAACGTACATAATTCCCTCCATTACATGGATATGCTCGCATTTCTCATTACCAGTGAGCAGCCTGAGATCTTTACCGATCTCACCCTTACTCAGGGTGACTACATTGACCTGTACCGCACCGGTGTTTACAACCGCGATCTCAAGAGCATCCATCACTACTATCACTCTATTTTTACCGAGCGTCTCGATCCTTCTTTTGATCGCCAGTCCTTTATCAACTCCCATCCGGTACTTCCAAGAACCATTGAGGGCGAAGAGAGCTACAGACAGGGCAAGAC
This sequence comes from Anaerobiospirillum sp. NML120449, assembly GCF_023051105.1. Lineage (GTDB taxonomy): Bacteria > Pseudomonadota > Gammaproteobacteria > Enterobacterales > Succinivibrionaceae > Anaerobiospirillum. The sequence goes on along the minus strand of NZ_JALKIL010000008.1, from coordinate 62,570 downwards.
CAGTGCTGCCACCAGCCAGGCTGGCGCCACTGCATCTGCAGCCAAAGCTGCTGCAGCCGCTGACAATGCAGCTGCAGAGGATGCCGGAGCTGCTGATAAATCAGGTTCTCAGGCCTCTGGCAAAGCTGAGGCTGTGACCGATATTGAGTCAGCTGTACTTGCAGCTCTGACCGGCTCTGATACCAGTACCAGCGGGCAGGAGAATAAGCCTGCACCTGCATCAGCTGCGGCAGGAGGCGAGGTTTCACTGTCTGCTGAAAGTGCTCAGGCTCAGATTAAAGCTCAGGGCAAAAAGCATCCATCAGGAGTTGAGCTGCCAGCTTTTGTCAGCAGTGAAGACCGTGCTGTAAGTACTATTGTGGGTGGTGCCGAGCAGGCTGATTTAGAGGCTGAGCTTGAGGCTATGAGTGGCCGCGACAATGGAGCCACTGGTATTGAGGAGCTTGACCAGGCAATGCTTGAGCGTGTGCTCAAAAAGCATACTGTCGACGGCTCCCACATTCATGCACGTTATTTCCAGGGAATGGACTCTCAGACCATAAGCAGTGTAACTGCCCAGCATAATGCCCGCATGCTCGATTACTACAGTCAGGAGCTGGAGCGTTTTGATCCTATCTGGGATATCTACATCAAGCAGCAGCGTGAGTTTGCCAATGATGTGCTGACCATTATCCGCAATGTAGAGGACCTCTCTGACGACTTTACCTATTCTGAGCTGCACTCTCTGCATCAGGAACTGTCTGACATTACCTATCTGGCCTCTGAAACCAAGCCAATGGTAATGATCACCATTGGCTTTGGTCTGGTTGGTTTCTGGGTGGTTATCTTCTTCCTTAACCGCCTGGTCATGCAGCCTCTGCGTACCATTGCCCGCATACTGATTAAATTCCGTTATACCAAGCAGGTTAATCTGGGGCGCTATGAAGACTTCTTCAAACGACAGCATCTCGTGGAAATTCGAGAAGTTATTGATGTGCTGCCGCAGATATTCGAAGAGTTCTCATCCATCAAAGAAAACTCCAATGTGCTCAAGAAGCGTTATGACGAGCTGGTAACCCACTCCAAGTATGACGCTCTGACCCGTGTATTTAACCGAGGCAGTCTTAATGTGCTCATCAAGGAGCTCGATACCAATACTCCGGCCAACTTCGCCATTCTGATGATTGATATCGACTTCTTTAAGCTGCTCAATGACTCTATGGGCCATCAGCGCGGTGATGAGGTGCTCTTTGCTGTTGCTCAGACCATTCACCATAACCTTGCCAAGAAGGACCTGGTATACCGCTATGGTGGTGAGGAATTCTGTGTAATCCTTTCTGATGTCAACAAGGAAAATGCTTTCCGTGTTGCTGACCGTCTGTGCCGTACCGTAGAGGGACTGCACCTTAAGAATGACGGTGTAGTAAGCGGTAACGTTACTATTTCCGTAGGTCTGAGTCTGGTTACCGACCGTCCCGGTCAGTTCCGTATTGAGGAAATGATTGCTCAGGCTGACCGTGCTCTGTATGAGGCCAAGCATGCCGGACGTAACCGCGTTCATGCCTGCAATGAGGCCATTGCTCTTGAAACTCATGGTATTTCGATAGGTGAAAACAAGGCTCATGAAAATACAGAGTCCAAGCCAGAAAAGAAGGAGGATAAGGACGACTCCGAGCCTGACCCTGGTCAGGAATCATCCTCTGCAGTAATTGCTCAGATTGCAGCTATTGAGCAGAAAGAACAGGAAAGAATGATCGGTAGCAATGATACCGACAGCCTGGCAATGGCATCTTTTGTGGGCAATGAGGGCTCCTTTTCCATAGGAAGTTTTGAGAGGGCTATTTCCCTGCCTTCAGAGTCAGACAGTCCGGAACTCTTCGATTTCGACCAGGATGCCCTGAAGAACATGAATGAAGAGGAGCGCAAGGCTACTGTAGAAAAACTCAGAGCCATTGAAGAGGATGAGGCGCGTGAAGTTGCTGAAGCCGCAAACAGCCTGATGGGCGGTTTATTGGGCGTTTTCTTCATAAACTCCAATGAGGACACGTCTGACTACTTCGACCGTCAGCGGAAAGAGCTGAACAACTACATAAGCACTCCAGCCTACTTCTACTACCTTGAAAGGAAGAAGTGCCAGCGCGAGCTGCTTGAAGAGGCCAGAGAAAAAGAAATTCTTCAGGCCATCCAGAAGGCCGCCGAAGCTCAGGCCGCCGAAGCCCAGCCTGTCGAAGCACAGGCTACTGAAGCTAAAATCGCAGAAACACAGTCCACCGAATCTAATCCTGCCGGAGCACAGGCAACCGAAGCTAAAATCGCAGAAGCCCAGGCAACCGAAGCACAGCCTGCCAAAGCACAGGCCACCGAATCTAATCATGCCGGAGCACAGGCCACTGAAGCTCAGCCTGCCGAAGCGCAGGCTGACGCGGATGTAGCTGCTGCAGCCGAAGCCATCAATGAAGAGAGCTCTGCCTCCTCTGCAGGCGGACCATTAGCAGCGGCTGCAAACGGCGATGCCGATGCTGCGAACGATAAAGAGAAAAACACCGCTGTTGCTCATAAATCTGCCGATACCGTAGCCATTTCAAATGATTCTGATGATCATGATGGCAGCACCAGTAGCAGTGCCAGCAACAATGCAGGCGACACTACCAGTCAGAGTGCCAGTCAGACTGATTCGGGGAAGTCACAGTCACAAGAACTTTCTGGAATGCAGAGAACTACCCTTGCTGCCAGCAGCGGCAGCTGTCTTGTTGCCAATGCTGATACTGCACGTGAAGTTGCAGCTGTAATTGAGGCTGAAGAGCGTCGTTCTCCACGCCGTAAGGCTCTACGTCATCTGAGGCGGCTTAATCTGAGGATTAAGGCTCTGCGCAAGTACCGTAACTTGAGGACAGCTCATACCAGTACCAGTATGGAGCACGGTGTAACTGAACACATCAGACGTAATTACACCAGTAGCACGGAAAGTGCAGGTCATGATTCGGCCGTGCTCATTGGTGTGGATTATTTTGAATCAAACTCTCGCAGTGAGGGGACCAACTCTATCCAGTTAAGTCAGGATGGTTCAGCTTATGAAGTGTCTTTCACAGCAAGTGAACTGGCTCATGAAGTCGAGCTGCGCAAGGAGTACAACAGCAAGCTCAATAACGCAATAGGCGACACTGTGAGCGTCCGCAACGAACCTCAGGCAAATGTGGTGGTCGTAGATCACGACGGCTACAACGAGGTATCCATTGGTCCTCATACCGTAGACCTGCCAGATAAGCGCAATGCATCCTTTGATAAAGATAACAGTACATCAGGCGATATTTCGCAGTCCAAAACCGACAGTAAAGCATGATGCCACTTCAGACTGCCTGCAAATCATACACGCCATCAGCCATGGTGCATGCCTGCTGCATGCAGTCAACATGGCTGTAGCGCAGGCCAAAGCAGTGCAGTGCAGAGCAGCAGCCGTAAAGGCACGCAGACAGCCAGTATTGGTGTGATGAAGGGCAAGCGCATCGACCATTAATGCACGCAGGCAGAATGGCGGTAATGCAGGATTCAAAACTGCAGTGCAGCCGATAAAGTCGTGCATGCAAAAATAGCTAAAAGCATTTATAAAGGAGGCATATAGCCTTACAGGCACAATGCAAAAAAAAAGTATGGCCTATAAGAATTTGTAAAGCCTCTTGCAAGGGGAACTGTCAGTCAGGAAGTCATCAGGTAAGCCATGGGGTAAGACAGGAAGGCAGCCGTGAGGCAGGCCGTTACTGCAGCCATGAGTTAAGCCGGTACAGCAATGAGGTAAGCCATTAGCCGGCAATGCAGGTGACTGTAGGGGCTGCTACATATACGCAGTTGTTTTGGTTGTTGAACTGACTGACTGGGCTGTTGCATTTGCTGCGCGGATGCATTTGCTGTATTGCCTTCATGCCAGTGATATTCATGCGTACCATGTAACAATTTGCCCTCGTCATGAGGGCTTTTTTGTGTCCGTGGCCTTTTACGAACAGTTACGAACTAACTCAAATTAATGGCATTTTGGGCGAATGGCTCCTCAAAAGCGTGCTTTTCGTGAATTATGTGCATGAGCACAAATACACAAATACTTATAAAAGCTTGAGTATATGAGATTTGTCAGCGACAAGAGAGGAGAAGTGGGCGTGAGCACGCTGGCATTAACCGGCGAAAAAATGTGATTTTTCTACATTCATAAATGGCAAAACTGTATGTAAAAGCGCATTTTTTGCCTTTCGATAAAATGTTGCAGTATTTTTTCAGGTAAAACATAGCAGTGCTTCAATTTGTTTAGAAAGCTGATGGAATCAGGATTTTTCAGAAGCTGTTCGCGATGTGACAGAAACCATCGGAAATAAATATGGTGTGTAGGCCATAATATTTAAAGTTTATAACTAGAATCTTTAAAATTTTATGATAAACTTTGCCATAATTTCAGACACCCAAGCTCACTATTACTATCCATAATTCCCATAAAATAGGGGATTATGAGGGTAGAAGAGAGTGGAAATAGATGCATATTTTCAATAGCATCAAGGCTGTCTGAATTACCTGTCGGTTGATTACTGAACTGATGTCTTGGCATTGAGATCTGGTTTTCCTGTCATATGCCTGTGATGCGCAACAAGCGAAAAGCGGCATTTGGGATCCAGGAGCAGATCTGTTCCTTGTCATCACCTACCTATTGCTTCGCTGTTTTCTACAGCACTCAGTAACAGCTGCCCATTGTAGTTGAGCTTTCCTTGCAGAAAGCCACTCACACACATTTCCTGCAAGTCAGGGTAATACGTTCCAATTCCCCAGAAACTTCTTATCGTGGACTACGGCATAAGTGTATTTGTCGTACCTTATGGAGACGGTTTTGAGGGAGATGCACATGACGCCTTACCTGCTGTCGCTTTAGCATCCATGGCTTTTTCTACTTGAACAGCCTGGAAAGTTAGGTTTTCAGGTTAAGCGTTTAGACGCGGGGTTCTGAGGCTGGCCGATGCCGGCAAAGGTACCAGAAGTAAAGCAAGTAGTAATAAGTCATGAGGCATGGAAATAAAGGAGATATGCAGTCTTAAATAAAGGTCATGTGCTCTTTGTTCATCCATCCGGAGAGTTGTCGATGTTCAACAGCACTAATATTCAGCGCAACACTGGCATCAACGATGTCGATTTCGAGACCAAGCCAGGCAGCCCAGAAGATCAGCTGATGAAGTTCATTCATGAGACCCGCAAGTCCATGAAGATCAGTCAGCGTGAGCTGTCCAAGATGAGCGGCGTTAACCAGTCCAATCTTTCCAAGATTGAAAATGGCATCATTAACCCGTCCATCGCAACCATTCAGAAAGTTGCAGCTTGCTTGGGTCACAAGGTAGAGTTACGTTTTGTACCTGACTTTGGTGATGCTCAAAATTAGTGTTAAACGCTGAACTATCAGTTATTTAATACTTCATCCAGGCACTAGGGTTGTGATAACCGTGATCGTTCTCCTTACGTGGTAGGTAAGTGATGGGTCGTAGTGTTGGGTTCAGTATTACCCTCCAGCAAAATAATCCCCTCCCCAAAAGCTCTCACCGAGCTTCAAACACCAAACTCCCAACTCCAAACTCCTCAAATTCACAACCTCCCCAACCCCATCAAACTCCCAACTTCTTCAAACCCCTCAACCCCACCAAACTCCCAACTTCTTCAAACCCCTCAAACTCGTGGCTTCCTCAAATTTCCGAAACTCTTCAAATCTCACCTTGCTTTACAAAACCATTAAGTTCTGATTTTCAGTACCAGCCTCCCTGCTACAGTAAAAACTCTCACTATTCCAGCGGCACCTGTTACGAACTCTCCTCGCCTCAGCACTACTGGGCACCACATCATGTCTGAATCAAAGCAGTACGCAAACTCAACAACCAGATAAACGCGTAAGGCACACCATCAAAAGTTCAAAGCATAAGACTCGATATGTTGCCTTATGATCACAGAATTGCGTACAAGGCCCAGTACCAGAATCCTACGTCCTTCATGGAAACTATATTTGGGCAGGACAGTAGAGAAGGATGGGCCGCCATATATTTGTTGTCCATGCCAGGGGCACAATTTGCCACCTGTTACCTGGCAGCGATATCCTCCCCTGCATGCGTCCATGCACACCTTGCCGTACCAGACTTGGCTACAGCACTGAAAGTATAGCAAATCAGATACTGTGACCAGAATACGGGGCCAGGGAGCGTGATTGTGTTTAGAGTGAGGATTTATCGGGATAGGCTTTGCACAAAAGAAAAAGCCTCGACTGGAGAGGTCGAGGCTTGATATTAGATAGTAAGAAATCTTTGACCAGTTAACTCAGGAGGGAGAGACCCAGCTGAGGACGGGTGTTAGCCTGCATCAGCATGGAGGTTGCGGCCTGCTGGATAATGGACTGCTGAGACAGATTTGCTGACTCTTCGGCAAAATCTGCATCACGAATTCTGCTGCGGGCATCGGACTGGTTAGCGGCAACATTGGACTGGTTACGGATTGATGACTCAAGGCGGTTCATCACAGCACCAAGGTCAGCACGTGCGGCATTTACAACATTAAGAATGCCGTCGATACCGCTGATTACCTTACTTGATGACTCATGATCATCAAGAAGTACCCATGTTACGCCTGCTGTCTTACCTGCATTGATCTTAAGGAAGTCTGCATGATTCTGGGCAACTACGGAAAGAGCGAAGTTTTTAACAGTAATGTCGATAGTGTCGCCCTTATTGGCGCCTACCTGGAGGGTAAGCTTACCATCGGCTCCACCCTGGGCATTACCGTAAATGTTGCCAGGCTGATTACCGTTGAGGATCAGCTTGCCGCCGAATTTGGTCAGGGCTACAAAACGCTGATACTCGGTAATGGTGTTACTTGCCTCTACCTTAAGGGCAGTGCGGTCTTCTGCGGTATTAGTACCGTTAGCTGCCTGAACTGCAAGAGTACGTACCTTCTGCAGCATGTTGGTCATTTCATCCAGAGAGCCTTCAATGGTCTGCACGAGGGCAATACCATCAGAAGCATTTCTGTTGCCCTGATTAAGGCCATTAATCTGGGTAGTTAACCTTGAGCTAATCTGAAGTCCAGCAGCATCGTCTTTTGCAGAATTGATTCTCAGACCGGAGCTCAGACGGTTATAGGTTGTATTGAGCTGACTCTGGACGTTATTGAGATATCTCTGTCCATTAAGAGAGCTAACATTGGTATTTACATAGACGGCCATGATTGCACCTTTATGTGTACTTTGTCCTCTCGTGGGACAGTACTGATACTTCTTTCTCTATCGAACCTTTACCGGCCTTGGGAGGCAGTTTTTTAACGTCATTATCAAAGAGGCAACCTGCGAAGGGTATGTTACCCAAAGGCCTTGAAATAACGTGAAAAGCATCTTTTATATACCATCAGCTTGATACAACGTTAATGGATGTAAATGGCACAACAAAATGGCGGCCAGGCAAGTACTGACAGGCTTTTCAGCATACTTACATACAAGTGTTTTTGTCCGTTTTCGTCGATGATAGATGTGTAATTCCTGTTAGCGCAAAGACATAAACACAGAAATCACTACAGGAAATTTACGCTCATAATGATCTGCTTTGCATAAGGGGAAAGCGAGAGCTGACGCAAGCAATTAGCACCTTGGAGCAGTAGGCAGAGAGCGCGAATTGAATTGTGAACGCAGGAAAAGTGAAATTGAAGTGAACGGATGTAAAAAGGGGAATGGATGAAAATGGAATGTACGGGAAAGGAAAGGAGGAAAGAAAAGGCACGGAGGAGGAGAAGTGAAGAAGGAGAAGAAAGCAAGGCTGACTGTAAGCCGTATCTTCTAAAGAAGATTTACAGAACTCAATAGAAAGCGATTTTAGATACTCTACAAAATAAGAACGCCGGGTTCGCATTGAACCCGACGTGGTTGGAGTATTTAATCGGTAGTATCGTCTTTCAGGCTTCTGTTAACGAACGTTGAGGATTGCGTCCATTACAGTGCTGTTAGTCTGAAGAGACTGGGCGTTGGCCTGGTAATTACGCTGAGCTGTAATCAGCTCAACAAGCTCGGAAGTCAGGTCAACGTTAGAAAGTTCGAGGTTGGAGCCCTTAATAGAGCCGGCAGAACCGGTGTTGGCCTCCATGGCGATAGCATCGCCTGAGAAACTTGTCTGCTGCCACTGGGTATCGCCAATCTTGCGCAGGCCCTGGGCGTTCTGGAAGTCTGCCAGTGCTACCTTGCCAATGGCTTCACGCTGGCCGTTTGAGTACTCACACTGAATGATGCCGTTTTCATCTACGGACATGCTGGTGAGAACGCCGGTTGAATAGCCGTTATTGGTTGGTGCGCCGGTTACCTGGAAGTTGGTTGAACCGTACTGGGTGCCACCAAAGTTGATGTTGATATACTGCTGTGGGTCAGTGCCCTGGCCAATAGCGCTGTGCAGGGAGCCATTGCCCTTGTAATGGGATGGATTGCCGTTGGCATCTGCCTCAAAGGTGCGGTCGTATACGTTAACACCAAGTGCACCGAAGTCAGGGGTACCGCCTGCACCAGGAACATTCATGCCTGGAGCACCAAACAGGCTCTGACGGAGGCTGCTGAGTGCGGCTGCTGGATCAGCAGGGTTTACCAGCTCTAATTTGCCTGGCACCTGCTGCTTTAATTCGCCATTAGGCTCGAATACCATCTGGAAGCCGAAGAAGTTTGAACCGGCTACAGATGATTTACCTTCAGGAACAGTCATGACTACTGGATTCTGACCGTCCTTTGCAGCAATATCTACAGGCTGACCGTCAACGAATGGAAACACGTTCCAAACTGTATTATTGGAGCCTTCAGCCTCTGGACCCATCTTTACCATGTAGTAAGTCAGGGTATGAGCACGACCGAGTGAGTCGTGAATAGTCTGAGATGTAGAGGCGTGATAGGTGCTGGAATTCTTTGGATCGAAGTCCACAATGTACTGCTTAAAAGTACCTGGATCACCTGCAGTACCTGGAGTGCCGTCCGGGTTACGGGTAATACCGTACTTAATCTTGTCAGCTGTGAGATCGGCGGCATTACCAATCTTGCCCCAAGGGTCTTTAGCCTGGTCTGTGAACTTTACAGGATCCTTGTCAGCTGGGAGGTTGACGCTGATGCCGATGTTGGTAGACATCTGTGGAGCGCCGGTGTCAGATGGCAGCTGAAGCTTGTGGGTACCGTTGAGATCGAGGGATGAAGAGGAACCGTCTGCATTGACGTCCCAGCCCATCAGATAGTCACCGGTAGCGGTAACGATGTAGCCTTCATTGTCTGTCTGGAAGGCGCCGTTACGAGTAAAAGATGGAGTATTACTTCCCGGGGTGGACAGCACAAAGAAGCCGCTGCCCTGAATGGCCATATCAAGCGGGTTTCCAGTGTCGCCGGACAGGTTGCCCTGTACGAACTGCTGAGCAACAGTGGTGTTTACAGAACCCATACCAGTGGAAGTCTTGTTATTGGTGAAGATGCTGTTTGAGTATATGTCTGCAAACTCTGCACGAGACTTCTTGAAACCAAAGGAATTTGAGTTTGCGATGTTATTGGAAGTAACATCAATATGCTTTTGCGAATTCTTAATACCGCTAACTGAAATGCCAAACATTATAAATACTCCGATAATAAAACAGCCGTTTATATAGAACTAGAAACAATATGCTTTTTAATTTTTATTAGTATGTTTCTTATGGCTGTACTAACACTTTAGCAATATGAGTGCCAGGTTTTGGGCATCGATAATTCAGTAAATTGTCCTGGTTATACCTGGTATTGCCAGGATTGTGCCAGGTCCAGTCAGAAGGTGAATATTACGCGCTTTTTAATATACAAAAGCGTTTTGTATTCTGTCTGGAACCTTTATTTAAGCGCGTTTTGCTTATATAAAAGGCTTTATCCTTATGAGATGACATGCTTTATAAAACCGTTCATGTCACCTGTACATACTATTGCAGCAAGCGTGCCTGTTTTTATATTTGAAATTCTGGCAACAGTTAACCTGGTTTAAGACATCAAAGTGCCGTGGCGGGCATCCTATGTCCGAAAATGCACACAAGTGTATTTTTCTGGCACCTGGCAATTGCCACTAAGGATCAGGATGGCCCAAAAGACTGTAAGGGACGCAATATGGCATGCTCAGGGCAATAATGAGCTGCAATGATGGCCACCGGCAACCTTGGCAGAGCCATTACTGCCGCATGGCAAAGCCAGAGGCATTTACCGCCTCACCTTGCCACAGCACTTGCCAGAGATGTAAATATAAAACCATCCCGGCAAAGCTCTACAAAACGCCATACTTATATATCAGCTTACAAAGCACACCTGGACCTCCCCAACAAGGTCTGCCGCTGTCTTAGCCAGCAGCTCATATAAACCATGAGGGATGAGGGGCCATCATATATATATAAGCTGACAACCGACGGCCAATAACGCTATGTACATGGACTGTCACTGTCAGGCAGGGAGCATTGTGTTCGAAGCCCATAACTACAGTCTATGCAGTAGCATCCAGAGTCACTACAGCATCTGAAGATGCTGTAAGCAGTTGCTAATTGCAGAGGGATGAGTTCATAGAAAGGATCGTGAGAAGTGCAGCCAGGGTTAAAGAGGAAGGGACTTGTAGCCATGGTTAGCCATGGGTAAGGCACCGGTTGTAAATAAGGTAGCTGCAATCATGCATGAACTTAAAGTTTTAGTTTCTTGCAGTAGTGAGAGCTAATACTTATATGCTGACATTGCAGTGAGGCTTTGCCTGTATGATGCTATGTGACATATGCTGCTAAACCTGATTTTGTAAAGCTCATTGCCTGAAAATGGAAAACTAAAAGATGATAGTTTCTGAAACAGCAACTGAGCATATGAAGCGAGACATTCAAAATAAGAATGCTGCGATTTTGTACAGCCATAACCCTGTGGACATAGAACTGATAATGCCCATAAATCCCTGTTTGACGTTTAATCTACTAAATACTTTATAAAGTATTATCTGACAGGTGTGACTGCGTCTGCATTGCATGGGTCCGTGCTGCAGGTCTATTTAAAGCATTGAGCTTTAAGCTGGTAAAAGGCATCTGGGTTTTAAGTGTACACACGTAATCAAGGCAAAATAGTGAGTGGCTTCTGGTACGCCCCAGTCGATAATAAGCAGTCACTTTCAGTACCTGTATCGCCGGGAATAATCTCTGCCTGGTAAGGGATTAGTTTCCTGGGTAAATCATTAAGTTTGCGCTGGGACATGCCAGGTCAAACATGATGTCATTAATACTTTTTAAAGTATCTCTGTGCTGGGAGACAGGATCATATGTGCAGGCTGAGACTGAGTATCAGCTGAAGAGCACATAACAATGGGAAGTATGTGCTGCTATGGGCATTTGTGAGCATTAAAGCGGATACAATTCTGGGGATTATGCCAATGCTGGGGCCACGGGCTGTATGGCAAGTAAGGTAATGAGGGGCTTGAGGCTTATTTATGCGGTAAGCACAGGTATGGTGATGAGTTAAAGCATGGCTGCTGATGCTCTTGTGCAGATAACATGTCAAGGGAAGTAAATGAGGTGAAGTGAAGAGAGTCGCAAGCTGTACAGCTCTGCAGCAGATAAACAGTGTGGAATGACGGATTCAGACGATTGCAGAATCAATGGCAAGGGATAGTACTGGAAAAATTAGCGTTGAGAGGAGACGTACAGACAGGTAAATGAATGGAAAGGTAAGGTAAGGGGATGAGCAGAGAAAGGGAATTTGTTTGAGGGGTGATCAGGTCAAATGCCTTGAGAATGGCGGGGAACCTGAAAGAAGGGAAAGAGACAGGAGAGTCTGATGAGACAAGAGAGAGCAGAATTCCTGGGCTTGCGCAGGTGTTCTGAGAGAGATATCGACTGTACAAATCCCAAAAAAGCCGGACTTGCGCCCGGCCTTAATGGAGTATTTTTAATCGATGTTTTAACTACTACTGTTAACGGATGTTGAGGATACTGTCCATTACAGTGCTGTTGGTCTGCAGAGACTGAGCATTTGCCTGGTAGTTACGCTGGGCAGTGATCAGCTCTACGAGCTCGGCAGTTAAATCTACGTTGGAAAGCTCAAGGTTGGAACCCTTAATGGAACCGGCAGAGCCGTTGTTAGCTTCCATGGCTCGGGCTTCGCCGGAGCTGTTGGACTGCTTCCACTGGGTGTCACCGATCTTGGTGAGGCCCTGAGCGTTTGCAAAGTCTGCAAGTGCTACCTTACCAATGGCTTCACGCTGGCCGTTGGAGTATTCGCACTGAATAATACCGTTCTCGTCTACTGCCATGCCGGTGAGAATACCGGTGGAGTAGCCGTCATTGGTTGGGGCACCAGTAACCTGGAAGTTGGTGGAACCGTACTGGGTAGCACCGAACTTGATGTTAACAACCTGCTCTGGATCTACACCTGGACCGATTGAGGAGTGCAGAGAACCGTCACCAGTGTAGTGTGGTTTCTTACCGCCGGCTGGATCAGTTTCGAAAGTCTGATCAAAGTATGTGTTGCCGCCCATTGATCCGCCTGCCTGATCACCTGGCTTACCGAACAGTGTCTGTCGTAAGCTGTTTGTCAGGTTGCCGCCTGCAGGATTTACCAGATCAATCTTGCCTGGTACCATGCCCTTGAGCTCACCATTTGGCTCAAAAGTCATCTGGAAGCCAAAGAAATTAGAACCGGCTACAGATGAAGTGCTGGTACCTGGAACAGTTAAAGCAACTGGGTTCTCACCATTCTGAGATGCCACGTCGACTGGCTTGCCATCAACAAATGGTAATACCATCCAGTTGGTGTTGTTGACACCATCGGTTGCATTCTCAGGACCCATCTTGATCATGTAGTAGGTCAGAGTGTGAGCACGACCCAGAGAGTCATGAATAGTCTGGGATGTAGAAGCGTGATAGGTCTTAGAATCCTTTGGATCAAAGTTGTGGATATACTGCTTAAAAGAGTCAGCTGCTGGAGGCTGGGCAGTGTCAATAGTGCCGTCCGGCTTACGCATGATGCCATACTGAAGCTTATCAGCCTTCAGATCATCAGGGTTCTGAGTCTTGCCCCAAGGATCTACAGTCATGTCTTCGAACTTGACGCCTGGCTTGTCGGCTGGCAGGTTTACGGTGATGCCAACGCTGCTGGAGGCATTAGGGGCGCCAGTGTCGGATGGAAGCTGGATCTTGTGGGTGCTGTTGAGGTCCAGGGAGGCAGCGCCACCTTCGGCGTTAACGTCCCAGCCCATCAGATAGTCACCAGTAGCGGTTACGATGTAACCCTCGTTGTCAGTCTGGAAAGCGCCGTTACGGGTGAAAGTGTGGCCTGCGTTGCCTGGAGAGGACAGAACGAAGAAACCATTGCCCTGAATAGCCATATCCAGAGGATTGCCAGTGTCGCCAGAGAGGTTGCCCTGTACGAACTGCTGAGCTACGGTGGTGTTTACTACACCCATGCCGCTGGCAGTCTTGCCATTGGCGAAAATGCTGTTTGCGTATACGTCAGCAAACTCAGCACGAGACTTCTTGAAGCCGAATGAATTGGAGTTCGCAATGTTATTCGATGTTACATCGATATGCTTCTGCGAATTCTTGATACCACTTACGGAAATGCCAAACATCTTCTAATACCCCGATATATATGGATTAATCAGCTATATGTGATTGAAAAATCCAGTTCCTCAATTGGACTTTTCATAGCTGTTACACGGAATATAAAGGCAATCTGTGTGCCAGGAAAATGCGGCAATGCTTGCCGCCCACAAATAAGCGGTTTTTACTGTTTCAACATGACCTTGTTGCAACGTTTTTTCATACATAAAATCATACATTCGCTTTGTATAAATGATGCGCAAGGGCCGTACGCACGGGCTTTTCGTCTTAATAGACCGTCATCCTTAAATATAAGCCAGTCATGGCAAAATTATAGATAAACTATGGTCTATACTTTGCCGCGACACTATACACATTTGTATATCTGTCGTTGTAACTTGCCACTTATTGCCGCTGTGGCATAAATATGGGAATGATAAGCACGATTTTACTGGGATTTGCGGCAAAGAGGATTACATGACTGAGCTCACAATTTCAGCGCAAAGACACTGATCTGGCATACATGAAAAAAGGCAGTCCACTGGGGACTGCCTTTTTTCTGTCCGGACATAAACTCCGGTAGCTGTTACTTATGCTGGCATAAGTTTATGGGAAAAGGTCTGATTGAGAGCCTTGCAGCATTAGACCTTGAGCTGAGCCTCACTCTTGACGGCATCAGTTGCAGCACCAGCTGCAGCGTCGTTGGCCGGTGCGGCGCCCTCGGTGCTGGTAGCGGCAGCTGGTGTGGCAGCTGCTGGAGCGGCGGCAGCTGCTGGAGCGGCGGCAGCGGCGGCTGGCTGGGCTGGACTTGCAAACATGGAGGAGGCCTTCTGCCATGCAGCAGTAGCGGCGGCAGCCTGCTCTTCTGGAGTACGGATCTTATTGGTGCGTACCAGTTCCTTGTGGCTTTCGGTGAGCTCAGCTGGCAGCTTGACCATTAATGAGGCCACGATGGCAACTACAATCATAATGCTCATCATCAGGAAGGTCAGGTTGTATGAGCCGAATATATAGGCAGCTGCATAACCAAAGAGGGAGCCCAGACCAAAGCCCAGATAGAGAAGACCATAGTTCTTGGCAAGGTTACGGATGCCAAAGAAGTCGGAAATGATGGATGGGTAGATGGTCAGAGTGCCACCAAAGGAGAAAGCTACCAGAGCTACAGCGGCAAAGAACAGTGTAGGGGTCAGTGGAATGGCCACAAACATCAGAATGGCAATCAGAGACAGGCACTGATCGAAAGTAATCAGTCGAATACGTGGCATCTTGTCTGAGAGCATACCCATGATAAGACGACCGGCAATGTTGGCAATGGCAACCACGCTGACGGCAGTGGCAGCCTCGGTCAGGGACATGTCGAGCAGGGCAGTACCAAGGTTGGAGGCTACACCGATGATGTACAGGCCAACCATGCAGTCAATAAAGAACATTATGGAAAGCAGCCAGTATGGAAGGGTACGAATAGCGCTCTGCAGATCATACTCACGGGTAGACTTGTTGCTGCTTACTACAGAGGCCTGCTTCATGGCGTCATAAATGAGTACAGAGCCGAAGGTTACGATAACGGTAGCAGAAACACCCCAGGTAAGCAGGGCAGTGGTCAGGTCATGGTTGGACAGCTGGTAGCTGAATACACTCTTGTAGACCAGAGAACCAAGACCGTAGGCACCGATACATAAGGCAGAAATAAGGCCCTTATGCTTAGGGAAGAACTTTACGCAGTTGGTCAGAACCAGCATATAGCCAATGCCATCACCAAAGCCCAGCAGCACACCGCCACTTAAGTACAGTACCCACAGATTAGGGGCAAAAGCAGCAATCATCAGACCCAGACCGCAGCATACTGCGCTCAGGGCAACTACGTTCTGCATGCCAATACGCAGCTTGAGGAAGCCGGAGCTGGAGCTGCCAATGGCAAGGAAGAGGGTCATGATACCGAAGGTAAAGGCTATGGCACCGATGTCCAGTTCAAACTTGTCACTAAGTGGCAGGTTGAATAAGGACCAGGCGTAAACCGAACCCAGTGCCAGCAGCACCAGGAGGGAACCGATAAGGGTCTTAATCTGAACCATAAGTAAGATCTCTAAGTAAGGAGCAGAGCCCTGTGCGCGTATGTGGCACATCACAGGACTGTCCGGAGACTGGAGCCGGAGCAGTGAAAGGAAAGACTGTTCAGCTGCGCAAAGACACGTCAGCGCAGCGGGAAATTCTGAAAGGCCTGACAGGCATTACTTCAGTATATGGGCTAATATGCCTGATGATCATAAATGTCTCATTAAGCAACAGGTGCAGCCGCATGGCAATTACTGTCATAAGGCTTTATAAATGGCTTATTTAAGGGCCATTTTTAAATTGGCGCACATTGTACGCCTATTTAATGATAAATCCTATCATATGCAAATCTTGAGTAAAATGTGATCTGGTTAACATTTTTTTGCCGTTTAGCAGAACGGCCATAAAGACGTACTTGAGCGATGGACGGGCTTTGAAAAAATTACAGGGCTGTCTTGTAATACAGGTCGTATAAGTTCGACAGGCTGGGAGGGGTGGGAATTGATGGCCTGGTCGTGCCAGCTGCTGGGCACAATGCTGCTGGCAGAATGCTTCTGGGCAGTGTGCTGGTGGGATGGGCAAATCTGGTGCGGTCAGCCGATGTGGCAGGACTTTGGGGATGGGACGGATGCGCTGGTTGCGGATGGCAATTACAAATCAGGCCGCCTGGCAGAAACTGCAGGGCGGCCTGATGTTGTGTATGGTCCGTTAGCGTGCTGGACTTGTGGGTATTGTCCAGTATGGGGCGGACGCTGGTTAGACGTTGATGACCTTGATGCGGTTGCGGCGGTCGGCTCGGTTGCGGGAGAAATTGTCCAGAGCGTTCTTGCCGGCAATGAGGAACGCCAGTACGAAGAAGCCGCCTGGTGGCAGGATGGCAATCAGCACTGACATGTCAGAGTCGAAGAAGTGCATCTCAAGGCTGGTAGCCCACTGACCGAGAATATCGGCTGAGCCTACGAAGAGGGTGCCGTTACCTATGATTTCACGAATGGAGCCAAGGGCAAAGAGCACCAGAGCAAAGCCAATACCGCAGGCAATGGCATCCACAGTAGAGCGCAGCAGATTGTTCTTGCCGGCAAAGGCCTCAGCACGGCCCATGATAATGCAGTTGGTAACAATCAGGGCCAGATAAATGCCCAGCTGCTGATACAGCTCAGGGAAATAGGCCTCGATTTCAAAGCGCACTACTGTTACCAGAGAGGCAATGATTACCACATAAATAGGGATACGTACCTCAGGAACAATAATCTTGCGGATCAGGGAAATCACCATGGAGCTCATGACCATAACCACAATGGTGGCAATGCCGAGGCCCAGAGCATTGGCAGCTGAGGTGGTCACAGCAAGCAGAGGACACATGCCCAGCAACTGGCAAAGACCTGGATTGTCTTTCCAGATGCCCTTGATGAAAATCTCCCAGAGGCTGCTCTGCTTTGATGGTACAGAGCAACTGCCGCTGCAGCTGTGTACTTCAATCTTTTCCTGTTCTTCCATAATTCTTTCCTGTCAGCATCAGAGCTGACTTTCTCAGAGTCTTTCCTGCCGGACTATGGTGCGGACCCTGCCAGAGGTGCAGTGCCTGCCTGGTGTGTCCCGGCACGGCCGGGAATTGCCAGGCTGCAGGGGCTGGCCAGGCGTGATGTGCATGGCCTTGCTGGCGCGCATGGCCTTGCTGGCGTGCATTTCATGGACAGGCCGGTTATTGTCGTCCTGCGGCCAGGCAGGCCTTGCAACGCAAGGGCAGGCCGGGCGGGGCATTGTTATGCAGTTATTTCGGGCAGTCGCGCAGTGAGGCAAAATCGGTGGCCTTGAGGACCTCAATGAAGTCTTTGGAGGCCAGTACCAGGGCTCGTGAGGTTACTGTGGCGCCGGTTATGTAGTCAAAGTCACCGCCAAACTTCTTGACGTCCCAGCGGCGGTCTTCAACGGCAAGACCGTCAAACTGATCAAGGTAGTTGCCACGGCGGCGCTCAACCTTGTCACCAATACCTGGAGTCTCACGGCTGAGCTGGATATCAATCCTGGTAATACGTCCATTGCTGTCCATGCCGCCAATGAGGATGAGTGGTACGGAGTAGCCACGGTTGGTGGAGAAACTGGAGATATAACCAAGTGTCTTGCCGCTTTCATCACGGGCAATGTAGGCCTTCATATTCTTGCCAATGCGGCGGTCTGAAATGAGCTTGCAATGGTAGGTTACCTTGCCTTGAGCCTGCTTTTTCACATCCGGCAGCAGACTGTCGATAAGCATCTGCTCATTACGGTCACGGTTGGCCTGAATATGTGGAGATGTATCCTGCTCGGCATAGAGCACACCTGCGGTACACAGGGCGGCAATGGCTGAAAGGATTACGCCTGAGAACAGGGCGCGTACGCCAGGCTTGTTGTCAAACATCAGTTAAGACCTCCTGGACGGTAGCCAACACCAAATGGACGGCGGCGGGTCATGACATCCATAAGAGGAGCCAGACAGTTGCCCAGCATGACAGCAAAAGCTACAGAATCTGAGTAGCTGCCATGGACGCGAATCAGAACAATGAGCATACCGATGATAACTGACAGCAGAATACGGCCTTTGAAAGTACCGCAGGTAGTTACCGGATCGGTAATGATGTAGAAGGCGCCGAGCATGGTACCGCCCATGATCAGATGTTCAGCCATGCTGATACATAGCTGAGGGTCATAGTAATTCCAGATATAGCTCATTGCGCCAATGGCAATAATGAAAGCAAGAGGAGGCTGGAAGCGGATCACCTTGGTGAAAATCAGAACCATGCCGCCCAGAACATAAGCGCCGGCCAGCCAGGCATAGGCAACAAAGCTTGGGCTGTAGAGATCAACAGGTGGCTGCTCCTTGACGTCACCTGCCTTGCGGGCTGTCTTGATGCTCTCAAGATAGGTAGCTCCGGTCAGGGCGTCAGTGGTCAGATGGTCCTTGCTTAAGGTTGCAGTAGCCATCATGTCTTCAAAGGAAGCATGGTCCTCAGCACGATCACGAGCTGCTGCTTCAGCAAGCTCAGCCTCTGCAGAGGCGGCCTCCTGAGAACCATCGACCCCGGCAGCAGTGTCAGCAGCAGCTGCGTCCAGCTCCGCTGCATCTTCTCCTGTGGCCTGAGCGGCGGCGGCATCAGCCTCACCTGCCATGGCATCTGCAGTAGCTGCGGCTTTTTCGGAAACGGCGGTACCCTCAGCACCTGCCGGATCTGCGGCAGCCGCTGCGTCGTCAGCTGCAGCGTCAGCGGCAGCCTCAGCAGCAGGGGCGGCGCCTGCAGCGTCAGCGGAGGCGTCATGAGCGCGAGCCAGTTCCTGGGCCTTCATGAGTTCGTTATGAGCGGCCTCAATTTCGTTGGAGCGGTTGAGCTCCTTGATTTCACGGACCAGTATCTGAGGATCGGCGCCATTCATGATGACATCCCAGGCACGATCTGGAGTGGCCACGGTAATGGCATATGGAGTAGGGGTTACCCAGGTAGTGTAGAAAACACCAGGTGAGGAGATGATCAGGAAGATAAAGCCTGACATGGCCGGATTGAACAGATTCTGTCCCAGTCCGCCAAAGCACTCACGTACCAGCAGCATGGCAAAGGCTGTAGCCATCACTGTGTAATACCATGGCAGCAGCTGTGGCAGGGTCAGAGCCAGCAAAATGGCTGTTACCAGACCTGATGGATCCTTAAGGCTGCGCTTTATCGAGCGTGAGCGTAAGACAGCCGCCAGCACCTGACATAACAGGGCGGTAGCTGCGGATATAAAGAACTGGATGATGGTGCCGGAACCAAAGAAAAAGGTCATGACGCCCAGTGCTGGAATCAGTGAGAGCAGCACAATGACCATGATCTTTTCTGTGCTCATCGGGCTGTGCAGATGAGGTGCTGGTTCGATGCCCAGATTCTGTTTGGCACTCTGTACAGAGATTTGCATTTAAATTTCCTGATTGGCTGGATCCGTACAGCAGTTTATCAACTGCTGTACGCTGCAGCATCCTGGTAAGCAGGGGAGCTGATGAGCTGTGGCATTCAAGCTGTTGCCTGCAAGCTTTGGGGCTCAGGCCTGACCACTCAGGCCTGGAGCTGCAAGCTTTGGTGCTCAGGCCTGACCATTCAAACCGGGAGCTGCAAGCTTTGGCCGTCAATCCGTGGGGTTAGAGCTCAGGGCTTGATGATCTTGAGGCTCTGATTAGCTGGTGGTACCTGCACTGTCAGAATTGTCGGTCTGGTTTTCCTCACCAGCAGGTGGCAGATCGGCACGGCGCAGTGCGCCTGGCAGCTTGAGGTTTTCTTTCTTTTTCTCCTCAGGAGCCTGCAGATACATCTTGGTCTTAGGGCGGCTCTCTGGAATGTAGACACCCTCAGCCGGAGGATTTTCCACCTTGTCCATGCATGGCTCACGCTCAGTTATGGCAGGCCACATATGGATATCAGGGGCATGCTTCTGACGGGCACCCTTGCGCAGAGAGTAAGGCAGCTTTTCGCGCTGCTCAGCATTAGCATCATCTGAGGCGGCAACTGGTTTGCCAGCTGCGCGTGAGCTGTCAGCAATGCCATTTTCTTCAGCACGCTGACGCATGGCTGTAGTGCCGCCCTGAGCCATCATGGCTGCTACCAGCATGCCGTCAGGACGCTGCTGCATCATGCGGCTGGCACGCTCCTGGGCGGTGCTGGCAGCTAAGTTGCCTGCGGTACTGTCCGCAGCGTCGCCATCGGTGCTGGCTGCGCCTGCTGAAGATATGCTGCTAATGGCCTTGATGGCGGTAATAGAACCCATGGTGGCAGAGGAATCGCCCTGCGGACGCACCAGCATATCATTGCCTGATGGCTGTGCGGCTTTTTCACGGGCGGCAGCTCCAGCGGCTCCTCCTACGGCAGTATTGCCGACTGCGGCAGCACGGCGGGCAGCGGCACGCTCACGTGCTGCAGCTACTGCCTCAGCACGCTTCTGAGCAATCTGCTCCGGAGTCATGTCAGCCTCAGCTTCCTTTTCACGGGCAGCACGGGCCAAAGCGGCCTCACGGCGCTTACGTCGTGTTTCCTCTTCCTTTGCAAGGCGCTCATTGCGGGCAGCAATACGCTCCTGAGCACGCTGATTGCGCTTCTGATTGTCATCAAGCAGGCGCAAAATAGCCTTTTCCTTGCGGAACTGGGCTGTCAGAGTAATACGGGATGGGCATACGTAAGAGCAGCAGCCACATTCTGTACAGTCCATCATGCCGCAGGAGCTGGTCTTTTTGTGCATGCCAGCACGTGACAGAGCATAGAGCTGATAAGGCACGAGTCGGCTTGGGCAGACGCGGGCACAGCGGCCGCAGCGAATGCAGTTCATGGACTCAGGCTGCTCATCGAGCTCCTTGTAGGACGGTACGTAAACGCAGGTAGCGCTCTTGGTAATAGGCACATCAATGCTGGGCAGGGTAAAGCCCATGAAAGGGCCGCCCAGAATGACACGCTGACGGCGCTCAGGATTGAGCTTGTAGGAGTTGAGCACAAAGCGTACTGAGGTGCCAAGGCGCACCAGAGCATTGCCGCTGCGGCCCAGTGTCTGGCCGTCTACGGTAATCACACGTTTGATAAGCGGGATACCGTCAATAACTGCCTGCTTGATGGCAAAAACGGTTTCGACATTGTCCACTACAATTCCGCACTCAGAGGTGTGCTCACTGTAAGGAATTTCAATGCCGGTGCAGATTTTGATGAGGTTACGGGCCGCACCTGACGGATAGAGGGATGGAATCTCTCTTACCTGAACATCTGAGGCAACGGCTGCCTTCATGGCCTTGATGGCATTAGGCTTATTGTTCTCAATGGCAACAATGATGACCTTTGGCTTGAGAATGTGGCGTACCACTTCAATACCCTGGGCAATTTCAGCGGCGCGCTCCTGCATCAGACGGTCATCACAGGTGGCAACGGGCTCACATTCGGCACCGTTGACAATGAAAATATTGCAGTCGCCACGGGCTTCCTCAACGGCAGCACCGATTTTTGCGGCTGTCTGGAACTGGGCACCGCCCAGGCCTTCTACACCAAACAGACGGATGCGGTCGAGCAGCTCTTTAGGAGTACGCTCTTTCCAGTCAGTCATTGGCTCGTCAGGCACTTTTTCATCAAGGCCATCTGGCTTGATGGTGATGCAGCGGCCCAGAAAGCCTGACGGATGAGGAAGTACCTGCATGCCAATGCTGATAACCTCACCTGAGGTTGATGCATGCAGAGGAACGTTACGGTTGCCGCCAGGAGTAGTCAGACGCTGACCGGCCTTGACGCGGTCGCCGGTATGAACCAGCAGATGACCGCCCTCACCCAGGTGTCGGTCAAGAGGCAGGGTAATCAGAGATGGAATAGCCAGCTCTTCAATGGCACTGTTAGTGGTGCCCTTGCGCTCAACGGTTTTGATGCCGCCAAAGAAGCGCCAGATCTTGCCCTGCATGATTTTTTCTAACTGCTTGGAGAATGGCATCAGTTGGTCCCCTTGAAACGGATAGGGTGCAGTTCCCAGTTAAAGTTGGCAATGGTAGGCTCAAGACGGACCATTTCAATACACTTTTCAGGGCATTTGTTGACGCACTCATTGCAGCCTATGCACTCATTTTCCATAACGGTATGAACTACACGGCGCTCACCACGGATAGCGTCAACAGGGCAGTGACGGGTGCACTTGGTGCAGCCGGTGCACAGACTTTCATGAATAATGGCTACAGTGCGCGGAGCAAAGATAGCATCCTCGCTTTCATCAGCAGGTACGCTCACCCCCAGAATGGAAGCCAGGGTATCGATAGTGTCCTGACCGCCCGGGGTACATTTGTTACATGCAGCAGTACCATTGGCCATGGCCTCGGCATAGGCACGACAGCCAGGATAGCCACACTGGGCACACTGGGCGCCTGGCAGGGCTTTTTCCAGCTGATCGGCCTTGTCATCTCCATCATTCTTGCCGGCACGGGCCAGCAGGGACAGAATCACGCCAAGGGCGAACAGAGCTGCAGCTCCATAGAGCAGAAAACTGATTGCGTTATTTCCAATATCCATAACCGATAGCCTCTAAAGCTCCGTCAGTCACAAAAAGCGCAGCACCGCACATAACAGCACATCACAGAACCGCAAAACACGGCACAGTAACTGTTTACGCCGCGTCCCGCGCCCTCATGAGCTTAAGCATGTGGCTGAAAGCCTGCTGCCTCCTGCTGTACCACTGGCCACAGCAAGGGTCTGTACTGCCGGGCAGTGCAGGCATTGCCCGGCAGCGCGGCATGTAACTGACATATGCAGGTGCCTGAACAGGGCATACAGAGCATCCTTGCTCTGTCTGGCAGAGCTGACCTGAGGTCAGATCTGTCAGCCTGCAGCGCTGCCATCCTGTATTCACTGCATGTGTGGGATGGCATGCGATTAATTTATGGTCCATAAACTGAGCGCCGGCTCAGCCTCAATGCACCTCAGGCGCATACTGCGTACCTTGTACAGGGGCGCACTTGACGGCTGCAACTATCAGCCTGGCAGCATCCGGGCAATGAGCCGTAAAAGCATCACTGATGAGCTTTCACAGCGCCAGGACCGGACGGCCCAGTACGGATCTCCTTAGAGCAGGAGAAAGTATTCAGAAAAGGGGTTTTTCCATGTGAAGATGGCCTGATATGCGTGTCTGTTAAGAACAGCTGTCAGTGCCATGCTCAGGCTGACTTACAGCCTGATACCCTGCCTGATTCCGGGCCTGATGCCGTGCCCGTGGCCAGGGCTGAGGCCTGGGCTGTTGCCAGGCATGTCGTCAGACCGAGCTGCCGGTAAATCCGGCAAAGCCCATGAATGCAAGGGACATCAGTCCGGCACTGATAAGGGCAATGGCTGTTCCCTGGAAAGGAGCTGGTACGTCGTTTAAAACCAGACGCTCACGCATGGCGGCAAAGAGAGTCAGTACCAGAGTAAAGCCGGCACCGGCACCCAGAGCGTAGACCATGGCGCTTAACAGGGAGTGATTCAGGGAGCTGTTGAGCAGCACCAGACCAAGCACAATGCAGTTGCTGGTGATAAGTGGGAGGTAGATGCCCAGAGCCTGATAAAGGTTATAGGAGGTCTTGCGGATAATGATTTCCACAGACTGAACGGCTACGGCAATAATTATGATGTCTACTATGAGATCAAGTGAGGTAAGGCCCAGAGGTCCCAGAACATAATTGTTGGCAAGGGTACAGATAAGGGCTGAGAGCACCAGCACAAATGTTGTGGCTCCACCCATGCCCAGGGCGGCAGAGAGCTGGCTTGATACGCCGATAAAAGGACAGATACCAAGGAAGCGGACCAGCACAAAGTTATTAACTATGGCGGCGCTGAAGAAGAGTATTAAAGCGTCTATCATCGTACCCACTTTCTATGCACCTTTTAATGTCTGCAGGGGGCTGATGATTTAACGGGATCAGAGCCCGGCAGTCAGGAAAAGGATTTGAACCGGCTGGAGTAAGGATAAATATCAGGATAAACCTGAGGGTATAAGTCCCGGGGTATGCATGCATCGCAAAAGACAGAAACTGCACCTGGTCAAGCTTCCCCGAAGGGCTGTGCAGCTCTGCCTTTTGCGATGTATACACGACACAGGCGCGGTCATTGTACTTCATAGTGCTTAATTTGGCTAACAGACAAGAATCAATTGCATATTTTGCGCAAGTGATAACACTGCCTGAAATCAGCATAAATAAGCCATTTGATGCATCACTTGTCGCGCAGCGTAAGCAAAGGCTTACTCACATCTCCAGAGACTGTTGTAAATAATTTGTCCACAGCCTGTGATTTACAGGCTTTTTGGCCATCAGTCCTGATGCCCATCGATAAAATCACGCACATGATAGGGACCTGACTTGATAAGGTCTGCAGATAGCCCATAATTGTCAGCATACACACAAAAAGAGAGCATCAGGCCCATGCCTGAGACCGGTACCACAAATCGAGGGACCACCATGAGCACCGCAAGTGAACAGGAAAAGACCCTGAAAAAGACCGCCAAATCAGCCAAAACCGACAGACCAGCCGCTGAGCCAAAGGCCAAAGCCGCAAAGGCAACCAAGGCATCCAAGGCAGAAAAGCCCGCTGCTGAGCCAAAGGCTAAGGCTGCAAAGACCTCCAAGGCAGAAAAGCCTGCTGCTGAGCCAAAGGCTAAGGCTGCAAAGACCTCCAAGGCAGACAAGCCAGCTGCCGAACCAAAGGCTAAGGCTGCAAAGACCTCCAAGGCAGACAAGCCAGCTGCCGAACCAAAGGCCAAGGCCGCAAAGGCCTCCAAGGCAGACAAGGCAGCTGCCGAACCAAAGGCCAAGGCTGCAAAGGCCTCCAAGGCAGACAAGGCAGCTGCCGAACCAAATGCCAAAGCCGCAAAGGCAACCAGGTCTGCCAAGGCAGAAAAGCCTGCAGCAGAGCAAAAGGCTAAGGCAAAGGCTGCAAAGACCTCCAAGGCAGACAAGCCAGTTGCTGAGCCAAAGGCAAAGGCCGGGGGCAAGAGCCGGGCTAAGGTGGCTCAGGTTTTTGCTGAGCCAAGCAAGGGGATTGAGGAGCAGTTTAAGGAAATCACTCTGCTCAATGAAAAAGAGCGCTATGAGATGATGAGCCTGCTGCAAAAGCAGAATCCTAATCCAAAGAGCGAGCTTGAGTTTTCCAATACTTTTGAGCTGCTGTGCGCCGTGGTGCTCTCTGCTCAGGCCACTGATGCCTCGGTGAACAAGGCAACTCCTGCTCTGTTTGCCAAAGCTCCTGATGCCCGCTCAATGGCGGCCCTCGGTGCTGACGGCATTGCTCCTTTTATTCAGAGCATTGGACTTTGGAAGAACAAGGCCAAATTCCTGGCCCAGCTCTCTGCCGTTCTGGTCGACAAGTACGACGGACAGGTTCCTGACAACTTTGATGAGCTGACTGCTCTGCCTGGTGTGGGCTCCAAAACTGCCCGTGTCGTTCTCAACGTAGCCTTTGGTCAGCCTTTTATTGCCGTTGATACTCACGTGTTCCGCGTGGCAACAAGAACAGGTCTGTGCATTGGCAAGTGCCCAGGTCAGGTAGAGGAGCGCATTGCTCCGCTGGTAGCTGAACCATTCTTAAAGGAAGCCCATCACTATCTGCTGCTCCATGGCCGCTACAACTGTACTGCCCGTAACTTCGAGGGCCACTGCGAAAAGTGCGTGATTGCAAAGTACTGCAAGCACAATTATGAGCACTGATATCTCTGACAGGTGCTCACTGCCATTTAACCCGGCATGAAAAAGCCCCGGCTGTCTGACAGACAGTCGGGGCTTTTGGCCATTATGGGCAGGGCTGTGCAGCACACGGCGCAGCCTGGCAGCTGCCCAGGTGCGGCTGTGGGCAGTTGTATGGCCGGGCCACCTGCCTGCTGTGCTTATGGCAGCACAGGGTTCTTTGGGGTGACCAGACGGAATGGGATGTGGGTATTAGGAGTTATGTTCTCCTCAAACTCAGCCCACAGGTCATGCTCGTCACTGTCGGTAATCTTTACGCGCAGTAAGTCACCTTCGTTAACGCGGGCACCACCTGGCAGCTCCTCAATGGTGACAATACCGTCAATGTCCGGAGCCTCGTATTTGGTGCGGCCAATGACAGTGCCCTCATCGGTAATGGCATCAACCAGCATCTCAAAGCTCTTGCCCACACGCCCGGCAAGCTTGGCACGGGAAACTTCAGCCTGAGTTTCCATGACAATGCGGGCACGCTCCTGACGAACCTCTACTGGCAGGGAGCCCTCGTAATCATTGGCCTGTGCACCCTCGACATCTGAGTATGGGAAGGTGCCTACGCGGTCAAGGCGGGCTTTTTTGATGAAGTCGAGCAGGTTTTCAAAGTCCTGCTCAGTCTCACCTGGGAAGCCGGTAATGATGTTGGAGCGGATAGTGAGATCCGGGCAGATTTCACGCCACTGGCAGATACGCTCATAGGTGCGCTCAATATTGCCAGGACGCTTCATCTTCTTGAGTACAGGAGCACTGGCATGCTGCAGCGGCATGTCAAGATAAGGCAGGATAATGCCATCTCTCATGTAAGGAATGAGGTCATCCACAATCTTGCCCGGATAGACATAATGCATGCGGAACCATGGACGTGGGCTTACAGTTCCCAGGGCATCGCACAGCTTGAGCAGATTGGTGCCGTCGCGCAGGTCGCCACCGTAGTCGGAGGTATCCTGGGAAATAATCATGATTTCCCTGACGCCACGGGAGCTCAGATCATTGGCTTCGGCAATGATATTGTCAATTGGACGGGAGCGCAGGGTGCCGCGCAGATCAGGGATGATACAGAAAGCGCAGTGATGACGGCAGCCCTCAGAAATCTTAAGGTAGCTGTAATGCTTAGGGGTAAGCAGCACGCCTGAGGCTGGAACTGACTGACGGGCAATGGCAGGCGGCTCACCTACGAGGCGCTCTACGGCACGAAGTACGGCAGCTCGGCGGCCCGGGCCAATTACATCGGCTACATCAGGATACTCTTCGAGAACCTTTTCTTTCTGGGCACCAAGGCAGCCCATGACCAGTACCTGCTGGCACTGCTGACGGGCATCGTAAATAGCCTCAAATGACTCCTCAACAGCAGGCTCAATAAAGCCGCAGGTGTTAATGATGACCAGGTCGGCCTCATTGAAGTCATTCTCCAGACGATAACCCTTGGCCAGTAAAACGGAAATCAAACGCTGGGAGTCAACCAGGTTCTTTGGACAGCCCAGAGAAACCACGCCAATGCGTGGCACATGGTCGAGCTTTGGTTTAGTCTGATTATTTACAGCCATTACAGATCCTCAGAGGAAGTAGCATTACAGGGGCAAAAACAGGAAAACGGGAAAACAGGCAAAAGAAACTGGAACAAGGCCAAAACGGCCCAAAAGCTGCCCAATAGTGGGCAAAAGCGGGCTAAAACTGTGAAAAATCAGGACAAAACAGGCCAAAACCAGTCAAAGCCCATCTTTTTCATCGCAATCACCAGCATGAGCCCTGTCCACAGGACTCGCCCGGCACATACAGCTAAATCAGCTCAACTCAGGCAAGTCTGCTTATGCCGGGCAGGCCAGAAGTCAGGCAGCCGTGTTTTGGCAGGGCAGGCCAGTGTCCAGGCTCTTGCAGGGCAAGCCAGCAGCCTTGCTTATGCAGGGCAGGCCAGCAGCCATCTTTTGCAGGACAAGCCAGCAGCCTTGCTTATGCAGGGCAGGCCGCAGCCATCTTTTGCAGGGCAGTGGGCAGTCTTGCTCTGGTGAGCAAGGCGGACAAAAACAAGGCACTGGTGGTCACCAGTGCCTCTGTATGTTCTCATACAGCAGCCGCCTCATAAAGCTGTGCCTGTAAGCCAGGTTGCTGGCGGCTGCCTGAGGTAACCATCGAGCATGTGCAGATGGCTCAGGGAAAGCAATTAAGCCTTGAAAGCCTGCTCGAGGTTAGGAACAACCTGCTTCTTACGGCTCATAACGCCTGGCATCCACATCTTGTCGCTGACGGTGGTGTTCAGGGCTTTTGTGATTAACTCGCCATTGTCAGAGCACATGAGCAGCTCGGAGCCCTCTTCCATGATGTCGGTAATAACCAGTAAGGCGGAGTGACGGCCTTCGGCCTTAACCTTGTTGAGCTCGTCCTGTAACTGGGCCTTTAACTCAGGGGTGATTAAGGACAGGGAAACCAGCTCGAGCTGACCAATGCCAACCTTGTTGCCGGACATGTCAAAGTCCTTGAAGTCACGGAAGATTAAGTCACGGGCAGAGGCGCCGGACAGGTTGCTCTTGGCCTTGAACATTTCCATGCCCAGAGCCTGCAGATCCTCAACGCCGGCAATCTTTGCAAGGTCGTAGGCGGCCTGCTTGTCAGCCTCGGTGCAGGTTGGGCTCTTGAACAGAACGGTGTCAGAGAGGATGGCGCATAACATGGCGCCGGCCAGGGATGGATTGATCTCAACCTTGTAGTAGTCGTGGAGCTCCTTGATAACGGTGTTGGAGCAGCCTACTGGCTTTAAGTAAACCTCAACAGGGGTGTCAGAGGTAACGTCACCGAGCTTGTGGTGATCGATAATGCCAAGGAGCTTGCACTTGGCAAAGTCATCCGGAGCCTGAGCCAGATCGGAGTAGTCAACCAGGTAAACTTCCTGACCGGCTACGGAGTGGCATACCTCAGGAGCAGTAAGACCAAACTTCTCTAAAACGAAAGCGGTCTCAGGAGCAGGAGTGCCCTGAGCAACAGGCTTAACGTCGATGCCGCGACCACGGTATAAGTTGGTAGCTGATAAGGCAGAAACGATAGAATCAGTGTCAGGGTTCTTGTGGCCCAGTACTAAAGCGGTCATACTTTTCCTCGTGAAAAGATCAAATAAACTCTGGTTGTCAGAAGCTCACAGCTCCTGGAATCAGCAGCATCTTCCGTCTGTCAGAGGCTGTACTCCGCAGCAGATCCCAACGATGCAGCATCTGATACCCCGGGCAGCTGTTATCCCAGAGGCAATAACCCAGCCCGAAAGGCCGATATAAATGCCTTGCTGAAACATTTATTCTAGCACATATGGGTATGGCCAGTTCTGAAAAGGCCAAATTTTAACAGCTGCTCAGAACGCGGCACGTCCATGCAAAAAATATTCAGCCAGGCCCACAGGAATCATCTTTATGGCTCCAAAGCCAGCCCCAGGATCATCATGCCCAGGCAGGGCCTCCCGTCCAGTAATTCAACTCTCCGCAATTGCCAGATCGTGCCCATCACTCACAGACTGGTCGCTTAGCCGCCTCACCATTGGCTAAGCCGCACAGCCATCCAGTGCCACTGCGTACCACAGATCCATCTGGTTGGCTTTGCAGGGAGCATCTCTGGCAGGCATAAATTGCAGGGAGCAGGCCTGGCATGCGGGCATTGCAGGGAGCAGGCCAGGCATGCGGGCATTGCACGGGCCTGGTATGCATCCAGCCCAGGCGGCTGGCAGGACGCACGGGACAGTGGTACAGGAGCACGGCTGCCCGGCTGCAGGGGCAGCCTGGGCTGATGCGGGGTGAAGCGTGAGGTAATGCTGTGCGCTGTGAGCCTGGTCAGAGTCAAAGATGGCGGGTAATGGTATACTCAGGTCATGATGTTAAATTTAAAAAGTATGGGACTGACCATGTGCGCAGTGGCAGTACTCTCCACTCTGGATCTTCCGCGCACCGTTAACTGGACCTCTGATTATTCACAGGTCCTGACAAGTCATGCCCCGGGTATGAGCTCTCAGGGCGGCTCATGGCTGCTGGGCACAGCTCATGCTGATGTTATTGCCCCTCAGGCTCCTCCTGAGCTTTCTGATACCTTAAAGGACTTCAGAACCAAGGAGCAGAAGAGCGAAAAGATTTACATCGAGGGCCGCAATGACCCTCAGAACTCTGTTGAGGTTCCAACAGTTCCTGGTGACGCCGAGTCCAAGGTCATGCGCATGAGCGCTACCTATCAGGCTCAGTATGAAGTGGCAGTACCGCGCCATGGCGTATCCATCATCCGTTTCTATGATCTCAACGGCTACCCTATGGACATTGTGTCCTCCCGCGTTGAGAACCAGGGATTTATTGCCGAGACTACAGCTGCTCCGTCCGAGCTGATGGTGCGCCAGTTCCAGGGAGCTTCAGCTACCCTGTTGCAGGTACGTCTGAAGGGCATCAATCAGAGCTTCCTGTTTACCTTAAAGCCGCTTACTGTCATCAATCAGCAGAGCTCGGTACGTACTCTGATTACCTCCATGACTGTAAATTACTACGTGGACGGCAATACCTTCATTCAGCCTGAGCCATACCGCTTTGGCAAGCCAAATCCTGCTGCCCGTGCCATCAACTATGACAAGGTAAGTCAGGACAGGCTTGAGGTGGATATGCTCGAAGCTGTCACCGCCTCCATGCCGCTGAACAAAGATGAGCGCGACGCCGGCATGCGCCTGATTGAAGAGCAAATCAAAAAGCAGCAGTAAACATAATGGACAGTGCTAAGGGCTGGCTGCCTGTACCATATGCTGTGCCCGATTCCAGCTGCTGCAGGGCTCTGTATTCATGATATATGGCACTATTACCTGGCAGGTAATGGAATGATCCGAAAAGCAGGTAATGCTGGCTACGACGAGCTTACTTGCGTGTGGGAGAGTGCTGTGCTCAGTACTCATGACTTTCCAGGTCAGAAGGACTATGAGTTCTACAAAAGCAATCTGTGCATGTACTTTGGCTACGTTGACCTGTACGTCGTTAAGCGCCATGGCCGTATAGCCGGTTTCACAGGCATTGCTGCCGGCAGTATCGAGATGCTTTTTGTCATGACAACTTCAGATGAAGCGGTGTCGGCAAAGAGTTTATCATGTATGCCATAAATGAGCCTGGGGACTGCATTGTGGTTGTCAACATGCAAAACCTTCAGGCTTCAGGCTTTTACGAGCATATGGAAGTTCAGTTGCCGGACGCAGTGAATATGACAGCAAGGGCAAACCATATCCCATTGTGCACATGAAGCCTGTCAGGGGCTGAGTGCAGGCAACTGTGTTGTGAACAGTACTTCCAGTCTTTACATTTACTGAGCTCGAGGGGCTATGATCTCAACTTCAATTAAGACAGTTATTTCCATGAGAAAGATGAGTATTATGGCTGTCAGGGGTATGCTTGGCGCAGCTGTGATCTTCCTGTCGACCTCTGCCTTTGGCGCCTCCTTGTCCTGCGAGGTTACCGGTCACTGGCGTGAGGTGGCTTATCTTGAGCCTCCTATGAAGCAGTATGCTTCGCTCAAAAGCTGCATTGCCTGGACAGCCTATCAGTTTGAGCTGCCTGAAGAGCTGCTGTACTCCATCCTGTACGTGGAGCGCGGTCCTATAAATGGCAAGTGCGGCACTAACAGAAACGGCACTCAGGACTGTGGTCCAAGCCAGATTAATGACGTGCGTCTTGGTGAACTGCGTCAGTTCAAGCTCACCAAAAGCGATATCAAATCCAAGCCTTGCCATAACATCTGGGCCATGGGCTATCTGATTCGCCGTGAGATTGAAAAGGCTGATGGCAACATCTGGACCGGAGTAGGCAATTACCACTTCCATTACAGCGTAAATCAGAAGGTTCATGACCGCTATGTAGAGCGCATTCGCCGCGCATGGCAGACACTGGTCACATCAACCTACAACTACTGTATTGAAGACAGGGACGAGCATTAGTGCGTCACAGGGGCCGGCTTTTTGCCGGCCTTGTTGTCTCCAGCTGCTGGCAGACTGCCAGGCGCCCATGGCCTAATGGCCAGAGGCACCCGGGCTCACTGGCGTCTTTGCCGCATGCCTGAAGGCGCATGTTCATACTGGAGGATAAGGGCTTCATGCTCCGGGCTTGAGGCTTCGGGATGGAGGCTGTAAGCATGGGGTTGTCAGCAGTGCGGGCTGGAGTCTGACTGTTGCCTGATGTTCTGGGGCCTGTCAGGGCCGGTGGTGCGTATGCCTGGGCTTATTGGAGAAAAGTTCCCTGTGCCAGGACTTAACGGGCAGGAAAATGGTACTTTTTGGAGCAATGACCGTATCGGGGAAAAAATAAGATACGTCCGGCCTGGTATGTACTAAAATAGATTGAAAGAAATGTCAGCCAGGCAAAGCGGTTATTTACTTGCTTTGCGCCACGGGCTGATATGCCTTGCATGTGCTTTTGCAGTGGTCGTGTTAAGATAACGGCCGCGATTAGTACTTTTCAGTCCCTGAAAGTCATGTCTTAACAGTATGTCAGCCTCTGGCAAAATGTCAGTTTCTGGCATGGTATCTGTGCATTTGGTTCTGGCGTCAGGCAGTGATGACCGGCATCGGATTTGGGCATCAGGCAGTGATGACCGGCATCGGATTCGGGTATCAGGCAGTGATGACCCTGTCGGATTTGGGCATCAGGTGGTGATGACCGTGGCAGGACTTGCAGAGGATTTCCGGCCTGACCTCAGATCGGGATGGGAAATGTTTTCCCTGACCTTTATTTCTGACAGCTTAACTTGCTGCGAGTTTTGCCTGTGGGCAGAAATGATACTGAATGGTTTGCCTGGATATAAGCACAAACGGAGTTCTTAAGTGAGAAAATTTAAGAAAATAATGGTGGTCATTGAGCCAAAACAGATGCGCCAGGTTGCTCTGGAGCGTGCCATGGCCATAGCTCATGCCGGAGGCAGATCCACTCTTGAGATCATCGCCGTAATGCCTGTTACCGAGCTTACCCGTGATCTTACTTCCATGCTTTCCGTTGAGCCTAAGGAAGATATCAAGGCTTCAGTTATTGCCCGCAGTGAAAAGTGGCTCAAGGCCTACCTGTCTATCCACGCCATGGGCTATGACATTCATACCCGTGTTATCTGGTCACGCTCAGCGGGCAAGGACATTACCCACATGGCTCACGAAGAGGGTGTGGACCTGCTCATCAAGGCTCATGAAGTTCATGGCATGTTTGACAGTGTGTTCTTCACTCCGCTTGACTGGCAGCTGCTGCGTCATGCTCCTGTACCAGTGCTGATTGCCAAGGATCATATCTGGCATCCAACCGGCATTGTGGCAATTGCCCTTGATTTGTCTGATCCTGATGACAGTGAGGCCCGCATGCTTAACATGCGTCTGCTCCGTGAGGCTCAGGAGCTGTGCCGCATCATGCACTGCCAGATCCATATCCTCAACGCCATTCCTCCGCTGATGCCACCAACATCTATGAATATGCCAGGATTTACCCCAGATCTGCTGGGTGATGCGGCCTTAAAGGAAGGCTGCAAGGCTGTACTGTCCTTTGCTGCCCGTCATAAGATTCCGGCTGAGCACTGCCATATCCGTGAAGGTCAGCCAGATGATGTTATTCCAACCCTGTGTGCCGAGCTCAAGCCAACAGCCCTGTTTATCGGTACCTCAGCACGTAAGGGTGTAGCGGTAGCTCTGGCTGGCAATATCTGCGAGCGCGTAGTGGATAACCTTGCCTGTGACGTAGCAGTAATCACTCCAAAAGCTGTTATAGAGCGTGTGCCTTTAGCTGCTGAGGGAGTTTCTGCCCCTTAGTCTGTATGTGCCAGTAAAATAATTCCCAGAAGTTGCGCCTGCCGGGAATTGCCAGGTACTTTACAAAGCAAAGCCCCTGACTGTGTTTACAGTCAGGGGCTTTGTCGATACTGGGCCCGGAAAGATGCCGGACGGCTGCAATACGGCCAGTGCCGGACAGCTTGCTGGCACCCCGGAACAGTGTCAGCAGGCCTGCAGTGTACTGTAAGGTCGAGACAGTGGTGCCGGGGGCGTGCCTTATTTATCAGTAGCCGTGACTGCAGCTGGCTTTACAGCTGGAGCAGCTGAGGCGGCCAGGTCGGATGAGGCTGCCGGAGTGGCTGAGGCAGCCGGGTCGGCAGAGGCGTCCGGCGCCTTGCCGGCATCAGCTGATCCCTGGAGATTTTTTTGTGAGTTAAACCAGGAAGTACGCACAGTGGAGGGGCTTGGCTTGCCATCTTCGTTGTAGATACCTTTCCAGTCTGGCAATACCTTGAGGAGTTGTTCAAACTCATACTGGTC
Source organism: Anaerobiospirillum sp. NML120449 (assembly GCF_023051105.1). Classification (GTDB taxonomy): domain Bacteria; phylum Pseudomonadota; class Gammaproteobacteria; order Enterobacterales; family Succinivibrionaceae; genus Anaerobiospirillum. Next base: position 28,458 of record NZ_JALKIL010000008.1, on the reverse strand, counting down.
GAGCTTTTGTGACAGACCAAGATAGTTTTTTATCCTGGCCATGATTCCTCTTGCCTTAGGGGCGCCGCTTGCCTGGTAGTCACTGCTGCAGCGCAGACGTATTCCCAGATCTCTTAACACCTCATGCAGATCACTGCTGGCCTGAAGCTCAGCAAGCAGATTATGGGCATCAGGATCCTCAGGATCAGGCAGAGCAGTATGGGTATAAATACGGCATCCTGGCAGATACTCTCTAAAAGGATAAAGTTGTTTGAGAGCTTTGATAATCAGATCTGCATTGAGCTTTTCCTGCCAGTCCAGTGCCAGCAGCTCGGAGCTGTATTCGTCGATGATGACAAAGACATTAAGGGTACGCCCAGACTCCTCATCTGTCACAGTAAAGGCATTAGCCAGCAGGAACTCAAAAGGGCGCAAGGCCAGCTCGTCTTTGAAGTCACGTCCCTCTTCAATTACCGGACATTCCTTACTCTCAAGGGCTTTCTTTTCTGAGCTGATGAGGTCCTGCAGGCGCTTTTCTTTATCCACTGCATCGGCAAAGCTGAACAGTCTTGTGGTCACAGCAGGGTTTATGTTCTTGTGTGACATGTTCAGACTGTGATTATTCCAGTAGTGAATGGAAAGCAGGATCTCATTTGCCACTGTATTCCAAACATGAGTACAGGCAATATGTGGTTTGATGCCTGAAACCTTCCAGCGCTTGAAGAAGTTCAGAACCATAGCGGTTGCGCCGTTGCTGGCCTTTTGAGGAATATAAGTTTTGATGTCTGGCAGGCTGGCAAGAGCGTTCTGTACCTTTTTGTCCTTGAAAACAGTGTTGCGTCCTGTGTACACAAGGGCCTTTGAACCGGCAGGAGCGGCTCTTTTCATATGGTCGGCGAGCATTTTTAAACCATGAGTCATAAGGTCAGAACTGCGATTGCGACCAAGGCAGCATACTGCAATCTCAGTGCTGAAGAGATCGATGATAACCAGCATTTGCAGTGGCTCATCGCGACACTCAATCTCGGTCAGTCCGCAGGAGAAATACTGGCATGGCATAGTTGGAGTAACTGTAGTCTCACCTGTTATTTTGCCGGTGTCATCATAAACAGGATATGGCAGGACGAGGTCACAGTGGCTGCTGGGCTTTACAAAACTGTTTATATACCTTGGGCAAAAGTCTGAGGTCATGGCATATACGCCCTCAGGACTTTTGAATGAATAGTATTTAAGCAGCATCATCCCACTTGCTTTGGCATCACCATACAAGTATTTATGCAGCCGGTGCTCACTGACATGAGATACGACAGGTTTGTAAATATCGACAGGGATATCGATTTTATAACTTTCATGAATATACATGTGCTGCTTGTTCTCCGTTAGGGCTCGCTGACAGTAAATTGCTGATTGTAAACCATAAAGCTGCTGCCTATGCACTTTCAGCGCTCTTATTACTGACATCATCGCTCTGAACAGCCGCAGCCGGCCTGTGCCATGCCTGCGCCAGGCCAGAGCCCAGGACCGGGTTCCTGGCCTGGCCCTGGTCTGGTCGCTGGCATGCCATGGGCACAGCCATGGCATGCCAGCAATGCCATGCCGGGCCACTGGTGGCTGTATGGGGATGGTGGGAGTGAGGTTGTTGCAGGGGCGCTGATGGCAGTGGTGATGCTGTGGTGATAAATCCTGGCAGATTGGGGAAAATATGGCATTCGTGCTAAACTGTGGGCCCATTTTTCTGGACATTATGTGTGCCATGGGCCTGCCAGCCCTGAGCGCATATGGAAAGACCTCTGTTGCATGCCTCAGGAGGGCAAATAAAGTGCGTGATGACAATGATTTACCGTCCAAAGCTGATGAATACGGCCGCAAGGTAAGTCCTTACTTCAATATCGAAGACAAGGAAGCCAAGTATAAGGCAGACAAGCTGTTCAAGCGTCTGCGCCGCAAGGTAGGTCATGCCATTGGTGATTACGGAATGATTGAGTCTGGCGACCGCGTCATGGTCTGTATTTCCGGCGGTAAGGACTCCTATGCCATGCTGGATCTGCTTCTTTCCATCAAGCGTTCAGCTCCTATTCCTTTTACCCTTATCCCTGTGCATATCGATCCTGGTTTTCCGGGCACCCCTGAGGGCATGGTAGAGGGACATCTTAAGAATGTAGGCCTTGATTACTTCGTACTCAAGCGTCCTGTTTATCAGATTTCCAAGTCCAAGATCGGCCCTGATCAGCGCATGTGCTCTATCTGCTCCCGTATGCGCCGTGGCTTTCTGTACACCGCTGCCCGTGAGCTCAACATCACCAAGGTAGCCCTGGGGCACCACCGTGACGACATCCTGGCTACTTTCTTCTTAAACCTGTTCTACTCAGGCATTATGAAGACCATGCCGCCAATTCTGCGCAATGACACTGATGACCTCACCGTCATCAGACCTCTTGCCTACTGCCGCGAGCGTGACCTGACCACCCTGGCCAAACTCAAGGACTACCCGATAGTGCCAAAGGGCCTGTGCGGTTACGGCGAGAACGAAGAGCGTGCTGCCATGCTGCGCATGATTCGCGGCTGGGAAAAGGATTATCCAAAGCGTCCTGACATTATTTTCAAGGCCCTCAAGAATGTGGTCCCATCTCATCTGCTCGATCGTAATCTCTTCGATTTCAGCAAGATTTCCAACGGCCCACGCGTAAAGTAAGACCGCAAGTCTTTCCTGGAGGGGACTAAGACGCCTGTCCACTTTGGCCTGCAGGCGGCACAGTCGTAAAGGCCAAAATGCTGGGCGGCATTTGAGTTGTCCGGCCCATGGGGCTGGGCGTAGCCGGGCAGGGCTGGGCGTGGCTGCACAGGCAGGCACAGCAAAAGCCATATCAATGAGCTCTGACAGTAAGCTGTTAGGGCTCTTTTTGTATTAATGCTATTATTACCAGGCTCACTTACAGGCTGTTCCTGACCTGCAGTGGCAGGTCAGGAACAAATGCCTGCACCCTGGCCGCAGGCCGGAGCGCCAAGCGCCTCCCGACACGGGGCGAGCTGCAGCACTGCCCTGCCCGGCCATGGCCATGGCCATGCCAGGCCCGCAGGGCAGGGCGTGGCAGGACAGGGCGTAGCAGGGGTTGGTGAGCTGGATGTCTGGTGGATTTTTCAGGGAGGCGTAATGTCTGACTGGCTTGATGTGCTCAATGATGAACAGCGTGAGGCCGTTGAGGCCACTGAGGGCTATATCTGTCTGCATGCCGGTGCCGGCACGGGCAAGACCCGCACCCTGACATACCGCTATGCCTATCTAATCAATGAGTATGGTATTTCGCCGCGCTCGGTATGGTGTGTGACCTTTACCAACAAGGCCGCCATTGAGATGAAACAGCGTGTCCAGCAGCTGTGTGGCAATGCTGTGGGCAATCCTTTTGTCACCACCTTCCATGCTTTCTGCGCGCTCTTTTTGCGTGAGGAAATCATGGCCGTAGGCTGGCCTAAGACCTTTACTGTCAGTGACGTCTCTGACGTCAAGGATCTGCTCCGCCCCCTGTACCAGGAATGCGAGGTGGACGGCAAGAAACTCAGCCTTAAAAAGGCCTGGGAGTTTATCGATGCCAAAAAGGGCGACCGTGACTATGTGCCGGCCCTGATTGGTCCCGACAGCATGGAGCTTATGAAGCGCTCCCAGGAAGCTGCCGAAGATGAGCTCAAGCTTTTCTGGCGCTATCTTTTTGCCCAGCGCACCACCTATTCGCTTGATTTTGATGATCTTATCTTACTGACCCTGCATATTCTCAATCACTTCCCTGAAGTCAAAGAGCGCTGGCAGAAGCGCCTTGAGTACATCATGGTCGATGAGTTCCAGGATATCGACAGTGATCAGTATGAACTGGTAGAGATCCTGGCCGGAAAAAACAATAATCTCTTTATCGTAGGCGATCCTGATCAGACCATTTACTCTTTCCGTGGTGCCCGCGTCGAATATTTCAAGAACTTCTGTAACCTGCATGCCGGGCAGGGACGCAAGCTCAATCTGACTTATAACTACCGATCGCAAAGTCATATCCTGCAGGCGGCCTATTCCGTTATTTCCAACAATCCTGACCCCGACCGTCTGCCTCTGGTAGCCATGCGCACTGACATCACCATTGATGACATGGCATCTACCCACGACCCTAATATCCGCAAAGAAGACAGGATGAGCCCTGATGTGGCTGCCAAAATCGCCAGCAGCTCCTATTACAGTCAGGGCACTGCACTCAGACAGCGCAAGGACAGACTGGCCCGTGTTACCGGCTATCGTGCCCAGCAAAAGCTCGAGCGTATCGGCCTTGAGCCAGTGCGCCCGGGTGACGGCAGCCAGGGCAGCCTGGGCAGCCCTGGCAGCCCTTATGGCCAGGCTGGCGCGACCGGCCCGTATGGCCAGGGCAGTGTCGGGGGACGTCCCTCCTACAGTGAGGCGGTTACTCTGCAGGCAGGTGACGGGCAGTATCACTATGAGTATCAGTCTGTCAGCGACAGGCCGGTAGCAGGTCTGCGCGGCGCTCTGAGTGAGACCCCGGATAAAAATGGCCGTGCTCTGAGCATGAAGCCGGTCATTACCCATACCTCCTCAATTTATGTTGAGGCAGAATACGTCTGCCGTACCATTAAGGAAATCAGAGAGCTCTTCCCTGAGTCATCCATTGCCATTCTCTACCGTGCCCACTATGTAGCCATGCAGCTTGAGAATGCTCTGGTAACCAGCCATATTCCTTACAACGTCATTGGCGACCAGCGCTTCTTTGACCGCAAGGAAATCAGGGATGTCATTGCCTACATCAGACTGCGCGTCAACCTTGATGATGACGTGGCCTTCCGTCGTGTGGTCAATGTGCCTCCACGTGGCTTTGGCAAAAAGCGTATGGAGCATCTTGAGGCTCTTGCCAGAGCACAGGGATGCTCACTGTTCCATGCCCTTGCCCACAGCGCTGATGATGACTTCCTTTACAAAAGGACAGGGATGGAGAGCTTTGTCAGCACCATGACAGCCATGAATGCCATGGATTTTCGTGCTCCGGCAGATGACTTTGAGATCATTATCAACAACAGCGGCTATGAGGAGTGGATTAAGCAATCAGGTGAGGATGAGCGTCTTGAGAACATTGCCTCATTAAAGACCTACCTCAATGACTTCAAGAAAAATCAGGATGATGAGGTCAATCTTGCTGACTTCATTGCCAATATCACCCTGATGACCAGTATGGACGAAAACAGGCCTGATGCCCCGGTACGTCTGATGACAGTGCATAATGCCAAAGGCCTTGAGTTTGACTATGTCTTTGTCGTAAGCGTCAATGAAGCTGTTTTCCCAAGCAAAAAGGCCATTAATGAGCTCAATGTAGAGGAAGAGCGCCGCCTGATGTATGTGGCCATGACCCGTGCCCGCAAGCAGCTCTTTCTGTCTGAGGCCGGTGGTGAGCTGCAGAACCGCTCTGATCCGTCAGCCAGGATTAAGCGCCAGCCATCGCGCTTTTTAAGCGAGGTCAAGCGTGAGGATGTCATCGAGATTGGTGGCAGCAGCGCCGACTGCATCAATCGTGATCAGACCTCTGCCCGCAACAGCAGCGGCGACCACATGACCGCAGGTGAGCGCTTCTTCCACAAGCTGCTGGGCCATGGCGTGGTACGCGAAGTGCGTGAGGCCGATGGTGAGTATCTGGTCTTTTACGAGAAGCTCGGTCGCGAGCGCACCCTGGCCTTTACCGCCAAATTTGAGCGTCTCAACGCAGCCTCCGCAGCCGCACCCGAGGCTGCCTCGCCTGAGGCTGCCGCCCCGGCTGCAGCTCCTGCGGCCCCGGCCGGGCCAGCGACCGCTCCGGCACCGGCAGCGGCAGCTCAGGCACGCGGCATGTCGCTGGCTGACTTTCTTGATGCCCGTAAGGGCGCCCAGCCTGCAGCAGCAACAGCCACAGCAGGATCTGCTGCCGGTGCGGCTGCAGCCTCACCATCGCCTTATGCCTCGCGACCTCATAATTTCAATTATCCTGAGGGCGATGTTGAGGATGAGGACAATAGCAGCATCAGCATTGATCAGTGGGAGAAGCGCTTAAGACAGCAGAGCACCTCCGGTCCTGTTGCCGCAGGCGCAGCAAGTCCATGGGGTGCAGGCTCGCCTGTGGCCACACCAGCATCTGAGGTCAGCGCTGGGACACCATCGGCTCCTGCTGCTGCTCCGGCTGCTGGTGCCGCCGATGCCCGCAAGATGTCACTTGCTGACTTCCTTGAGGGCAGTAAGGGCGCTCAGGGCGCTGACAGCAATGCCAGAGCAGCGGCCTCACCATATGGCGCTGTCGCAGGTGCTTCACCTTTTGGTGGTCAGGGAATGTCGCCTTATGGCAGCCCGAAGGGCTCTCCTTATGCCCGTCAGGTCTCACCTGATGAACTGGAGATCGGCAGTGCCACTGATAAATGTGGCTCTGGCACCAGCTCAAATGCTGATGCCGGTGCATCGCCTTATGGAGGAGCAGTGAGCTCATCGCCTTTTGGTGGTCCGGCATTGCCGCCTCTGGAGCGCAGCAGGGCTGCTGCCGGCGCAGCAGCCGACACGGCAGCGGCGGCACCGGCCACAGCTGCAGCTGGAGCCGGGACGTGGTCTGAGCCTGATGACAACTGGTTTGCAGGCGGGGACTTCAACGACAGCAATGATGGCGATGATGATGAGTTTGTGCCTGTAGAGGCGCTCTCTCATGCCGCAAGCGGTGCTGCGCCGTATGCTGGTGCCGCAGGCGGTGCCGGCCGGGACAGTGGGGCCGGTGGCGGCGCCGATGGAGATGAGGCACTGGGCAAATTCGGGGTTAACAATTTTGACCTTGATTTTGGCAAGGGCTACGGCTTTGGCCGTGGCAGATCCATGCGCGAGCTCAAGTATCTGATGCCTGGCAATGATGGCGATAAAGGCAATGATCAGACCTGATCTGGTCTGGCAGGGCCATAAATGACAGGAGGCGCTTTTCCGGCTAAGGAAAAGCGCCTCCTGTTTTTTGTGCATCCTGCAGCTGTTGCTGCATATCTGTGGGACCGGGACTGAGCCAGAGGGCATGCGCCCCGTGAGTTCAGCCACGGCCTGCGGTGGCCGCTGCCTGGCCGGTGTTGGACCGGACGACGGAAGGGCCGTCGTCAGACGGAGCATCGGACGGGCCGGCAGACGGCACGTGCTGTGTTATCAGGCACGGGACAGATATGGCTTGTGCGGGAAGAAGATGTCGTGGGTCTGGCGGCTCATGCCCTGACGGAGCATGTTGTTGCCAATCCAGGTGCCGATGATGGCGCCAATGAGGCCGGCAATGAGGGCCGGAACAATGGCGTGGGCACTGAACATGGAGATCTTGAAGATCATGCCAATGGCATAGACACTGATGGAGCTGGCAATGCTCACCAGCAGACCGCAGGTATTAAAGCGGCGGGAGAACAGACCTAGCAGTACCGGCCAGACAAAGGCGCTTTCCAGACCGCCAAAGGCAAAGAGGTTAATCCAGGCAACCACATCCATAGGGAACAGGGCCAGGATAATGGCAATGACGCCCATGATCATGGCAGTGCCCTTTACAATCAGCTTCTCGTGATAGCTCATGGAGCTGCTTACGGAGTCCTCGATAAGCTCAGGCTCGTTTGCCTTGCCCTCAGGGCGGTGCAGGGACTTGAAGAGATCACGAACCACAGCTGAGGCAGCAGCAATGAGCAGGGAGCTGACAGTACTCATGGTAGCTGCCAGAGGGCCCAGAATAGTCACGCCTGCAAGCAGAGGATGCATTTTGGCGGCAATCAGTGAAGGGATAACTGTGTCAGTACCGCCGGCTGGCAGTTGAGTTACTACGGCACGGGCCAGCACGCCCAGCATGGTCATACCAATCATCAGGGCACCGCAGACAACGGTGGCGATAATCATGGACTTGTGCAGTTCCTGGCTGGAGCTGTAGCTCATGCATCGTACCAGAGACTGAGGCAGACCAATGGTGGCAAAGCCTACCAGAATCCAGGTGGAGAACAGCAGGCCAATTGGCAGGGCGCCGCCGGCATTGTACTCAAGATTGCGACTGATGCCGGTAGCCTCGTTGATATTGACCTCGGAAATGGTCTTCATTACCTGACCAAGGCCGCCGCCTTCGGTGATGATGACATAACCAAGGACAAACATGCCGGTTAGCATCAGCAGGGCACAGATAGCATCAGTAACAGCCACAGCGCGGAAACCGCCTGATGAATACAGTACGGTAACCAGGGCAAAGATGATAAGACCCAGCTTGTAGTCGATGCCGGTAAGGCCGGCAAAGATCTGGGCACCACCAATGAACTGGCCCACAATCATGGCGATAAAGAAGATGATGAGCAAAATGGCCAGCACAAAGGATACGGTGCGGGATCTGAAGCGCTCATAGATAAGGTCAATAACGGTCAGGCTGTCGGTACGGTGTGACAGCAGGGTCAGCTTCTTGGCCAGAACGCCCAGAATTAAAAAGGCAGTGATAATCTGCGGAGCGGCAAAAACCACCCAGCCCAGACCAAGATTCCAGGCAATACCCGGACCTGACACAAAGGAGGATACTGATCCGTAGGTGGCTACCAGGGTCATGGCCAGCACAATGCCACCCAGGCTCTGGGAGCCAAGGAAGTATTCCTTTTTGAAGTTTGCGGCACGGTTGGAGCGCCATGAGGCGGCCCAGCCCACGCACAGAAGGACGATAAAGAAGATACCAACCGGCACCAGAGGCAGGATATTAAACATTGATCTCACTCTCCCCTGTCGGTTTTGTTTTTGACGGAAGTGACATTAAGCACGCATGGCTTCATGAAGAATTTGACCAGCACAATGACTACGCCTACAGAAAGGACATAGCCTCCAAGGCAGCTCAGAACAAACCACAGAGGCATATGCCATATGGATACTGTGCTGTCGTGAGTGAGGAAAATGGCCAGCCAGAAACATACTGTTACCAGTACGGCGGCAAGGAAGGTATACAGAGCCTCAGAGTCAAGCTGACGGAACTGGGCTGCATACTGCTCATGAGTCAGCTCGACACAGCCTGAGGCGGCAGCTGGTGCTGATGGCGCAGCCTGGGCTGACAGGTCAGCCTGGGCTTGCAGCGCCTCAGTGCTCTGATCTGAAGAGTGGGAATTGCTCATAATTTGATCCTTATTACTCCGGCTGCCCGTAAGGAGCAGCGGAAAATGCTCAGGTAAATGCACGGGGGCATTGTAGCAACCTTGCAGTCAAAATAACGCAAACTGTATGTTATGCCTGATAAAGAGCATATAAAAGCCATTTTGGGAGCGGGGAGCACAAGAATTTCATATGGATAACTTGTATGTCAGTATGAGGCAATGAGGCGCTTTGTTCTCCGGTAATATTGACGGATATATCAGGAGTGCGGACACGGCTTGTGGAGCGTAAAATCCCCGCAGGTATGGGAAGAGACGGGACTGAGGTGAAAGAAAAAACTGTCAGGAAGTTCCGGCATGGGCATGGAGCAAAAACGCACGCAAAAGGCACGGCGCGCACCGGGGATATTTATTTGTGACTTTTTGCTGTTTATTAAAGGGAGCAAAAATGTCAAAAATCGTCAAAAAAGGGCTGAAAAGTAACCAAAAACGCTAAAAAAGCCCGAAAAATGGCAGCAAAAGTGCTCAAAAACGCTTTAGCGGCCATGTTACAACATTGCCAGTTTATTTAATGACTTAATAAAATCACTTTAATAATATGACAAAATTTAGGGTATTTTAACCATAACAGCCAAAAAAATCCCCCAGGGCCGGACATAACCAGCTCATGGCTCTGTATCCGTACCACGGGTTTATCAATCTTTTATTACCGATAAATATGATAAACACGCCCTTTTATCCCACCAGACAAGGTCAGCTATACCGCCACATTCTACAGGAGCACAAAGGCAGTACCAGTCGGAGCGCAAGGAAAAACAAACGGGTAAAAAGCATTGAAAAAGGCCTGATTTGACACTTTGGCATAAGTAAAACTTATGCAAAGTTAGCCAAAGCTACTGTCTTCAACATGTACCTGACAGGACTGTGACCAGGATCTGGCCGGATGCCGACCAGGATATCACCTTGAACCGACCAGGAGCTGACAGAGATCTGACCTGATTCGCCCCTTAATGCCAGGCTCCCATGAGACGATTGTGCAGTGATTCTGGTCTGAAGGCATACCCGCCTCAGGCCGAATGTCTGCAAACATTGCACATGCAGACAGCTCCTCAGAGAACACACCCGCATATATTCAGCCTGAGGTCCAAATCAGGGACGAATACTGACACTTCTAATCACGGCTGATGGGAACCTGAATGCCGTCTTATGGTGGCAGCCGAAGCGATGTCTCGTGGCAGACTTGGATTATTACTGCAAATGTTCATATCACGGCAGCCGTGAGCCCCACTGCCATCTTATGGAGGCAGCGGGATTATGACTGTTGCAGCTATTTGGCATATGGTCATTCCTGATTGAGAAACATAGTGTCAGCAAATCCTGCAGGCATGCTAAAGCTCTTACTTGTTATGCCGTCCCGGCCAGTTTTGCTTTTCCGGGCCAGGCCGGGCCAGGTCATGCATGGCCGTGCAGGGCATGACATGGCCATGGCCTTAATCAGGTTGCTGGCTGCCAGGCTCTGTGTGTGGCCTATGGCCGGTGCTGCAGACTGGATGGCTGATAAAGCTGAGGCTGATGCTGAGGCTGAGGTGGCACTGTGGCTGTGCCCATGCCGGCGAGCATGACTACATAAATAAAGCCGGCATCGCGTGCCTGCTGGCACCAGCTGTCCTGATAGCGGGGAGCTCTCATGCCCCGGGCCATGCTTTTTTCAGCGCGGCGCAAATCGCCCTCAACTGTTTCGTCAAAGGTCCAGGCGGCGATATTACTGATAAACAGACCGTGGAGCTCTACAGTGCGGGTGCGGGCCATGGCAATGCCGACAGGATTGTTTCGTGACAGGCGTCCAATGACAACAGGCAGGTTGTTATTAGCCGGACTGCGATGAACAATATCAAAATTGCAGCCTGGAGCAGCTGAAGTACTGAATGTCGTGGCCATGCCCGGTATCCAGGCGTCCTGGTCAGGGCCGTAGATCTGATCTGCTGTGAAGGCTGCAGGATCGCGTGCCGAGCGGGCAATCACTGTAACCTCGTCATTACGGCTGACAAAGCGGTCCAGATAGTCGTTGATGGCTATATTGTCCTTCATGGCCGTAAAGCTCAGATGGTAGTTGGACAGATCAGGGACGCTGTCGACAAAGCGCATCTGACCGCCGTTATCGGCAATATAGCGGCGCTGCTCATCAAGGGCATACTCACGTTCGCCCTTGTAGGCATAGAGGTATTTGCGGGCACGGGTATAGGCAACGTAATAAAGACGGCGCTCCTCAGCAAGATCAGCCTTTTCATCTTCACTGAGCGGAAAGATGGCTGAGGCAGTACGGGCAGCTTCGGTGCAGCTCCAGTTCCGGCGCTTGAATCCCTGAGGATTATCAACTGTTTTGTGCTCAAACAGTGGCAGTGATGCTGATGATGGACTTATCAGCACCATGTCAAACTCAAGGCCCTTGACCTTGTGCATGGTGGTCAGCACCAGCTGCAGTCTGTCATCCCTGATAAGACGCTCGTCACGGTAGGTATCGTAGATACGGTAAATCTGCGCGCCCTGATCCTGATGGAGCACCTCGGTTATGTAATCACGCATACTGTCCATGGTGGCAGGTGAACCGCTGTTATAGGAGCTGCTGGCCATTTCAATGTAGCTTAGCACCACGCACCAGGCCATATCGATACTTGTGTGATCCCACATCGGATGGCTGTACATAAGGTCAAGACACACCTTTTTGATTTCATTGCCAATAAAGTTTTCATGTTCAGGAACCAGTATCAGGTTGCGGCCTTTGTGACTGTCACAGTATCTGATAAGAGCATAGAACTCACGTTCACGATCAAGAGGACAGCCTGAGGAGCCCTGAATTCTGATATTAAAGTTGCTCAGCAGGCTGCCATGCTCTTTCATCATATTGCGCAGCATGGCAAGGCCCTGATAAACCTCATTATTGGTTCTGAAGAACAGGGCAACAGTTCTGATGCTGCGTCGCTTGACTATGGTATTGAGTCTGGAGCTGTCAAATCTTTCAAAGCTGTCACCATCGGCCATGGCAAAAAGCTTTTCAAGAGATGTGCGATTCAGGCGGCCGTCTGTTGCAGTATCGTCACTGTCCGTGGCTGATACCTGGGACCTGTCCTGAGCAAGGCTCTGGCCCTTGCCCTGGCTCTTGCCCTGGCTCTTGCCCTTGCCCTTGCTATTGCCAGGGGCGTTAGCCTTTCTGGTTGCATGGTCAGGAGCCTTACGGGCAGAACTGCTGTCTGAACGGCTGTCGGCACTGTTTGCCGGGGCACTGTCCATATTGTTTTGCAGCTGGTTATTATGCTTATTGATCTCCTGTTCAAACAGCTGCATTATTTTGCGGTTTTCATCCAGGGCAAAGCTGAGCATACCAGGCAGATGCTGGCGCAGCAGCGACAGCGGGTTATCTGAGCGGCAGCTGCTGTCAGTGCCGCTGACCTGATCTGCCTGGAGGGCATTGGCATTTTGCGCTGCATCTGACGCGGCATCTGACGCGGCATGCTCACAGGCAGAGCCTTGGGAAGATTCAGAGCCAGGGGCGGCGGCAGAGTCAGAGCCTGGGGCGGCGTCAGGTGCGGCGGCGGCGTCTGCAGCAGCCCTGGTCCTGGCCGGGGTGTCCTGCGTGTCTTTGTCCTGGCTGGCTGGGGAGAGATCTGCGTTGCCTTTTACACGGCAGTCAAAGATGCGTGCATAGTCAGTCTCAGGGGCATATTGCTCAAAATCAGGAGAGCTGACAGGCAGGAAAGTACGGTCTGACAGGAAGTGCGCTGCCAGGTCCAGAATCTTCTGGAATGAGCGGTAGTTCCTGGACAGAGTCATGGTCTTTGGTCTTAAGATGCTGCCCATCCAGTTGTAATATGGCTCGGGACTGACTGCCAGAGCATACTCTGCCGGGCTCATAGTGCTGTTGTGGGCATCACCACCGGATCTGGTCAAAGCCTGGCCCGGTGCCAGTACTGCGTAGCTGGCTGCAGCAGCGGCAGCATAAAATGGTGCGGCGGCGGCAGCTGCGGCTACGCCGCCAGCTGAGGCGGCAGCGTGGCTGTGCTGAGCAGGGCTGTCTGGCTGCAGCTCCTCATCATCGGACTCATATTCATCGTCAACAGCATCCTCATAGCTGTCAAAGCCATGGCCGCTGCCGGCATAGCGGGTTTCATGGCCTGATCTGTGATCATGGCGCCGTGCAAACCTGTCATTGAGTTTATCCCCGTCATCCTGATCGCTGCTGTCCTGATGGTCAGAGGCTGAGGTCGGCTTTAAATTAAGATGCAGGGCTGCAATGGAGCCATCAGAGCCGGCCCTTGCCATGCTCAGAAACTCCTGAGGCAGGGCGCCATTGACGCGATCAAAGCCGTAGATACTCTGATTGATATCGCCAATGGTGAAAAAGCGCAGGCGTGGGTAGTTGCGCGTGAGATTAAGCAGGAAATCAAGACGCGTAAAGGTAATGTCCTGGAACTCATCAATCATGATGAACTCGAGCTTAGGGAAGAGCGAGGTAAAGAGCTGAGGCTCAGTTCTTACGCTGTGCAGCAGCACCTGCTCCCACCATCTGGCCTCAACATCATTAAGACGATCGCGCAGGCAGTAGCGGGCCAGACCATGGAAGGTATAAATGGCAATGAGGTGAGCAATGCGGCCCATGCCCAGGCTGGCAAAAAGGCTGTTCAGGCGCGTCTTCAGTTCGGTGACCACAGCTCTGTTATAGGCCAGCACCATGATGTTGTGCGGGTCAATATGATCAATCACTACCAGACGTGCCACCTTCATGGTCAGCACATGAGTTTTGCCCGAACCAGGGCCGGCCAGCACATTGATGTGACGGTCAAGACTGCTGGTATAGACCTCCCACTGCTCTTCGTTGTCCTCCATCATGCTCTCGGCTTTTTTAAGGGCCTGAGCATTGAGATACTGCAGAACTGTTGAGTCTGGTCCTGAGAAATTGGACAGCAGGGTTACATAGTCCTTGTAATTTCTGATGCGGAAGAAGTTCTCAATAAAGGAGCTGCGATCCTCAGGCCTTACCTCAGTGCAGAAAACCCTCATGATCATAAGGCGCGCAGTAGCCATACGTGCAGTTTCTTCAAAACCGTTACGTACCTCATAGTAAATTGAATTACTGTCAGTGGCATTATCAAGAGGCGGCAGAGCATCTTTGCCCAGAAAGATTTCATAGCCCTGACTGAGAAGACCTGTATACGTTATCAGGCGCATGGTGCGCAGCAGCTCAAGAGCAAAGTAGAAGTAACCGTAGCCATAGAGCCTGCCATCGCTTTGACCGTAGAGATTTTCAAAATCGCTGCGGCTGTTATGCAGCTGATATCTGTTGCTTATATCCTTTGCATCAGGGTGCATTAGTCCGAGGCGATCAATAACCTTGAACCAGTTGTTAAACCAGCTGAAGGATTCAGACAGTTTGGCAGCCTCATCATAAGGGGCCTGAGCAGAGGCAGCTTCGCCTGAGTCAGGAGGCAGTATATTAATGCCCCTGGTGCCCATGGAGCTCATGAAGCTCATGGAGCTCATGGAGCTGTTTAGAGATGTGATCGTGGCTGCCCTTCGCTTAAGCATCATTTGAATTTCACAGGTGCTGTTAAAGTCGGTGTAAGCAAAGTCGAGCAGGCGTGGCAAATCCTCCTCAAGAACATCAAGGATAAGATGGTAGGAGCGCAGGCCGGCACTCAGGCTGAAGCTCTGAGCTTCATTGATTGAGCCATACAGTCTTGTGTCATAGCGCATCACAGCTCCTGGCATCCAGGAACAGATACGGAATATGCCGGCTATGATCAGCGGGGTGGCCTTTTCAAGCCAGGCGCTGGCCATCATGTTGCTCTGGCGCGGATTGCCCTGATACCATGGCATAAACAGTACTTTGCGGGTGGTGACAGTTTCCACGCTGTGAGCTTTGATTTTTTCAGTAATTTCAACCGTATGACAGTAAGGCTTGATCTGCTCTTTGAGAATCTGTTTGATCCTTTGCGAAATGTTTTGTCTGCCGATACGCAAAAACATGGCAGATTTTCGTCTGTTACGGTTGCGACGACGTTCATCACCTTTGCTGATGCGTTCATAAATTTCATCTGTAAACTCATTAGTGCCAGCAGGGCCTGTGTTCTTTGCCTCACTCAAAGAAGAGCTTGCTGAAGGCGAATGCTCACTGCCACTTGCAGAGCTGTCCTGCTGTGAGCTGTACTGAGCTGTGAGATCAAAGGTATCATCTCCGCCCTCCATAAACATTTTATGATGCACATACTGGCCATGGCGCCATGCTTCATCAAGCAGCTCACGGGCAATTAAAAGGGTAACTCCCAGAGTTGGCATAAAGCGTACGAGCTCGACTGCACTTTCCGGTATTCTTTGCTTATCCCTTTCCATCTGGCAAAACCAGCTGATTTCAGGATTTACGGAGACAGGGCCATCCATTCTGAAGCTGGAGCTGACTTCGATGATGTTGCGTCTGGTCAGCTCAAGCAGAACATTGATCACGTCTTTATTGCTGATACGGTTGGATCTGGCAAAGTGCTCATAATCAAATGCATGAGTACCGGCCATGACAAGCCGGGCTGCAGTGATCTCCTCACCATCTGGGCTGTTGTCTCTGTCAGCTGAAGCTGCAGCAAAATAAGGCAATTCCTGTTTTTGCAGATTTTTGATCTTCTGATTATGCTCATCTGCAAGCAGATCCTCACAGATCATAAGGGCGTAGGTTAAGGTCTTATTGCCGCTGTCAAGCTGAAGCATTTCATCTGGAGCAGATTCTCCTGAGGTAGCAGTGCCCAGGGCAAAATCACTGCCCATAGCCATGACTGAATCAATGCTGTCCTTGACATTATGTAAAGCACTACTGTCCTTTGAGTCAGGCATGTCATCGCCAGCACTGCCCTTGCCGCCGTCATGGCCAGCATGGATATCACGGGACGCGGCGCTGCTTTGGGCATGATCGGTATCGCAGGAGAGCTCTGTATCAGTGTCTGCACTGGATGGTGTATCTGCGGGGCCGTCAATGACGCGGCCTGATGATGTCAGGACATAGCTGCGCTCGTCGTCACCTGCAGTGCCATAGACCAGCTGCACCCTGCTGACAACAGTATTTTTGAGAGACTGAGCCTTAAAGGTGCGGATAAAGTCACGAACCACGCTGCTGTTAAACCTGACAGCAAAAGGCACCATAGTGCGGAACTGGACCCTGATACGGCCAAGATGCTCAAGGTAAAACAGGATAAGGCGCTCTTTTACCTGATCACGTTCGCTTTCAATATGAGTTGGCGGAGGCAGAAGTATTTCTGTCTGAGAGCGTGACAGAACATCAGCAGGCACAGCTACCGGCTGAGTAATGGACTCCCTGAGGGTCATGAATTTACAGATATAGGAGCGAATCAGCAGCTCGGAGTGGACCAGATCACTCCAGCCAATAAGACTCTTGCTCAGGTATGCTGCATCATTATCAAAGTCCTTACTGTCATAGAAACAGCAGGCAGGCAGCTTACGGCCATCAGGGAAGGTGGAGTTATACATCCTGAGGTCACGACCGGCACGGCCAACCTCCTGCAGGTAGTTTTCAAACACTGATGGCGGAGACAGATGCAGTACGTAGTGAATATTAGGGATATCCATGCCCATGCCAAAGGCATTGGTGGCGCACAGAATATAGATCTGTCCCTGGGAGCAGGTAACAGAATCCTTCTGCTGCTCTTGCAGTGACTCGATATAAATCAGTTCTCTGATGCGCCTGATATCATTGCTGTCGATATTTTCCATGCCCGACAGCTCCTTGAGAAGGAATTTCTCGCGGGTGGCCTCCAGACTCTCTTCTTCGAGTTTCTGAGCATCCTCATTGCTTATTTTGAAGCGCTCAAAGCGGTCCTTGCGCTCTTTGGTATCAAGACCGGCATGGAAAAAGTCAACGTGACCTGCCATTTGAGCAATGGGGTCATAACTGTCATCGCTGTCCTGACTTTCTCTCAGCGGATTGCTGTAGTCATGCTCGATGTGGACAATACTGTCGGCACTTTCGGAAGCAAACTCATCTGCAGAGATAATTCCCTTATCGGTGCTGGCAGCGTCAGGGCCAGTCTTCTCCACATTATGGACAGAGGTAAAGGCGGTGCCGGCACCATATTTATCTCGATTTTCAGCTGATATGCCTGTTAAATGATCTGTTGATGTTACAGGGACGACCTGGCCTGCAGTTAAGGAACTGGCCCTGGCAGCTGTTATCGAATTGGCCTTCATGAAGCGGTGAGCATTGGCAGCTTTGTTAAGCTCCAGGGCCAGTTTTCGGCACTGATTACGGGTGCGGCAGAAGATAATAAGGCGACTTTTACGGAAGTCTATCCTGTTGCGGCTGATAAACTGCAGTACAGCATTGAGGCGTGAATCTTCGTCACAAGCTACATGCTCCATCTGCAGAGCAATATGATCGCGTATCGGGTTGTAGCTTTCATTGCCGACACCGAGCATTACCGGGTCAGTAAGATAGTTCTTGAGATCCTTTACCACCTGTCTGGTCATGGTGGCAGAGCACATAATGCTGGTAACAGGGAATTTCTTGCGCAGCTCAGAGCATACCCAGGCAGCAAAAATATAATCAGGGCGGAATGACTTACCCCACTGGGAAATACAGTGAGCTTCATCAAAAATCATGTACTCACCACCGCCATCGCGGCGCAGACGCTCATACAGATCCTGGAAAAAGCTGCGGCTGCGAAAGCGCTCGGGAGTTACATACAGCAGCTGCAGACGGCCATTGCGCAGAGCATTCAGGCACTGAATGTTTTCATGCTGCATACGGTCTGAGGATATGTAATCGACATTATCAAAGCCTCGGGCGCGCAAAGAGAGCACCTGATCGAGAATCAGGGCTTTAAGCGGGGAAATAACAATGCTCAGACGCCCGCTGTAGCGGGATCTGAACAGGGATGGTCCCTGGAAGAGTACAGACTTGCCACCGCCTGTAGGAATGGAAATCAGGCAGTCATGATCATGTCTGATAATGGCAGGCAGGGCGGTTTTCTGATAATCACGCCACTCATTGCCATCAATAAAGCGCTCGGAAATCTCACGCATGGCAATGTTCATGGCGAGCCTGCCATCAGGCGTATCTTTGTCGAGCAAATCAAGCAGATTTCTCCATTTGCGCTCTGACAGCAGCTCCACCTCATGACCATCACGCCCCTTCATGTTCTGGCTATGGTTCTGCCACTGGCCATGGTCAGAGCCCGTGCCATAGTCATGACCACTGCCCTTACCATATCCCCAGCCGTCATGGGCGCCTGCTCGGCCGGCCCTTGAGGATGTCATGGCTCCAGCTGAAGCTTCATCAGCCTGAGCAGCTTCAGCTGCAGCTGAGGAGGCTGATGTTGCTGCTGCAGATGCTGTGGCAGCTGCAGCATGGTCAGTCTGCTGAATAAATCCGTGCATGGCTTCGAGCTGACTGAGGGTGGCAAGAGCATCGGAGATTTCGTAACCGGCGCTGCTGAAGTAGCGGCTACTTAAGGCCAGCATGGCATCTCTGTCAGCATCATTTGCGAAGAACTCAAGGTCCATTCTGAGGCTGGCAGGCACAACTGCAGGAACGTCAGATACTGAGCTGACTGTGCGCGCAGCCTGGCTTACGGTATTGAAGATATTGGCTGCAGTGGCATCACCGCCGTAGCTCTGGCCGCCATATCCGGCGCAAAGGTCAGGGTCGATACAGTAAAAATCAGCACGGGCAAGTGAGCCATCGCCGCCTGCAAGAGCAAGGCAGGCCTGACGGAACATACTCATCAGACCCTCCAGGAGCATGCCGGTCACATCATCATCACCGCCATAAAAAGCCAAAGATGCAGCATGACTGCATTTCCAGTCCGGCTGTGAGCTGTCTGGAGCTGTTCTGGCCATATTGCCTGTAAGGGCTTCGTACTTTAGACAGAGGCTGTGCAGTCCGCGACTGTAAAGTCCCGGAAAGAAGTGGCTTGCCTGAATATGTCCCTTAAAGCATGGCTGGCCGGCAGGAGCACAGGATGCGGCAGATGAGCCGGCACGCAGGTTAATGGCAGAACTGATGGAATCAATGTCAGCATCTGATGATGACAGGAAGTTGTGCTCACGTATGATTCCCAGCAGGGTACGGGTTTCGTAAGAGCCAAGGTTGTCGACAATAATGGCGCAGCGCTCCCTGCGGCATTGCCAGGCAAGAGCCAGCAGCTCATGGTCACTGCTGATAAGACGGGTAAGAGAGCGCACCTGAACGTTAAGGGACAGGGCATCAGTCATGGCCTGAACCTGACTTATGTCATTGTCAGCGGCAATGAGGTAGATAATGCGCCCGGCGTCCTTAAGCTCAGGACGGGCACAAAGCTGGCTTACCAGCTTTACCTGGGAGGCCCAGTAGTAAGGCAGCATTTTCAGGCTGTACTGATCGCGCAGCAGGTACTGATCATCAGGGAGCATATTCATTATGCTCTCAGTGCTTATCGTGCCCTCATTGGCTGCGCGTGAACGGACCAGCACCAGAGTGTTTGCCTGACAGCCCTTCGCAGCTGTGTTTGCAGCTCCAGCATCTGCAGTCAGGGCAGCAACGCCACCTGCAGCGCCAGCATCTGCAGCCAGGGCAGCAATGCCACCTGCAGCATCATCACGGGCACCGGCAGCGTCATCAACGGCAATGCTGTCTGTGCTGGTATCAGAACCGTTAGAGGCATGGCTGGCAACTGTATCAGTA
Organism: Anaerobiospirillum sp. NML120449; assembly: GCF_023051105.1. Lineage (GTDB taxonomy): Bacteria > Pseudomonadota > Gammaproteobacteria > Enterobacterales > Succinivibrionaceae > Anaerobiospirillum. The sequence continues at coordinate 8,654 of NZ_JALKIL010000008.1, read as the reverse complement.
ATAGCAGGGCTGGCCGCTGAGGCGCATGCCAGGGCAGTGTCATGCAGCTGTGGCATGGAGGGAAAGCAGCGCTCATCGACACGCAAATTGAGGGTTTTGCCCTCAAAAATCATGATTAGCTCAGACAGAGGGAAAGGGCGCTCCAGTGAGCTGATGGTCAGATGATGAGCATCATCACGGGTAATGATCAGGTGTTCGCTCTTGCGTGAGGCTGGTATCAGGCCATGGATTGCGCACCACTTGCCAAGCTCGCGACTTTGAGCCGGGCTGAGTACAGTGAAGTGCTCACTGATATTGGACGGATGCAGTGAGGTCTCAAGAGAGAGGCGGGCAAACAGGGACACATCGACATGCGATGCCAGAGGGGTAATCTTAAGGGCAGAGCTGAGCAGCATGGCTGAGCTTTCAACCACTATGAGATTATCGCTGGAGGCAAGGGTTTCATGGTCAAGGCGCAGCTCGCTCAGATGCTCGACAGATGCTGTCTTTATGCCCTCATGACGGCACAGTACAGTTACACCGTCTGACCATGGGTCAGCCGATGGCAGCAGTAAGTCGCTGCGGCCTGACATCTCTGTGGTGAAAATGCTCTCAGGCAGGTTGATGCCGCTTCCCGGAAGCGATAAGCGCGATGCGATCTTGCGCACTGTGGATGGAATAAGGGCGCAGTAATTCCTGACACGGCTGCAGGCATATAAAGCAAGAGCCCAGGCAATCAGAGCATTATGCTCACCCCACTCAAGTACTGCATCACTGTTGATATAGCCTGACTCAGGCCATACAGCCCCATTACCACTGCTGACATCAGATGCTCCCACAGCACCTTTAGCGCTGCTGACATCAGCAGTGCCCACGGCGCCATTGCCATGGATGTTATGCTCACATGCTCCCGGGCAAGAGGCCTGGTATGGCTCAGGCACACAGCCGGTAACAGGAGTAATAAGCACCATGCGTCCCATGCTGCCATAGAGGCTCTCTGGCATGATGACAAGAGTGTGCTCGAGCTGTCTGTACAGCTCATTAAGAGCCGACTCAGGATTATCCTTAAAGCGTTCTGCCAGCTTGAATGACTGCAGCAGGGAGCTCAGTACCGGGCTGTCAGGAACAACGGCCTCAGGCCCAGGCACTGCAGGAAGAGCAAAAGCAGCAGCGCCGACAGGTACAGATATTTCAGCAGGCACAGAAATACCGTCAGACACGGCAGGAATGTCGTGTACAGCAGCCCCCTCTGTCATCAGGGTGCTTATGCACTCATCAATGGCAGGGCCACGACTGCTGCCATCTGGTGTAAGTCCTCTCAGAGCAGAGCCAAGCTGCCAGAGCATCATTGCAAGGGCATGGTTGTCGCCATCACAGATGAGATCAGTAAACTCACCAAGCTCATCAGGAAGGTGCTCTTTAAGCTCAGTCATGGCATTAAAACGCAGACTGTTAAGCTTTTTAACTGTCCTGTTATGCTCAGTAATATATGTACATGTATCACTATGTTTAGCTGCACATGCAGCTGTGCCTGCTCCAGCCCTGGATGCTGTGCTTTTGCTTGCAGACGATCCGGTAAAAAGGCAGGCGGCAAGGAAAATCATGCTGGTTATAAGACGGGTGTGCAGTGCAGCAAACAATCTCACGTCAGCATCAGAACTCTCGACCACGCTGTCAGTAACTGTGCCTGCATCTTTACCTGTGGAAGCATGGGAGAAATCATCAGTGGACCTGTCATAAGCAGCTCTTTGTTCGACTGCCTGAACGCTGGCAGGCAGCCTTGTGATGATATTAAGAGCAGCTCCCACCAGGGCAGCGATACTTTGAACATCAACTCCGGCATGCAGGGCACTGCCGTGAGGCTCAGTAAGATACTCAAGCTCATTGAGATCAATAAGGTCAACGCCGCTCAGGTTGCTCCACAGCTCAGGATAATCATGCAGGTCGCAGCCGACCAGCACAGTTGTTTTCTGAGCAGCTGATGCTGGCAGGGAGGCCCCGGTTTCAACAGTAAACTCCTTAATATCAAAGGGCTTACTGCACAGACTGTCACCGCCTTCATCAGCTGAGCTTTCCACTCCATTGATGTGGGCAAGCTTTACCTGCAGGACACGAGTATCTGCATCTCCCTCACCAGCATCATCTGCCCTGGCCTGAGCATATGAGAGGCCATCGCAAGCAGCAGTTACATGTACCAGTGCTACACCCTCAGGAGTCAGGCTGGCTATGGTTTTAAGTTTATTGAGCAGTGCTGCCATGAACAGATCGCCACAGCAGTCATTGCGCGCAAGAATGCTGTTGCGCTGCTCATCAGACATAATTTCCATGAGGTAGCGCTGCTGGGACTTATCAAAGCGGCTCAGGAACAGCTCGTGTTCATCAAGGCACTGCTGCATTTCTGTCAGTGCTACTTCATTGAGAACCTGAAGCTTCCTGTTAACACTTTTGTGCTCCGCATCGCTTCGAGCAACTTCCTTATCAGGTCCTGTTAAGTCATAGTCCTTACCATCATGTGAAGCAGCTTCATTATCCTCACCTGCCTGGGCATCAGTCATGGAAGAAGCATCGTCATCATAAGATGAGCCTGATGACTCGTAATCAGCATTAGAGGAGCTTTCTTCAGTTGAAGTATCTGCACTGTGCAGCGCATCAGCTGACGATGAAGCACTGAGCTTGAGCAGTCTGTCTATAACCTGCACAGTCTGTCTAAGAGGTATAAGGGCGTTGCTGTCAGGTTCCTGTTCAACACCAGCTGCTACATATGCATAAGCGCCATCATTGGCATGATTTTGAGAACCTGTCGGCTGGGAGGATTGCTGTGCCTGTGCCTGAGGCGGGAGTATGTATCCCTGGGAACGGGCATTTTGAGCGGCTGAAGAGGTTGCAGGGGCATGGAAATTCTGACCATTGCCCTGCTGAGGCATGGACTGATGTGCATACGGAGGCTGAAGCTGTGATTGATAATTTACCTGATCCTGAGGTACGTCCTGATGACTGATATGAGGGGAGCTCTGGCCCGGATACTGGTAGTTAGCATGCTGTGGATACTGGGGAGCCATTACAGGTACGCGCTGCACTTTACTGCCGGCCTGTTGAGGTGCCTGCATATAACCTGCATTGAAGTGGGCATGCTGAGGATGTTGTTGCGGATGCTGCGGCTGCTGCATATAGCCTTGAGCTGCAGAGGCCTGATTACGACCCATAGCATTGCCAGGGCCATAGCCATTGCTGCGCTGGCTGTGCATGGAGTCAGGTGCGCTGTTCATCTGGTATGGGCGGGCGCTCTGATTGAATGCCTGGTGCTGCATGGCGCCATGGGGGCCTGACAGAGCAGATGGGCCCATAGTGCCAGGATGTCCTGACAGAGCAGATGGACCCATAGTGCCAGGATGTCCTGACAGAGCAGATGGACCCATAGTGCCAGATGATGCTGGCACAGGCTCATTGGAGCGATACTGTCCATTGCCTGGTGCCATATGAGGGCGTCCTTGCATATGAGCTTGTCCCTGAACATGGGACCCGGTTTGAGCCTGATCTCGTCCAAAAGTCTGAGTCTTCCCATAAGGGGGAGCCTTCCCATAAGGCTGGGACTGTCCCATAACCTGAGGGTATCCAGGCGCCTGCTGCTGAGGGGAGCCCTGCAGCTGGCCATGGCCATGCGACTGCCCATTGAGGCGACTGACGCGACCTTGCACAGCAGGCTGGCTCTGCCTGTCAGCTGGCAAAGCGACAGGAGCGGGAGCAGCGTTTACTGCATTACCATTGCTCTCTTGCTTATGCATGTCCTGATGACCAGCTGCACTACGCTTTGCACTACGCTTTGCAGTACCGTGCATGGAAGTGCCTGCATTGTTTTCCTTAATTGCAGCATGAGAAACATCAGGACGGGTATTATGCTTATTACTGGTCATAACTTTATGTAGTTCTGGCAAGGGCTCTGAGCAATTACTGGACTTGATTTGCCAGTAGCGGGCTGTTCTGTGCTGTCAGTGCAGCGCGGCTCATGGTATGAATGAGTGTATCATGGCTGCAGCCACTGCCCCATAAGCTGACAGTCAGGACAGGTATTTTTGCAATGCACAAACGCCAAAGCCACCGTGAAGGTGGCTTAGCTTAAGAGTCTGATTTTATCTTACGTACATTCGGGCATCATGCCTCAGGCATGATTAACACAGTGGGGGTGTGCGGCTCGGGCGCAGCCTGCTTTGACAACTTGCGGCCGGCTCTTAGAGAGTGGCAGCCAGCTCTTTGATATAGCGGGCGATATTAGGTCCGATATCAGGATGGCGCAGGGCAACCTCGATAAAGGTTTTGGTGTAGCCTTCCTTGTTGCCACAGTCATGGCTGTGACCTACAGCTGCATAAGCATGAACATTTTCGATATTCATAAGAAGATCAATGGTATCAGTAAGCTGGAACTCGCCGCCGGCTCCAAGAGGAGTACGACGGAACAGTGGCCAGATTTCAGCAGGTAGTACATAACGACCGGCAACGGCATAGTTGCTTGGAGCCTCATCTACTGAAGGCTTTTCGATAATGCTCTTGATTGAAACATCCTTGCCTGAGGTCAGTTCAGCGCCGTCCAGGTCGACAATACCGTAGGATACGACATCAGCATGAGGTACCGGCTCGACCATGATCTGTGCAACGCCTGTCTCTTCAAAGCGCTTAACCATGGCGGCCAGATTGTCCTTGTGCAGATCAGAGGCTACTGAATCCATGATGACATCAGGAAGCAGTACGGCAAAAGGATTTTTGCCGACGATAGGATAGGCGCACATGATGGCGTGAGCAAGGCCTTTGGCTTCACCCTGACGGACGTGCATGATGGTTACATCCTTAGGGATGATATTCTGCACTTCAGAAAGCAGCTGGCGCTTGACACGCTTTTCCAGAGTGGCTTCAAGCTCGAAAGAGGTATCGAAATGGTTTTCGATAGCGTTTTTGGAGGAGTGAGTTACCAGAACAATATTCTTTATGCCTGCAGCTACAGCTTCATTTACGACAAACTGGATCAGAGGGCGATCAACCAGAGGCATCATTTCCTTTGGGATAGCCTTGGTTGCAGGGAGCAGTCGGGTTCCCAGTCCAGCAACCGGGATAATAGCATACTTGATATTGCCGTAATTCATGTCAGGCATAGCAGCCTCCACCAGATGATAAAAATTTCAGCATATTCATTATGCCATATGCAGGCACTGGGTTTTATTAGGACCAGATAAGAAAAAAGCGAGACCTTGGCGCCTCGCTTTTCCTGTGATTCACCCCGGCACATCTGACAGCTGAGGTGACTAACGTTTGTACTCAAGTGATTAAGACCGGACCATAAGGTACGGCACCGTAGTGATTGTGTTCTTACAAACCTTGAACGGCATCAACAGATGCCCGGACGGTGTTTTACTGATGTCCGTCCGTCAGTCTCGGGCTCAGCAGAGCGCGGTTCTGACTGATAAATATGTGACTGGGCGTTAAACACGCCCTTTCGATCGCATACATACTATCACAGATAGGCTGTGACTGCCATAAATAAAGAACTGGCAACTGCATCTGCAGCGCATCCACCAGACTTACTGATATGAAAAAGGCCTGAATACACGCGGTATCCAGGCCTTTTGCAAAATTATGGAAATTTCAGGCAGCCGACAGGTCAGCACCTGAATATCCATAGCGGCTGTTAGCCGAGCAGGGACAGACCCAGCTGTGGACGGGTATTAGCCTGCATGAGCATGGAGGTGGCAGCCTGCTGAATGATGCTCTGCTGGGACAGATTAGCAGACTCTTCGGCGAAGTCAGCGTCACGAATACGTGAGCGGGCGTCAGCCTGGTTGGCAGAAACATTAGCCTGGTTGCGAATTGAGCTCTCCAGTCTGTTCTGTATAGCACCTAGTCCGGCACGCTGACCATCAACAGCAGCAATCAGCTTGTCCATGCCCTCGATGATGCCATCAATCTTGGTAGTATCACTTAACAGAGCGATAGACTTATCTTTGTTCCAGACGTTTGCTAAGGTCACACCAGCTAATTCAGCCATTGCGGAAATGCGCATGGAGTTAACCTTGAAATCAATGGTATCACCCTTGTTAGCACCAACCTGTAAGGTCATTGTGCCAAGCTTACCTGCACCACCGCCACTGAAAATGTCCTTATCGGTGCCGCCGCCGTCCAGAACGGTCTTGCCACCGAAAGTAGTCTGGGAAGCAATACGGTTGATCTCTGTTATTAAAGAGGTGGCTTCCTTGTTCAGAGCCTTACGATCCTCATCGGTGTTGGTACCGTTCTTGGCCTGAACAGCCAGGGTACGTACCTTCTGCAGCATGCCGCTGATCTCGTCCATGCCGCCTTCGATGGTCTGGGCAAGAGCGATACCGTCGGAGCTGTTGCGGTTGCCCTGGTTCAGACCATTAATCTGGGTAGTGAGGCGTGAGGAAATCTGCAGACCTGCAGCGTCATCCTTGGCACTGTTAATTCTCAGGCCTGAACTGAGGCGCTGGTAGGTGGTCGTAAGCTGATTCTGAACGTTGTTAAGATAGCGGCGACCGTTAAGTGAACTTATATTTGTATTAACATAAACTGCCATTTTGAAATCCTTATTACAATCTGGACTGTATTAGCCGAGCAGGGACAGACCAAGCTGTGGACGGGTGTTAGCCTGCATGAGCATGGAGGTGGCAGCCTGCTGAATGATGGACTGCTGGCTCAGGTTGGCAGACTCTTCGGCGAAGTCTGCGTCACGAATACGTGAGCGGGCATCAGCCTGGTTGGCAGAAACGTTGGCCTGGTTGCGAATTGAGCTCTCCAGCCTGTTTTGTAAAGCGCCAAGTCCAGCACGCTGACCATCAACAGCTGCAATCAGCTTATCCATACCCTCAATGATGCCATCAATCTTAGTGGCATCGCTTAACAGAGCAGTAGATTTATTAGCATCCCAGATGTCACCAAAAGTAACATTAGCAATAGCAGCCATGGCAGAAAGACGCATTGAGTTTACAGTGAACTCAATGGTATCGCCCTTATTTGCACCAACCTGAAGTGTCATCTTGCCGGTATTCTTGGCACCGCCGGTGCTGTAGATGTCATTAGCGGTACCGCCGCCGTCCAGAACGGTCTTGCCACCGAAAGTTGTCTGGGAGGCAATACGGTTGATCTCTGTCATTAAGGAGGTGGCTTCCTTGTTCAGAGCCTTACGATCTTCAGCAGTGTTGGTACCGTTCTTGGCCTGAACAGCCAGAGTGCGTACCTTCTGCAGCATGCCACTGATCTCGTCCATGCCGCCTTCGATGGTCTGGGCAAGAGCGATACCGTCGGAGCTGTTGCGGTTGCCCTGGTTGAGGCCATTAATCTGGGTAGTCAGGCGTGAGGAAATCTGCAGACCTGCTGCGTCATCCTTTGCACTGTTAATTCTCAGGCCTGAACTGAGGCGCTGGTATGTGGTCGTAAGCTGATTCTGGACGTTGTTGAGATAGCGGCGACCGTTAAGTGAACTTATATTTGTATTGACATAAACTGCCATGATGAACCTCGTATTCTTTACTTATTTATCCCTGAAATAGGCTTTCAAAGGCAGCTGGCGACATTTGTCTGCACGGTGTACGCAGCAGGCCTTGTTGGTACGTTATCAGTGATAGCGTTTACACAGCATGGGAAAGTTATATTGTTTGTCTGTCAGCTTAGGGAAACGCACCATTGAATGGTTTTTCAACAATCATAAATCGCTTGTACGTGAAGTTAGTTATAAATAAAGATTTATTGTATCTAATAGATACAGCGTCATGCGCGCAAATATAGGCATATAAATGTATTTTGCTGTAGACAGATTCAGATAAATAAGCTGTTTCTTGATAAGAACTAAAAGAAAATATGCTTTACTTGTATACCAGCTATTTGACTCATAATTTATGACGGGCGCGTCAAAATTCTGAGGCATAGCCGTCCAAATTTTACTGCATTATAATGTTTTGTAGAGTAAATTCTGGAATTGTGCGGTATGGAATTTGAAGTTGATTGGGGGGTCAGATACTGAGAGTTTAAGCTCGTACTTGTTTTATAAAGCACAATATCTTTCTTTCTTTTCTTGTCTAGTTTGTCAGTTAAGTTACGAACACGTGATATGAAACAGGTATACATGTCGGACAGGTTCGTGTTTTGTGGTATTAGCGCAATTTCTGGCATGATTTACAGGTGCAAGGTGTAAGGTGCAAGGTGCAAGGGCTGATAGTCTGAGCTCAAACATATGAAAAAGGCCTGAGCGCGTTGTGCACTCAGGCCTTTAAATTTTGCGTATTGCTATCAGGCAACTGATCTGTCAGTGCCCGTATTCCTTATGGAGGAATTAGCCCAGCAGGGACAGACCCAGCTGTGGGCGGGTGTTGGCCTGCATAAGCATGGATGTAGCAGCCTGCTGAATAATGGACTGCTGAGACAGGTTTGCGGACTCTTCGGCGAAGTCTGCATCACGAATTCTGCTGCGGGCATCGGCCTGGTTGGCAGAAACGTTAGCCTGGTTGCGGATGGAACTCTCCAATCTGTTCTGGATTGCACCTAGTCCTGCGCGCTGTCCATCTACCTTGGCAATAGCGGCATCAACCGCAGCGATAAGATTGCTGGCGTCGTCGGCAGTGGCGAGGGTAAAGCCTTTGGCTTTGTCCCAGACGGCACCGACGGCACCACCACCGCCA
>NZ_JALKIL010000007.1 GCF_023051105.1 Anaerobiospirillum sp. NML120449 | reverse complement strand
AAGAGAGTTAGGCGAGTTCATGTCCCAGCTCAGCCATGAGCGCATGCGTGATTGCTTCTGTTGTGACATTTTAGATGACCTTAAGGATGAAGTTTGATGAAAATCACACTAGCTTAATACGCCGTACTTATGGTGGGCACTGTGCCCGGGTTATGACCTTATGAGATAAAATGGCATATTTTAGCCATTTTTGCAGACAGTTAGGGGCATAACTTTAAGTGGCTCAGTACGGGCCATGCTATAATCATGAAGTTCCGCAGCATAACCCCGGGACGGGCTTCGGAATATCAGGTCCCTGAATTTCTTACACGCCTGCTGCTGTGCAATAGGCGTTTTTTGTTGTTATAAACCGCAGCTTATGGGTTTTCTCCAGAGCTTGCTCAGCTGCCGGCTGCAGCTGTCCTCATACAGAGCTGAGTGCACTTAATCTGTCCAAGACAGAGGCAAGTTCAGTTCAGCGGTCATCAGGACGGCCTCAGATGCGGCGCCACGGGCAGGGAGAGATGATTGCCAGCAATAAGCAGGCAAGGCCATCAGAGCCTCCTCAGTTGAGCTGGGCGGTTAAATTTTTGAGGTTAACATGGAACAGACACCAATGACTGCACGTGGCGAGCAGCTCTTACGCGATGAACTGGAGCGTCTTAAGACTCAGGAGCGTCCACGTATCACAGCTGCCATTGCTGAAGCACGCAGCCACGGTGATTTAAGTGAAAACGCCGAGTATGATGCTGCCAAGGAAGAGCAGGGTCTGTGCGAAGCCCGCATCAAGGATATTGAGTCCAAGCTGGCTACTGCCAACATTATCGACGTTACCAAGCTGGCCCACGGCGGTCCTTTAAAGGTTGTCTTTGGCTGCACAGTAACCCTCATTGACGTTGATACTGATGAGGAAATCACCTACAAGATCGTAGGCGAGGATGAGGCTGATATCGAGAACAATCTCATGTCCTACAAGACTCCTATTGCCAAGGGTCTGCTGGGCAAGGTTGAGGGCGACGAAGTTGCCATCAAGATTCCTAAGGGCACCGTAACCTACGAGGTTGCCGAGGTTAAGTACATCGCCTGATGCCCAGGTAATACCCCGCATCCCAGTACTTTACAGAGGTGAAACTGCTGCCACTGTTACATGGCAGTGCCAGTGGTGCCCAGGCAGCTTTCTGTGACCTGGCAGTGCCAGGTGGCCGGGGCAACTTTCTGGAACCTGCCTTTGGGGCAATAAAAAAAGCTTAGTCATGCTCATGACTAAGCTTTTTTTGATCCCGGGCCGGCACGCCTTGCATGGCCTGGGATCGGGCAATGATTCATTATGCCGGATATCAGCGTGGCAGAATGAAACGGCTGTCATCCTTGCGCTGTCTGAACAGGATAGCGACACGGCCAACTACATTGATAAGCTGGGCGCCTACTGCATCAGCTGCCTGCTGAGCCTGTTCCTTGCGGCCATCGCCGGCGTTTAACTTGATCTTGATCAGTTCATGATGCTCAATGGAGCTGTCAATTTCCTTAATCACGTTCTCAGAAAGGCCGTCGTTACCGAGCATGACTACTGGATTCAAGGCATGAGCCTCAGCCTTTAAGAACTGACGCTGCTTTGCATTTAATGCCATATTTTCTAGATTCCTGGTTAATTTGTCAGGCCAAACCTGAACACAAACGCATATTGTAGCAAAATCACAGCCTGTACGGCAGCTGCCTGCTCCTCAAATTTGCCCTGAATTTCGATGAATACACAGGCATTCTCCGTGCTTTTGCCAGTCATATTCCCGTCGGGTACTGTTCACCTGATGGCATCGGTCCAGTAATAGATTTAAGCGTCCCGGTCAGCAGCCTGAGAAGGCGCATAAGAGTGACTCAGTGCGCCATGGCCTTATGACAGAGGCTGCCAGCAGTCCATACATTCAGGCCCGCAGGCAGGCCTGCCGGCCTGTCGGTCTGCCAGCCTGCCGGGCCTGCACACTTGCTGGCAGTGCTGTCCGTGCAGGCTATGGTGCCTTACATGGGATGATGCTCAAGGGCCGGGGATGGTGGCACTTGATTATTGGGCGGGTGGGCAGGGAGAATCTGAATATTTGCCGGTATAAGTGATTATTGGCTGTAAAAGTAAAATTTGCTCAAAACCGGCGTTTTTTGAGCAAAATTGGCGCAATTGCCAAACAATTTGCCGGAAAATCTTTATCAGAGATGTTTTTAAACTGATGTTTATGCTTAAAATTAAAGTGCAGTTTGCATAGGGTAATGTGATTATTGCCCCGAAATTGCTGCTGTATTTTTACATACTGACAGTTTACTGAAATTCACATGCAGGGTCCGGGATTAACACCCGGAATAAAGCACAGCTTAATGTGCGGCTGTTTTGCTCAAGTTTATCTGCAGTGAGCGCCCTCCACTGTGCAAAATACAGATCGCATATGTATAATTGAACACTTTATTAAGTGTTATTGATGGCAGTATGGCTGCCTCACTGTTTCAGCTGGGAAGCTGATTGGGGAAATGGCTGATGCCGGTTCGTAAAAGAAGCGCCAGTTCTACTCGCTGGCTCAAAGAACATTTTGATGATCCCTATGTAAAAGAGGCCCACAAGCGCGGCCTGCGCTCCCGTGCAACTTTCAAGCTCGAGGAGCTCCAGAAAAAGGATCGTTTAATCAAGTATGGCAATATCGTAGTTGATCTCGGCGCCGCACCTGGCGGCTGGTCTGAGTTTGCCATCAAATGCGTAGGCGAAAGCGGCCGTATTGTGGCCTGCGATATTCTGCCTATGAGACCAATTCGCAATGTTGACTTTTTACAGGGCGACTTTCGCGATAATGAAGTTTTCAAAACTCTCTATGGCATGATTGGCGAGGGTGCCGACGTGGTCCTTTCTGACATGGCTCCTAATATGTCAGGCAACAAGGCCATTGACCAGCCACGCTCGATGCTGCTGACCGAGCTGGCCCTTGATATGGCCCGCCGCGTACTCAAGCCAGGCGGCAGTTTTGTCGTCAAGGTCTTTACCGGCTCAGGCTCTCAGGAATTCCTGGCTGAACTTAAAAAGGACTTCACCACAGTAAGAGTGCGCAAGCCAGATGCTTCACGCGATCGCTCTTCAGAGGTCTATATGGTGGCCACCGGCTTTAAGGGCCATGAGCTCTCTGGCGTCGCCCCTGAGTTTGATGACGCAGACCTCTAAGTGAGCCGTTGCCTGGCGGCAGGCGCCGGCTGCGAGGGCGGTCAGCGCAGCCTGGGCATCCCTGGCAGTTCTGCCACGCAGCGCGGCATGAGCAGGCCGCCCCAGTGCGCCGCCCAGCGCAGCAGTGCGCTGCAAGGCCCGCTGAGGTCATGTTCAGCTAAGTCTGCACAAAGGCAGACATAATATACTCACTGTTTTGCAGGGAAAACGTTTTACATGCGCCTGCAGGCCACAGGGCCTGACCCCTGACCGTTATCTGCAGACTCTGTGATGTCACTGCACGATACGGAAGTTTATCCACAGACCTGTTCGTAAGCAGCCGTTAAGAGCTGCAACCTGTTTGCTAAGTTACAGTAACAGAGTCTGACAACTGTATTTGGTTGATAAGGAATATGGCAGCCGCTGCTGACAGTCAGCGCGGAGCCGTAAATCACTGGTGTATTAGCCAGGGGCATAAGGACTGCCGGTCATGGCCGCCTTGCTGGGGCACATGATAGACAGATGCCTGTAGCCTGTTAATACACAACAACGAGGATGGAATGGCAAAGAACTTAATACTATGGCTGGTAATAGCGATCATTCTGATGTCGCTGTTTGAGTCTTTCAACAGCTCGGAGAACAATGGTCGCAGCATTGACTACACCAGCTTTGTCTCATCTGTACAGAATGACCAGGTGCAGGAAGTGGTCTTTGACGGTGCCGTCATTAATGGCCTCAAGCGCAACGGTGAGCAGTTCACCACCGTTATGCCTATCCATGACAGTGCTCTGCTGGATACTCTGTTAAATCACAATGTCCGTACCTCCGGCACCCGTCCTGAGGAGCCAAGCCTCCTGACATCCATCTTCATCTCATGGATGCCTATGATTATCCTCATTGGCGTGTGGATCTTCTTCATGCGTCAGATGCAGGGCGGTTCCAAGGGCAATCCTTTATCTTTTGGCAAGAGCAAGGCCAAGCTGCTTTCTGAAAGCCAGGTAAAGACCACCTTTGCTGATGTCGCCGGCTGCGATGAAGCCAAGGAAGACGTGGTTGAGATGGTGGACTTCCTGCGTGATCCTTCCAAGTATCAGAAGCTCGGTGGCCGTATTCCACGTGGCGTGCTGATGGTAGGTCCTCCAGGTACTGGTAAGACCCTTCTGGCCCGTGCCATTGCCGGCGAAGCCAAGGTTCCTTTCTTCTCCATCTCAGGTTCTGACTTTGTTGAAATGTTCGTAGGTGTGGGCGCCTCACGTGTACGTGACATGTTTGCCCAGGCCAAGAAGAACGCTCCATGTATCGTATTTATCGACGAAATTGACGCCGTAGGCCGTAAGAGAGGCGTAGGCGTAGGTGGCGGTCACGACGAACGTGAGCAGACCCTTAACCAGCTGCTCGTTGAAATGGACGGCTTTGAAGGCTTTGAGGCTGTGATTGTTATCGCCGCCACCAACCGTCCTGACGTTCTGGACCCAGCTCTGCTCCGTCCGGGCCGTTTTGACCGTCAGGTAACCGTAGGTCTGCCTGATGTTCGGGGCCGTGAGCAGATCCTCAAGGTTCACATGAAAAAGGTTCCTCTGGCTGAAGATGTCGATGCCGCTCTTCTGGCCCGTGGTACTCCTGGTTTCTCCGGTGCTGAGCTGGCCAATCTGGTAAATGAAGCCGCTCTGGCTGCAGCACGCAGCAATCTGCGTACTGTAGGCATGATTCAGTTTGAGCAGGCCAAGGACAAGCTCTTAATGGGCGCTGAGCGCCGCAGCCTCATCATGAATGATCATGAAAAGGCCAATACCGCCTATCACGAGGCCGGTCACGCCATTGTAGGCAAGCTCGTACCTGACCATGACCCTGTTTACAAGGTTTCCATTATTCCTCGTGGTCGTGCTCTGGGTGTGACCTCATACCTGCCTGAGCAGGATCGCTACAGCCAGTCACGTCAGTATCTGCTCTCCCGCATTTCTGCCCTGTTTGCAGGACGTATTGCCGAAGAGCTGGCTTTTGGTGAGGATGCCGTAACTACCGGTGCCTCCAACGATATCGAAAGAGCTACTGACATTGCCCGTCGCATGATCACCCGCTGGGGCTTCTCCAAGCGTCTGCCTCCAATGCAGTTTGATCAGGACCAGGATCAGTCTCAGTACCTGGGCGGCGGTCATGTTTCCACCATGCCGGTTTCTGACAAGACCACTCTCATCATTGATGAGGAGGTATCTAAAATCATCAATTTCTGCTATGACAGAGCCAAAACCATGCTTACTGAGAATCGCGATATTCTAGAGGCCATGAAGGACGCTCTGCTCAAGTATGAGACTATTGATGCCGACCAGATCGACGATCTCATGAACCGTCGTGAGTGCCGTCCACCAGCAGCCGATGACGAAACCCGTAAGAAGGGCCGTGGTCGTGGCAGCAAGTCTGGCAGCAAGTCAGACAAGGGCGATGAGTCCGGCTCTGACAGCTCCGGAAAGGCTGACAGCAAAGAGACCGACAAGGTTGACAGCAAGGAAGGCGATAAGTCCGAAGCAGACAGAAAGTCTGATGCTGAGAGTAAGGCTGATACTGAGGCTACTGCCCCAGAGGATGCAGACAGCAAGTCTGAGGACAAGGCTGAAGCAAAGGGCGATACTCAGGTTGAGGCCAATGCTGATAACAAGGCTGAGGCTAAGGTCGAAGAAGAGAGTTCAGCTCCAAAGCGTGGCTGGCCATTTAACACTCCAAGTGGCAACAAGTCAGACAAGGACGATAAGTAGTTTGTCCACAGCGTCCTGTCATTTACAGGAGCGCTGATTAACACAAGACCCGGAAGGCATGTGCTTTCCGGGTCTTTGCATATGCGGGGCATATAATTCACGGCGCTGCCGGCGCATGCTGTCCGGGCTGGCATTTAAGGCTGACCTGAATGGACGGCTGTAGTATGTGCACTGTATTGGATACTTTGCTATGTCGCAATGCTTTTTGTGGGCAAATAGTGGGCAAAAGGCACCTGTCTGGAGCATAAAGTTTGAGCATTGTCTCAAGTGCACCAATGTATTTGCGTCATAATGCTCTTTATACAATATGATTAACTTGTACCTCTGTCTGCTCTGCAGGCCGGGTCAGGGTAACTGAACAGGCCGGTGCTGCTCAGCAATGATGCAGCTGCGGAAGTGTCAGGCAAACAGATATCAGCTCAAGCGGAGATCGTTTTTATGCAGTTACAACTTAAAGACACCAGTATTACACTGCGCAGCTCCATGATTATGGGCATTATTGACATAAGTCATAAAAACCCTCTGTCTCTTGATGAGATTGTCGAAATCGCCGATGAGTACAAGGACTCTGGTGCTGCTTTCATCGAGTTAAGCGTAGACAAGTACACTGAGCACGACTGTTCAGAGTTTGAGGAGACTGATATCCTCTGTGGTGCCCTTGAAGCCCTCAAGGACTGTGAGCTTATTGTCGGCGTTTATACCAGTCGTCCAGAGGTGATGAGAAAGGCTGCCGACTGCGGTGCACAGTTTGTAGTCGACCCTGATGCCCTGCGTCAGCCGGGCGCCATTGAAGTCATTGCTCAGACCGGTATGGCTGCAGGTCTGCTTTACGATCAGAAATGCTGCTTTAGTGAAAATGACGACGATGTTGACCCATGTGCCGTAGTCTCTGAGTTCTTCTACGAGCGCCTTGATGCCTGCATGAATGCTCATATTGACCGTCAGAAGATCTTTATTGACCCTATGATTGGTATCAACACTTCAGTTGATTACCGCCTCAAGCTTTTCGGCCGCCTCAAGACTTTCAACAGCTTTGGCCTGCCGCTGAGCTGCTCTCTGCCACGCATGGTTACTGACGATGGTTATGCCAATGAGCAGAGTATGTCCATTGTTACTGCTGTGGCTCTCTTTGCCGAGCAGCAGGGCATGCGCATTATCCGCACCCACAAGGTCTACGATATTGCCCTTGCCATCAACAGCTGGCACGCTCTTCATCAAAGTGCCCGCCCATTCAAGCTGACCCGCGCCATAGGTGAAAAACTCAAGAACCTGGCAAATCGCCGTCGCCAGCAGTAGTCTGCTGCTGCCCGACTCTCCTGCAGCTTCAGCGCAGGCCGTCGCCAGCAGTAGTTTGCTGCTGCCTGACTCTCCTGCAGCTTCAGCGCAGGCCGTCGCCAGCAGTAGTTTGCTGCTGCCCGACTCTCCTGCAGCTTCAGCCCGGGCCGTCGCCTGCTGCTGCCACAGGCAGCAGACACGCTGAGAATGCATGGCCGGTCAGAGCTCCTGGGGGCGGTAATCGCATGCTGTGCCATGGGTGTGCACTGCGTGCCCTTTGCATGATTTTGTTTTGCATAACAATGCCCGTAAAGAGCCACTCTTTGCGGGTTTTATTTTTTGGAAGTGTCAAAGGGATTTGCAGTGCGTGCAAGTGGTGTACAATCTTGGGTGCCTGAATTTTGCCCATGAGTGCCTGTAAGGCTGCCCCAGTGCAGCCGGCGCCGTACACGCCTTGCTTAGGCTGTGGGGTAATATTCACTTAACAGCACGATGCCGTGCCGCATTATGGTTTTGTCTAAACCAGACCCGGTCTGAAGCTGGTAACGGGGCTGAAATCTTATCTGCCATATGGGCTTGCAATGAGGTCCTTTCGGCAGCAATACGGAAAACAGACAGGGCGGGTTAGCCTGAAACGCAGAGCAGAGGACGCACGATGACGACATCTATCAAGCGCAAGTATTTCGGAACCGACGGTGTTAGAGGCCGTGTTGGTCAGTTTCCTATCACTCCTGACTTTGTGATGAAGCTGGGCATGGCTGCAGGCAAGGTACTGTTAAAGAATGATCAGGGCCGTGTCATTATTGGTAAGGATACCCGTCTGTCCGGTTATATGCTTGAGGCGGCTCTGGAGGCCGGTTTCAGTGCCTCAGGTGTCTCCACCGTGCTGCTGGGACCTATGCCTACCCCGGCTGTCTCCTATCTGACCAGAGCTTTCCGTGCCGACCTGGGCGTGGTTATTTCTGCCTCCCATAACCCTTTTTATGACAATGGCATCAAGTTTTTCTCAAGCGAGGGC
Organism: Anaerobiospirillum sp. NML120449; assembly: GCF_023051105.1. Taxonomy (GTDB): domain Bacteria; phylum Pseudomonadota; class Gammaproteobacteria; order Enterobacterales; family Succinivibrionaceae; genus Anaerobiospirillum. Next base: position 131,658 of record NZ_JALKIL010000007.1, on the reverse strand, counting down.
ACCAAGCTGCCTGATGAGGTAGAGTCTGCCATTGAAGAGGCCCTTGAACATGAGGTACAGATGGCTGAGCCTGCCTCTTTTGGCCGTGCTTACCGCCAGAATGATGCCCCGGGCCGTTATGTGGAGTTCTGCAAGTCCACCTTCGATACTCACATGAATCTCGATGGCCTGAACATAGTGCTCGACTGTGCCAATGGCGCTACCTACCATGTGGCCCCGCTGGTATTCAGGGAGCTGGGCGCCAACGTTCACTGCATCGGTATCTCACCTGACGGCATCAATATCAATGATGGCGTAGGATCCACTCACATTGGCCACCTTGCCGAAAAGGTCCTGGCTCAGAAAGCTGACCTTGGTATTGCATTTGACGGTGATGGTGACCGCGTGATGATGGTCGACCGTCATGGTCGTATTCTCGATGGTGACGCTCTGCTGTACATCATTGCCCGCGAGCGTGCTATCCGTGGACGCATGATGGGCGGCGTAGTTGGTACTCAGATGTCCAACCTGGGCTTTGAGCTGGCCTTAAAGCGTCATGGCATCGACTTTACCCGTACTGCCGTAGGCGACCGTTATGTGATGGAAGAGCTGATCAAGCGCTCATGGCGCCTTGGTGGTGAGAACAGCGGTCATATTATCTGTCTTGATTACACCTCCACCGGTGACGGCATCATCTCAGCTCTGCAGGTACTCAAGGCCTGTATCCGTCAGGGCCGTACCCTTGATGAGATGTGTGATGATCTGGTCATGTTCCCTCAGGAGCTTATCAACATCCGTCTCAGCACCTCTTTTGATGCTCTTAATGATGACAAGGTCAAGGCCGAAGTACGTGCCGTTGAGGAAGTGCTCAAGGACAAGGGCCGTGTACTGCTGCGCAAGAGCGGCACCGAGCCTCTTATCCGCGTCATGGTTGAAGGCGAGGACAGCACCGAGGTCCACAACATGGCCGTACGTATCGCCGACTGCATCCGCGCCCAGACCGAGTCCTGATTCGGCCGAACTGCAGTGGCCGGGTGGCCACCGCAGCCAGTGCAAAGACAAAACCCCGCAAGTTGCGGGGTTTTGTCTTTGCTGGGAAACCAGTTGAGCCAGGGGCCACTGCAGGGACTGAGCCATTAGCGACTGTGACTTGGCTCTGGCAGGGGCTCTGGCCTTGCAGGTGCAGCCTGTGGACAGGCTGCATGGCGGCGCTGCATTCATTGCCGGGGCTTGAGGTACCTGTGATGGAGGGGCCGGGCTGCCGGACCGGCTGGCGGGGCCGTAAAAGCTGATAAATTTAAGGGCGAATCTTATTAGGTCTTGATAAAGTCAGCCGTGACGGGTATGATCCCACAGCTAAAATTGTCCATTTTGTGATTAATGGTTTTGCTATGTACGAAATTGTCATTGTATTACTCCTTTTAGTTTCTATTGCCATTGTTGCCCTGATTCTGGTGCAGCAGGGCAAGGGCGCAGGCATGGGCGCCTCTTTCGGTGCTGGTGCTGCCAATACCGTATTCGGCTCTGCCGGCTCAGGCAACTTCCTGACCCGCTCCACATGGATTCTGGCCCTTATTTTCTTTGGCCTGTGCCTTTTCATCGGCTGGTTACAGAAGCAGAACACCAACGAGGCCGGTGACTTTACCAATATTGAAGCCGCAGCCACTGAGACTGTAGAGCAGTCCCCAGAAGACGTTCCTTCTCTGGGAGATGTTCCAACCCTGGGCACCTCTGACAGTGATGTTCCAGCTGTTGACGGTGCTGAGCAGGCCGGTGCCGACGCTGACAGTGCAGCTGTTGCTGATGAAGCCGCTGCCGCTGAGGGCGAGGCTGCTGACCAGGGCGACAAGGCTGCAGCTGAGGGTGACAAGAAAGACGCTGCCGCTACTGAGGAAGTAAAGGACGCAGCTGAGGCCGCCAATGAAGAGGCTGCCGAGACCGACGCTGAAGTCAAGGAAGCTGTAGAGAGCTCCAACAACAAGTAATCCGACCACCACGGTATCGGTGATCCGGCTGACAGTACGTAGCTAACAGCCAGTGCCGGATGCCAGAACCAGAGGTCACACCAGTCGCAGTCATAATCTGAACTGCGATGAAAAAAAGGGAGTCCCGCATGCGGGTCTCCCTTTTTTCATCCTGTCAGAGGTGAGCCTCACTGCCGCCCGCCTCAGACAAGGAGCTGTCACTATCAATTTAGAGGCATGAGGCACCGCCTTTCCTGCAGACAGGTCGGTTCGGCCTGTAAGTTGCCGGCCACCGGCCGTGCCACCTGTCAGGGGCCTGGGGCGGTCATCAGGCTACTGTCTGTTTTACAAGTCAATACAGCCCAGCTTGCAGGCCCAATAGCATACGGACATGCAACCCTTCTGGCGGCTAAGGGGCTACCTTGCAGCATACTCCCCCATGCTCGCATGGCACTATTTTGCCTAAGATAACCATCAATATGTTGTCATCAAGGAAGCCTGCGGCGCTGCTAAGCACATTACTACCGACTGTGGCCGCTTATGTGGGACTGACAACATGACTACAATGCCTGGTCAGGCAGTGGCTGTTATGGAGCAGCTGCCGGTCAGTTAATGTTGCAAAACACGATATATCTGGTATATTTTGTGGGTAGTTATCAGGGGCATAGATGCCTATTCATCTCTTGTTCAGGGTACTGAGCACCAGGCTCGTTCCTTTGCAAGGACTTTCCCAATACAGTTCATGCCTGAAGACAGACAGAAGGACTATGCACCATTCCTGAAGTCCGCTCCTGGGCCAGCAATTTCCAATGACGAATCCAGAATCACAATATCGAACCTGCCATGAGGACTGCAGCAGCGAAATCTGCCCTTCCAGTACTCCCGCTTCAGCCTCTGAAAACAGCAAGGAATTCGATAAATATGCGGTTTTAGGCGGGGGGGGTAAACGCCCTCCACACCTGAAAAACAGCTGCCTTCTATGTGATTTTGACGGCACTGTCACTACACGTGACTCTTTCTTTCCTTTCATTCTGACCCTCTTTCTGGTCAGTCCTTCCTGGGTCATAGCCCTTAAGTCTTTAGCTCTTCTGAGCATGGGCTTTCTGCGTCTGAAGGATGCAGCTTCATGCAAGGCAAGACTGCTTGCTCTCTATCTTGAGGGCCTTTCTTCAGTTCAGATAGAGCAGCGCTCCTCTTTATTTCTGGCCCTCATCTTCAACAGAATGCTCAGCAGCATCAGCTCGGCAGAGTCTGAGTATGCAGCTGAACTGCAGAGCCGTCCTGAGGTATCCCGGGCACTGGCAGCCATCAAAGCCAGGTGCTTTGAGTATCACAGGCACCACCTTTCTCTCATTCCCAAAGACATCTCATTTAAGGATTCAGAGAGCTTTGTGCGCACTCATGTCGTGCTGCGCATGCTCATGCCTGAATTTCGCCCATTCTTTCTGTACAAGGCAGCAAAAGCCTCAGCTGCCGGCAGCATCAGCGCCATTGTCTCCGCCTCCCCTGATATCTATCTTGCCCCCATAGCAAAGGCCATGGGAATGGAGCTTATCTGTACCACCTGCAGGTTTGACGGCGGGTATTTTGCCGGGTACTTCTCAAGCGAAAACTGTAATGGCCGTGTCAAGAAAGCCATGATAATAGCCCGCTGGCCTGAGCTCAAACCGGCTGACCATGTGTCTGCAGATAAGGCAGCACCTGAAAGTAATGCTGATACTGATGATGACGAAGCTGACTCTGTTTCAGCCTGCCGCTGTGCGCCTGAACATGGCAGTACTGCCTGCACGGTCAGCGTCTACGGTAACAGCAGGGCAGATTACGCCATGCTGGAGCTGGCTTCATCTCATGCTCACGCCCATCTAAACGACTTTGTAAAGCATGGTATTTCCTCATCCATAAGCTCATGGATCTCGCTGCTGCGGGTACACCAGTATCTGAAAAACACCTTTGTCTTCATTCCTCTGTTCTTTGCAGGTCAGTTCTTCGATTCCGAAGCGCTTGTCGATACTGTCTGGGTTTTTGCCGCCTTCTGTCTGTGCGCCAGTCTGATTTATGTACTCAATGACCTTAAGGATGCAGCCAGAGATCGCCTGCACAGCCATAAGCGCTACAGAGCAATAGCATCTGGACGTGTGTCCAGGAGCGCAGCTCTGGTCGGAGCACTGGTGCTGGCGGCCGGAGCTGCAGCCATCAGCATGATGCTCAATCAGCTTACGGCTTTGCTTTGCCTTTGCTATGTAGCGTTAAACCTGGTGTACATCTACAAGGCCAAAAACATTGCTCTCATCGACATCATCTTTGTAGCTCTGGGCTTTAATCTGCGCGTCTTTGCCGGAGCTGCCGCCATAGAGATTCAGGTCAGTGAGTGGCTGGTTCTTATGGTGTTCCTGCTGTCCATGTTTCTGGTTACCGGCAAGCGCTGGGATGATCTGGGACGACCTGACAGTACCAGGCTAAGAGCCTCAATGTACGGCTATAACAAAGAGTTTGCTCTTTCCACCCTTACCTTCCTTTCAGCAGTTAATACAGTCTGCTACATCCTTTACTCCATGGATGGAGATGTGACGGCCAGAATAGGCAGCGAGTACCTGTATATCACGGCCCTGTGGGTGGTCATGGGCAATCTGCGCTACCTGCAGAACATCTTTGTATTCAGAAAGTGTTTTTCCCCGACAAAGGCGCTTACTGGTGATCCAGTACTGCTCAGCTGCGTTTTGATCTGGGGTCTGCACATGACTGTGCTCATTTACTTTTAGTCAGGGAGATCATCATGCTTATCAGCGGATGGGGCCGTTTTCCAGTAATCAACACCAGGGTGCATACGCCAGACTCAATAGAAAGTGCAGCCAGTGTGATAAGCCAGACAGGAGCACTTTCATTCAGAGGCAATGGACGGGGCTATGGTGACTGCTCTTTGAACAATTCAGCCATGGTAAGTGCCCTGGGTCTGAATCTGTTTGAATGCTTTGATGAGGACAGTGGTGTGCTTGTCGCCGGAGCAGGTGTGCTGCTCAGCGACATTGTTGATTCGTTCATGCCCCGGGGCTGGTTCTTGAGCGTCTCTCCGGGAACATGCTTTGTCTCTCTGGGCGGCGCTGTGGCCTGTGATGTTCATGGCAAGGATCACCATGTCAGCGGCAGTTTTATCAACAGCGTCGAGTTCATTGATGTTATTACCCCTGACCATGGATTGCTCAGAGCCAGCCCTGATGAACATGCAGATCTGTTCTACGCCACCTTCGGAGGCATGGGCCTTACGGGCATGATTGTCCGAGTCGCTATCAGGCTCAAAAGAATCTATGGCACTTCAGTAAACCAGGTAACTACAAGATGCGCCAACCTCAAAGAGGTAATGGAGTGCTTTGAGCATGGTCCGTCATGGACTTATTCAGTTGCCTGGATTGACTGTCTGCAGCGATCGCAGCGTCACCTGGGACGCTCTTTGTTCATGGGAGGTGAGTTTGCTGATGAGGGGCGTGAGACTGGAGCTGGTCTGAGCTTTTCCAGGAAAAAGAAGCTGTCTGTGCCTTTTGATTTCCCTGGTTTTGCTCTGAACAGCATGAGCGTAAGGATGTTCAACAGCCTGTACTTCAACAGGATTACCTCAAGACAGAAGCGGGCTCTGGTTTCATGGGAGTCATTTTTCTATCCGCTTGATGCCATTGAAAACTGGAACCGTATTTACGGAGCACGAGGCTTTACCCAGTATCAGTTCGTTATTCCCAAAGAAGATGCTGAGTACCGGCTCAGTGCCATCCTGAAGACTATTGCCTCAAGCGGGCAGGGTTCATTCCTGACCGTGCTCAAGCTTTTCGGGGGCAGTAACAATCCCGGAGCATCCAGGGCAGCTCATGACAGTAAAGTACACTGGGATGATTATGAGCAGAGAAATGGCGGCATGCTCTCCTTTCCTCAGGAGGGCTATACACTGGCTCTTGATTTTGCCATAAGGCCAGATCTCTTTGCTCTGCTTGAAGAGCTGGACCAGATGGTTGAGCAGTGCGGAGGACGCCTGTATCTGGCCAAGGACAGCCGAATGTCAGAGCGCACTTTCCAGTCAATGTATTCAGGCCATGTCGAGCATTTCCTGAAAGTAAAGAAGCGCTATGACCATGCCGGACGTATCAACACTCTCCAGTCTCAGCGACTGGGCCTCGCCATCTGATTCAACAGGACCAGCCATGTCGGATATCAATAAGGAAAACCAGCAACTCAAGCACAAGGCAGCAAGTGCCACAGTCACATCTGAAAGCACTGCTGACAGTACAGGCAACTTCATGTCCGGTAAGCCTGCAGACAGGGCAACAGAGACCAATGTCACTCCATCGAGCGCGGCTCAGAGCGCCTCTGCAGCGGCTGCCTCTGACTTACCAGAGCAGAGTGGAGCCCAGGCCACAATCCAGACCTCAGCTGAGAGCATACACCAGGCATCAGTCTCAGACACTGCAGGCATGGCTGTGCCATCGTCGGTTCCGGCAAGGACAATGGTTGTAATGGGCGCCGGCTCTGATATTGCCCGTGCCGTAATCCGTGAGTTTGCATCAGACGGATGGAGCTTTCATCTGCTGGCACGCAATCAGGACAGTCTGGACCGTATCAGTGCTGATACAGCGGTGCGCTACGGAGTTCGTATCACATCCTCCACATACGACGCTGCATGGGACATTGAGCGTCAGACGGCAGTATGGAAAGAGGCAATGGACACTGTGGCGACAGGTGGAGGCCATATTGAAGCGCTGTTCTGTGCCGTGGGTTTGCTGGGAAATCAGAAAGAGGATGAAAAGAACCCTTATGCCGAGCTTGAGGTGATCAGGACAAACTTCACCGGCCTGTTGCCGGTGCTGAGCTCGGCAGCGCTGTACTTTGAAGAGCGCAGACAGGGAAAGCTCATTGTCATCAGTTCGGTTGCCGGTCTTCGTGGCCGTGCTTCAAATTACATATACGGTTCAGCCAAAGCAGGTATTAATGCCTGGCTGTCAGGAGCAAGAGCCAGACTGGCGGCCTCAGGTGTACAGGTGCTTACTGTCATGCCGGGCTTTGTCAGGACAAAGATGACAGCAGGACTTCCTTTGCCGGGCAAATTGTGCGCAACACCTGAGCAGGTGGCCAGGGATATCAAGAAAGCCAGTGATAAGGGCAGCAATGTCATCTACAGCCTCTGGTTCTGGAGGTTCATCATGGCCATCATTATTCACATTCCTGAATTTATCTTTAAGAAGCTGCGCAATCTGTAGCAGCCGAGTGCGCATGTCGGCCATGCGCCCGGCATGTACATGTACAAAAGGCTCAGGTACAGGGCGGAGGCCATACGCCGCCTTGACCATGGGCAGAACGGATGCTCATGCGCCATCATGCGCTGATATGGGGGCTCAAGAGCCTGTAAGGAGCAGACATGGACTGCATACCATGCATCCTTTCAGAAACAGGCTGGGGCACAGCTGCACAGCTCAGGGCAATTATAAATACGACTAAATGGGGCATAGTGATCGTGACGGGCAGACAGCCATAAGCCATGCGGCTGGTCGCCATGAGAACATGGTCTTATCAGCCCCCGGGATGATCTGACATGACAGCACAAATCTGGTCGAAAATGACTCTCTCCAGATTGTTATTTATAGGACTGCTTGTGGTCCTTATGGTTGAAGGTCTGTGCTTCAACCACCTTTACTGGCGCTTCCATATGGGTGATTATGAACAGCTCAATGTTCCTCTTCCTGTACACGAGAAGCTCAACCGCCCGGCACATGTGATCACAAAGGACGGAGCAGCTCTGTCCATCAATGAGATAAACCGTCCGGTAATGACAGCGGCTGTTACCCTGGCTGGAGCCGATGAACGCTGTGAGCTGCGCTGGCTCATCAAAGATGACTCATCTCAGCATGCTCCGGTCCCGGCCAATACTGTATTTGCTGTACCTGCATCTGAGCGTGTCTATAACTCTCTGGTAGTGAGTAATGGCAATGCCCATTCCCTTACTCTGACTCTGGTAAACAGCAAGTCAGGTGCAGCAGCCGTTACCTCTCTGGTAATCAATCAGCCACCGGCATACAACTTCAGTGTACTGCGCTTTGCAGGCATGCTGGCAATAGTGTGGCTGGCCACAGTAATTCTCAGGCTCAGACTGTACCGCATGACCATGCGTACCCTGACCCGCCGCCAGTTCGCTGCAGGAACTGCCTTTTCAGCAGCCATATGCCTTACAGGGGCCATGGGTATCTTCCACCTGACCAGTCCTCACAATGTGTCTCCTCACCTGCTGTACAGCTTTAATGAGGGCAATATCTTCCTGCAGATGGGTAATAAGGACCAGTCGCTGCTGCTGGACTTTCCAGAAACAAAGGATGAGCTTAAGTTTCACGACAATTACACCAGGACCTTGGATGCCATGTTCAAAGGTCAGCTGCACATTGATGCAGACATAGATCCTAAGCTTCTGGCCATGGACAATCCATATGATATCGGTGCAAGAGCTGCAGCCGGTGCCAAGGCAATCTGGGACTACAGCTACTACGAGGGCAAGTACTATTCCTACTATGGCTATACCCCGGTTTTTGCCATCTACCTGCCGATATATGCGGTGACTGGCAAGGTACCAACCCAGGCTCTGGCAAGTTTTATTGCTCTGTCCATGCTGATAGCATCAGCATTCTGGGCATACTATGCAGCACTGAGATTTTTTAATATAAATGCAAATGTATTGATATATTTTCTTGGACAGAGTGCTCTGATCTATGGCTCATGGGCATATATCAACCAGGCATTTATACAGTTCTACTCTCTGGCTGTGCTGATGTCATTAACATTTTTCAATGTTGTTGCTGCACTGTCATTCAGCCTTCCTTTTACGGACAGTACAGTAAAGAGAAGAGTTTTCCTGGGAGTGATTGCTTTATCCACTGTGCTTATTGTTCAGGCCCGTCCTCTGGACCTGCTGTATGCCATGACAGTAGCTGCACCTGTCTTATGGGGAATGGTCAGGGCAGGCAAGACTTCATCTGCAGCCCATGTTGCTTATGGCAGGAAAGAAAAAGCTGTTGATGCAGCCGTATTGCTTGTTCCTCTGGGCATTGGTGCTGTAATCACATGTATGGTTAATTACATGCGCTTTGACTCTATATTTGAGTTTGGTCAGAAGTACTGTACGGGTCTTGAAAACTTCGCTTACAACAAAATTGAACTGAACCTGGAGATTATCGTCAAATCCATATACTACAATCTGTTTGCGGCATATGACCTGACCAGGGCTTTTCCTTTCTTCAATAATCAGCCAAACACCATCATCACTGACATGGGCAACTATATGTTTGCTCATTATCCTATGGGACTTTTTTCAGCCCCTGTCTGGTATTTGCTGTTGCTGTTGCCTCTTGTCTTCACAAGGAAACTGGTATCAGGGAAGAATGGTCAGCAAGTACGGTCAGCCGGGCCAGATGCAGGTATAGCTGATAACAGTTCATACGCAAACAGCAGGTCATCTTTAAGGGCCAGAATGTTTGGCAACCCGCTATCCATGCCTGCCAGAGCATCGAATATCTACTCTATCAGTGCCGTAGGCAGCTTCAGAGTGATAAGCGTACTGTTCGTCGTTCTCTTTCTTGCTCTGAGCTATGTAGAGAATCTGGTGGCGGCATTCACCTACCGCTATACACTGGAAAATGCCATACCGCTGTCCATAGTCATATTGTGTCTGGCAGGAATGCTGGTGCACTGGAGAAAGGGTATGGATGCCTCTTCAAAGATCTTCTACTGGCTGGTGGTGCTGGCCATGTTGAAAACAGTAGCTGTTGGCTTCTTTCTGGGGGTGTCATTTCTCATGATTGAGTTCCCATACGTCAACCCGCTGGGAGTCATAGAGATGGGAGAGTTCTTCACTCCGTTCAGCACTATTTACTGATACTGACATCATGAATAAGGCCTGCCGCCCGGACGCAGGCCCGCCATGCTGCAGGTCCGTACACGTTGATAATGCATGGCATGAGGTCCGCCCAGGGGCATTGCGGTATCGGCTGCCTGAGATCAGTCGGGCAGGACATAATGAATAAGATAAGGCAGCTTCTGATTTCAGACAGCTGCCTTTTTGATCTTAGAGCCAGAAGTTTCAATCATGCCAGTCCGTGGGAGCAGGGGCATGAGTGTTTTGCCAAAGACCATGGTCGGCTTCCTTGACTGTCATCTGAACCTGAAAAAATATTGTACAAATGAGCCAAACATGGTTAAGACCATAGTGGGCCTGCCGTAATCCATCGAGGTTCATATGTTACATCCCCATGACTGGCCCCATATGCGGTATGCGTTCTGGACTGCGCTCTTGAGTGACTACAGAGCCTCAGGCATGAGCAACGCCGAGCATTGCACAAGCCACCTGGCCGGATTCATTGCAAGCTCCTATTATGCAGGTATATTCAGCCGTACTCCGTCTCACCATCAAGCCTGTCACTGACTGATAAGGCTCAGCAGATTGCTGCGCTCATGCATGGACCTGGAAGCTCTGCTGTTGTCTCCTTTGACAGCAATTTAATCTCACTCCCGGTTCTCATTGCACAATCTTGTCTAAGAAAACCATCAAGATGTTACCGTCAATGAGGCATGCTTTTAATCAGAGGTCGTCACGACGGGCGAGTCATGGGTTGAGCGTTATTCACAATTAAGAGTGGAGCAGTCCCTAATCTGGCAGCAGTTATCGGCAGCCATCTCAGCCAGGTACCGCACGATGCTGTTTATGCATACTGCAGCTTATGCTCAAGGCTGAGGCCGCCGGCTGCGTTTCATGCATACTGCTGCTTATTCTCATGGCTGAGGCTGCCTGCTGCGTTTCATGCATACTGCTGCTTATTCTCATGGCTGAGGCGGCCAGCTGTGTTTCATGCATACTGCTGCTTATTCTCAAGGCTGAGGCCGCCTGCTGCGTTTCATGCATACTGCTGCTTGTTCTCATGGCTGAGGCGGCCAGCTGTGTTTCATGCATAGTGCAGCTTATGCTCAAGGCAGAGGCTGCCTGCTACATTACATGACTGATAAGGCTCATGGATGAGGGGGCGGGCGCTGTCAATGGATAAAGCGGTAAAAGTGTGAGGGGGTAATGACCTCATCAAGGGGCATGTCCCATTCCTGACTTTCAAGGTCTTCTACGAGCTGAAAGTCATGGGCAAGGCCCAGTTTGAGGCATTGCGGCCTGATGCGCTTGAGCATGCGGTCATAGTAGCCGCCACCCATGCCAAGGCGATCGCCTTTGTTATTAAAGCCCACCAGCGGCACCAGCATGACCTCAATCTCCTCTGGCTTTACCTGACGGGCGGTCCTGCTGTCAGGCTCCAGGATTTTAAAGCTGTTACGGATAAGCTCGCTGTCGCTGTCGTAATGGTAGAACTCCATCAGACCTTTTTCCTGAGGGTGAACTACCGGCAGAGCCATGCTGTGGCCCATATCGCGCAGCATGTGATTGATTGAGACCGTGTCTATCTCGCCTGCAAAGCTCATATAAGAGGCAATGATACGAGGCTGCTGCAGAGCCGGATGGCGCAGCAGTTCTTCCTGAATCACAGCTGAACTTAGCTGTACTTCAACCTCACTGAGCTCACGGCGGTGAGCAATAATCTGAGCACGCTTGATGCGGCGCCACTCTTTGTATGCACTTACTTCATCAGACATGAATGTTTCCCTGTCTCAACTTTAATGCCTCGCAATAAGCACAGCCACCATCAGCCCGGTCCAGCTCCTCATGGGGCATGCCCGATTGGCGAGGGTAAGACTGCCTGAAGTAGCTGTTTTCAGCGCTGAGCCGCTGCAGCGTCATTATAAGTCATGGCCTGCAACGGCCCAACATGATGCGTAAAGCAGGGTATCAGGCGCCTGATGCCTGTGACGGCCTGGTGTATGCGGCACGTATCAGTCAGATCTGACATGGACAGGCAGGAGATAGCTGATATCAGGGAGTGATAGTAAGACGGGCAGCGGCTGTGAGATTGTCAGCCGGGCAGCTGTGCACCATGGTAACAGTGCTGGAACGTGGCTGTTGACCTGGTATGGCTGAGACGATACCTGTGACAGGGGCTTTGAGCATGCCTGTGAGGGAACTGTTGCTGGCTTTATCCTGGGCAGGCTGCAGAGGGCTCTGTATTTGGCGGATGAGGGCGGGCTATGTCTATGGCCGAATGTGGCGGGATGTGTCTGGCTATGGCGAGCTGTGTCTTGGGGCAAATGTGAGGGCTGTGGCGGGCTGTGTCTGGGGCGTGCAGGAGGGCAGGCGGCACTATTAGCAGTGCCGTGGGATTATGAGTCGATGTTGTTGAGGTTGCGCTTGATGCGGTGAATGAGCTGCATGGCCTGCTCCTGAAAAGGAGTGGAGGTTCCAAGGTAGCGCTGAAGCTGGCTCTGGCTTTCAATGGCTGCAATAATGGAGGCCTGCTGTGGAGTCAGGCTTGGATTGTCACGCAGGATTTTGGCAGTGATTTCCTGGATTTTGCCCACTGCACGCTGCAGAGAGTCAGCCTGACTCTTATGGCAGCGCAGAGTGAAACTCTCACCCAGAAGAGAAACCACTACTGTCTTAATCTCGTCTTTATCCATTTTGAGGCAACTTCAGAGAAATCAAAATCAATTAAAAAACAATCTGGCACACATACGTCCCGGAAGGATGTCAAGACGCTTTCCATTCCAGTAAGTTTAAGGCAGGAAGTCCTGGCTTTGCTCCACAGGCAGACTCCGGATCTTCAATTGTGCATGGACATTATCTGACAGTCATCAGGATCTTGCTTTATGCAATTACTCCACTGCCATTTTGCAGCCCTGAGGAGGGCCTCAGAGTGATGAGCTGTTACATTCTAACATTCACTGTGATTTTCTGGCCGTGGACAGCGAAAAAAGCACGTAACACAAACAAAGCACTTAACAAAAACAAGGGATGGCATATTAAGCTGTGCCTGGAGCTTAATGCTGACTGAACACCTTACTGTCTGCCTTATTGCATGGCATGTATCAGCTTTTTGTTTCAGTGCACAGGCCTGTGATGAGCACAGAGCTGCCCGGGCCTGTTCCTGATGTCCTGCACAAGACCATAATAAGGGGACATACACAGCTGTTTGTCTGATACAGACTGTCCTTATGTCAGTAACGGACGCTTATGCTATCAAACGGTGACCATTTGTGCACGTACAATTCGCTATTTTACCGATTTTTTTGGACCTGTGCCCGTAATATTCTTATGGCCTATGGCATAATTATGGGCTTATCGCTTTTTTCCTGCTGAACAAAGCCCTCCATCTGAGCAGAAGGCACACGCCACTGCTTCTGTCTTAACGCTGTGCAGCTGACACACCTGAGCCTCCAGATTCAAATCGGCCCGCTGTGCTGTTTGCACTGTTACATTGATGTACGACGCATGAGACGCTTTAAGTCCATGCATTCAGACATTATGGCGCAGACAGAAAACTCATCCTGCAGACCTTACTTTGCAGGATGCAGTTTAAATCAGATTACAGAGCTTTTTCACACCTGAAACTGCCACTCATGACCGGCATCTCCAAAAGAGATTCATTATGGTCACACCGTCAGGGACAGAATCAGGTTTGCCAGCCAGCTGTCATCAGCCAAACCTGAGCTCATCAGGTTGCTCAGTGCTGTCAGGCAATTTACCCAGGAAAGGACATCTGAGATCTGTCTACCTGGGATTTCTTTCAGATAACACCTGAGAACAGCAGAAAGTAAGGACAGCCAGAGCCACAGAGCCTGGCATCAGCCGGCAGGGAGCTGGTCTTCGTGATCACAGAGCAGGTCTGCCTGAGCAGACATTATGTCTGCATGAAAAGACAGCAGGTCTGCCTGAGCAGACATTATGTCTGCATGATCAGAGGCAGGTCTGCCTGAGCAGACAGCAGGTCTGCATGATTAGAGGCAGGTCTGCCTGAGCAGATATCATGTCTGCGTGAGCAGACAGCTTGACATTGGCATGGACTGCACAGGGCACTGCGCAGCTGCGGACAAAAGCAGCTGTTTATCAGAGCCCGGGTGCACAGCACACGCTGATGGCTTGCCAGATCCGGCATGGGCCTGAAATGAAAACAGGCCGACAGAGCGATACAGATAATTTGCAACGCACCAAGAAGGGATTCTTTAATATGCAGAAAAAGGCAGGTATGGGACGCTCAGGCAAGGGAAGCCGCAACAGTTCTTCAGAGCGCTCCTCAGCTCGTGGTGGTATGGACAGTGCCAGCAGCTGGCGTGATGCTTCATCTTCACGCAGCTCCATGAGCAGCCGCCCTGGTTCCATGGGGGGCCGTAATGGCGCTCATGGTGGTCGCTCCGGCTCAGACAGCCGCTTTGGCAAAGACAGTGAGCGTGGAAGCCGCTCCTTTGCTGAGCAAAAGACCAGAGAGCGTGCAGAAGCCGCCCGCCGCAATGAAAAAGCCCGCATCGCAGCTGCGGTAAAAGGCAGTGACAGCGAGCGTGTCAGCGGCGTCAAATTACACAAATTACTGGCCAATGCCGGTATCGGCTCCCGCCGTTCCCTTGAGTCCATGATCGAAGAGGGTCTGGTTGAGGTAAATGGCAAGGTAGTCAACCTGGGCTTTCGTACCGATGATGAAAACATCACGGTCAAGATCAACGGCCGCATTGTCTACTCTCCAAAGAGCCGCCGTCTGGAAAACCGCTGCCTCATGTACTACAAGCCTGAGGGCGAAATTTCCTCACTGTCTGATCCTCAGAACCGTCCTACCGTATTTGACCATCTGCCACGTCTTGAAATTGGCAAATGGATCAATGTAGGCCGTCTGGATCTCAATACCTCCGGTCTGCTGCTGTTCACCACTGATGGCGATCTGGCTCATGCTCTGATGCACCCGCGCTATGGTATCGAGCGTGTCTATGCCGTACGTGTTTATGGCGATGTCAGCGAAGAGCAGCTTGAGCAGCTGCGCAATGGTGTGCTGCTTGAGGATGGTATTGGCAAGTTTGATTCTATTGAGTACCGTGGCGGTGATAACCGTAACCACTGGTTCCATGTTTCCCTGCGTGAGGGCCGTAACCGTGAGGTGCGCCGTCTGTGGGAGGCTGTAGGCCTGCAGGTCAGCCGTCTTATCAGAATTTCCTATGCCGGCTTTGACCTTGATCCCCGTATGAAGTCAGGTCAGTTCCGTGAACTGACCCTGTCAGAGGTTAACAAGCTGCGCTCCAAGGCTCACCTGCCAGCTCTGTCTCCTGAGGAGTATGCAACTACCCCGTTAAAGGTATCTGCAAGCCTCAACCGTCAGCGTAAGAATGTCTCAGCCCGTCCAAAGGACAATGCCGAGGATCGCAGCCGTGAGGGTCGTGAGGACAGGAAAGGACTGTCCGGACGTACAGGCACATCCTATGGTCGCGCCGCTTTCAAGGAAAAGAAGGGCTTTAAGGTTTCCTACTCCAGGGGCTCATCAGGCAAGTCAGGAGCAGGCAAGGGCTCAGCACGCGACAGCAAGGGCCGTCGTGACAGCAAGGGCCGTGGCCGTCGCTAAGTTCTGAGGCCTGGTCAGGGCAGTGCTGCAGGCTGATACCTGCTGCCTGCCAGGTCGTCGCCAGCAGCTGCCCTGGCGGGCATGGCGGGCATGGCGGGCATGGCGGGTATGGCGGGCGCGCAGGACTGGGGAAACCAGGTTTGAGCTCATTTTAGGCTGATATTCTGATTTTTACGGGGCCCTTCCCTATGTTCAGGAAAGGGCCCTAAACATATGCGGCAAATGGCTGCATGACATGGCTGTAACAACAGGATGTTATGATGACTTTATGGCCGCAAAACAGGCGCTGTTGTTCTGTAACTGCAAATGGCTTAAGCCTCAGTTATGATACAGTCCTGATGGTAATTCATATACGGCAGCAGGGCATCTTAAGTGCCCGGTCTGTCAGGTGGCGGAGCTGCTCTGTGACAACAGGGCGATATCTGAGCTTTCAGTAATGAGGCTGACTGAGGTTCTGCCGGTTAACAATCTGCACAAGTGGAATTTGTTTTCAGTCACCGAAAACAGCATGGGGATGTCAGGCGTCAGTCTTACATGACCGCTTACAGCTGCAGTATTCATCTGCCGACTGTTGTGCTGCTTCGGGCCCTGCATAATGTCTTTTGCAGTACTGATGCCGGGCTGACTGCTTTTTTAAGGTAAAAAATATTATGGATCCTACGGCAGTGCATCAGGTCATGTTCGATATGGCCTGGGTGTCTGATCCTACCGCCTGGATGGGTCTTTTGACCCTGGTCGTCATCGAAATTGTCCTGGGCATTGATAACCTCGTCTTCATCGCCATTCTGACAGCCAAGCTGCCAGAAAAGCAAAGAGACATGGCCCGTTACATCGGTCTTGCCGGTGCGCTGGGTATTCGTCTTATCATGCTGGCCTGTATCTCGCTCATTGTGAACATGATTGAACCTCTGTTCTATATAGGTTCCAAGGGCATTACAGGACGAGACATCATTCTCTTTATTGGTGGTGTGTTCCTGCTTTACAAAGCTGTACATGAACTGCACTCCAAGCTCGAAGGCTTTGATGAAGAGCTGTCCGTATCCAAGGCTGCAGGTTCTGCCATGTATCTGGTAATTCTGCAGATCATGGTGCTCGACGCCGTCTTCTCCCTGGACTCCATTATTACCGCCGTAGGTATGGTCGACCACGTCTTCATCATGATGTTTGCCGTGATCATTGCCATGACTGTCATGACCATGGCATCACGCTTCATTACCGAATTTGTCGCGCACCATCCAACTCTGGTTATTCTCTGTCTGGGCTTCCTGCTGCTTATCGGCTTCAGCCTGATTGTTGAGTCGCTGGGCTTCCACGTTCCTAAGGGCTACCTCTACGCCGCCATCGGCTTCTCCATCCTCATGGAGATTTTCAATCAGATTGCCCGCAAGAACACCCTCAATCTTGGTGAGGGTAACAGCAAGATCTCCATGCAGAGCCGTGAGATTGCTGCCAACCTGGTATTAAGACTGCTCGGTTCCAACCAGAATCAGGTGCATACCTTAAAGGAAGCCATTGTTTCCCGTACCGGATCCCAGGTCTTTAACAATACCGAAAAGGAAATGGTATCCCGCGTTCTGCAGATCAGCTCCCTGCCGGTAAAGGCTGTAATGACTGCCCGTACTGATGTGAATGCTATCGATATTTCCGACAATATTGATACCATCATCAATGAGCTCAAGACCATGCCAAGCTCCCGCCTGGTAGCTTACAAGGACAGCCAGCGTGATGTACCGCTGGGCTATCTCAAGCGCGATGAGATCCTGGCTACCCGTCTGTTCATGGCCACCGGTGACGTGGTGCTGTCAAGCCGTCAGAGCATTACCTCTGAGGCTCAGGAGGCTGCCCGCAATATAGCTGCTGATCGTGAGCATGCCGACAGCCGCTCGCTGCTGGAAAGCAAGATTCGCGAGCCTCTGTACCTGCCGGAAACCATTTCAGTTACCAAGGCTCTTGAGGAGTTCCGCCGCTCCAAGAAAAACTTTGCTTTCGTATTTGACGAGTTTGGCAACTTCGAGGGTATTGTGACCCTTCATGACATCATGGAGGAGATTGCAGGTGAGCTGCCTGATCAGAGCGAAATCCCTGAGCTGGTATGCACAAGCCCTGGCATTTACAAGATTGATGGTGGCGCTATCCTCAAGGACGTCTCCCGCATTACCGGCTTTAATGTTCCTATTTCAGAGAACTATCACACCATGGCCGGCTTCATTCTTGATTATCTCCAGCGTGTACCTGAGGCAGGTGAGGTTATCTCTCTTACCAAGTGGAAGCTGGAAATACTCAAGGTTGATGAAAATGCCATTGAGAGCGTCATGCTGGTAAACATAGCCAAAGCACGGGAAAATGAGAAAAACCGCGCAGCCGCTCAAGGTGCAGCAGCCACAGGCGCAGCTGCCCAAGGCACTGGCACCTCCGCCACTGGCACCGCCCACACTGGTGATGCCCAGGCTGCAGCCAAAGCACAGCAGAGCGCTACCGGCAAGTAGCAAAGGCGTTCCTCATTTCATCTGACATCAAGCCCTGCAGCTCTGAGGCAAAGCCCTGGAGCTGTCAGTGCTTAAGGCTGTTGTAATCAGCCTGGTAAAGCCCGGATTTATCCGGGCTTTGCTGTTTCTGGGCTAAATTGATTAAATCTGATCTCCTTACTGTATTTTTATACATTAAATATTATCAATGCATTCAATCCGTACATGAGCATTAACAGTTTGGTTGTCTCCAGGGACTTTGTGATTAGTCTGTCAGGTAAGGGAAAGGCAAGAAAATGCATCAGAGGCAGGGCGACAGGCAGCATGGGGTTGTGCACATAGGCATGGATTTGGAGGCTGGGACCGTGCGTATGACGTCTTACCAATGCCTTTGATTGGCGTTTATGGGTTGATGGGGTTAATGGGGATGGGGTTGATGGGTTGATGAGGTTGGTGGTGGTGATGGGGCAGGAGGTTTGCGCCTCCTTCACAGATAGAGGCGCAGTTGGGAGGGGCAGTGTCCTGCCAGATTGTCTGGCAGGACGTGCAGGGCCGTATTCAGGTCAGAGCTGTGATCTTGATGCGGCCCTGTCAGGGCAGCCGCAAGCTACTTTTTGACGCTCTTTGTGGAGCGGGTGCTCTTGTTTGCAGTGGTCTTCTTGCGTACCGGAGTCTTGCTTTTCACTGCAGCCTTGCGGTTGGAGCTCCTGGCTGTGGATTTCTTGCTTGCAGTGCTCTTGTGGCGGGCAGCAGCCTTGCTGGTTGAAGACCTGGCAGAACTCTTTTGGGCAGCGGCCTTGCGAGTTGCAGCAGCATTTTTGGATGGTGCAGCCTTGCGGGTTGCAACAGCCTTTTGGGATGAGGCCGTGGCCTTCTGGTCAGCTTGCCTGGCATCTTTCTTCAGCGCGCCGGCGGCTACTGCTGCAGCTGCAGCACCCGCAGCACCGGCTGCAATGGCTGCGGCAGGCAGACCGTCAGCGGGCATGGTAAAGGCATTGCTGCCTGCGGTTGTACCGGCACTGCCTGGAGTGATTGCATCTACCCCGGCCGCTTGGGCAGCTGATGTGGCGCCGTTTTTATCCTTGCTGTCTGCAGTATTCTCTGTCTTTGCATCTGCTGCAGCTGCTGCTGGGGCGGCACCATCCTTACCGTCTGCTTTGGCAGGAGCGCTTTCCTTGCTGTCTGTTTTGGCGGGAGCTGCCTCTTTGGCGTCATTACTGGCAGCAGGGGCATCCTTTGCTTTGGCAGAGTCAGCTGCTTTGTCTTTGCCAGCCTCTTTTTCCCTGGCGGACTCAGCCTCCCTGGTGTCGGTGGCAGCACCTGCAGCAGCCCCTGCGGGAGCCGCGCCTGCGGCTGCAGGGGCCGCAGCGTCGCCGTTTTCACCATAATTCTTCATGGCTGCGGCCTCGGCAGCTTTTGCAGCACTGACAGCATCGTACTTGAGGGCGGCTTCATTGGCTGCTACAGCCTCATCGTACATTGGCTTGATTGATGGGGTTTCAGCCAGCAGTACATCGTGCAGAGGCATGATCTTTTTGCGGAAAGTGTCGACCTTGATGTCGAGGAATTTCACACCAATGTCCCTGGCTTTGGTACGAGCATCTTCTACAGCCTTATGCCAGGCCTCGAACTCTACTTTCTGGGCCTTGAGGGCAGCCTCATCAAAGATGCGGCGCTCTTCGGCGCTCAGAGAGTTAATGAAGCTGTTGGAGACAACCAGCATGTCAGGGCACATCTGATGACGGGTGTAAGAGTAGAAGCGGGCTATATCGCCATGTTTCTGATCGACCAGGACAATTTCATTGTTTTCAGCACCGTCTACCACGCCCTGCTCAATGGCCTCCCTGGTTTTGCCAAAGCTCATAGGGGTAGCTTCAGCACCAAAGGCATGCATCATGGTGACATTCATAGGGCCAGACTGGACACGGAATTTCTTGCCCTTGAGATCATCGACATCGTAGATAGGGGCAGTAGAGTAGAAATTTCTGGTACCGGCAGTAAAGGCTACTACTGAGCGGAAACCTACATGATTGGCGTTTACTGACAGTCGGGCTGGAATGTCAGGTCGTAAAATGAAGTTTTCGTAGGCACGCTCTGAGGAAAACAGGTAAGGGATGGAGAACAGTGAGTAAAGCTTATCCAGTCTTTCAAGATTTGGGGTGGAGATGATCAGATACTGTACATTACCTTTCTTGAGCTCTTTGAGTACGCTTTCGTTTGTTCCCAGCTGAGCATCTGGATAGATTTTGATCTGGTATTTGTCGCCAAGGCTCTTTTCCACAGCTTCCTTAAAAGCCAGGGCTGCCTTGTGCTCTGGATGGCTTTCCAGCTGCGAATGAGCAAGGATAATTTCTTCGGGCTCTGACTTGCAGCCGGTAATAACCAGGGCAGAAAAAGCCAGAAACAGGGCGGTTAGCGTAAATTTGCGCATAGAAAAGTCAGGTATCCAGGTGAATATCCACAATTCAGGAGAGAGACAGAAAAGATGAATTTTCTGCCATGACACTGCTGAAATTTAACCTCGTAGAATGAGGAGGGCTGTTCCCCGCTTCAGACACTGCAGCTGTCTGCTTTCCTTTGAAGTTCAGGCTTATAAGGTGTGAGTACAGGGAACAGGCAGTATCAGGAGGTACTGATTCAGTACAGGCGTGTACTGATTAAAAAATCACTACAGTATATCCGCCATGTGTCTTGCATAACATTTGCAGTTACAAATGTGTAAGGCATTTAATCAGCCTGCATGCTGCTCAGTCAGTGCAATGCTCCAGATTACCCCTTAAGAAGCCGGAGTTACAGGTTTTGGCCCTGAGGCCAGCAGTGTGAAGACGGTGGCAGCTATGACGCAGGAACGGCAGGGCGTGGGCCAGCCATGCCTGGCATGGGCTGGCCTTGTCTTGCATGGTCGGGCATGACCCTGGCCTTGCCTTGCATGGGCTTGCCTGGCATGAACGCTCTGCTATTGAGGAAGCTGGACAGGTCAGCTTGCCTGACCCTGGGCCTGGGACATGCCAGTGTACCGGTGGGTGCCAGGCGTCAGGTACAAACGGGCCGGCCGGGATATTATCCCAGACCGGCCTGTATGTTAGATTTGGCAGCAGCTGATCCTGTCAGATCCTGACTGGCCGGGCTCATGGTAAAGCCCGTGACGACGCTGTCATTTGCATGGGGTGTAGTTCTGTCGGGCAGGGTTACTTGCTCTCCTGCTTGACAGCAGGTGCGCGTGAACAGTCCAGATTGTTCAGAGCAGCACGACCGGAGATGAAGTAAGGGATCTCATCAATCATACGGTCAATGAAGAGCAGCACGTTTACGGTGCAGCCTTTGCGTGCAGTACGAATAGTCTTCTTGTCGTAAAAAACTGAGTCGTCAATACGCATGTCCAGGAGCATGCCTTTGTTCATGCTGGTAATGAAGAATGAACTGGTGGTAGGGTCAAAGCCGGTAGAAGAAACAGGGATATTGGTAAGGACCACAGGCAGCTTGCGCAGCTCACCGATGAGCTCGTTAAGAGTCTTCTGATTGAGCATGTCCATCAGCTGCTTGTAGGAAATGTAAAGACCGCCCTCACTTGAGAAGCGGGCCTTGTTATTGAAGTAGATACGGTCCTTGCCTGTATTGAAGTTGGCAATGGTCAGAACGCCCAGAATAGGGGTGTTAATCTTGCCTGTGTAGCCAGGGGAACCGGCAGGGAAGATAACAGTAGTGGACTGGTAGAGCTTGTCAAGACGGTTCTGAGTCTGGATCTCGCCTGTGATGGCTGACTGAGTTGGGCCGTCGAGATTCTCACCTTCCCCCAGTACGGCCTGATTGACGGCATAGTGCTCGCTTTTGAACACAGTCTTAATTTCATAAGCCTGGGCGGCCTGGGAGCCGGCAAGCATACCAAGGCACAGAGTGCCGGCAGTCAGCAGTGACTTAACAGCACTGGCAAATTTGGTCTTTCTCATAGTAAAAATCCATCCTTATTCCAGACATTTTCAGATTACCTTTCCGCAGCTTTATCAGTAATGACTGAACAGTTGCCTTGCGGTCATTACACAATGCAGGACAGGTCATACTTATGGCACAGAGTGCTGTGTATCTTTTAAGTTATGACTGAGTCTGCTGATAAGGCTCACCTGCCTGGTCTCACCTGCCGGTCCGGTGCTGTCTGCACAGCTCAGCACAGGCACATATGAATGCAGTAGAGATAAATGGGGAAAGGTCCTGACTGACCGCAGTCTGCCATATGCAGACCCACGGACCGCAGCAGCGCTCCATGGCCCTCAGCATGCTGAGGCGGAGCAGAATCATACTTGAATAAAACGGTAATACTCTGCACAGTGCAGTGCCGCATCAGAGATATATGCACTCTGCAGGCCAACAGCAGCGCGGCCGGGACAGCAGCGCTGCAGGGGCACAGGCGCAGCAGGGGGCATCAGCGCATGGTCTTTCCAGCGCCGGACAGTGTTTCTGCCCGTGCAGGAAAGCCAGTCCAGGTAGATGCTGCCATGCTTGAAGTGAGATTAAGACATATGTCTGTGTTTGGCAAGTTTGCAGTGCATTAATAAGTGCTCCGGTCGCATTAAATGAAAGTATGCCCGTAGCACTGCACCGATCTGATCCTGTCAGGCATGAAGAGATGAAATGTGATCATGTTGAGTTTGGCTCTATCCTTATGGACAGCAGGAGCCCCATGGACTGTCCAGTCCTCAATGCGTCATGACCTTAGGTTATTTCCTGCGGCTGTGGCATGCAGTAAGCTGCCTGCAAAGAAAAAAAGTTATCTGTTTGCCAGGGATGTGATTGCGCATCAGCAGCTGCAAGGTGGTGCCAGGCGTTGCCGGGAACAGACGGTGTTACCTCGCTGGACCTGGAACGGACGGGGCTGGGAGGGTACGAGGGCCTGAGCTGTGGGGAATTGCCAGGTTGAAAACGGGGGAAAGCTCGTGTTCTTATTGCCCCTGTGCATATAAAGAACCAAATTCTATACAGACTTTGCAGAAAGCTTATGCGATAATTACCCGCTAGAGGCTTTATGAGGCTCTGCTGTGTGCTCGTGTGAGTACACAGCAGAGCCTATTTTTATGTCTGGTTGAGCTTTTGGAGGTCCTGATGGAAAACACCAGAGTATTACTGCCTGTTGAGGTTGATATTGACAAGTGCATCTCCCTGAACTCCGCCTGGAAGGGAGCCCGTCTGGACAGTGAGCGTCTGACCCGTTTAAAGGAAAGCTGCGTCAGCATTGAGGGTGATGTTACTGCCACCGTAACTTTTGAGACTGATGCCAATGGCATGCGTATGATTAAGGGTATCTGCGAGGCTGATTTAACCCTGGTCTGCCAGCGCTGCGGTGAAAACTATGTCCAGCACCTGCAGTCCAAAATTAACTTCACCCCTGACTATGACAAAGCTAAAGCCTGTAATATTGAAAACCGCTATGATTTTGTCGAGCCTGGTGAAAACGGCCTGATTAATATCTACGACCTCATCGAAGACGGTCTGATTCTTGAGATTCCTACCGTACCTAAGCATGATGAAGAGGATCCACAGTGTTCCCGTCATGGCGATCAGTGGGAATATGGAGAGCTTGCCGAGGAAGCAACAGCCAGTCCATTTGCAGCTCTGGCAGCCTTAAAGGATTCCCTTGCTGCCAAAGAGAACAAGTAGGGCAGTAAGCTCCGCAGTGCAGGTAAGGTGGTGTCATCTGTGTCGGCAGGTCCGACAGACCTGGCCTGCAATGCAGTGCAGTGCTGCACTGTACGGCACTGACCAGTACTGCGATTTATTGCAGATGTTGAGCTGCTGTCTCCAAATATGAGGCCTGCCTGTCACCGACAGTCAGGCTTCATTCATATGTGCCCGTGGTGCAGAGCTGTGAGGGGCGGGCGCCTGTATGTACATGGAGATGGAGAGGGAGAGTGGGCTGGACAGCAGTGATAAATATGCTTGAAATAATTACTTAATCTCCATATAATATCGCGTCCGTGATCATGGCTTGGGAAAGCCCATTGTTCATGCGATTTAAATTTTTGATCAAAAAGAAACCAGGCATAACAGCCCCGCAGTGGTCTTGAGGACCATATTGCACAGCGGCTCTTATTGCACTTTATAGTATTTAGGAGACTATAATGGCCGTTCCACAGAACCACCAGTCCCGTTCCCGTCGTGACAAGCGTCGTACCCATGATGCCTTAACTGCCCGTCAGTTATCCAAGGATCCACAGACTGGTGAAGTTCACATCCGTCACCACGTAACCGAGACCGGCTACTACCGTGGCAAGAAGGTTATCGAGCTGTAAGCCATTTACTGGCATGCTTTAGCGCTAAAGCATAAGCAGTCCACAGCAGACTGCAACAACGGGGCCTCATGAGCCCCGTTTGTTTTTTCTGCAACTGCAAAAGTCTGCTCCATGAGCCACGGGCTTATGGGGCTGACAGGCGCACTGATTATCCTTTCCCTCTCCTGTTTCCTTTACCTGCTCTTCTTTCCCTTCTCACTTCTGCTTCATTCCTGCTCCTGCTTCCATTCCCGTACCTCTTTCCTGTCTTACTCTCAGCTCTTTCTCCATCATTTGCTCAGAGCTTTATGGGCTGATGCTGCAGGTCCGTCTCTCTGTCCTTATGTCTGAATGCCTTTTACTTCTGGACGCATAGCGGACCACGGTACATTGCTTTGCCTCGAACATCTCATGCCTTGCAAGGACTGGCTGTGTCGGGATGGCCGATGTGGGGCCTGGGAGTGAGCGTTTGTGGCTCAAGGCGGAGCTCTGGAAAAGTGAGCATTGACACGCAATTGTGTTTCCTGTTCTGATAAGCTGTATGCCCGTAAGTGTGCCCACGCTGATTGCACTGGCAGCATGGCTCAGTGGCAATGAAATGTGGGACTGGCGGTTAATGATTTTTTCTTAACCTGCTCTGCATTGTGGTAATGCGGGGCGGGCGCTGCGGCATGGCTTTATCAGATGCAGGACAAGATGGAAATGGCTGGAAAAGACGATCTCGGTAGTACGGTGGAAAATCCGGTAGTAGCGCTGGACGGTACAGGAGGTGACAGCAAGGATACCCGTCCTGTGGTTGATGCCGTGCGCTTTGCCATGACCATGGATCCCTCCTTAAACCTCATCATCTTTGGCAGCTCCCAGCTCAAAAACGATCTGGAGCGTGCTCAGATTAATTCAGGGCGCTATGAGTTCCGTCTGGCCCAGCAGGCCATTCCTCAGGATGAGCATCCGCGCTCAGTACTGCGCAACTTCACAAACTCAGCCATGTTCCGTGCTGTACAGTGCGTAAAAAATGGTGAGGCTCACTCCATGCTCTCAGGCGGTGGTACCGGCCCGCTGGTAACCATTGCCCGCCATTTGCTGGGTGTTCAGAAACTTTCCCCTTCCCAAGCAAAGCTCAAGCAGCGCATTGGTATTCCGGTGCGTGACGGTCAGGTACGTCCATGTTTTGCTGCCCGTATTCCAGCAGGTCCAGGCCGCTTTGCCCTCATGCTTGATCTGGGGGCCAATGCCAACTGTCAGGCCGCCGATCTCTTTGACTTTGCCTGCCTTGGCAGTGCATTTGCCAGCATAGCCCTGGAAATCGACAGTCCCCGTGTTGCCCTGCTCAACGTCGGTACCGAGCAGGACAAGGGATCTGTCATGGTAAGACAGGCCCGCAGCTATCTTGAACAGGTGCGCAGCCTGCAGTTTACCGGCTATATCGAGCCTAACCGCATTTTCCGTGATGATGCTGATGTTATTGTCACTGACGGTTTTACTGGCAATATTGCTCTCAAGGCAGCTGAGGGTGTTGCTGATTTATATGCCAGCTCCACAGGTGTAAAGAAGATCTTTGGCAAAATGGCCCGTCCAGACTGGCTGCTGCCATGGCAGTACAATGGCTCGGTGCTCCTTGGCGTTAACGGCCTGGTCATCAAGTCTCACGCAAGTGCCGGCAAGGAAGCCCTTGCTGTGGCCGTGGTTGAGGCCGCCCGAGCTGCCGGCAAGTCACTCTCTGTACGCATGCAGCAGCATCTGAACTCCGCCCGCTGATGCGGCGCATGCATCCGTAGTGCATGAAGCCTTAGCGCAAGCAGCAGCGCATGCAGCTGTAGCGACTGACGCAGCGCAAGCGCAGCTGGGCCCGACGCAGCACAGCATCGGGCAGCTATGTCAGCTGCATGATGTGGGGCTGTGGGGCTGTGGGGCTGAAATGGATGGAGCGGGGATGTGGTAATACAGGGTGGGCATAGTTTGCTGCAGGGCGCATGGGTATGGGCTTTGAGCGGAGCTGGGGCTGAGATTTTTTGCCTGATATCTACCATAATCCCTATTTTGCTGGCAAAATATGCGATTTAGACTGTGACTTTCTTTAGCCAAGCATCGAGTGGTGAAGCATTTGTATAGCAGAATTTTAGGTACCGGTGGTTATTTACCATCACAGGTCAGAACTAACGCCGATTTAGAGAAGATGGTCGAGACATCCGATTCCTGGATTGTCGAGCGTACCGGTATTCATGAAAGGCGTCTGGCCTCAGACACCGAGACAGCCTCCTTTATGGGTATTGAGGCTGCCCGTAAGGCTCTTGAAGCCGCCGGGCTGGAAGCTTCTGCCATTGATGCCGTTGTCTGCGCCACCACCTCCTCAAAGAATGCTTTCCCGTCTTCAGCATGTGAAATTGCTCTGGGACTTGGCATTCAGGGCGCTATTGCCTTTGACGTGGCTGCAGCCTGTGCCGGCTTCAGCTATGCCTACAGTGTTGCCCACAACATGATTATTACCGGTCAGGCCCGCAACGTGCTGGTTATCGGCTCTGATACCCTGGCCCGTGCCTGTGATCCTCAGGATCGCGGTACCATAATTCTTTTTGGCGACGGTGCCGGTGCTGTGGTGCTTGGTGCCTCTGAAGAGCAGGGCACTCTGGCCGTCAAGCTCTCCTCTGATCCAACCTGCGGCGATCTGCTGCGTCTGCCATTCCCTAAGCGTGGCTGTGCTGATAACAATGATGCCTGGCTTACCATGAAGGGCAATGAAGTTTTCAAGCATGCCGTAACCATGCTGGCCAACCTGGTCAAGGAAACCCTTGAGATGGCAAGTTTAAAAGAAGACGAGCTTGATTTCCTCGTACCGCACCAGGCCAATCTGCGCATTATTGCTGCCACTGCCCGCAAGCTCAAGCTCGATATGTCCCAGGTAATTGTTACCCTGGATCGTCATGGCAACACCTCTGCAGCCTCTGTACCCCTGGCCCTTGATGAGGGCATTCGTCAGGGCCGCATCAAGCGTGGCGACAATCTGCTGCTTGAATCCTTTGGCGGCGGCTTTGTCTGGGGCTCAGCTCTGGTACGCTATTGATAACAGTTCCTGAACGACACATCCCGTGCGTACTCAGGCTTAATAAGGTGTTACCTGAGCAATGTCCAGAGTAACGCCAGTCTGCAGGTATGATGCATAGCCTGCAGGCCTGTTAATGTCCTTATCCTTTTTTCTGATCACTGCCCAAAGTCTGGTGTAGTACCCAGGCCGTACAGCCGGGCGCTGCAGCCTGACCGAGGTGAACAGCCTGACAATGCAGGCTGACCGAGGCGAACAGCCTGACACTGCAGGCTGACCGAGGCGTACAGCCGGGCGCTGCAGCCTGACATTGGCTGCCCGTAGGACTGCACAGTGCAGGAGCAAACTGCGTGTCCAGGCACAGGCCATAGCTTGCCTGTCGCCATGGGGGCTTAAGCAGGCAATGCCGGATCGCTCTGAATGCCGGGCGGCGGATTGCTGGCAGTGACTGTCATTATTGCCTGATCGCTTATGGATACTTGTGAAAGCTGTGAGTATTGTCCACCACAGGTGTCTGTAATGGCGATCAAGGTACATTCCTTGTAAGTTTTATGCTTTTTCCCTGTTGTTACAAAATCAGCCTGTTGATTAGAATCCCTGAGTAAATCATATGCATGACGCATAAGCGTCAGGCTCATGTGTGTCAGAAGACATTGCCTTTGAGGCTTTGAGCCTTTGTGTTCTTTACTGGTCTGATGAAACAGGGATGTGGGCTGCTACAGTTTTTTATTCTTTATCAGGAGTCAGGGCGGCATTTTTGCCAGCCTGAGGATAACTATGAAGTCATTTGCAGTTGTATTTCCAGGTCAGGGCTCTCAGTCCGTTGGCATGCTGGAATCTTTCATGTCCAATAAGATCGTTGCTCAAACTTTTGAAGAAGCCAATGAGGCTCTGGGCTACGACTTAAAGAAAATTGTCCTGACCGGTCCGGATACCGAGTTAAACAAAACTGAAATCACTCAGCCAGCTATTCTGACTGCTTCTGTAGCTGCATGGCGTGCTCTGATGGCTGCTGCCGGTGGCGATCAGCCAAAGGCCTGTGCCGGTCACTCCCTTGGCGAGTACACCGCTCTGGTTGCAGCTGAGGCTATTTCCTTTGCTGATGCCGTACGTCTGGTACGTCTGCGTGGTCAGGCCATGCAGGAAGCTGTTCCAGCCGGTACCGGTGCCATGATGGCTGTTCTTGGTCTTGATGACGATGCCGTTGTAGGCGGCTGTGCTGATGTAAGCAAGGAAGGTGACGCCGTCTGGTCTGCAAACTTCAACACTCCAGGTCAGGTAGTTATTTCAGGTTCAAAGGATGCTGTGGCCCGCGCCGGTGAGTACTTTGCCGAAAAGGGTGCCCGTCGCTGCGTAGCCCTGCCTGTCTCCGTACCTTCACACTGCCCTATGATGCAGCCTGCTGCTGACAAGCTGGCCGCAGCTCTTGCTGATATTGAGCTTTGTGATGCCTCCATCCCTGTATATGCCAACGTACTGGCCCGTCCAGTTGTGGCTCAGGGTGAAATCATTGACTGTCTGGTCAAGCAGCTGGTCGGCTCAGTAAGATGGGTTGAGACCGTGCAGAACATGAAGGCTGACGGTATTGAGGCTCTGATTGAAGTTGGTCCGGGCAAGGTATTAACCGGTCTGAACCGCAAGATTGACAAGACTCTGGTTACCGGCAATATTGCCAGTGACGAGGAGCTGGCCAAGGTTTTAGAAAGCCTTAACGCCTGATTAATCTGACTTCCGTCCCGGCATTATCCTGGCCCTGTTATGGCCGGGCGGGACGGGCAGCTGCAGCTGACTGTCTGGCCTGAAGGCCGGCAGCCCGGTAAGCCTGGCCATGTCATGGCTCATGAGGCTTTGAGCTGCACAGTGCAGCGGCTCTGCGCTGATGCGGGTTTGCTTTGATTTAAGGCGGACTGCAGGCGCAGGGCTGACACGAGTACACAGAGTACATTTAGCTGATCAAATACAGGATTGATTCATGAATTTTAATTTTGCTGGCAAGGTTGTTCTGGTAACTGGCGCCTCACGTGGTATCGGTAAGACTGTTGCTGAGGAGTTTGCAAAGCTCAACGCTACTGTTATTGGTACTGCTACTTCTGAAAGCGGCGCTCAGGCCGTAACCGAGAGCCTGAGTGCTCTTGGTGAGGGCAAGTCCTTTGGTATGGTATTAAATGCCCTGCAGCCAGAGACCTTTGCTGACTTCGTTAAGGCTGCTGAGGAAAAGGCCGGTGCCACCATCGATATTCTGGTGAACAATGCCGGTATTACCCGCGACAATCTCTTCATGCGCATGAAGGATGAGGAGTGGGATCAGGTTATCTCCTGCAATCTGACTGCTGCTGCAAAGCTGGCTCAGCTGACCATGCGTGGCATGATGAAAAAGCGTAATGGCCGCATCATCAACATCACCTCTATCGTAGGTGAGACAGGTAACGCCGGTCAGTGCAACTATGCCGCCTCCAAGGCCGGCATCATCGGCTTCTCAAAGTCTCTGGCCAAGGAGCTGGCTCCACGTAACGTAACTGTTAACTGTGTTGCTCCTGGCTTTATCGAGACTGACATGACCTCTGTATTAAACGAGAACATTCAGGCCGAGCTGCTCAAGTCCATCCCTATGGGCACTATGGGCTCTACTGCTGACATTGCAGCTGCCGTGCTGTTCCTGGCATCTGACGGTGCCCGTTACATCACCGGTACTACCCTGGACGTAAACGGCGGTATGTACTGCAACTAACATCAGCACCGGGCGCGCTTTAAGGACCTGGTTGTGTTCAGGCCGACATAATCTGTGGCCAGGGCGTGACCGCTGCCGGATGTGGCGGCTGAGCCTGGGCGCTGACCGCCGCCGGATGTGACGGCTGATCCTGAGCGTGACCGCCGGCGGATATGGCAGCTGTGGCAGGGCGTGACCGCCGGCGGATATGGCGGCTGTGGCCAGGGCGCTGAGTGCGACCTGGATCATGCGGCGCACCGGCTGAGTTAATTTGTGAACCCTGACAAAGTAATACAATTTCCGGCCCATTTTAACGGGCCTGATCTACCATTAGAGGCTGATATTGTATATAATCAGCCTCGAACAGTTCTTGTCAATTTGATAAAGATGACCTGTAAATATCAGGTTCATTCTGCTGATCATGACAACTGACGTCAGCTCCGGACATGCGGAACGGTTAACGCCGGTACTGTCAGAGAGATATCACCCCGGACGGTGATGGATCTCAGAACGGGTTCCATTTACAGGCGCGGACAATGCTGCGGCACTAACGCGGTAACCAGAGGACTAAAGAGCTTTTCTGGCCGGTCAGCGCTGATCACTGCAGGTGAGGTGAGGCTGTCTCCAGCTGTCACAAAGCCAGTTATTTTTTTATCCCGGCTCTTGTCGGGTGACATTAACTAAAGGACAGAAGTGCCACGGCACTCTGACGGGGAAAAATGAGCGATAACAACATTGAAGAACGCGTAAAGAAGATTATTGTTGACATGTTAGGTGTCAATCCAGAAGATGTCGTTCCTGAGGCATCTTTTGTTAATGACCTCGGCGCCGACTCTTTAGATACTGTAGAGCTCGTAATGGCTTTAGAAGAAGAGTTCGAGACTGAGATCCCTGATGAGGAAGCCGAGCAGATCAACACTGTTCAGGCTGCTATCGACTACATCAAGTCTCACCAGGAGTAATCTCAGTGGCGGATTAGTCCGCTGCTTTCCTGTGTGAATCCGGCGGCGCGACCTGTATCAGGTCGAGCCGTTGGAGACAGTTGTACCTCAATCAGCCATGTGTTCATGGCCATAACAGCAAGCCCCGGCTTGCTTGTTTTGTTTCTGGGCACCTCATTTTTCATACAAGTGACGGTTTTTTTCACAGCAATCTGCATTGTATTTGAGGATTATCCCGTATTGTGGTACTGTTAGCTGTGCTGCGTTTCACGCCTGCAAGGCCTGTTAGAATCAAGTTTGTATCATGGTATGCGGCAGTGAAAAGAGCATACTTACTGTCTGAGAATGCTGCCTGAACTTATCAGGTACAGATGCAGCTGAGACAGGATGACGTCCCGGGAGTTTAAGGGACGTGCACGGAGCCCGGAAATCCGGGACCTGCTGACGCAGACATTGACTGTCGGTGCCCCGCATGACTGTAATTGCGGCTCTTAACACCCGGCACCGGTTTGGGCCTGAGGTCAAAGATAACTGTTTATCCTCAAAAGCATATGCCATTTGCATGCTGATACAGCAACAGAGCATTACAGCGCTGTACATATAACCGGATAACAGCATGACCAGTGCAGGTACGAGTCAATGAAGATAAGTTAGAATTTCTTATTTATGGAGGCACAAACGGTGCAAAAGCGCAGGGTAGTAGTAACCGGTCTTGGCATGTTAAGTCCAGTGGGTAATACCGCTGAGGATTCATGGAAGGCCTTACTTGCAGGTCAGAGCGGTATCTCCACCATTGAGCATTTCGACACCAGCGCCTTTAGCGTGAAAATCGCCGGCCTGATTAAGGGGTTTAACCCTGAGGACTGGGGTATCACCCGTAAAGACGAGCGCAAGATGGATCCGTTCATCCAGTACGGTATTGCTGCCGGCTTAATGGCCTTCAATGATTCCGGCCTGCAGATTACTGATGACAATGCCGAGCGCTGTGGTGTGATGATTGGTTCTGGTATCGGTGGCCTCGGTCTTATCGAGCAGAATATCAATGGTCTGGCTCAGAAGGGTATCAAGGGTATCAGCCCGTTCTTCGTACCTTCCACCATTATCAACATGGTATCCGGCCATCTGTCCATCTTAAAGGGCCTCAAGGGTCCTAACCTTTCCAGCGTAACTGCCTGTGCTTCCGGCACTCACGCCATTGGCCTGTCTGCCCGTTTAATTGCAGCCGGTGATGCTGATGTCATGCTGGCCGGTGGTGCCGAAAAGGCCTCTACCCCAATGGGTATCGGCGGCTTCAGCGCCTTAAAGGCTCTGTCCACCCGCAATGATGAGCCGGAGAAGGCTTCCCGTCCATGGGATGAGGGTCGCGACGGCTTCGTTCTGGGCGACGGCTCCGGTGTAATGGTTCTTGAAGAGTACGAGCACGCCAAGGCCCGTGGTGCCCGCATTTATGCTGAGCTGGTAGGCTTTGGCATGTCTGGCGACGCTTTCCACATGACCGCCACTCCAGAAGATGGCGACGGTGCCCGTCGTGCCATGGCCAACGCCATTAAGGATGCCGGTATTGAACCAGGCGAGATTGGCTATATCAACGCTCACGGTACCTCCACTCACGTAGGCGACATCTCCGAGCTGCGCGCTGCCAAGGCTATCTTCGGTGATGCTCCAGCCAACACTGTCATGAGCTCTACCAAGTCCATGACCGGTCACCTGCTGGGTGCAGCCGGTGCCATTGAGGCCATCATCACCGTACTGGCTGTACGTGATCAGATCTGCCCTCCAACCATCAACCTTGAAAATCCTGCTGAGGAAGTAGGCGGCTTTAACCTGGTTCCTAACAAGGCCCTCAAGCACGATATCAAGTACGCTATCTCCAACAGCTTCGGCTTTGGCGGTACCAATGGTTCCCTGATCTTCAAGCGTATGGAAGACTGATATCAGCCTTGCATGCCGACTCAGTGACCAGGGCCCGGGTCAGACCCTGATCATGTGTCACTGAGCACAGCAAAAAGCCCTGAGCGGATAACCGTTCAGGGCTTTTTGTCAATTAAGGGCCGACATTTATCTCCAGCGCCAGCGCCCCACCGTTGCTTGCCGGCACCGGCAGCTCCGCCCTGACGTTGACAGCACAGCCCTGATTTCATCAGCTCCTGGCTGATGGCGGTAACACCGCCATAAGGTCTGCAGCATGCCATGCTGCATCAGCACCGCCCTGTGGGATGGCTCTGGTTTCAGTCAGCAGGCTGCGCACTTGCTGCCGTACATTCATGGGCAGTGCGTGCACGGCGCTTGACGGTATTCAGGGAGCCGTAGGTGAACCAGTCGCTATAGCGCTCGATAATCTCATGACACAGCTTGATTACATCACGCAGGTGATCGGTTATGCAGTCCTGGCATGCTTCGATTTCACCATTTAACAGGTGGTTGAAAATCAGCTCATGTTCATCAGTGATAACGTCGACAGGGACGAAAGTATCCAGTGAAAGAAAGCGGATACGGTCCATCTGGCCCTTTATGCTCTGTACGGTATTCCAGGCCATGTCAGAACCTGACAGTGAGCACAGGCACTCATGAAAGCGGTCATCAAGAGTAAGGTAAGCTGATCTCATACCGTCATCACGGCGCACATTGCGCTGCTGATCGACAATGCGGCGCAGCTGGGCCATACGGTTCTTTCTGGTATTCTCATCAAGATTGACTATGTTGGCTACACAGGCCTTTTCTATGGCAGCGCGCAGGAATGCAGTGTGCTCAAGCTCATTGACACAGATACGCTCTACTATTGAACCGCGCTGAGGCAGGATGGAGAGCAGGCCTTCATAGCTAAGACGCATCAGTGCCTCGCGTACAGGCTGGCGCGATACGCTGAACTGCTCGGACAGCGAGTTTTCTGAAAGAGTGGTGCCGGGGGTAATGGTCGTATCAGTAATGTGACGGCGCAAAAACTCATAAATCTGGGGACTTATGGCTTTTTGGGGGTTAATACGTATCTTAGGTAATACTACTGTACATGCTACAGACATTACTTTCCTCTTTTCCTTGTAATGCCGTCAGGGAGGCCAGGGCTTTACAGCACAGCCAGTGGCTGTGAGGTTCAGACAGAGGGCCATATGGAGAGCATGAATGTGCAAAGGCACAGAGCACTACTCAGTTGTAGACAGTTGTATTGATTAAGACCTGACGGGCTTTTACCATGTGACTGCCATTCCTGTCTTTCAGGTCGTAACAGTCATATGTATCGAATTGATGTATTGCTTTTGCCACAGGCCTGTCTTTGCATTTGTGCAGACTTGCAGTTACCTGCATCAGAACAGCCACAGGGCAATAATTTCTAAAAACTCATACTTCTGAAAGAAAACGGCTCCGGTCTGGTATCAGCAAGAAGTAACGCCCCTGAGACCTTATGGATATACAAATCCTGGTTATGCGGCTCAGTTATATTGACTGGTTTTCTGATACAAGACAGTTATATGCATGTTTGAATGCTTTGAGGGGAAAAGATCCCTAAGGAATACGGACAGCAATTGCACCTGCACGGCCAGTTAAGGAAAGTTCAGAGCTCCGGCCTTACATACAGGGACAAATATCCTTATGAGCAAATACTATAAAGCATTTTAGTATTTATCGGCAGATTTCTGGACGTTTTAATGAATCCCCATGAAAAATATTGTGCAAATATCGCTGATTTGTCAGTAAATTTTTATATATCACGGTGCTTGCCCAAAGCCGGAAAAATAGCATTTTTCCAGACAAGAGCATGATAAAGCCCATGATTGCGTATTTCGTGCGCACACGTGCACGCACTTCCCTGTCTTTTACATTGTTTTGCGGTGATACACCTGTCTGACAGGTCCCGCCCCGCAGGCGAACCGCGCTGCTCAATTAGTGCAGCATCTGAACAGAGCAGGCAGACTGCGCAGCTGACAGTATGGCGGACATTCAAGAACAATAGCAATGAGTGATCTGCAGGGACAAGGAAAAACAAAGGGGCTGTCTTCAGGACAGCCCCTTTGTTCAGACGGGCCCTCAGGCCCCGAGCTTGACTTGCTGTTGCGCGCCTTTGTCAGCTTAGCGCAGCAGCGGTGCTGCATCAGCCAGCATCGGGGCAAGCAGCATGCTGCTATTTGGCATTTGCAGCTTTGCCTGACTCCGGTGCGGCTTTAACTGGCTCCGGTACATCGTTGGCTGCACCATTGGACGCGTCATCAGCAGCTGAGGCTGCTGCGGCTGTGGCTACAGCTGCATTGTGAGCGTTTACAGGATCAACACTGGCGCAGTATTCACGAATCTGACGGGCTGATGGGACAGCTTTGTCAAACCATTCCCATACTGGTTTGGCAGCCTCAATCATATGAGCCTTGAGTTTGGCATCAGGCACAGTGATCTTCACGCCGTTCTGTCGCAGAAACTCAACAGTATTAGCCTCTTCACGCTCTGAGACATCCCAGTTATAGGCAATGGCGTGGGTCATGCTCTCATCAAAGAGGGCACGTGACTTTTCATCAAGAGACTGGTACCACTTTTCGTTTACCAGGATAAAGGTAGGAGAGAAGACATGGCGGGTTTCGAGCATGTACTTGTTTACCTTCCACCAGTCCATGGACTTGACCATGGCATAAGGATTGTCCTGACCATCTACAGTGCCCCTGGCAAGGGCCTCATAAAGATTGGTAGCTGGCAGAGGTACAGCTTTGGCGCCGGCTGCAGTGAACAGCTTGACGAATACCTCATTGAGGGGAACACGAATCTTCATTTTGGCCATTTCTTCCATGTTGCGCACAGGGAAGCGGGAAGAGACCTGACGGAAGCCATTTACAATCACACCTGCAATACGGGCACCTGAGCGGGCGGTGTAGTTACCCTCAAAGCGCTTCATGCCTCCAGAGAGGAATACAGCACGTGCATGTTCCCAGTTCTTAATGACAAAAGGCTGCTCCCAGCCGCCAATCATAGGCTCATCATTTTTGATAAGACCACCAACCTGCGCTACCTGAATGGTGCCGCGCTTTACCAGAGCCATAATCTTTTCTTCACCGCCAGCAATGGAGTCAGGCTTTAAGGTGACCTTGAATTTGCCGTCAGATGCTAATTCAATTTCCTCCTTAAAGCGACTCATCATCTGGGTGTTTGGGTGATCAGGGCCGAAAAATCCGGCAAAGATAATACGTTGAGGCTTACCATCTGCGGCGCTGACGGGGGATGCAGCCATGAAAAGGGCTGTTCCCAGACAAGCGAGTGTTTTTAAAATCTGCATAATGAAATCTCCTCGTATTGCGGCCAGGGCGGCAGTGTTCAGCAACGTGCAACTGAACTGCAATAAAGACAGAAAATACTTACATGCCTGATTCATATCAGGCAGGGGAAACATCAAGACGGCCTTAAGGCCGCAAGTCCTCAGGCTCAGGTCTGCAATGCAACAGGCTTGCAGAAAACATGTCGCTGCTACGCAATAATTATGGCGCAATGCCAGGGACAACGGTACAGGGCTGCATGCGGATGTCATGAACATCAGTACAGGGCCGCAGGCGGATGCCAGGAACATCAGTACAGGGCTGCAGGCGGATGCCAGGAACATCAGTACAGGGCTGCAGGCGGATGTCATGAACATCAGTACAGGGCAGCAGCGCAAGGCAAGGAGCAGCAGTACAGGGCTGCAAGCGGATGCCAAGAACAGCGGTACATGACTGACGAATGCCAGGAACAGCGGTATATGACCGGCGAATGCCATGGAGCATGATGCAGGGTGCTGGCGCAAGGTCCGGGAGAAACGTCACAGAGCCATGGCCAGGACACTGGCCCTTGCTCTGGCCGTCAGGTCTTGCAGCTGTAATGGGCTGCAAATACGTGCCTGATCGCATGCCGGACAAAAGCTCAGGCATGGACGGTAAGGTATACCTTCCCACAGGTGTTTGAAAAGGGCTGTTATTAATCAGGCGCTACAGCACAGCTCTTTGAGCATTTCTGCCATAGATCGGCTGTTGAGGAATTGCTGTGACCTCGAGTGTCAATTGTACTCAGCCATAAGTTAAGCATGTGGATATGGCTTAAAGCCCGGTAGTCTCAAGTAATAAGGACACGGGCAGAGCAGGCAGCGCTCAGGTCAAAGACGGGATTTAACTGCCGGAAAGACAGGGAATAAACCTGCACAGGTCCTGGTCATAACTTTATGTCACAGAACATGGGCTGTTGCAATACTGCAAGTACTGAAAGGGCATTCAGAGGCCTGAATATCTGCCAGACAGAGCGAACTGTGAGAGCTCTGCCCGTCATGGGCTAAGGGCCACTGCAGCCGGATCCTGCAAGTGTATCTTATATGATAGCTCAAAGCGCGCTTCGACGCCTGGTGCTGCATCACGGATCAGACAACCTGGGAGTACACACCCCACACCTCTGACACTTATCAATCGGTCTTTTCGGTATCAGTGCTCTTATGACCACGGAAAGCATCAACGTTATGTTTTCATGTTTCGGAGGTACATGCTCCGGCGCTCGCCCGTGCGGCTCTGCCATGGAGCCGGGCTTGCTCTGATTATGGCTCTGCAATGGCGCAAGGGCTGATTCGTGATTTGGCTGGCAGAGCTGTGCCTGTCAGTGGGCATGACTATTTGGGCCGGGCATTTGGTATGTGGCAAGGATTTATCCTGTGCTATACAGGCAAAGTCCTTGGCAGCGTAAGGACAGTGACAGCTTCGTATGCTCTACTGTTGCAGATGGCTTTGGCCTCGTGAACGGAGCCAGGCCCTGGATCCAAGATGTTCATTTTGTGGACTGTGCAGTTTAGATTTGCGCTAAAAAGGCGTATGCTAATGGACGGTATTATTTTTGTCCGTGCCAAATTTCGTGCAAAAGCACATGCAGGGGCGCACAAGGCTGGATCCAGCACTTTTAATTAAGTCATTTCCAGGCATGCAGATGCTGCCTGTATCAGGCGCGGTCAAACAACAGGGCGAGCATTGCCATACCCTTTTATTCTCACTGAAGGGCACCTGCAGGATGACCTTGAGAGGGATGTAAAAGGAAGCGGCGCGTCAGCGCTGCGGATGTGATATTGCCTGGGAATGATTTACCGCTTGCTGAAACGGGCTGCAATTGCTCATTTCAGTGTCCTGTTATTTTCCAGTTACTTTTGAATGCATTCCATGCTGTGCAGGATCCCTGGATCCAGCGCAGATACCGGGATTTGTGTTATCACAGACCGGTGCAGGTTTTGCGCTTATGTATTCAAGGTCTTATGCTGCAGTCGCTGATGCGGCGCGTCCATTACAGCAGATGCCATTGCATCAGTGTGCATTGAGGCTGATGGCATTGAGGACGACGCCACTGCAGGGGCCTGCATTGAGGCAGATGCCTGTGCAGAGCCTGCACTGCTGCGTCGGCCTGTTTAAGGATCTGTGTATTCTGCCATTTCGGGCAGCAGTGGTCAGGCCATGATGATGTCAGGCCAGAACAGCAGAGATTCAGGATAACCATATGCAACTTCCACGACTGAGACTCTCAACCAAGACTACGATCTCATCGCAGATTTACGTATTTCTGCGTTATCAGATAACCTCCGCCAATATCAGGCCTGGTGCCACCATTTCTGAAAATGAGCTCTCGGCTCATTTCAAGGTATCCCGCCAGCCGGTGCGTGAAGCCCTCAACTCCCTTGAGCATGATGGTCTGATTTCTGTAATTCCTCAGAAGGGTACTGTAGTTAAGAAGATTTCTGCCAGTGATCTGCGTCAAGTGGTCTTTATCCGCTCTGCTCTGGAGTGCAGCAGTATTGATAACATTGCCAATCTTCCTGTAGGCAAGTACACCCGCATTCTCAACAAGCTCAAGGAAAATTTCCATGAGCAGAAAGAAAAGAGCGATCCGGCCAATGTGGCCGGCACTTTCCTGCCTCTTGATGACAAATTCCACGAGATTATCTGCTCTTTTTCTGACTGCGCCATGACCTGGCAGGTAGTACAGTCCTGCAAGGGACAGCTTGACCGTATCCGTTATCTGGCCATGGGTGTTGAAGCTCCTCTTGACGGTCTGATTGATGAGCATGAGCAAATCATCAGCTGCATTGAGGGCTACGAGTATGACAAGGCCAAAGAAATGCTCCGTGGGCACCTCAACTCAGTAATGGGCACCTACAAATCCATTAAGAAAAAGTATGCCGACTGGTTTGAGCAGGACAGCTGACAGGCGGCTCCCGCCATGCTGTGCAGAGCCGATAACAGGCAGCACCCATCAGTATGAGCATGACAGCTTACAGGCTGTTCCCGCCATGCTGAGCAGAGCCGATAACAGGCAGCACCCATCAGTATGAGCATGACAGCTTACAGGCTGTTCCCACCATGCTGTGCAGAGCCGTTAACAATCCACTCCAATGGCTTAGCAGACTGCTGCAGACAGTTTGAGCAACTGTAAAAACAAAGACCCCGTATCGAGCTATATGCGATACGGGGTCTTTGTCTTCAGGGGCACCAGTCATGTACCCGGGCAGTGGTTGCAGCAGTGGCTGCAGCTGCCCTGTGCGGCTGCAGTCGGGCCGGTTGGGAGGTCGGCTGTCAGTTACGGTAGTCGCTGAACCAGTCTTCGTATTTTGCCTCTGCGATGATGTACTTGTAGATCTCAAGTGGCTGGTTAAGAGTCTGGCGCAGGCCCTCTATTGCGCCTGTAAGATCATTGTTCTTGAGGCACTCAACTATTTTGCTGTGGTCATCGATAATGATCTGATTGTAGTCAGGTTCAGTCAGGGACAGGGCCAGATAGCTGATGCGATCACTTTGAGCGGTAAGGGTGCTCACTGTGTTCCAGGCAAGCTCGGAGCCGCTGATATCACAGATAGCCTTATGGAAAGCGTCATCAAGAGCCATCAGGTTAAGACGGCGGTTTTCATCATCTTCAGGAAGCTCACGGGCCTTGTTGATACTTCTTTCAAGCTGATTGATGCAGGTACGGCGGGAGCGAGGTTCAAGTTCGCCAAAGCGCTTGAGGCAGCCCTCTTCAATACAGTAACGGACAAAGATATTGTGTTCGGTCTGAAGAATGGAGACAGGCCGTACAGTAGTGCCTCTCTGGGGCATGATGGTCACCAGTCCCTCAGTGCTAAGCCGCTGCAGGGCATCGCGTATAGGCTGGCGCGATACACTGAAGTGTTCAGACAGTCCGTTTTCTGAAAGAAGTCCGCCTGGTCTTACTGTAGTGTCTACTATAACCTGACGCAGAAACTGGTAAATCTGAGCGGCAACTGTAGTGCGCTGAGAAAAGCGCATTTTAGGAAGATTGATACTAGGTGAAACTGACATCTTAAGCTCCTGAGTTGTTCGATCTGCATGCATGGTCATGACAGACCATGATGAGCCCTGGCACAGGTTAAGGCTTGATACAGCAATGTGTGATTATAAATGGTCCTGGAACTGTAAATTGTGTCATTGTGCACTGCACGAGTTAAGGGAGCATAAAGCCGTGACCATATGCTGATATATTACCCCACCGCGCACTGGCATTCTAGTTAACAGGAAATAATTTATGGCCTGCATCCGTCATTATCAGCCCGCAAAAGGCTGTTTTTTCCTTGTCCCCACCGTATCTTCAAACCACTCCCCGGCATATGGCATATAAAAGCACGCAAGAGGCACGCTGCCCGTAAAATGCACATACAGACAGAATTTGGGTCATACTGAACAACAAGTATTAGTCTTGTCCTCAGCCTGGTGCAGGCATGATCATGCAGAGGTATTTAATCCTCACAAAGGCATGCTTAT
This sequence comes from Anaerobiospirillum sp. NML120449, assembly GCF_023051105.1. Taxonomy (GTDB): domain Bacteria; phylum Pseudomonadota; class Gammaproteobacteria; order Enterobacterales; family Succinivibrionaceae; genus Anaerobiospirillum. The sequence continues at coordinate 91,072 of NZ_JALKIL010000007.1, read as the reverse complement.
CAGAGTGTACATATGGCTTGAAGATATTGCAGTGGCCCGGCTGCAGGATATGGTCTGTGGGAAGGCTATAAGGTGGAGGGGAACAGTCATGAGCACAGTCATGAGCACAGTCAGAGGCGCAGGTGGCCATGACCTGGCATGGTATTTCTGTCCTCTGTACGCTGGGCGGAAAGCAAAAAGCCCGGCAGGGGCCGGGCTTTGTATGCTCAGTGCGTTGCACTGAGCAGGGCTGTCAGCGGATCGGCTGCAGTGCTGTGCAGCCGGCTGCTGATGCGAGGAGCTGAATTAGAAGTCAGCGTTACGTGGGGTACGTGGGAATGGAATGGCGTCACGTACGTTACCAACACCGGTAATGTAGACAATCAGACGCTCAAAGCCCAGACCGAAGCCGGAGTGAGGCACGGAGCCATAGCGGCGCAGGTCACGATACCAGTAGTAGGAGTCCTTGTTAAGGCCCATCTCTTCCATACGCTTGTCGAGCAGCTCAAGACGGTCCTCACGCTGGGAGCCGCCGATAATCTCGCCAATGCCTGGAGCCAGCACGTCCATGGCAGCTACAGTCTTGCCATCGTCGTTCTGGCGCATGTAGAAGGCCTTGATGTCCTTAGGGTAGTTCTTAACAACTACAGGGGACTTGAAGTGCTCTTCAGCAAGGTAGCGTTCGTGCTCAGACTGCAGGTCGATACCCCACTTAACAGGGTACTCAAACTTCTTGCCGCAGTTCTTGAGAATCTCAATAGCGTCGGTGTAGTCAACGCGGGCAAAGTCAGCCTTGATAAAGTCCTCAAGACGGGTGATGGCGTTCTTGTCGACACGCTCGGCAATGAAGGCCATATCGTCAGCACGCTCAGTAAGGATGCGCTTGAAGACATACTTGAGCATGTCCTCAGCTACAGAGGCGCAGCCGTCGAGATCGGTAAAGGCCATCTCAGGCTCGAGCATCCAGAACTCGGCCAGGTGACGGGTGGTGTTGGAGTCTTCGGCACGGAAGGTAGGACCAAAGGTGTAAACCTTGGAATAGGCACAGGCATAGGTCTCTACGTTGAGCTGGCCAGATACGGTCAGGTAGGCGTGCTTGCCGAAGAAGTCCTGGCTGTAATCAACCTTGCCCTGATCGTTCTTTGGCAGATTCTCAAGGTCAAAGTTGGTTACGGTAAACATCTCACCGGCACCCTCACAGTCAGAGGCGGTTACGATAGGGGTGGAGACCCACATGAATCCGCGCTCCTGGAAGAATGAGTGCAGAGCATAAGCCAGGGAGTTACGGATACGCATTACAGCACCGATAAGGTTGGTGCGTGGACGTAAGTGGGCGTATTCGCGCAGGTACTCGACAGAGTGGCGCTTGGCAGACATTGGATAGGTGTCAGGATCCTCTACAAAGCCCAGAACCTGAACCTTGGAGGCCTTGATTTCAACATCCTGGCCCTGACCCTGGGATTCAACCAGCTCGCCTTCGACCATTACTGAGCATGAGGTTGTCAGCTTTAAGATTTCGCTCTCGTAATTGCTCAGATTTGCACCTGCTACTACCTGGATATTATTGAAGCAGGAACCATCATTGACAGCCAGGAAAGAAAAGCCGGCCTTAGAGTCGCGGCGGGTACGAATCCAGCCTCCGATAGTGACTGTATCACCTACAGAACACTGATGGTTTAATACATCTTTAATAGCAACAAGAGACATTATGTGCTCCTAAATTAAAACAACCAGGCCCCGGCATCGGGCTTGTTCAGCACGTGGCCTATTACTTATGTTTTCCCTGCAAATGCAGAAAAAAATCAATCTTACATCGTAAGATAGCACGCCAAACTATGCAAGCTGTTTTTTATCAGCATCACGGCCAAAACAGGAGGCAGTCAGCCGGTCCTGCAGCCATTGCCGCTCTCTGTCCCGGACAGCTGTCCCGGGCTGTCTGAGCAGCTGCTCACAACACTCAGGAGGTTGGAGGCATAGAGGCTCAAAAGTGCGCACAGTCCTTAAGATTCACTGTTGCAGTGCAATTTACAGCTGCTGCAGACCTGGAACAGGGGCATAGCATATGCCCATACTGAATCATGGACATAGCATATGCCCATACTGAATCATGGACATAGCATATGCCCATACTGAATCATGGACAGCAAAACGGCGTGTTCCTGACTGCTACAAAAAGAACAGGGCCGGTTCCTTAAAGAAACCGGCCCTGTTTGGATCTCAAAGGAGCGGGCGCTCATGTACAGGCGCAGCCCTGAGATGCCAGAAAACAAGCTTAAGCATTGTCAGCATCGGTGCTGGCTGCTTCAGCTGCTGCAGCTGACTCAGCTGACTGCTCATCCTGAGCCTGTTCGGCCTGCTGCTCCTGATTTTGTGAGGACTCAGAGGCCTTTTCGGAAGCGTCAGCAACAGTATCTGCTACTGGTTCACCGGCATCAGCTGGAGCTGCAGCAGCTTCGTCAGCAGCTGCTTCAGCGGCGACTACAGAGGCTGCGGCAACGGTAGCTGCGGCAGCGCCGGAGCCGACGCCTGCAACAGCGCCTGCAGAATCAGAGGCAGTTTCAGATGCGCTGGTCTTATCGGTGTTGGCAGCCTGCTCTGGCTGCTGGGACTTGAGAGCAGCACTGTCCTCAACAAAGTGACCGTTCTTGCATTTGATGGTGAACATGCCACGTGGGCGGCCGGTGTTGGCGCCTACAATCAGGGCAGGCAGCATGGTCTGCTTCTTGTCCTGAAGGAAGCGGTTGATTTCGTGTGCCGGAGCCTCACCTACCAGGCGGGACTCAATGTGGATAATGCCAAACTCAGGTACATCAATGGTGCCCTTGATAACGGTAATGCCACGAACAGGCTCGCAGCTTTCTACAGTGGCTTCACAGTAGGTGCCGTTGTTAAGGAGGTTCTTGATACGGCGGCTGATGAAGAAGGACTTGAACGCCATGATGGCAAACAGACCTGACATAAACAGCTGCAGATAGCCGTCCTGGCCCTGGGAGCGCACGTAAAAAGCAAGGGAAAGGGAAATCAGGGTGATAAGAACATAAATCACGCCGAAGATGAACTGAGCTGTGCCTACGCGCGGCTCAAAAGACTGGCTGGACTGAATATGAAAAGCCATGACAATAACCTGTTGTTCTGGAGCAAAGAGATCGGCTCCGTTCCTTATGATTTAACTTTAGTAATGTGGACAGTACCGTAGGCCACTGGCTGGGCCGCAGACCCATGAAGTGCCTCCGCGCAGGCCGTCAGTCGCACTGCCATAAAGGATGTGTCCATAAATCGACCTGGCCATAGGGATGCTCTCTTATGGAGGCCTTTATGGTGCGGTTCGGGATCTAAAGCGGTATTACTTGATGACCTTGACCAGGCCGGTGTAGCTGCTGCTTGGGTTGAAGGCGCTGAGCTCTTCTTCATCTGTAAATCTTACGGTAACAGCGCAGGAGCCCTGCAGGACCAGCAGAGGATTGTTGGTCATGGAGTCAATGGAAGCACTGCCGCTGAGGTTTACAGGAACCTCGAGGGTGAACTTGTGCTTTTCATTTGCTGGAAGAATATCGCCCTTCATGTTCTGGCTGACAGTAGCTGTCTGCACATTGTTTACGAAAACATCAGCCTTAACGCTCTTTATAGGAAGAGAGGTAGCTGACTTGTGCTCCAGGATATAGGTGATGATGAAGTGAGGATTGTCGCCGCTGCCGTCCAGAGCCAGACTTTCAATTTTCAGGCTGGGAGCGCTGGCGCCCTCAGGCAGGGACTGACAGGAAGCTGCAAAAAACGCGGCAGCTGCAAGGCTGATTAACTTAAGGGATTTGAAAAACCTGGCCATGATATCCACAGGAAAAGAGTTGCCAATACAAGGGTAAGAAGCGTCAGGATGATGCAGGAGCAGCTGGAAAAAGCTGAAAATGCAGACGGGACTGTAATCTGGCCTTTGGAGACTTGCAGTCGATAAAGGCAGGTGCAGGTCCTGATGCTCTGGCATTACAGAGCAATGGCGAGCAGGTGCTGCTGGCAGCTATGTGGTCATGGATCCTGGTTGCAGAGAACTTGAAAACACAGGAGCTGCAATACCTTATGATGCTCAGAACCGCTTAACCGGACGCGCAATGGAAAGTAATTTTAGCACTAAAGCCCGGCCAAATTGCGCAGCTTGCGATAAATATGCGCGTCGTCATCGGCATGGATATGGCACTGGTATCAGCATGTTAATCTGCAGTTCAGTGGGGTAAATGAATGTTTGGATAAAGGTATGAACTGTACTGCGGCTGCTGGTCTGGAAGCACTTATTGAGGTCGCAGAACAGGGCGGGTGAATTGGCCGCAAAGTCAGTTTCTGACTGATTTGTGCCGTAAAGATGGTTATGGGGTGCTTTAAGATTTGGAGGCTTTTTATAGAGGGGCTATAGCAGCTGATTTTGAGGGAAGTATGTTGTGAGGCAGTGCCGCAGATGAGGTACATCAGCCTTGCATCTGTGCTTTTACGGATGCATGCCAGTTGACCAGGTGCGCGTGATTTGAGCTTCAGGTTAGAAGTGATGTATAGAACTGATAAGAAGTTATAAGGCTGACTGTGCTGGTCCAATGGCTGGACCATTTGTGTTGTGCACATATGTCTGCGTCAGCAGATGTGGTTGTCAGGTCAGCTCCTGCTGGATTTTATTATCTTAAAGACACTGAAGTTTGTCTGCTGTCAGTGCAAAAGCATGTAATGTATTGCTGATCCGGAACGGGTGATATCCGGATAATGTCTGCTACACAGAAATCTTAAGTCGTTTTTCGTTTTTATGCTGCATCCTTTTAAGAGGAGCGCATGGTGGCATTTTTGTCTGCCATAAATCAGGATGCCAGTCACCCCTATGCAAGATGACTGACGACATTGTAGTTGTTAGTATGTTTTTAATGGAAATCGTTAAAAAATTCAAGCGAAATTTTTACAGACCGGGCTAAATATTTGATCTGAAATAGATATACATGTGATTTTTAACTGAAATCTGTAAGTATGTGAGAATAATAACTTTTTGCTGATAACCCGGGAGGGCCTGAATCTGCCCCTCCTCAGGATCTGCCTTTGACCCAGCCATTAACCTGGCATCTGTCAGTCAGGTCCAGGCCTTATTGCGGTATGGTCATCAGCACACGGATAAAGCAATGTTAACCATATGTTTTGATGGGCAGCTGTGTCTTGATATGCCGGTGCTCAGGAAGCTGATCACCGGCATGCAGTGTTGCATCATCTGGGCTCCGGAAAGTATTGCTGCACCAGCCGGGCTCCGGCGTGCAGTGCTGCATTAGCCGGGCGCCGGCGTGCAGTGCTGCATTAGCCGGGCGCCGGCGTGCAGGGCTGCATCATCTGGGCTCCGGCGTGCAGGGCTGCATCATCTGGGCTCCGGCATGCAGTGCTGCATCAGCTGAACATGGCTGGAACATAGAGTGCCAGGCAGTAGCCTGCGCCCATGAGCCATGCAAAGAGCATCAGTGCCAGGACAAAAGGTCGGGAGCCGGCTGCCTTGAATTTGTCAAAGCTTGTATCTGTGCCAAGGGCGGTCATTGCCATGGTGAGCATAAAGGTGTCTATATACTCAATGGTGCCGTTAAGCGGGATCTCCTTGACGGTTTGAGCACCGCAGGCATCCTGAATAAAGGTGTTAATCACGATTACAACCAGAAATCCTATGGCAAAGTACGGAATGGTTATCTGTGATTTCTGCTGGTGGCTGCTCTGCTCAGCGCGGCGGGCACGCTGCCAGGAAAGGGCCATGGCCATGATTACCAGTACCGGAGCAAGCATCATGACGCGAATCATCTTGGTAATGGTTGCTGTGCCTGCAATGCCCAGGGCATCTGAAGGATCCATGGCATTACCGGCAGCTGCCACATGGGCTACCTCGTGCAGGGTAGCACCGGTATAAATCGCTGTTCCCATGTCACCAAGTGCGTCCAGCCAGCCTGCGTAATACATTGCAGGGTAGAGGAACATGGCAATGGTACCGAAGATAACAACTGTTGACACAGCTACAGCGGTGATGTGACCAGGGCAGCGCACAACAGATTCAGCGCCCAGAACGGCAGCAGCTCCGCAGATAGCACTGCCTGTTGAGGTCATAAGCGCAGTCTGCTCGTCCATTTTGAGCATTTTGCCAAAGAGTATGCCCAGTAAAATAGTGCTGACTACAATAACAAGGTCTACTACAAAGGCAGGAAGACCTACGGCATAGACATCTGAAAGAGTAAGTCTGAAGCCAAAGAGCACAATGCCTGTTCTCAGGATTTGCTTAGTGCAGAATTTGATTCCTGGAACCCATTGCTCTGGCAGCCTGTTTCGTAATGTGTTGGCGTAAACCGTTCCTATAATGATGCCTATGATCAATGGACTCAAAGAGAGTTTCTTAACAGCCTCAAACTGAGCGATATAGAACGAGGCAAAGGAAAAAACGGCAATTAACATCACACCACTCAGGGTGCCGACACGTTGACCTTTGGAAAACATAGGTTGGTCTCATGCAAGTAAAATTAAGGCTTCTGCATTCCTGTGAAGCGATTGACTGGCGGGCCCTGTCAGTGTCATCCCCCTTGGGAACGCCATCAAGATACGCCAAATGCAAAATCAGATCTAATACTATTTGGTAATGCACTATAACATTTTGTTATAACGGCTTAAGAGCCAGGCATAAGAGTAATTGGATGAAAGCCCATAAAAATAAGGATTTGGGTATATAATCAAACGAACACAAAAGATAAAATTGTCCGCATATAAGGAATGGTTTTACTGTCAAATTTTTCCTGGGGAATAATACAATGTATTTAAAAACAGCCCGTTTTTACAGCATTTTTACTTGAAGGCCATGGCAAGGTGCGGGAAAAGAATGTTTTGGGGGAGCTGATTTGATTAGAAATTTACTGATGTGAAATTTGCCATGATTTTGCGAGGTACTGTAATTTGTTTCCCCTCACTATGGTTATCATGAATGCGTGCATCGCAAGCGTTTACGGTTACAGGGTCACAAGGTATAACCGGGTGAATATTCAGGCAGTAAAATCAGGACTGAGCAAATGCCAGTCAAACAAAAGCCCGCAGCTGTAGGGAAAAATTGAAATATTTGCGAGTACTGATAATTTAATCTGTATTGTTGCGCAGCCATACACCGGCATTAGCCTTAGCTGTAAGGAATAACAGTGCGCATACGTTTGCGGAGCTAATATCCTGGGCCTCTGTGCCATAAGTTATACCTGTTACGCAGAGGTGACATACTCCACTTGATTGCAGAGCAACTCCTGTCATTCCAGGTATTGTCCAGCCCAGCCCATCGAGGCCTCGGCAAGCACGCCGTGCGCAAAGATCAAAACAGGCCCATAAATGCGGCGTCACGGTCCAGGGCATGGCTGAGGCCCTTGGGCCCTCTGTGGATATGAGTGTCCATAAACTGAGGTTATCAGTGACAGTGGATATCTGCACTTCTTTGTCTGAGTGGACAGACTGGCAGTGCTGCAGGCCTCAGCAGACAGGCTGACATGGTCGCATATTGCTGCAGTGGACAGGCTGGCAATGCTGCAGAGCACCGCAGCGGCGCAGAAGCGCAGCTGCACTGCTGCAGTGTGCTGCAGCGCCTGTGCTGCGCTGCTTTGTGTGGCAGCAGATTTTTACGGTGGGGATGGGGACTGGACAGGGAAGCTCGAAGTGGCAGGAACTTTAGAATGTGAGCGGGGATGCCTGCTGGGCGAGCTTTTTTACGTAATCGATAAAGCGTATGGTCATAGCCATCTGGGGGCCAGGGGACTGTACAAAACACAGGGAGCGGGTGAACTTGATGTCCTCTACAGTAAGAGGGCGCAGCAGTCCCTGCTGGACCTCGCGGGCAACAGCATAGCGCGAGAGAATACAGAGGTTTTCCGAGTTCTGGGTAAACAGTTTGATGGCCTCGGTATTGCCAAGGTAAATCTTGATGTTGAGGTCCCTGAGCTTGATGCCGCGACTTACAAGGGCATGCTCAATAGCATCAAGGGTACCTGAACCATGTTCACGCAGCACCAGAGGCAGGGTCATGAACTCTTCAATGGTCAGCCGACCATTGAGACCGATTTTGTTTTTGGCTGCAGTAAGTATGGTCAGCTCATCTTCCATAAATGGAGTATAGGTGAAAGTAGGCATGCGGGCGATGCCCTCTATAAGGCCCAGATCAATGGTTCTTTCATCAAGGGAACGCTCGATAAATCGTGAGTTGCCATTGAGCATGGAAATATCTGCGTGAGGGAAGTCCTCAATAAAGCGGGCCAGGTAGGGCGGCAGAACATACTGGGCAATGGTGGTGCTGGCGCCCATGCGCAGCTGTCCCACATGATCGTTATGCAGCAGATGCATTTCATAGTTAAGAGCGTGGTACTCCTGCAAAATGCGATCGGTATGGTGAAGCAGCAGCTCGCCGGCCTCGGTAAGAGCAATCTTGTTGCCCTGGCGTTCAAAAAGCAGGGCCTGGTACTGATCTTCAAGATTCTTGATATGGCGGGTTACTGCCGGCTGGCTGATAAACAGATCCTGGGCTGCCTTGGTAAAGGACAGATTCCTGGCTGCAGAATAGAATACTTTTAGTCTGAAGTCTGGCATAGTTCTGTCCCTCTGAAACAGTCCTGTTTAGACAGGTCAGGCTGTTGTAATCATGGCGTTTTGTGGCCCCGCTGCCATTATCGCGGCCTCATAACATACAGCCTAATCAGCATGCATGCATGCATTCATTCATTCATTCACATTAACCTGCATGCACCTTAACCTGCATGCAATTTTACCTGTATGCATACACCTTAACCCGCATGTATGCAGCTTAAGCTTTATGTAGACAAAGCCGGGCCCATGGCATTACTTACAAGGTGACTTGCTTATGCGCAGCGTATTTTTTGAAATTGCCTTGCATGGTACCTGGCAGTGAAGAGCAGGTCCGGGCATACATGTTATTCCCTGACAGTGGCATTTCAAGCATAGCACAGAGACCATTGAGTATATGAACATCAGTAACTGTTCAGCCTGACAACATAAAGCATAAGTTGGGGACACCTGAGGTGATGATGCAATTGCTGGTGGACGGGATGCTGTCTGGACCGTCTGGCTGAAATCGCATGTATGCCTTATTTGCAGGCTGCTCAAGCCTGCCTTTGTTGCGCTTAAACAGGTCGGAGGGCACTTACTGTTGATGAGTGCCATGGGCAGTTGTAACAACTTATGTGCTGTTATGGGGGGCAGGGCAGCATTTTCAGGGGCCTGAGATCGGTGATTTTCAGGGATTTTGCTTGCATTTGAGCCCCTTAAATGGTATAAATTGAGCCACTTTGGACTGCATATCATTTCCTGTGTTCTGTACAGGCTTCAGTTCGGAGGATGGTGGCTCAAATGACCCGCTGTACGGGACTGTCTGTGATTCATCCCGTAAGTCATTGCCACTACGTCATCGCCCGATGGCGTGCAGGCAGATTTCCTGTTTTCTGACCAGCTGCAAGACCGCAGGCGTCAGAGACATTAAAGTTGCCCTGCAAATCAGGTGCAACTTTTAAAAGAAGCCCCAGTATCGGGGCTTTTTTATTTCCAAAAATCCACTCAGCAGTCTTTCAGGCACATCTTTTCTTCCTTAATTTCAGACTTCATGCACTTTACCGGCACAGTGTTCTTTATGCCTGTAACAGTGCTGTCTGTTTTAAAGCCGCGCAGGCTCAAGCAGTGGATCGGACAAGGGTGAGCATTTGCCTTGTCATGGAAAGATTTCCGGTTAGGTACGGATTGCATCCGGCTGAATGCCGGGACGGGAGCAGAGGCTGCGACGTTTTCAGCCCTGCAGTGAGGGTAAGTCGGAAACTGTGTCTCAGTGATAAAGGACAGCGGTAGATTTCGGCGCAGACCCTGTTTTTTAAGAGGTATTAATGGCTGGAAGTTTAGAGCAGAAGCTTCAGGAGCTCATCGAGCCAATAGTCCAATCATATGGCATGGAGCTGTGGGGACTACGTTATCGTGCCGGTAGAAATACCGCACATTTGCAGATTTTTGTAGAAGGCAAAGACGGTGTAGATGCCGATGCCTGTGGTGAAATCACCAACACGCTGTCACCCCTGCTGGACACAGCTGATTTAATTGATCCGGCCTATATTCTGGAAGTTTCGTCACCTGGAATGGATCGCATTCTTTTTACCAGAGAGCAGCTGGCTGCCAGTACAGGTCAGGAGGTCACAGTTTCTTTAAAGATTGCCTCCGAAGGGCGCAGAAAGATTGAGGGCAAACTGTTAAGTGTTGCCGAGGACGGAAGCTTTACCGTCATGGACAAGAATGCCAGCAGCGAGTTTGTAATCGCTTTTGAGAATGTTTCAGTGGCACGTATTGTCCCGGATTTTTCAGCATTAATTTAGGAGAGATGCTAAGGCATCATCAAAGAGGTTATACCAGATGGGTAAGGAAATCATTGCGATAGCCGAGGCGCTCTCCAATGAGAGAGCAATTCCAAAGGAGAAGATTTACGAGGCTTTGGAAACTGCTTTGGCAACAGCCACCAAGAAGAAGTACACAGTAGATATTGATGTACGCGTTGAGATTGACCATAAGGAAGGCAATTACACCACCTTCCGTCGCTGGGTAGTAGTGGACACCGACGGTCCGCTGGCCAACCCTGCTCAGGAAATCTCCCTGGCTGCCGCCCGTGAAGAATATCCAAACATTGCTGAGGGTGACATCGTTGAGGATGAAATCCCTTCAGTAACTTTTGACCGTATCACCATTCAGACTGCCAAGCAGGTTCTTTCCCAGAAAGTTAAGAATGCCGAGCGTGAGCAGCTTATTGCCGAGCAGCGCGATCGCCTTGGTCACGTTGTAAACGCTACTGTAAAGCGTCCTGGCCGTGAGTTCATGATTCTTGATCTGGGTAATGGTGCTGACGGTATTCTGCGCCGTGATCAGATGATCCCTCACGAGACCTTTGGCCGTGGCGATCGTATCCGCGTTCTGTTAATTGACATCAAGCCTGAGGGCAAGGGTCCACAGCTGGTATGTTCACGTACTGCTCCTGAGTTCCTTGCTGAGCTGTTCCGTATTGAGGTTCCTGAGATTGGTCAGGACGTCATTGAGATCATGGGCGTCGCCCGTGACCCAGGCTCACGTGCCAAGATTTCCGTACGCTCCAAGGACAAGCGCATTGATCCACGCGGTGCTTGTATCGGTATGCGCGGTGCCCGTGTAATGGCCGTTTCTAATGAGCTTTCCGGTGAGCGCATTGATATCGTTCTGTGGGATGAAAACCTCGCCCAGTACGTTACCAATGCCATGGAGCCGGCTGAGGTTTCCCGTATCGTTATTAACGATGAAAGCCACAGCATTGATCTGGCTGTTGCTGACGACAATCTGGCTCTGGCCATTGGCCGTAATGGTCAGAATGTACGTCTGGCCTCCCAGGTTCTGGGCTGGAATCTTCAGGTTAAGGCTGAGAGCGACATGGATCGCGAGCTTGCTGAGGAAGCTGCTCAGATCGTCAAGTTCTTTGTTGAGAATCTCGACATTGACGAGGAGTTCGCTCAGGTTCTGGCCGATGCCGGCTTCCACACTCTTGAGGAAGTTGCATACGTTCCAGCTGAAGAGTTCCTTGAGATTGAGGGACTTGACGAGGAGCTGGTCAAGGCTCTGCAGGATAACGCCCGTAAGGCAATTGCCGCTCATGAGGACGAGCTCAAGAGACAGGGTGCAGACGAATTAATCAAGGTTCCAGGTATTGATACCGAGCTGGCCATTGCTCTGGTTGGCAAGGGTATTAAGACCATGGAAGATCTGGCTGAGCAGGCCATCGATGACCTTCTCGATCTGGGTATCGATGAGCAGCGTGCCGGCGATATCATCATGAACGCCCGCAATCTTACCTGGTTTAAGGATGAGAGCACCGACGGTGAGTCTCAGGAAGAGCCTCAGACCGATGCAGCTCAACAGTAAAGGGGAAAGTAACATATGGTAGATGAGACCAAAACCACTGAGGAAAAGTCTCCTAAGCGCATGTCTTTAAATCGTTCTGCCCACTCAACTGTTAAGGTGCAGGATTCCACCGGCAAGCGTAAGGTTGTACAGGTTGTTCACAAGAAAAAACTGAATTTCGATGCTGAGCAGCTGCGCAAGGAGCAGGAAGAGAAAGAGCGTCTTGAGGCAGAGGCCGCAGCAAAGGCCAAGGCCGCAGCTGAAGCCGAGGCCAAAGCCAGGGCTGAAGCTGAAGCCAAGGCCAGGGAAGAGGCAAAGGCCAAGGCCGCTGCTGATGCTGCTGCCCGCGCTGAGGCCGAGGCCAAAGCCAAAGCTGCTGCTCAGGCTGCAGCAGCTGCCAATGCTGAAAAGGCTCAGGACAAGAACCGCGTAGAGGAAGACGCTGAGACTGCCAAGTTAAAGCGTGCTCAGGAAGAAGAGCAGGCCCGCAAGCTTGAGCTTGAGACTGCACGTCAGGCCGAAGAGGCCCGTCGCCTTGCTGAGGAAAATGAAGAGCGCTGGGCTGCTGAAGAAGAAGAGCGTCGTCGTATTAATGAGTCTGACGGCTTAAGCACCGCTTCTGTTTACGTTCGTGAGGCTGAGGCCCGTCAGGAGCGTGAAGAAGAGAACCGTGGCCGTCACCGTACCAGTGACCGCACTGGCGGCAAGACTGTTACCAAGAAGCGCGAAGACAGCGACACTTCCGGATTTGCAGGCCGTGGTGGCCGTACAGGCAAGAAGGTACAGACCCGCAATCAGCGTTCTGTAAGCGGCGCTGCCAAGGCTAACCAGCAGCAGCACGGCTTCAACCGTCCAGTTGCACCTGTATCACGTGAAGTTATTCTGGGCGAGACCATTACTGTTGCCGAGCTGGCTCAGAAGATGGCCGTTAAGAGCGCCGAGGTTATCAAGTGCCTGATGAAGCTGGGCGAAATGGTAACCATCAACCAGGTTATTGATCAGGGTACCGCTCAGATCGTTGTTGAGGAAATGGGCCACAAGGCTGTTCTGCGTAAGGAGAACGAGCTTGAGGAGTCCCTGCTCGCCGATCGTCAGGTTGACGCCAAGGCTCAGCCTCGTGCTCCTGTTGTTACCATCATGGGTCACGTTGACCATGGTAAGACCTCTCTGCTGGACTTCATCCGCAAGTCCAAGGTAGCTGCCGGTGAAGCCGGTGGTATTACCCAGCGTATTGGTGCTTACCACGTTGATACCCGTGGTTCAGGTATTACCTTCCTTGATACCCCAGGTCACGCCGCCTTTACCGCAATGCGTGCCCGTGGTGCTCAGGTAACCGACATCGTAGTTCTGGTAGTAGCTGCTGACGACGGCGTAATGCCTCAGACTCTGGAAGCTATCCAGCACGCCAACGCCGCCAAGGTTCCTTTAATCGTGGCTATTAACAAGATTGATAAGCCAGGTGCCGAGCCTATGCGCGTTACCAACGAGCTTATTCAGCATGGCGTTATCCCTGAGTCCATGGGTGGCGAGGTGCAGTTCGTTGAGGTATCCGCCAAGACTGGTCAGGGCGTTGATGAGTTATTAGAAGCCATTCTGTTACAGTCTGAGGTTCTTGAGCTGACTGCCGTAGCTGAAGGCCTGGCTTCTGGTGTTGTTATCGAGTCCCGTCTTGATAAGGGCCGTGGTCCTGTTGCCTCCGTACTGGTACGTGAGGGTACTCTGCACAAGGGTGACGTGGTTCTGTGTGGTCTTGAGTATGGCCGTGTACGTTCCTTACGTAATGAAAAGGGTCAGAACCTGGACGACGCCGGTCCATCCGTACCTGTTGAGATCTTCGGTCTGTCCGGTGTTCCTGATGCCGGTGACGAAGTTACCGTAGTACGTGACGAAAAGAAGGCCCGTGAAGTTGCTCTGTTCCGTCAGGGCAAGTTCCGTGAACTCAAGATTGCCAAGCAGCAGAAGGCCAAACTTGAGAACATGTTCAAGGACAACCAGGCTTCCGAGCTCAATGTTGTTCTTAAGGCCGATACTCAGGGCTCTGTTGAGGCTATCTCTGATGCTCTTAACAAGCTGGCTACTGATGAGGTTAAGGTTAATATCATCGGCTCAGGTGTTGGTGGTATTACCGAAACTGACGCCACTCTGGCTACCGCATCCTCCGCAATTATCGTGGGCTTCAACGTCCGTGCTGATGCTCCAGCCCGCCGCGTAATTGAGACTGAGGGTGTTGACCTGCACTACTACAGTGTTATTTACGACCTCATCGATGACGTTAAGAGCGCCATGTCAGGTATGCTCAAGGCTGAGGTTCAGCAGCGCATTATCGGTCTTGCTGATGTGCGTGAAGTATTCCGTCATCCAAAGTTCGGCTTCATCGCTGGCTGTATGGTTACCGAAGGCGTGGTCAAGCGTTCCGCTCCAATCCGCGTGCTGCGTGACAATGTTGTTATCTACGAAGGCGAGCTCGATTCCCTGCGTCGCTTCAAGGATGACGTCAGCGAGGTCAAGAACGGCAACGAGTGCGGTATCTGCGTTAAGAACTACCAGGACGTACGCGTTGGAGACCAGATCGAAGTGTTCGAGAACGTCGAGGTCAAGCGTACTCTGTAGTTACGCTTTACCAGCCCCTGAGGCAGCATAGTACTGCAGCGCAATGTGCTGCAGTCACTGCCGCCAGATGGAGCACGTGGGGCTGCTGTGCCTCCGCCCAAAAACTCATACCCATATGGCTTAATGAGTTGGCAGGGCAGCAGGTGCAGTCAGCCCCTTTCATGAAAAAGGCTTCATGCTTTAGATAAGGATGAGGCTTTTTTTGTATTTCCGGCCCCTCTGCACGCAGAGCAGACGCACCAGCTGTGCCTGACGGCCGTGATGCCTGATAAGGGTCATAAAGCTCAGGGCAGGCACGTACACCGCCTCAGCCCGTATTATGCTGCTGTGCATCCTGCAAGCCTGCACCTGCAGCTTAGCATCCTGCAATTCTGCTGCTGCAGCTGACCTGCATGCTACTTAGCAGCATACATCATGCAGTGGCTCAACATGCAGCTGAGCATCAGGCTAAGCCCAACCCAGGGGCTGTCCTGAGTACTGCAGAGCATGTAAGCAGCAGGGCCAGCCACAGGCTGGCAATGCTCAAGTGCATGAGCCTTGCGGCTAATTGCTGGTTTAACAGCGTGAAATGACCGGAAACAGGCCCGTAACCACTAATACACCAACGTAGGACTACGTGGGTCGTGGAGAAAAGCTTATGGCAAAAAGTTATGGACGCAATGAGCGTATTGCCTCTTCGTTATTACGTGAGGCTTCACGCATTCTTGCAACTGAAATTAAGGATCCGCGCATTCAGATGGCCACAGTGACTGAGGTCCGTGTTGCCCCTGATCTGCGTAATGCAACCATTTTCGTATCCTTCATTGATGACAGTGAGGACAAGGTCAGCGAGGCCATGCAGGTGCTCGATAAGGCCAGGGGCTATATCCGCTCTACCATGGCCTCCCGCCTGAAGATGCGCTACATGCCTAAAATCACTTTCAGCTTTGATACCCTGATTAAGGAAAGCATGCGTATCGATGCCCTTATTGCCAGGGGGCTTGGTGATTCAGATGAGCCAGGCCTCAGGGTAGATGAGGACTACGACGATCCTGATTATGACAATGATCAGGATGATGACAGCAACAGCAACAGGGCTGATGACGGCAACTCTGACAAAGACACTTTATAAATCTTTTGAAGAGAGCAAAACTCAGCTGTCATAGCAAGTTTAAAGAAATTTCCAGCTACTGAGAAAAAGTTCTTAAACCTGGATTTTTTGCTGCATTTCAATGAAAAAACCCTCCTTTCTGTACAGATCGGAGGGTTTTTTTGTTGATTATTGCTGATTTTTGGGATTTCATTTTTTGCTTTTATGTATCTATGAGGCGGGCAAAAAATAAAAGGCCTGAGCCTTTTGAATCCTGATGGCGGATGGAGTGAGATTCGAACTCACGGAGGACGCAAATCCTCGACGGTTTTCAAGACCGTTGCATTCAACCGCTCTGCCATCCATCCGCATCGGTTTTGCGCACATTATACCTGGTTTTAACTGATATGCAAGAAAAACAGGTAAAAAGGGTTCACCGCGCCTGCATACAGGCTTTTGTCGGGGATTTACCGTCCACTATGTCTCGTTTAAGGGGGCAGTCAGATGTAGCACCTGTGCCTGATTCTGCGGCAGTGCCTGTGCACTGGGTCTGCGGCAGTGCCTGTGCACTGGGTCTGCGGCAGTGCCTGTGCACTGGGTCTGCGGCAGTGCCTGTGCACTGAGTCTGCGGCAGAACCTGTGCCTGAGTCTGCGGCAGCACCTGTGCCTGAGTCTGTGGCAGTGTCTGTGCCCTGACTGATCACTGGATAAAGCACAGCAGTATGCAGTGGGCAGGCTCTCATTTAGATTTGTGCGCCGGGTTTGAGGGCTCAGCATGCAGATGCAGCTTCAGCTGCATTTTTACTCAGGGCAGGGCGGGGCAGGGCAGGATGGGCTTTGTTGCTGAAAGTCATCAGTGTTGCTGCCATGTGGTTTGCAGCCAGGGGGTATAGCGGCTGACGTTGTCGATGGATTGCAGCTAATTGGGGCATCCGGCACTGATGTTTATGAATGTGAGGACTGTTGCTGTCATTTGGAGATCAATTTTGGAGAGGTGGTGAGAGCTGTATCTCAGAAATTTGGGGGATATTGCTCACATTATGATGGTTTTGCTGCACTGTTTTTGAAGCGTAATTTTAGAGTCGATCTGGGGGAAATTGAGTGTCAATGATGCTCTGTGCGGAAATATTTAGATTCTCTATTCTGATAAATATAATGTTTGACTTTATTTTGTCCTGGCGAGGGCGTGATTTTTGACTTAATTTTGATCTTGAAAAACCGCGTCCAAATTGGTGCGGTAATTTTCATTTATGGTGCTTAATTCAGGAATTATGGGGCCTGATTCATATTTTTATTGCCCCATAGGGGCGGGGCGCGTAAATTATCACCATCGACTTCAATCTTGCAATTAAACAGGAGACTTTCCATGTCTTATTCACAGCAGGTTTTCTCTGAGCTTTCCGCTCGTTACTCCTATCAGCCAGAATTCTTACAGGCCGTTGAAGAGGTATTAGGTACCTTACAGCCTGCTCTCGACAAGAATCCTGCCTACCAGAAGAATAAGATCCTGGAGCGCATCGTTCAGCCTGAGCGTGTTATCCACTTCCTTGTACAATGGGTTGATGACAAGGGTGAGATTCAGGTAAACCGTGGCTACCGTGTTCAGTTCAACTCTGCTATCGGTCCTTACAAGGGCGGCCTGCGTTTCCACCCAACCGTTAACGAGGGCGTATTAAAGTTCTTAGGCTTTGAGCAGATCTTCAAGAACTCCTTAACCGGTACCCCTATCGGCGGCGGCAAGGGCGGTTCCGACTTCGATCCTAAGGGCAAGTCTGACAACGAAGTTATGCGTTTCTGTCAGGCCTTCATGGTTCAGCTCTATCGCTATATCGGCAACACTATTGACGTACCAGCTGGTGACATCGGTGTAGGCGGCCGTGAAATTGGTTACCTGTACGGTGCATACAAGCGCATCACCACCTCCTACGAGGGTGTATTAACCGGTAAGGGTCTCAGCTGGGGTGGTTCCCTGGCCCGTACTGAGGCTACCGGTTACGGTACTGTTTACTTCGCTCAGGAAATGCTCAAGGAGCGTGGTGACTCTCTTGAGGGCAAGGTCTGTGCTGTTTCCGGTGCCGGTAACGTATCCATCTACTGTTGTGAGAAGCTCTACCAGGTAGGTGCCAAGCCAGTAACCGTATCTGACTCCCGTGGTTCCATTTACGACACCAATGGTATCAACGTTGACGTCTTAAAGCAGGTCAAGGAAGTTGAGCGCGCCTCCTTAACCCGTTACGCTGAGCTGGTTCCAACCGCCAAGTATGTTCCTGTTTCTGAGTATCCAGAGGGCAGACACTTTGTATGGACCGTTCCATGTGATGCTGCATTCCCATGTGCCACCCAGAACGAGCTCTTCCTCGAAGATGCCAAGACCTTATTAAGCAACGGCTGTAAGTGTGTTGCTGAAGGCGCCAACATGCCATCCACCATCGATGCCATCAACGCTTTCCTTGCTGCCAAGATTGCCTACGGCCCAGCCAAGGCTGCCAACGCCGGTGGTGTAGCTACCTCCCAGCTTGAGATGGAGCAGAACGCCTCCATGACTTCCTGGTCATTCGAGAAGGTTGACTCCAAGCTGCACGAGATTATGGTTAACATCCACCGTAATGCTGCTGAAACTGCCCGTGAGTTCGGTGAAGAGGGTAACCTGGTATTAGGTGCCAACATCGCCGGCTTCCGTAAGGTAGCTGACGCAATGATTGCTCAGGGTGTACTCTAATCAGCCATATTCAGCTGACCTGATCAGCTGAGCAAAAGATTGAAGCGAGGGCTCGGGCCACCGGAAACTTTCCGGCAGCCTGGGCTCTTAGCTTTTCAGGGGCTGACCAGCAGCCATAATGGCTTCTAACGTCCAATCCTTTCCTGTCCAGTCACATCTCATCTCATCTTATCGCGTCTAATCTAATTCATTATTCACCATCCTGTCCCAGCTCGTCCCATCCCCTCCATCCCAGCCACATCTCATCTAATCTAATTCATCGTGTCCCACCCCATCACATCCCATCTTGTCCAGGCCCGTCCCATACCCTTTCATCCCATATCATTTCGTCATAACACGTCATTCAATACGCCCAGCACAGCGCATCCTTCAGTCCTGCCAGCACAGCACATTAAATTCAGTAATTTACTCAGCTCTCTCGCTTGCATCAAATCCTTGCTGAGACAGTATTTTCCGATAACGCCTGGACCCGTCCTATGCTGTCTTACTATAAGTTCATTACCCGATGCATGCCATAATCAGTAAATCTCTGTAAATTACTTTATAAAGTGTCATGCAGCTTTTCGTGTCAGAGTTCTTTACTTTTGAATTGGCAGGTTAAGGCGATTAATCGCGACAAGAGTGCGTGTTTCAGTTATTAAATTTCGCAGGCAGCTGCTCCTCCCAGTTTTTCCATGGCTTGCAAGGCATTTCCAGTGATGGCCTGCTGCAAAGCGTATAGCGTTTTACATGGGAATTGGGAGGTGTGCCTTGCGACTGTTCGTACATTTCCGAAATTTCATTTATTCCGTTATCCTGTGATTTACCGTCAGGGCTTTTAGCCTGGCGGTTTGCAGTCGTGTTCAGCTAATTATGGCAATCCCTGTAATATCCAAATTTCCTGTCAGCTGACGGGGAGTTACTTCAGTCCTTTTGCTTGTTTCACCTGCAGGCGTCTGGGGCTGTTCGTAGTGATTTGTTGGAGGCAAGGGTCAGTAGTCTCGTGCCATGGTGATGGTAGCGGGCGAAGCTGACGGGGATGAGGCATGGCTATGGCTATGGCTGTGGTTATGGGTGATGAGGGAAGCTGGCAGTACTTTCTACAGGTACTTTTGGTGGGGGAGTGTCTTTTCTTATAGATAGGAATATGTGTATATTCGGTCTGTATCAAGTCCGCACTGTAGATGCTCATGTTTTCCTGGATGCCGGTGGTACGTGGTTTAGCTTATGCTTCGCGCAATTTGTTTTGTGGTGGTACTTTTTGATTAGGGGGCTGAAACTTTTTATGAATTTATACAGGTGAATCTGATTTGCAAGATGCAAATATTTTTCATCTGTTTTGCGCAAAGCGGCATTCCTGCGTGGTGGGTCATTATGGGTACATGATCAAGCTCACTATAACAATCTATAGATGTAGCTTTAATTTTTTTGTGATGCTATAAATAGCTAATCATTATTCGTCAAATTACATGGAAAGCTGTATCAATAACACCTCATAAGCAGATGATACAGCAGGCGCAGTATACCTGCGCATTGTGGCAAATCGTCATAAATACGGTGTTTTTGAAAAGCTAATTTGATTTGTTGCATCAGTAAGGCGCATTGTCTGATCGCATGTTTACTTGTAGACAAGTGCTTTGCTGAACATTTCAGTACGTGCAAATCAAACATGTTCTCTGATACCTGTCAAAGCAGGGTACAGAAGATTTCTGGAACATGCCGGTTCATTGAAGAGCCGGTGAACACCTGGAGCAATTTCTGAAAGTAACAGCGGTGTGGTCCCCTTGTATATCATGCCGTGTCTGGCTCCATAGAGCCCTGCCTCCTGACATGCGCAACTGTGCGGGTGTGGGGAGTGGCTGATATGGAGGTCCTTATGCAGCTTATGCATTCAGGCATAGTTGAGCTGTTTTTGGACAGACAAATCCGTATACAGCAGTTTTATGTAACAGGCATGCAGGTCCTGAGTTTCCTGGCTGCCTGCCAGTCCCTGCCTGTCAGGGACCAAATTACAGTCGCGAGGACTGTGAGTATTTTGCATGACTAATTCATGCTGCGATTGAGCGCTCTGACTGGTTACAGCAGCGCATCTGTCAGACAGACAAAAGGCAGATCTTCATTTCTTTTTTCCCTTTTCTACGCACCATGGGACAGGTACGCCTGCATCCCACGATTTTTGCCATGCTTGCAATGTACAGGCACGGTCGCCCTGTTGCACCCCAAAAGTTTCTGGTGCTGGTGTTAAATGGCTTAAATATCAGAAAAGGGAAGGTATTAAATGACTGATACGTCAAATTGAAAGAGCTTCAGCTGGTGCTGCCTAAGCGTGATTTTCATGCTGGTCAGACATGCTTCAATGTGCTGATGTTCTGTTGTTTTTTGCTTTTAATTTTGCCGGTGCCCGAAGTTTATTGATTGTGCGCGCCGCAACCTGATGCCTGACCTGGCAAGGAGCTTTATCGTTCTGGCAATGTCGGCTGACAACAAAAGTTTGCATTCATGCAGGCCTCAATACGCGGGACAGGCATGCTCTGGCAACGGCCGTAAGCGCTGCGCTACAGTCGCGGCTCCGTTTTGAGTTCGGGGCGCGGTATGACCAGGTAAGGCCAGGTGCGCTTTTCTTTATTTACTTTACTTTGCTTTTTAGCTGGCAGGATGGACCTTTCGGTACCTGGTGATTAAACAGCTTGCCGGTAAGGGCCACAGGTCAAAAGGTTTCTTTAATTTTGTAGAAAGGATTTCTGCAGATATATCGGGCTGCTGTCTGATGTGCGGCATCTGTCCCCTGTCTCAATATGTTTTCATACAGGAGAGAAGGACGCAGATCTTTCAGAGAGCATGTCCTGATTCCCTTTATTTATTACTGTGTGGTGGGAGTTTCTGCAGTTAAGGCTGTGCCTTGCGCACAGTTATTTTGTTGTGATCAACTATTCTGGATTGTCGTTATGAGTTGGTATTTCAGGCTTCCTATCAAGGTCAAGCTTTTGCTGAGCTTCAGCTGTCTTATTATCCTCACCCTCACCATTACTGGTTCAGCTCTTGTTTCCATGAAAAGGTCTCAGGAAGTAGCTACATACGTGCACTGGACCCTTGAGGAGCGTTATCAGCGTATCAGCCGTGTTAACGATGCCGGACGTAAGCTGCAGAAGTCACTGTTTATTTTCTGTTCTGCCAAGGAGTACGACTTTAAGGCTCCTACCGTACAGGAAATGACTACCATGGCCAGCAATTTCAGACGTTATGCTGATGCTCTGGTTCCTGGCAGCTACCCAAATGAAATTGGCGGAATTAAGCGTGATGCTGCCAAACTGCTTGATATTCTTGAGCAGCGTGTAGTTCCTCTCGTGCGCGATGATAAGGGCCGTGAGGCTATCTTCGTCTATGCCAATGAGCTGGTGCCTGTTTTTTCTGATATGGAAGCCAAGTTCCAGTACCTTAGCAATGGTTTCTTTACTGAAGTATTCCGTCAGGTGGACAGCATTGCAGAGGACACTCCTGTATATATTGTGCTGGTAATCAGTGTTCTGGCTGTAATCTTTTCCCTGATTATTGCCATGATGACCTCCTCTTATATCAAGAGCGCTGTATTCATGGTAATTCAGGATCTCAAGCGTCTTGAGGAGCAGGACTTTTCTGTTCCGGCTCAGAGCAAGTACAACGATGAATTTGGTTACCTCACCAGATCCCTTGAGAGTCTGCGAGTCAATCTTTCGAGTGATATCAATAATCTGGTTAATCTTGCAGATAACCTTGCAGAGGAAATGCATCATGCCAGCGCTCTGGCCGAGCGTCTTGAGCAACATGCTGCCGAAACCGAAAATCGCTCTATCACAGTAGCAGCAGCGGCCAATCAGATGGTAGCTACCACTGAAGAAATTGCCAAGAACTGCGATCGGGCTGCTTCCATTGCCCAGACCTCTGCAGATAAGACTGCTGAGGGTATGACCAAGGCCAAGGAATCCATTAATGCCATTTATGAGCAGTCTGAAATTACAAAGACCAATGGAAAGCAGATTGAGGAGGTGGTTAACCAGTCACGTAGCATTAACAGCATTGTAAATACCATTGATGAGATTGCTGCCCAGACCAATCTGCTGGCTCTTAACGCTGCCATTGAGGCTGCCCGTGCCGGTGAGGCTGGTCGTGGTTTTGCCGTGGTTGCCGATGAAGTTCGTGCTCTGGCCAGCCGTACCAGCTCCTCTACCAGTGAGATTACCGACAAGGTGGATCGCATGGTAAACGTAGCCAATGAGGCCAATGATTCCATGGGCCGCTCTGTTACTGGCATTACTGCACTTGCTGAAAACACCTCTGTGCTTGACCACGTCTTAAATGACATTCTAAATAACGTACAGAATGTAAACAACCAGATCTCTCAGATTGCTGCCTCAGCTGAAGAGCAGAGCACTTCAAGCAACGAAATTTCCGCTTCCATGCAGGAACTGACCAACACCACCAGGGATGTGGCCAAGATTGCTGAGGAAACCAGCGAACTGGTTAACAACTCATTCAATCAGATTGAGAGCTTCAAGGCGCTGATCGGCCGCTTCAAGCTGTAAGGGCCGACAGTGGGCTCAGTTACGTCACAGCCTGTCTGAGCCAGAGCCCGGCGCCAGCTGTGAGCAGGTGCAAGGTTGCTGACGGCCGCTCTCCGGCCTTGCAGGCAGCGCTCAGAGCGGGCCGCCGCAGACCCTGTATCCTGTTATTCATTAAAGATTAACTTTCACCTGAGAGCCCATAAATATGGGCTCTTTTTTTGTCCTTTGACTTTGACCGGACCCTGAAAAAACAAAAGGTCACCATGTAGGTGACCTTCAGTGTTTCGGGCCGGGCAGCAGCCTGGAGCAGCCGGGAAGCCGCCTTGTGCGGCGGGGCCGGGCTGCCTCCTGGGGCTGACTGGCTGCCGCCCTGCGCGGCCGGGCGGCATTCTGGCGTGGACAGGCTGCGCATTGGCGCTGCCTGGGCAGCGCGGCATGCTGCCGGAGCTGCAGTTGCTGCGTCGGGATTAGATCTTGTCCAGGCCCAGTACTTCGTTCATGTTGTACAGGGCTGGCTTGCGGCCAGTAACCCACTTGGCGGCGCGGATAGCGCCACGGGCAAAGGTGGCACGTGAGGTAGCTACGTGCTCGATGCCAACCTGCTCGCCGTCGGTCAGGAACAGGGCCTTGTGCTCGCCTACCACGTCGCCGCCACGAATGGAGCTGATGCCTATGGTGCCGTACTGTCTTTCACCGGTAAAGCCGTTGCGGCCTGCAACCATGACGTCCTTGAGCTTGACGCCACGGGCTTCAGCAGCAGCCTCACCCATGGCAAGTGCGGTGCCGGAAGGCGCGTCTACCTTGTAGCGGTGGTGGGCCTCAAAGATTTCAATGTCAGCATCCTGCATGATGGCAGCGGTCTTCTTAATTAAGGCCAGAATGACATTCACGCCTACGGAGAAGTTGGCGGCAAATACTACAGGAACAGCGCTGGCAGCTGAGTTGATACGGCTCTTTTCCTCATCGGTAAAGCCAGTGGTACCAAGCACTACGGAGCAGCCGTTTTCACGGGCATACTGCAGAACCTTTAAGGAGCAGTCAGGACGAGAGAAGTCGATGAAAACATCAGGAGCAGCGGTGAGCTTCTCTACTGAGTCGACCAGTTCACCATTAAAACCGAGGGGAATCTGAGAGTCACTCCTGGAGATTCCGGAAACAACCTTATATCCTTCCAGTCCCTGGCAGCATTCAAAAATAGCGTGTCCCATGCGGCCTGAAATACCGACGATGCAGACTTTCAGCATATAGAGTACTCCTTTACGTAGACATTTAGATGGCGAACTTTCTCGTCTGTTTTGGTAAATCCATGCTTGAGATAAAAGCGTATGCCTGAGGTATTCATAGGCTCAACACACAGCTTGATCCTTGAGCAGTGGTTGAGATAGCAAACTGTTTCACAGGTAAGCAGCAGAGCGGATGCCAGTCCCTTTCTCATATGTGGAGGGTCAATATACAGGGCATTGATATAGGCTTCTCTGAACTCAGGAATCTGAGCTCCAAGAAAGCCCATAACCCGGCTGTCGTCTTTTCTGTCAACAGCTACCAGTATGGTGTATTTGCCCGAGCGAAAACGCTGGGTCCATACTCTGGTAAGCTCGGGCAGGGTGTAACCTGGTCCTTCAAGTCGGCGCTCAAAAGGAATGGAACGCATCTCTACAGCGGTAAAGAGGGCCACATCTTCCTTGCGGGCAGGGCGTATGTTCCAGAAGCGTCCCTGGGTATTACTGGTTACGTCTCTGTCAGCTGTGATCATTGAGTTCCTGCTGATGTCCAAATCACTTTCCTTGCCTGGTGCACTGTATTTACAGTTCCGTTCTGAATATGCAGCCAGATTGAGGATCCTGGCATGCTGCACAGCAGTTGCTGTCTTTCAGGCAAGTTCTATTGTAAAAATTTTTCCCCAAAATGTCTCAAAAATGCCGTTCAGCCCTTAACTTATAAGAATACTGAGCCCTTTTGGTGCAAAAACAGCAAAGCCTTACTGCCCGGTAACGGACAGTAAGGCTTTGTCATCTTCAGGTACCTGAGGTCAGAATGCCGCTCAATGGGCCTGTGGGGCATTATTTAGCCCTGAGGTTACTTATGGAGCCTGCATCTCATTATGGAGGGGGCTGCTGTGCCTTATTGAGCCCTGAGGTCCCTTATGGGGCTGCCTGAGTATTCAGGGGGCTGAGAGCAACAGGTCAGAGAGTTTCGTTGAGCAGCTCGTAGGCACTGCGGCGGGTGGTTTCGGTAATGACCGATCCACCAATCATGCGGGATATTTCCTCGATACGTCCCTCGCTGTCGAGCATGGTTATGGTGGAGTTAACTCCGCCCTGCTCATTGAATTTGGCCACTACAAACTGGGTGTGAGCCTTTGCCGCTACCTGAGGCAGGTGGGTTACGGTAATGACCTGAACGTACTGCCCCAGCTCCTGAAGCAGGTCGCCTACAGCTGAGGCGGTTCGTCCGGAGATACCGGTGTCGACCTCGTCAAAAATCAGAGTAGGGGTGGATTTGACTGAGGCTGTCAGCACCTCAATGGCCAGAGCAAGGCGTGAGAGCTCACCGCCTGAGGCAACAGCGGCCAGAGGGCGCAAGTCCTGTCCCAGGTTTGCTGAGAACATAAAGCACAGCTCGTCGCGGCCACCCAGGCGAGGACGACCCTCCTCATCACGGCGAATCTGAATGTCAAAGCGGGCATCAGGCATGGCAAGAGTGGTGATCTTGCCTGAGATGCTGGCTGAGAGCTCAGCTGCGGCTTTTATACGGGCCTCTGACAGACGTGAGGCTGCAGCTTCATATTCTGCACGGGCCTTGCGCACTTCTTCTGTCATGGCAGTGATGCGGTCTTTAAGTCCAAGGAACTCAGTTACCTTGCGCTCAATACGATCGCTCATCAGATAGAGCTCACGTGGCAGACAGGAGAAACGGCGGGCCAGGTCATGAGCCTTGCTCATCTTGCCCTCGAGCTCATTGGTGCTCATTTCCATGCCCTGGGAGGCCAGGTCCTCGGCAATGCTGGTGCCTTCTTCAAGATGGAGAATAGCCGACTCAATATTTTCCATAATGCGGGAAATATCAGGGTCAAAGGCTTTGACCTTGTCCATTTCCATGAGGCGCTCACGCAATATGCTCACTACATTGGAATCGCCACCTTCTACTATGGCCCGGAACTGAGCCAGGATATAGCTGAACTGAGCCTGATGCATGGCACGGTCAAACATGGCCTCAAGGTTTTCATAATCACCCTCCTGAAAATCAAGGCGGCGTAATTCCTCAAGGTCATAGCGATCCTGACGGTAGGTAGCAGCTCCCTGTTTTTGCAGATCAGAGAGTTTTACCAGGTCCTGGCGCAGCTTCTGGTAATTGTTAAAGGCGGTATTGACCTCATTTACCAGAGGGCGGAGCTTGCCAAAGTTATCTACAGTCTCAAGCTGATGCTTTTCATCCATAAGGCGGACACTGGCGTGCTGACCATGAATGGCAACCAGGTGCTCACCAAGGTCGCGCAGCTGGGTCAGGGTAGCCATATGACCGTTGATATAGGCTTTGGACTTGCCCTCAGCTGTAACCACGCGTCGCAGCACCAGGTCTCCACATATTTCAGCTGTGGACAGCATCTCAAGACCTACAGCCTGGCCATCAGCCTGGTCACAGGCCATGGCGGCTGCCTCAGCCTCAGCAGCTGCAGCCACAGCAGCTGCTGCAGTGTCTGCAGATTCATCAGCTCCTGCCGGGGCATCTGATGCCTGGGCAGTCATGGATAAGCCTGCTGATCCTTCAGTGCCAGCAGCAACGGACTCCGGCTGTGGCTGGCCCTGGCCCTGGGCCAGGCCCTGGCCATAAGCCTGTGCCTGGTCTGGCGTGGCTGCATGGCTGTGGTGGGCAAGGGCGTTGAGATCTGCTGGTATGGTGGTCTGAGGTCGGGCATTGGCCGCTGCAGCACGGGCAGCTGCCGATCCGTATGGCACCTTGTCATCAAGAAAGCCGTACTCTCCGAGCAGGCCTATAACGCGGGCATTATTTTCAATGGAGAACTGAGCTGAAACCTCCAGCTGCTTTTCTCCCTGACGGACCATATTGGCGTCAGCCTTTGAGCCCAGCACCAGTCCCAGGGCATCAACCACCAGGGATTTGCCGGCACCTGTCTCACCGGTAATGCAGATCATGCCGGGAGTAAAATCTACTTCGGCCTGAACTGACAGGGCAAGATTGCTCAATTTAAGTTGTTCTAACATGGTTGCTCCGCGATCGGGCTGCTGCGCTGGCTCAGCCCCTTAATGATCGAACAGCCCGCCGGGCTGCAGTGCGCGCCTGCACCCTGCGGTGCAGTGAATGCTAATTCTAATCCGAATCGGCCTTTTTCTGGATTACAAATTTATCATAACCAGGTAAAAAATATTTAGAGCATCCCCTTAACTGCAATGCTCCCCTTACCACCAGGCATGCCAGTCAGATGGTTATTACAGCTGCCCATTGAAGCAAGGCTGCCCTCAACCCACATGCTACAGCCATGGGCGCTGACCTGCTGATAAAGCCGTCCTGTATCCGCTGACCGTACGACAGCCATCTGGATACGCAGGCCACGTTCGTGCGGCTGCCATGGCCAGCCATGGCGGCCGGACTATGCATGCCATGCCATACCATGCCAGCCGGACTATACATGCCATGTCATGGCAACAGGACTATACAGGCTGCAGCTGACAAAGCGGGTAGCAGGCAGGGGCAATGATGGCAGGTGTACAAAACAAAAAGGGATCAGTGGAAACTGATCCCTTTTTGTAGGGGCATGCCTTGCTTTGCTTTGTCCTGGCGTGGCCTTTATCTTCGGCAGGCGATTGCCCAGAGCTCTGGCTCAGAGCATGGGCTATGGCTCTGAGCGCGGGGTATTGCTCTGAGCCATGGCTATGGCCTTGGGATTGGCCAGCGTCAGCACCTGCGTCAGCACCTGCATCAGCGCCTGCGTCAGTCAGAAGTGACGAGGCTCTGGCCCCAGCCCAGTTTCTGGCGCAGGATGCTGTAGTAATCGTAGCCCTCAGGGTGGATAAGCTGCAGCGGGGATTCGTGCTGGCTGACGCATACTACGCACTTGGTGTCGGCACGAATGGTTACCTGGCCGTCGCAGTTGACGTTGACCCACTCAGGGACATCTTCTTTGAACTCAAACTCCACTTCAACATTGCGTTTGCCTGGAAGAATGATAGGGGAGCAGTTGAGTGACTGAGGGAACATTGGGACCAGGGAGAGCACATCAAGGTGAGGCTCGATAATAGGACCTCCAGCTGACAGGGAGTAGGCTGTGGAGCCGGTAGGTGTACCGATAATGATGCCGTCACCTCGCAGGGAATACATGAAGCTGCCATCAATGGAGACGCGGCAGACAATCATGTGTGCCAGAATGCCTGAATGAATGACTGTCTCATTCATGGCAAGGGACTGACCAATCTGTTCTTCGGCGCCGTCCTCATCACGACGGAAAACACGCACATCAAGGAGCATGCGGTTTTCGATGGTGTAGCGGCCCTCAACAATTCTGTTCAGGGATTTCTCGAGGTTCTGCGGACTGACATCAGTAAGCAGGCCCAGATGACCACGGTTAATGCCCAGCATGGGCACGTTGAAATCGACCATGGAGCGGGCGGCGCCCAGCAGTGAGCCGTCACCGCCCACTACAATGATCAGGTCAGCATCACGGATGCCGCGACGGGAAATGATAGGAATATCGTCGAGGTTAAAGCCTACGGCGGTGTTCTGATCGATATAGGCTTCCACGGCCAGATTTTTGAGCAGCTTGGCTACTTCGGAAATGGCTCCGCCTACAGGTCTGTGATAGACCTTGGAGACGATAATGGCCTTGGAGATCCTTTTATTAGGGGTGTGGTTATCGGCAACAGAACTCATAGTTTATCCTCGCAAACTATCTCACTTAACCATTACCAGAGCAGCTCGCCTGACCATGCCTGGCACGATGGCTCAGGTCGGGCTTCATGGAAGCCATGCCCCGGTGCATGCATTAATGCCTACATGATACAGGCTGTGCCTTATTGCCCGAAACAGTTCAGGCATAAGTCTGAACGCTGATGCAATGCATTATGGCAGCACCCTCAATGAGCACTGATGCAGCTTTGGTTGTCAACATGGCAGACAGTCCTGTCTTCCACTCCCTGCCTGTCGGGCAGTCATGGTCGCCTCGTACGGTGCCGTGATGAGATGGAGTTCAGCATTTGACAGTTCTCAGGCATACAGTCGTTTGGGCCTGCCTTCGTTTGCTGCCTGCCATGGGGGGCATGGCAGTTCTGCACTGTTCACATCCGTATGAGCTCGGGACTGATCTTTGTACATGGTGCTCTCCAACTGTAAATAACAGTTAAGAGGCAGTCATGCCGCATGGTTAAGGCTGCAGCGGCCGCTTACAGTAGCTGCCCTGGGGCAGTCAGCCGCTGGTGAGTATAGTGATGCTTATCTTAACAGTTGATGATCACGGGGATCATCGCGGGCATACTCATATACCCTTATGCCTGATACTCATTGTGACCTGAGCATCTGGCGGTCTGCTTAGTTTAACCTATTGCCATTTAATTAACAGCGCTGCAATGCGCAAGGAGCGGCGCTGTCTCACTTTTGCGCACGACATTTCCCAGTGGCACAGGGGCATATTCCCACAGAGCTCATACCTCTACATGGACGCGGACAGGGATAGCTACTGGGCTGAAACATGGTCGTGTGCCGGGACAGCGACTGGGCTTAAACATGGTCGTGTGCCGGGACAGCGAGTGAGCTGGAACATGGTCGTGTGCAGGGACCAGCTTCAGGAGTTGGGGCTGGCTCCAGAGGAATGGACATATTCTGGTCGTAGTCTGGATGGGCGGGCGGGATTAGCAGGATTAGCCCAGGTGAATTCAGCCATGTCAGGCGGTGCAGTATTATTGTGACGGGTATAAAAGTCGTGTGTGTACTCCTGGGAGGAGCTTATGGACTGACGGAGCTGGCAGGGGGAAATTTTATGATCAGGGCAGGGCTGATAAATCGGCATAAATCAGCGGGTATAAGTGCATTTGACCATGCTTTTGCAATTGCTAAAAACAGCTGGTAATGATAGTATTGCGCACAAATTTTCAGGCGAATCATGCATGGGAAAACAGCCCTGAGTCAGGTACTTAAACCTTGTGACGCAGCTGCTTTTTCCGGCCTGATACCTGGGTTCCCTTCTTGTTGACAGACAGCGATTCTGTTTCCTCCCTCCTCTTTCTCACTCTCAAATAAACATAAGTTTCAGTGCACACACTTACCAGATCATGCGATTTCTCTGGCTATGGGGATATTGTAAGTTGTGAGGCTGTGCTGAGAGTGTATATATACTGTGAGGGTAATGACGGGGGTTGAGCTGGCCTTATGGCAGGTCGGCGGCATGACAGAAAGCTGCTATCCGGATGTGCTTTACATGTTACAGAAACTGTTCGGTTTTGACCCTAAAGTCCACAGCATTAAGCCAGAGATTCTGGCAGGTATTACTACCTTCCTGACCATGGCTTATATTCTTGCCCTTTCTCCAAACGTACTGGCTGCTGCCGGTATGGACAAGGGTGCCCTGTTCACCACTACTGCAGTTGCTGCAGCATTTTCCACTCTGTTAATGGCCGTTTACGCCAAGCTGCCTTTTGCTCTGGCACCGGGCGTAGGTCTTAATGCTTTCTTTGCCTATACCGTCTGTCTGACCATGGGCTACAGCTGGCAGTTTGCTCTGACCGCCGTATTAATTGAAGGTATTATCTTCATCATTCTGACCATCACCAACATCCGTGAGCAGATAGTAAATGCCATCCCAATGTCATTGAAGTATGCCATCTCTGCCGGTATTGGTCTGTTCATCGCTTTCATTGGCCTGCAGAACTCCCAAATCATTGTCGACAATCCTGCCACTCTGGTGACCCTTGGTGATATCACCCACGGTCCTGCTCTTCTGGGCATGATTGGTATTCTGATTACTTCAGTACTGCTCATTCTCAAGATTCGCGGTGCTCTGCTGCTTGGTATCATCCTGACCACTGTCGTAGGTATTCCTCTGGGCATTACCCATCTTGATGCCGTTATCGGTGTTCCTCCATCAATGGAGCCTATCTTCTTCAAGTTTGAGTTCGACAAGATCTTTACCAGGGAGATGGCCATCATTGTCTTTACCTTCCTCTTTGTGGACATATTCGATACCATCGGTACTCTGGTAGGCGTATCCAACCGTGCTGGCATGATCGACAGCAATGGCCGTATCCCTCACTTGAAGAAGGCCTTCCTGACTGACGCTATTGGTACCACTGCCGGCGCCGTTATGGGCAGCTCCACCATTACCACTTTCGTTGAGTCTGCTGCCGGTGTTGCCGAGGGTGGCCGTACCGGTCTTACCTCCTTTACTACCGCTGTCTGTTTCCTGGTAGCCCTATTCCTTGCTCCATTCTTCCTTGCCGTGCCAGGCGCCGCTACCGCTCCGGTATTAATTCTGGTAGGTCTTATGATGATGAGCCAGGTTCAGAAGATCGACTTTGGTGACTATGCCGAGTCTATCCCTGCATTCATGTGTATCATCATGATGCCTCTGTCCTACTCCATCTCTGAGGGTATTGCTCTGGGCTTAATCTCCTTTGTTCTGCTGCACCTGTTAAGCGGCAAGTTCAAGCGCATTACCATCGCTACCTGGCTGCTTGCTGCTGCTTTTGTGGCCAAGTTCGTGACCATGTAAGACAGCTGCACCAGCCTGACTGCACAGCCCTGTGATTGCCGTGCAGTCATGCAGCACTGCAGTCGTGCATACCAGCTGCCTTTTGCGCAGCTGATGGTCAAAAAATGAAGGTCCTGACATCGCAAGATATCAGGACCTTCTGTCATTACAGGAACGGGATTTTATACGGGCTCATGGAGCGATGCAGGCCAGGGATGCGGACCCTGAAGAGGCGTGCACGTCCTTGTGGCCTGCAGGTCAGATAAGCTGCAGGCCGCTTATGAGAGGCAGCTGCTTGGTGTAGAAGTCCTTGATAAGGTTCTTGATGATCTTGCGCTGCTCGTCCGGGTCAGTGACCGGCTTGCCTTCGTTGTTGAGAGTGTTTTTGCCTGAGGTCAGGATTTCCATAACGTCATTTTCCATGACCTCTCTGTTCTCCGGACGGTTGTGCTTGAGGTAGATCTGAAGCACCATAAGAGTGACCTTGCCTACGCTCAGGGCGCCCTGGGTTACGGGAGATGCAAGGAATGCCAGTGGAGTGTCGTTAAAGTCGTTGATGATGCTGATATTCATGGCGTGGCACTTGTCCACGTTGCGCTTTATGGTCTGCTCATCAGTGATGGCAGGCTCGCAGTTGCCGGAGAATACCAGAGCGTTGACGGCTTCAGATACATGTTCGTCCTTGACCTCGCCTTTAGTGGCGTCACTGACCTTTTCCTTGATCTGGGCAATGGTGTGCGGTTTGTGGTCGCTCAGCACCTTGAGTACAGGCTCATAAACATCCTTGCGCAGCTCAGCCTTGCCAAGACGGGAATCAATTGAGTACTCAAAGTCCTCCATGGCCTTGACCAGCACTACAGCCAGGCTGTTGTATTCACGCTTTTGCTCAGCGGCGGTCATGTGGCATACGCCCTTGGCAAAGAAATCGGCGCGGAACTGGCGGTTGACTATGAAGTCACGCAAGGTCTCATACATAGGAGTGCCACGGAATTGAGCCAGGTACTGCTGCTGTTCAGTCGTGAGGTTGAGGCTGTCCATGAGGTCGGTGCCGTGAGCTGAAATAGCAAAGTTAAGCTTGGCGGACTGCAGTTTTTCAGCCACCACAGAGTGGTGAGTGACATCCCAGTAGCTGTTGAGGTATTCGCCGGAAAGATAGTGGAAGTCGTGCTCCAGAGTCTGCTCAATGCGCTTGGCAAGACCAGGAAATACGGCGGCATAGGAAGGCTTGGCTTCAATAAGCTTGTTTAGTACGTCCTTGAAGGAGTTGAGCTTTTGTTCAGGACTCATGGCGGTGCCCAGAACGTGCTTATTGAGTTCGCTGATGATGTGACGTACAGGCTCGAATACGATAAAGCCTGGTCCGACATTGTAGGAGAGATAGAAGACACCACCTACTTTCAGGTGTCTGCTGACGAAATCTACCACATACTGCTGGTTCTCAGGGGAGATCCATGACCAGATGCCGTGCATGCAGATGAAGTCAAATTCAGGAAGATCGTCGCGCTGAGCGAATTGTTCAAAGCTGTCATCGCTGAGCATGACTGAAGTATTGGCGTTTTGAGCAAAGTTGCGGGCGTGGCTTACCTGAGTAGGGTTGAAGTCATTTCCATACCAGTTGGCATCTGAAGCGGCAGCGTGCATGGTGATGGAAACGCCCTGGCCAAATCCTAGTTCACATGCATTAAACGTGCCACCCCCCCCATGCGCGGAAAGGCCAGTCCCTGTGAGGTAAAAAGGTATCTGGCATACAGAGGGTTGTTCATACGGAAATAGCCAAAAGTGTATTGCAGGTCGGTCTGATAACCCATGGACCATTCAGCCATTGAGATAAGCTCCTGATTGAAGAGGCTATACAGCCTGAAATTTGATTGTATGTCATGCTTGATGGCAGCAGATTTTAGCACAACAATTTTTAAAGGGCTTAAATATAGTCTTTCTCTCCGGCGCATCAAAGCCAATGCTCCTGCACTGACTGGTGGCATATGCGGAGTCTAAAGACAGGACGGGGTATGGTCTGCATCAGACGGACTTCATTCATAAGGCCGGAGACTGTCCGGTGATGGAGCAAACTGGGGCTGTTGCTTTCATCTAATGCAGCAGGTGCAGACAGCGGAATTTATGAGAGTGTGCAGTACAGGGCTGAGCTTGCGGTCAGCAGCAGGCTGGTCATGAAAGGCGGGGAATGAAAAAGCCCGGACCAAGGTCCGGGCTTTTGCTATGAATATCTGGCGCCTGTTTCAGGCGAAAGCAGATCAGATCATGTGCAGACCGTTGATAAGTGGCAGCTGCTTGTTGTAGAAGTCCTTGATCAGGTTCTTGACGATCTTGCGTTGCTCTTCTGGCTCAGTAACTGGCTTGCCCTCGTTGTTGAGAGTGTTCTTACCGGAGGTCAGAATTTCCATGACGTCCTTTTCCATGACATCGTGGTTCTTTGGTCTGTTGTGCTTGAGGTAAATCTGCAGCACCATCAGGGTTACCTTGCCAACGCTCAGGGCGCCCTGGGTTACAGGGGAGGAAAGGAAGGCAAGAGGAGTGTCATTGAAGTCATTGATAATGCTGATATTCAGTGACTTGCACTTTTCCTCATTGCGGGCAATGGTGTCTGCATCGCAGATAGCCGGCTCACAGTTACCGGAGAATACCAGAGCGTTAACAGCCTCGGTGATGTGCTCAATGCTGACCTTACCCTTGGTAGAGGCAGTAACCTTCTCCTTGATTTCACCAATTGTGTGTGGCTTGTGGTCAGACAGTACCTTGAGCACTGGCTCATAAACATCTTTGCGCAGCTCAGCCTTACCAAGACGGGAGTCAATTGAGTACTCAAAGTCCTCCATGGCCTTGACCAGTACTACGGACAGATTGTCGTACTCACGCTGCTGCTCGGCAGGGCCCAGGCGACGTGCGCCCTTGACGAAATAGTCGGTACGGAACTGACGGTTGACGATCAGGTCGCGGCAGGTCTCATAAAGAGGGGTACCACGGTACTGAGCCAGATATTGCTGCTGTTCGGAGGTGAGGTTGAGGCTGTCCATGAGGTCAGTGGCATGGGCTGACAGTGCATACTCAAGCTTGGCAGACTGCAGCTTCTCACAGATTACAGAGTGGTGGGTAACATCCCAGTAGGTATTGAGATATTCGCCTACCAGATAGTGGAAGTCATTTTCAAAGGTCTTGTCGATACGCTTTTCAAGGCCAGGGAATACATTGGCATAGGATGGCTTGACGGCGACGAGCTGCTTGAGGGCATCCTTGACGGTAGCAAGCTTCTGCTCGGCATTCATGTTAGAGCCCAGCATGTGCTTGTTGATCTCACTCATCAGATGGCGCATAGGCTCAAATACGATAAAGCCTGGAGACACATTGTAGGAAATGTAGAATACGCCGCCTACCTTGAGGTGCTTGCTGACAAAATCAATAACAAACTGCTGGTTTTCAGGAGAGATCCAGGACCAGATTCCGTGCATGCAGATAAAATCGAATTCAGGCAGGTCATCACGCTGGACAAACTGCTCAAAGCTGTCATCGCTGAGCATGACAGTAGTTTTAGCGCATTGGGCAAAATGGCGGGCATTGCTTACCTGGACTGGATTGAAGTCATTTCCGTACCAGCTGGCATCTGAGGCTGCGGCATGCATGGTAATGGAAACACCCTGGCCAAAACCAAGTTCACATGCATTAAACGTGCCACCCCCCCCCTGGCCTGGAAAAGCATAGCCCTGGGATGTAAAAAGGTAGTGGGCATATAGAGGGTTATTCATTCTGAAGTAACCGTAGGTGTATTGCAGGTCGGTCTGATAACCCATTGACCAGTCAGACATGATTGAAGCTCCTGTTTGTAGCAAAAGTGCCTGACGCGCCGACGTGCGGCACGGTGCTGTCGTCAGCCATCAGTAAAACGGCAGCGCTCATTATGCTGATACGCCCGGACAGCCAGGCAGCCTGCTGATGCAGGTCAGATAATGTCAGAAAATAGATTTAAATCAGAGTTTCAGTTAAATATGCTGCCACCAGGCAGTCAACTAATAGGTACCTGAAATATGAAGCAATTTGCTGGATGTCGCAGCTGCAGCTGTTTGCAGCAGAAAATGCTGTCGGCAGGTTCCTGCTCTGGTATCAGCAGTGATGGACGAACAGGCTTAGTTCAGCAAAATTAAGCTGATTTTCTATAAATAAAGCCGTGACGGTGAGTCATTTATGAAGGCCCTGATGATATTTCAAAAAGAAAATCAGCTGCCTGGTAACCCAAAAAACGGTGGCTCTGAAAGCGTAAGTATAGGTTAAAGCAGCTATTTTTCAAGTATCTTACCGCCAGAGGCTGCAGAGCATGGAATCTTAATGTTCAAACAGTTGTGTGCACTTATGTGCACTTAACGTATTGGCTGATTTAATAGTTTGTCTAAGAATTTTGTCTGCATTCTATGCCATAGCGTAGTCATGTCAGGCAGGCGCAGCTGTGATGAAGTCAGCTCAGTCTGCAATGCTTGTGGTTTTGTATTGCCAGTGCATGTTAATGTGCTGAGCAGTGGCTTAGCCTGGAGTGGAGTCATGTATGGCGCTGGGCCGGGGCATTGCAGGGTCGGGTATGCTTCTGTGGCTGCTTTGTCCGGGATGATGTTAATAAGATGTGGCAATTGGTGGGAGCTTTGATGGGGTGTGTTGTATCTAGCGTGTGGGCAAAAAATAAAAGGCCTGAGCCTTTTTGAATCCTGATGGCGGATGGAGTGAGATTCGAACTCACGGAGGACGCAAATCCTCGACGGTTTTCAAGACCGTTGCATTCAACCGCTCTGCCATCCATCCGCATCGGTTTGTGGGCACATTATACATGCTTTTAACAAGTATGCAAGACCTGGCTCACAATTTATAAAGATACAGGCCACAGGCTGACCTTGCGGCTCTGACCGGGCTCTCCTGGGCGGGCTTGCCTGGGCGGGCGTCGGGCGGGCGCCGGGCGCCAGCAGCGTCGCCAGGCTGGCACGACGGTGACGGGGCGTGGATGCCTGCCTGGGGCGGTTTATGATGTCCGGAGCAGCTGGCCGGGCATAAATGCGCAGGGCAGGACCTTGCGGCCCTGCCCTGCAAAAGGATGAGTTCAGCTGAGAGTATTACACTTTACCGCTCCAGCTGTCAGGGCCGGAGCGGCGGTGCTTCTCTTCTGGCTGTCAGTCCTTTTTCTTTGCATCCTTAATCATCTGGTGGAGTTCCTGGATTGAGTTTACGGTAGCAAACTCATTTTCACCAATGGCTTCAACAGTAGCAAAGGCTGCGTTGATGGTGGTGCAGTAGCTTACATGGTACTGCAGAGCGCCACGACGCAGAGAGCGTGAATCCAGTACGGACTGACGGCCCTCAGTGGTGTTGATAACCCAGCTGTAGTGACCTGACTTGATGCCGTCGAGAATGTTTGGACGACCCTCAAATACCTTCTTGACGCGGGTTACTGGCAGACCGGCTTCCTTAAGAACCTTGTAGGTACCACCGGTAGCATCCATTTCAAAACCGGCAGCAGCCAGCTTGCGGCCCAGCTCGGCCAGCACAGGCTTGTCGGAATTGCGGATAGACAGCAGGACACGGCCCTTGCGGACGATCTCACTGTTGGAGGCCAGCTGTGCCTTGGCATAGGCCTCGTGGAAGGTGCAGGCGGTGCCCATAACCTCACCGGTAGAACGCATCTCAGGGCCTAAGATAGGGTCAGAACCTGGGAACTTGTGGAATGGCAGAACCACTTCCTTTACAGAGTAGTAAGGAGGAATTACCTGCTCGGTAATGCCCTGCTCAGCAAGGGATACACCGCTCATGATTCGGGCAGCGATTTTGGCCAGAGGCAGAGAGGTTACCTTGGAAACAAATGGTACGGTACGGGCAGCGCGTGGGTTTACCTCAATGAGGTAGATTTCATCATCACGAACAGCCAGCTGTACATTCATCAGACCGCGTACGTCCAGCTCCATGGCCAGATCGCGGGAGATCTTGACAATACGCTCCTTGATTTCCTCGGACAGATGCCATGGTGGCAGTACGCAGGCAGCGTCACCGGAGTGAACGCCACACTCCTCAACGTGCTCCATAATGCCGCCGATTACGACGTCCTTGCCGTCGCATACGGCATCAACGTCAACCTCAATGGCGTGATCAAGGAACTTGTCGAGCAGTACCGGAGACTTGTTGGAAACCTTGACGGCCTCGTTGAAGTAACGGCGCAGATCGTCCTCGTCATAAACCACTTCCATGGCACGGCCGCCCAGTACATAGGATGGACGTACTACCAGAGGATAGCCAATCTGCTCGGCGATGGAAACGGCCTGATTTAAGGAAATGGCAGTACCGTTCTTAGGCTGGAGCAGGTTGAGCTTCTCAACGGCTTCCTGGAAGCGCTGACGATCTTCAGCCTTGTCGATGGCATCAGGTGAGGTACCGATGATTGGTACACCGGCCTGCTCAAGCTTGCGGGCCAGCTTTAATGGAGTCTGACCGCCAAACTGAACGATAACGCCCTCAGGTTTTTCAACACGGGCAATTTCCAGAACGTCTTCAAGAGTTACAGGCTCAAAATACAGACGATCGGAAATGTCATAGTCGGTAGAAACGGTCTCTGGGTTGCAGTTGACCATAATGGTCTCGAAACCGTCCTCACGTAAGGCCATGGAGGCGTGCACGCAGCAGTAGTCGAACTCGATACCCTGACCAATACGGTTAGGGCCGCCGCCTAAAATCATGATCTTGCGACGGTCGCTTGGATTGGCCTCACACTCCTGCTCATAGGTGGAGTACATATAGGCAGTAGGAGTTGAGAACTCGGCAGCACAGGTATCAACACGCTTGAAGGTTGGATAAACCTCATGCAGCCAGCGACGCTCACGAACCAGATCCTCGGTGGTGTTGAGGATTTCTGCAAGACGGGCATCGGAGAAGCCACGGGACTTGAGATCGTGCATCTCTTCGGCGTCAATGGACTTTAAGGTACGGCCTGACAGTGACTTTTCAATGTCGATGAGTTCCTTGATCTGGACCAGGAACCATGGATCGATGTTGGTGTACTCAAAGAGCTCCTCAACAGTCATTTCCATACGGAAAGCATCGGCAATGTACCAGATACGGTGAGCTCCGGCTTCCTCAAGCTCATGGAGCAGCTTGGTGCGGGCTTCCTTGTGGCTCATGTCCAGACGAGGGTCAAAGCCGCTCTTGCCGGTCTCAAGACCACGCAGGGCCTTCTGCAGTGACTCCTGGAAGGTACGGCCGATAGC
The DNA here is from genome assembly GCF_023051105.1 of Anaerobiospirillum sp. NML120449. Classification (GTDB taxonomy): domain Bacteria; phylum Pseudomonadota; class Gammaproteobacteria; order Enterobacterales; family Succinivibrionaceae; genus Anaerobiospirillum. The sequence goes on along the minus strand of NZ_JALKIL010000007.1, from coordinate 52,320 downwards.
CATGACCTCACCTACTGACTTCATCTGAGTGGTCAGACGGTCATTGGAGTTAGGGAACTTTTCAAAGTTGAAGCGTGGAACCTTGGTGACTACATAGTCAATGGAAGGCTCGAATGAGGCAGGGGTCAGATTGCCGGTAATGTCATTGCCCAGCTCATCAAGTGTGTAGCCAACTGCAAGCTTGGCAGCTACCTTGGCAATAGGGAAACCGGTTGCCTTGGAGGCAAGGGCTGAGGAACGGGACACACGTGGGTTCATCTCAATGATGACCATGCGGCCGTCCTTAGGATTGATACCGAACTGTACGTTGGAACCGCCGGTCTCAACACCGATCTCGCGTAATACGGCCATGGAGGCGTCACGCATGATCTGGTATTCCTTGTCGGTCAGGGTCTGGGCAGGAGCAACAGTGATGGAGTCACCGGTGTGAATACCCATGGCATCGAAGTTTTCGATGGAGCAGACTATGATGCAGTTGTCCTTGCGGTCACGCACCACTTCCATCTCGAACTCTTTCCAGCCGATCAGGGATTCGTCAATGAGCAGCTCGTGAGTAGGGGAGCTCTCAAGACCCTTGGTACAGATTTCTTCAAATTCTTCAGGATTGTAGGCAATACCACCACCGGTGCCACCCATGGTGAAAGATGGACGGATGATACATGGGAAGCCTACTTCGCTCTGAACCTGCCAGGCCTCTTCAAGAGAGTGGGCAATGCCTGAACGTGGGCAGGAAAGGCCAATCTTCTTCATGGCCTCATCAAAGCGCTCACGGTTCTCGGCCTTGTCGATGGTGTCGGCATTGGCACCGATCATCTCAACGCCGTACTTCTCCAGTACACCATGACGCTCCAGATCAAGGGCGCAGTTAAGTGCAGTCTGACCACCCATGGTAGGCAGAACAGCATCAGGACGCTCCTTTTCAATAATGCGCTCAACTACACGCCAGTCGATAGGCTCAATGTAGGTTGAATCAGCAATATTAGGGTCGGTCATAATGGTAGCCGGATTGGAGTTGACCAGAATGACGCGGTAGCCCTCTTCACGTAAGGCACGACAGGCCTGGGTACCGGAGTAGTCGAACTCACAGGCCTGACCGATAACGATTGGGCCTGCGCCCAGAATCAGAATGCTCTTTATGTCAGTACGCTTTGGCATTTACTTCTCCAGTCCTTTACTTGTGATTTTGACGCATCAGCTCGATGAAGTGATCAAAAAGTGGCTTTGGATCGTGCGGACCTGGACTGGCCTCAGGGTGACCCTGGAAGCTGAATGCAGGTACGTCCAGACGCTCGATACCCTGGAGGGAACCGTCGAACAGGGAGAAGTGGGTTGCCTTGACATTGTCAGGCAGGGTGTCCTTATCAACGCAGAAGCCGTGGTTCTGAGAGGTGATATAGACAGTATTGGTGGCAGTATCACGTACCGGATGGTTGGCACCATGGTGGCCAAACTTCATCTTGATGGTACGGGCGCCTGAGGCAAGACCAAGCAGCTGGTGGCCAAGGCAGATGCCAAATAAAGGAATCTTGTGCTCAATAAAGGTCTTAATAGCCTCAATGGCGTAGGTACATGGCTCAGGATCGCCAGGACCGTTAGACAGGAAAACGCCATCAGGATTGAGCTTGAGGACATCATCAGCAGGGGTTGTGGCAGGTACTACAGTCAGGCGGCAGCCACGCTGAGCCAGCATACGCAGGATGTTGATCTTGACGCCAAAGTCATAGACCACAACATTAAATGGCAAAGAGGCAGGGTCCTGCTTTGCATAGCCTGAACCAAGGGTCCACTCGCCATCGGTCCACTCATAGATCTTGTCGGTGGTAACAACCTTTGCCAGATCCTGACCCTTCATGGAAGGGCAGTCCTGGGCCATTTTTACGGCCTGATCTGGAGTGATGGAGGGATCAGTGGTCAGACAGCCGTTCTGGGCACCCTTTTCACGGAGGATACGGGTAAGCATACGGGTGTCGATACCGCTGATGCCTGGCTTACCATACTTGGCCAGAAAGTCGCTCAGGGAGATTTCGCTGCGGAAGTTGGAGGCTACAGGGGAAAGGTCACGAACAATCAGACCCTGAACACAGACCTTGTCAGATTCCATGTCCTCGGAGTTGATGCCGTAGTTGCCGATGTGAGGATAGGTGAGGGTAACCATCTGACCGGTGTAGGAAGGGTCGGTAAGAATTTCCTGATAGCCAGTCATTGAAGTGTTGAAAACGACTTCGCCAGTTAGGGTGACACCTGAGGCACCAAAGGCTTTGCCTTTGAATACAGTGCCATCAGCGAGTGCAAGGATTGCGGTACTTGCCACAAATACCTCCAATAATTCGAGCTGATAAAACCGACTTGACGGAGAGTGCTGTCAGCATGAACGGACAAGGTTATCAAACCTGATACGGTGCGGTGCATTGAAGTGCAGCGCAGTGCGCAGCCTTATGCGCATCATGGTCCTGCAGGCCCCGGGACAGCAGCCTGAAAAAGTTATGGTAAAAGCAGGCTGATTAAAGGGTGTAACATCGTCAGCCATAAGCGCCATTTGCGAGCAAAAACACGATTTGCATGCAGCATAAACGGGCTAGATGCTGTTACAACTAACCAGATAAAGGGGATGGCCAGGGTCAATGGATTTTATAGGGGCGGGAGCTTAATCTTATCTCCTCGGCCCTTAACTTCTGTTTGACTGGAGCTCAGCATTTACTGAGCTGTAAGCAATTTAATTCAGAAGCGCGACAGCTGCATACTGAGATTTGCCCTGCAGGGCAAATCATGATAACTGTCTGCAATATCCATTGAGAGCTTTGATTAAGCCTGTAATGATGGCTGCAGGAAGCCGATACTCTCAGAAAAACGCCAGAGTCACATCAGAGATCAATATTAGATGCTGCCAGGTGACGGGAGCTGGATAATCTTTGAGTTCATGTGCTGAAAAAACACGACAGCCAAAGTCACGGTTATTTTAGCGAAATTCGTCACAAAATCAAGCAAGCAGCGGCCCAAATCATGCCATGGCCGCCCGCTTTAAGCTACTATTGATCTCTTTTTCCGTTCCGCCCCGTCATTGTGCTCCGCCACTGCCAAATTACAGCCCCTTACAAACTGACAGGCCCATGCCATTCCCGCAAGATCAACCTCAGTGCTGCCACCTTACAGCTCAGCCTGCCAGCCAGAACACGTCCATGCAGCACCGCATGCCAGCCAGAACACGTCCAGCCTGGCAGCTGTGCTGCATTCCATAACAGGGCAAGGCAAGCGGCGCTGCCATCCAGTAAACGGCCAGCGAGTCAGCACCGCATGCCACCAAGAAAACGGCCAGCCTTTGGGCATAGCCTAATTTCCCTGAGCTCAACAGCTAATACGTATGACAGTCAAGTTCGTCTAGCCCACAGTTTTTACGGCCAGAGCCTCCATCCAGTCAGACTTTACTGAAACAGCCAGTGTCCATTGCCCTTGCTGTCTGCCTTGAGGCAGACAGTTGAGGCACGCGCTTGCGTGAGCTGACGGGGCGGCTGTCTTTATCGTCCTGAACCTGATGGACGAAGACAGGCACCTTGCACCTGATCTGCACCGGCTCCAGCAGCTGGGCAGGATGGCCGTATTTATCAGGCAGGGTGCGGCTTACAGCAAAAGGGTCTAATGCCGCTGCAGCATCACTCCTCAAGCATGTTGTTCAGGAAGGTAAAGAAGTCTGGAGCCAGTTCCTCCATATTGTCGATTACGGCCAGGCGGATGCAGTCAGCTTCGGCCTGTTCCATAGCCTGCTCACAGTCATCGTCCAGCTCGTCGTCATCACAGTCAGTATCATCATCGTACTCGTCGTCATCATCCTCTTCATAAAGCTCATCAGTTATGTCAAAGAGGATCTCGTGATCAATCTGGCAGACAGGGCAGCTGTACTGGTCTGGCATATTCTCAAGGTCAATGAAGAGAATGAGGCTGTGCTCCTCGTCCCAGGCAAAAGGCAGAAAGCCTGCTTTTACCAGGGCTGGATTCCATGCATTCTTAAGTCCTGCAAAAGGCTTTGACACAGGGTGTCGGCCAACAGGGTCATCAAAATAATGATGGTAGACAGTGAAATAGGCAATCAGGCATTCAGGAGGGGTGCATCCTATCTCTGAGAACATGCTGAGAACGTCTTTTTCACTGACAGTGGATTCTATGAGCTTCCATTGCTTCCATTCATCCTTGCTGTCAGGATCAAGCCACATGGCCTTATCCTTTTCTTCAAGCGGCAGCTTCAGGGCTCCCTCAAAAGAGGCAGCTTCTTTTTCGTACATGCGCTCAAAGAAGTTGCGCATAAAGTCGCGGCTGTTCTTAACTTCTTCCATAATTGCCTCCCATAAATCAAAGCTGTATGCAGCCTGTTAGCGTACTGCCTGGCGCCAGCAAAAAAACATGCATTCAGTCTCCGTCCTGCCCGCTGACAACAAAAGCATGGGCAGTCAGTTACCGACCTGCCCGCTGACATCAAAAGCAAGGGCAGTCTGTTATCGTCATGCCGGGCACCATCAAAAGCACGGACAGCCTGTTACCGTCGTGCCGGGCACCATCAAAAGCACGGGCAGCCTGTTACCGTCGTGCCAGGCGCCAGCAAAATCCCAGGCAGCCTTTGCAAAGGCCGGGACATTTAAGATCCAGTATGCCCGGCTGCATCATGTCTGAAAAGTACTTATCGGCTGTCCAATTCAGTAGTACCAGTACAGATGGCGTGTCCGCAGAATTTACTATGGATTCTGTTTGTTCTGCCAGCCATAAGTCCGGCAGGGCCACGCATGAAGAAGGCAGTCGAAAGTGAAATTTACTGTCGTCCAGCCTGGGCTCCATTTGGTGTCCTTTGGCAAAGCTCTGCCAGCCACACAGGCACAGAGGTCAGATGCAGGTACAGAGAGCAGATGCGGGCGCCGATGTAGGCATATGCCTGGGGGCTTATGACAGAGGGGCTTACCGACACCGGTAAGGCTGCTTAAGCTAAACACATTTGCCTGTCTGTTAGCTGGTGGCAGCTCCAATGGCCGGTGCTACAGCCCGATCCGGCAGTATCTGAAGCTGGCGGGCTGGCAATATTGTGTCTGAAAAAGGCTTATAAAAGCCAATTGTTAAAAAATCTTCAAATTTTTGAAAAAAGTGCTTGCGTTGATGGATTATTTAAGTAAAATAGCACCCCGTCAGTTCGTAACAGCGAATGTGACAGGAAGTTGAAAGGGCAACCGTATGGGTTGTTAGCTCAGCGGTAGAGCAGTGGACTTTTAATCCATTGGTCGAGGGTTCGATCCCCTCACAACCCACCATCGACTTCTTGCTGTCTTGTCTGGGTCGTTAGCTCAGCTGGTAGAGCAGCGGACTCTTAATCCGTTGGTCGCGGGTTCGATCCCCTCACGACCCACCATTCAAGTCAGCCAATCCCATACGTGGGTCGTTAGCTCAGCTGGTAGAGCAGCGGACTCTTAATCCGTTGGTCGCGGGTTCGATCCCCTCACGACCCACCACGTTATGGATGCTTAGCTCAGTCTGGTTAGAGCATCTGCCTTACAAGCAGAGGGTCATAGGTTCGAGTCCTATAGCATCCACCATTTCAAAAAAGAAATCCTAATGGGTCGTTAGCTCAGCTGGTAGAGCAGCGGACTCTTAATCCGTTGGTCGCGGGTTCGATCCCCTCACGACCCACCATTACGGATGCTTAGCTCAGTCTGGTTAGAGCATCTGCCTTACAAGCAGAGGGTCATAGGTTCGAGTCCTATAGCATCCACCATTTCTTTGGGAACCGCAAGGTTCTTTTCTTTTACCTGCATGTTGTATCTATGTTATGCCGTTAAATCAGGTAAAAATCAGGAATCTTGTCAATCCATGACTAAATCTTGCCGCAACATGGAATCCCGCCTTGCACATCACTCAAGTCCCGTCCGGGCCTGTCCAGTCCTGGCCAGTCCTCCCGCTGCCCCGCCATCCTGCCGCGATCGCGGCTGCCTTTCCTTCCTGGACCTGACAACGGCCACAGTAAACATCTGTCTTTGATCCTGAGCCTGAACCTGACCTGATTCCAGACCGCCGATCGAGCCTGGTGTGAACTTTAAGCCATGGCTGCAGACCTTTGCATAAGGGCCAGGCCATCGGGCCTGCTGTGCTGCAGCAGCATGGCCCTGTTGGCATTGATGGCCCGGGCAGGCTGAAATGGCTTTTGCGGGCTTGGGGCATGTGCCTGACTGAGCTGCACGAGGCGTGCGGCCCGGTCAGGCGCTGGTCTGTCAGCCTCGGGTTTTGCCAAAGACCTCAACTACATTGCCATCGGGGTCCAGGCAGCGAAAGCAGCTCATGCCGCTCTTGCCCCATGGGGCCGGGGTGCTGAGGATCTTGACTCCGGCTGAACTCAGGCGGCTGAAGCTCAGATCCAGATCGGCCACCTCAATGTAGATTAAAGAGCGCAGACCCAGCCAGTCGTCCATACCGGCCTTGCGGCTCAGATAGTCGCTGCTTACCAGCACCAGACCCTGCTCAAAGGATACGGTGCCTGCATTTTTCTTCTTAACCCTCAGACCCAGAGCGTCGCGGTAGAAGGCAAGAGACCTGTCAAATGAGGCTGCAGTGAGCTTGAAGCCGGCCTTAAGGCAGACAGGAGCCGAGCTGACAGCGCCGTCAGTCCGCTCCTGCTGCAGGGGCGGCATCTGCTTTTGTGCTTGTGTCTGAGCTGCCGGGACAGCCACAGCGGCTGACATGCCCGGCGCTGTGGCAGCATCAGCGCCGCCGACAATATGGTTGCCGGCCACAGTCTGATTGCCACTCTCTGAGGGGCTCTGTCTTGGCAGCTGGCCAGCTGACTGTTCCGGGCGGAGTTCACTGTTGTGGCTGTTGCTGACTGTTGCAGGGCTGACTGCATGGCCTGCGCTCTGCGCCGAGCCGGACTCGAGGCCGGGCTCGGGGGCTGGTTCAGGTGCTGGATCGACCTTTATCAGTATGTTGATGTACATAGACTGGCCGTCAGCTGTGACAAGCGCGCAGGTAAGTCTCTGTCTGGCAGGGTTAAAGGCATGGCCGGTGAAGAAGGCTGCATGAGCTGTGCGGCCGTCAGGAAGCATGACCTCACCAATGCTTATGCCCTTGTCCTCACCATTTTCCTGATGTCCCTGGTAATGAGCTTCTGTCAGCGGCAGTGAGTCTGATGGTCCCGGGTACTGGCTGAACAGCCATTTCTTCCACTGGGCAAGCTTCTTTTCTGATGGTACTTCAGCGTTCGGGCTTAAGGTGTAGAGGGCGGGGCCGGCCGGTTCAAGGGGATCTGAGGAAGCTTGTGCAAGCTTGAGGGCATAAGCGCAAAGACAGGCCTCATCCTGAATATGGCTGCGTACCTGCGCAAGCCAGGCACTGCCTTTCATGCAGCCGAGCAGTCCGCCGCACATTGAGGCTATGGTGTCGGTATCCGAGCCTCGGGCAAAGGCCGCGCTTATCACTCCTTCAACCGGCTGGTGCTGCCATGACTGAGCAAGGTATATGGCAGCTGCTGCGGCTACTGTTCCGGCGCCTTTAATCGCCGGGTCAAAGCAGTGCAGTGCGGTCATGACCTGCATGTCCCTCTCATGACCGGCGCCGCCCTGAGCCATGCTCTGTGCAGCAATGGTCAGGTATTGTCTGAGGCTGTCTATGGCCTCGCCCCACTTGCCCATCCAGTCATAGGAGCAGCCGTCAACTCCGGCCGTCCAGTCCTCAGGAAGAACGCCTCTGTCAGGCAGCATTGACCACTGAGCGATATTGCTGAGCATAATGTCAGCTATGTTGATCGGAGCGGAGCGGCCGGGACTGGCATCAGGGGCGGACAGGTCGAGCTGGCAGTGCTGCCCTGCACTGACGGTATTGATGCTGTGTCTTATCATCAGCCACAGAGCGTATCCGTAGGCCAGAGCACCTGCAAGGGCCACAGGGTGGCCATGGGTGGTGATACCGTCGATAAAGATGCGCTCAGCCGTCAGCCTGAAATCGCTGCGAAATCCCCTGATGACATGAGGCAATACCCTCATGGCAACGCCATTGCCGCCGGCCATGAAGTAATCTTCACGGCTCTCAGGCGGCAGGCTCTTACTCCATGGTGCCTGTCCTGCTGCCCAGGCCTTGATGGACCTTTTGGTGGCGCCGCCGCCACCTCTTTCATACATGGCCCAGAAAGGCAGTTCCCTGGTGGTGCTGTGCTCAAACCAGCGCTCACCCATCAGCAGGGAGCGGCTGACACACAGAATCATCTGGGTATCATCAGAGCAGGTGCCCGGCTTCATGCTTTCGCGGTACCGGTAAGCGCCATAACTGCCAATTCTCTGCCAGGAGCGCAGCATGAAGCGCGGGATGCTGTCATCGGCGTCTACCTTGTTGCGGCCGGCTCTTTCCCAGGGCCAGCCCAGAGCATCGCCATATGCAGCTCCCAGCATGGAGCCGATGGCCATATCCTCGACACTAATTTTCATTGGCAGCTCACTCATATCTCAAGCCCGTCCCGTTCAAACCATTGCCCTGCCAGGATGCTGCCCCGGCCGGCCCGGCCATGCCATGCCCGGGCCGGACAGCGGCGGAAGCCGCTGCAGCCATGGCGGACGTGGCGGCCGTATGGCCGCTTTTGAGGCCGTAACGGACGTGGCGGCCTTATGGCTGGGGACAGCATCATTAAGGGCGGGGGCATGTCAGCTCTTGAAGAGCTTCATTTCCGGTTTTGCGGAGTTTTTGATGGCATTGGTCATGGCGACCTTGTCGTAAAACTCAGGGCAGACATACATTGGACACTCAAGCTCTACCTTGAGAATCTTCAGCCTGGTCAGTTCCATCAGGGCCTGTTTTTCACTTTGAAAAACAATGCCTGTGATGTCAGAGGATGATATCTGACCCTGGACCATGACCTCAGCCTGAATGTTGGTCGGAACCTCGTGCATGTGGCGGGAGCCGCGTCTTACAGTGTTGGGGCCGGGCGGACTTACGTCATAAAGTGAGTCAAAGCCCTCGACACCGGAGCATACATATGCGCCGCCGCCGGTTGCGGCATTGCACGGACAGAAACGGCTGCTCTCAAGCCAGATATAGTCAGGCCTGATCAGCAGAACGGCCCAGTCCTTGAACAGAATCTCGCGGCCACGGGCTGTGGTGAAGTAGAAGACATTGGGATATTCAATGCTGCAGCAGATCAGATCTTCATGACGGTCATAGCGGTTCTCATCGCTGGCATTGAAAGGCATTCTGAACTTCTTGAGCGTATTGGTAGCCTGCAGTCCTGACTGGTCGCCAAAGATGTGGGCAAGATTGCGCGACTGGGTGAAGTGACACAGCCTGGTAATCCCGCGTTCTTCAACCAGATCACGTACCTCAACATCAATGTCGGCGCTGTCCAGAGTATTCACATCAGCAATCATACCGAGCCCTCCTGATACAGTGACTGGTCATCAGGCATCATGGCCGTAAGATTGTCCACAAACATAATATGCAGCTCCTCTCTGGCTCTGGTTACAGCTACGTACAGAGTCTTGTACTCCTTGATCATGCGGCTGAATGCATACTTGTCATCTTCAGTGACAGTGCGGGGATCGCTGAAAAAGCCGGCATCCATGTAAGGCAGCACTACCACGTCAAACTCCAGTCCCTTGGCCGAGTGTATGGTGGAAACGTAGATGCCCGGATTATCAGGAGTCATCTTGTCGTTACCGCCATTGGCAATGGTCTGGGATCCGAAAATGCTGTTCTTGACCTCATACATCTGCTTGTGGGTCGATACCAGAATGCCGATACGCTGCTTGCGGGTGTTGAACCTGTCTGTAATGTCCCTGAGCATGTTCATGCGGCTGTCGAACCTGGAACACTTGTACAGGAAAGGCTTCTGGCCATGACCATGAGGAGTGCTGCTGTCACTGAGGTTCTTGTCAGGGCTGTCCTCATCTTCGTAACTTTCAGCAAGGGTACGGGCAAGGTTGAAGATCTCGGCAGTGTTGCGGTAGTTCTCAGTCAGGCGCCATACCTTCTTTATGTTAAGACCGGCCTTCTTCCAGCTGATGCGCGGACCGTAGATCTGCTGAGCTTCATCGACGAAAAAGGTCAGTGAGCCCGGCTTCTTATTTGACTGGGCAGAGTAATGGCTGTTGCTGTCAGCGTCTGTGCTGTCGGCCGGATCAGAGTCGTCCAGATCATAAGAATCGTCATCAGCATCTATCTTAACATCGCCGTCCTCGTAGCTTACAGCCTCAGTAATGCCCAGACCACCGCAGGCACTGCCCAGGGCCCGTATCAGGCACAGAGGCAGGTCCTGTCCCTCGTCGATAATCAGATGACGATAAGGGAAGGATATCTTTCCGGCCTCAAGCTCTCTGCACCAGTCGACAACCACCAGATTCCAGTCATAGTCAAAGCCGCTCTTACGGAGAAGTTTGAGGTAGCTCTCCATCACCTGATACATGTAAGGTCTCTGGGCACGCAGCAGGACATGACGGCCACGGCCGATACGCTCGGCTTCGACATATTCGTCAACCGAGCTGATGCCCATGCGCAGTATCCACTCAATCTCGTCCTTGAAGAACTCAAGAGGGCGCCTGAAGAGGCTGACCTCGCTGTTTTCAGCCATGACTTCGGCTACTGCCTTTGAGATGAGCTCATCGCCATCTTTTGCTGACGGGTAGTTGAAGGAACGCTTGCCCTTGAGGCGGCACAGGTCAGCCACTATCAGCCTGTGATAGTTGGCAGCCGTTACACCATGCCGCCCCGGAACACTCAGACCCTGCTGTCTGATGTAGCCTTCAATGCTGGAGCACAGTGATTTGTTGTAGGTCAGTATCAAAGTGCGGCCGCTGTGCTCAAGACCAGGCTCAGTCATAAACTGTGCCCTTAAAAGAGCCATTGTGGTCTTGCCGCTGCCGGCTACACCCTGTACAACCGAGTGGCCGGTTACCGGCAGGTAGAGCACCTCTCTCTGCCTTTTCAGTGGCCGGATAAAGCCACTGCCGTGTAATGTGTTCATATCATCTCTCTGATGTCGTGATTGAGCCTGGCACCCTGTCACAGCCTGGCTGCCCGACGCACTGCGCGCGCGGGCATAAGCCTGAAGCCATGCAGCTGCTGCGGCTGCTGCATGGCTGCTGCAGCTGCCGCCTGAGCGGCGGCCCAGCCTCATACTAACCTGTGGCCCTGCATCATATGCAGAGCTTTGAGCGGTGCCAGAGCTGTCTTTACGTTGTGATTTCTTCTTACTTTCCTGATGCAAATGGTTGCTTGCCTGCAATTGAGGCAAGGAGGCATTGTGATGTGGGGTTGCTGTGTTGAGGCTTAGCGGTATCGGGTCAGAGTCGGGCTGATGCCCCTGTTGATATTATTGAGCAGGGGATAGGTGACGTAGAACATATGCTCAATGTAGATGGGGATATTGGTGCTTATGTTGTTTGCCGCAAAGCTTTCAATGGCCCGGTCAGCATCCTTTTGGCTCTGGAAAACCATTCCTGTGATATCTGATACTGCAATTCTTTCAGCAATCAGGGCCTCGGCCTGGATATCAGTAGGCGCACAGACCAGCTGTCTGTCAGGTCGGGTAATCTCTGAGCCTGCAGACTTGTCAGCAAACATGGCTCTGAAAGCAGTCGGGCCTTTTGATATGTACTTGCCTTTGCCACGGGAGGCGTTGCAGGGACTGAGCAGAGTTGAGGCTCTCCACAGGTAAGACGGATTAATAAGCAGGACCACCCAGTCATCAGGGCTGCGCTCACGGGCTTTGGCAAAGAAGAAGGCATTGGGAAACTCAATGGAGCAGCAGACACACTCAGGATGGCCTTCCCAGCGGGAGTTATCGCATGGAGTGTAGCTGAGCCCTGTACTGTTCATGTAGCTTATGGGCAGCAGGCCCATGTTACCCTTGAGAATGCCGATGAGATTACTGCACCTGGTAAAGTGACAGAGCTTTGTAATGCCCCTTTGCAGGGCATCTTCTTTGACCTGTTTGTAGATGTAAATAACATTACTGGCAGGCTGAGCTGGAGCCGTGCCTGCAGTGCCCCCGGCAGCGTTACCGGAGGCAGTACCGGCATCTGGATGAGCCGGTGCAGCAGGCGGCCTTCGGGGCGGGGACATCTGTGCATTGGCAGCAGGCTTTGCAGTGCTGGCCTGTTTTGGCTGCAGCTGCAACTGTGGTGTCTGTCTGGACGGTGCCGGTGCCGACCGGGAAAGTGGCCTTGCAGCAGCCTTCTGATTTACCAGTCCTGATCCAGCCTGTGAGTGTAAGGATGGATTGCCGGACTTGCGTGAGCTGCTGCCTGATTGTTTGTTGGACGCCTTATCAAGGGATGCAAGCAACCATACAAAGCCTAAACCGATAATGAGCCATAACGCTATTTCAGCGGCGGCTTGAATAATGGCAAGGAGCACCGGACCGACAATGCAGAGAATGAGCAGGCCAAAAATTATCTTTATTATCTCGCCCATCGTCACCTCTCATTTGGACAAATTTGGCTGCCGGGCAGATCGGCAGGTATTCATTCAGTGAAAGCATAAGTGACATACAGGTATCAGCTGGCAGAGAAAGCTGATATCACTGTACGGACAGGCACAGGCATCATAAAGGCAGAATTCAGACCGTATCCTGTGGATGCTTGATGTTGCTCACTATGATTCAGGTTTGCACCGTCATTTATACAGTATTTGGGGGATTATGACCATGCATTTTGTCGGCTATGAGTGCTGTCTTAACCCATAAGTTGCCAGCGAATGACAAAAATGTGAGCCAGCGCAACGCCTGGCCAGGCTATGAAAACAAAAAAGCCGTCTGTACTGGAGACAGGACGGCTTTTGAGTATGGCCAGCTGCGGTGCAGCATGCAGCCTGCCTGCAGCCACTGGCATTTGATGCAGGCAGGGCGGTCGGTGCGCGGGCGCCGCTCAGGGCGCCCGGTGGCTGCAGCATGGCAAGGCGCCATGGCGCATGGCCTTGATGGCCTGCGCTTCAGGACTAACGTGCTGCTGGTGGAGTGGTATTGTTGTTGCCCTGAACGATCTTCATGGCGGAGCTGATGAGGCTGGTCATGTCACCCAGGTTGGCAGGTACGATGAGGGTGTTGTTGGTACGGGCCATTTCACTGAAGGCCTGAACGTACTTCTCGGCCACGTGCAGGTTAACGGCAGTCATGCCGCCCTTGGCCTCTGTGGCCTCGGCAACTTTGCGGATAGCCTCGGCAGTTGCGGTAGCAATGGCCAGAGTAGCGGCAGCCTGACCTTCAGCCATGTTGATTTCAGCCTGCTTTTCACCTTCGGATCGGGCAATGGCAGCCTGCTTTTCACCGGTAGCAAGATTGATCTGCTCCTGCTTGCGGCCCTCAGACTCGGCGATCAGAGCACGCTTTTCACGCTCGGCGGTAATCTGCTGCTGCATGGCCTGCAGAATAACAGCCGGAGGAGTCAGATCCTTGATTTCATAACGCAGTACCTTTACACCCCAGTTAAGAGCAGCATCGTCAATGGCTGATACTACTTCGGAGTTGATGACGTCACGCTCTTCAAAGGTCTTGTCCAGCTCCATGCGGCCGATGACCGAACGCAGGGTGGTCTGAGCCAGCTGGGTAATAGCGATGACATAGTTGGAGGTACCGTAGCTGGCACGCATAGGGTCAGTTACCTGGAAGAAGAGCACGCCGTCTACACTCAGCTGAGTGTTATCACGGGTGATACATACCTGAGCCGGGGTATCCAGAGGAATTTCCTTGAGGGAGTGGCGGTAGGCCACGTTGTCAATGAAAGGAATTATGAAGTTCAGACCAGGGTTGAGTACGGTGTTGAACTTGCCAAGACGCTCAACTACCCAGGCTGACTGCTGAGGTACTACCTTAATACCTTTGTAGGCAAAGACAACAGCCAAAAATACAAAAACTATGGCAAAAACCAGCGGTGCGGAAATGATGTCGAAAATGGTCATTTTTGTTAAAGGATCGAGTCACGCAGATACCAGTTTTTACTGACCACAGCAGGGCAGTAACAGCATTCTGCAAAGACAATTTCCATCTCCTGATAAGTTAATGTTGACTATTCTGCTGATAAGGACCATGGCATGACTTTCACCATGGATCCTGATTCATGGTCCTGGACACATCAATGGCATGCCATGCAATACCATGCAAAGCCTTGTATGGGAACACCCAGGATGTACAGGCATTGCCCAGGAGGTAAGTAAGCGCTGTTATCTGTCCTGACGTTCAGCGCTGCTGGAGTCCTGTGCTGATAGTGCAATATCTAATTCGGTACGTCTGAGGATGCTGCTTTAGATTGCCCCTGTGGCTGATCAGTGTTGGCGCTTTGTAAATCTGAAGATAAAGTGTCTGATTTGTTCTGTGAAGGATATTCACATACTTTCTGACCAAGGATGAGCTGAGTGCCGTTGACTGCACTGATGATCCATATGCCGGCACTTACCGGGCCTTCAGAGGCAAAGGCCTCCCACTGAGCGCCTCTGTAAGTTACGCGTGCTGAGCCATCTTCCCTGATGCTGGCAGGCTGTACGGTAACTCTCTGACCAATGTCCAGCACGTTATTGCTTTTGTCTCTGGAGGTACGCAGTTTTTTGCGCAGCACGAATGAGAGAGATGCTGCAATAATGGTGACAATACCTGCTGTCATGGCCTGAGCGGTAAAGGTACCATCCATCCATGCAGCAATGCCTCCGGCCAGGGCTCCAAGAGCCAGAGCCATAAGGTAAAAGCTCATGATATTGATCTCTATAATGATCAGGATCAGAGCTGTAACAAACCATGCAATATAGATTGAGCTCATAACCACACTCCTCTAATTAAAACCCCGTGGTCACATGTCTGCATTAAGGGGAGCTAACCACAAAGCTCCATCGGCCATTGTGTTCTTCATACTGCCACTGAATCTTTCCAGCTGTCTGTCAGGGCCATCATGCACATGCAGATATGCTGCCGCCTGCCAGTGCTCAGTGAAGTATGGCTGCGACCAGCCTGAATTCACTGAAGCATGTCATATGACAGCCAGCGCTCAGTGCTGTGTAGCTGCGACCAGCCTGAATTCACTGCAGTATGTCATATGACAGCCAGTGCTCAGTGCAGTATGGCTGCGACCAGCCTGAATTCACTGCAGTATGCCATATGACAGCCAGTGCTCACTGCTGTGTTGCTGCGACCAGCCTGAATTCACTGCAGTATGTCATATGACAGCCAGTGCTCAGTGCAGTATGGCTGCGACCAGCCTGAATTCACTGCAGTCTGTCATATGACAGCCAGTGCTCACTGCAGTCTGGAGGCGTCCTGGCTGTAAACACTTCAGTCTTTGTGCAGCCTGCTGGTACCTCACTGCACTGTTGCTGCATGACCATAATAACGTATGGATCCTGAGGCTTGCCACAGCAAGGCTTACTGTCTGTTTCTGGATTTCTTTACGGCGTTCATAGTAATAAAAAAAGGAACTATGAACATGAATACCATGATTGGCACGGCCTCCTCAATGTTAAAGTTGCCGAGTATCAACATCAGTACGCCCATAGTCCAGAACATAATCAGAGGCAGGAATCTGTTGTCCTTTTTACTTCCTGAAGATCCTTTTGCCATGCCCTGAACATTGTCTGTCATATTGTTACCGGCAGAGCCGCCGGCCTGACCAGGCACAGCACCAGTTAATGCAGCTTGCTGCCGGGCATTATTGCTGCGTCTTTGCACCGGATTCTTCTGCCCGTTAAGGCCGGTAAAATTTCCTGACCCGCCTGAGGCTGGCGCGCCTGCCTGTGCTGAATTACTCTTGGCCGTGCCCATGGTGGCACTGCGGTCAGCCTGGCGTGCCTGAGGGGCGCTTGCGCTGTTGTGAGAGTAAAAAGAGCTGTCCTTGCGGCTGAAATTGCTTTCATTGCGCTCAAATGAGCGGTCCTTGCTTTTAAAGCGCTCTGAGCCTTTGAATGAGCTGCTGGCACGATTGAAATTTGAATCCCTGGTGTGCAGGACTGGCTGCTTGCGACTGAATCTGTTCTGACCGGCTGAAAAGTCTACATTGTGAGCACAGGATCCGCTGGTCAGACTGTTGTTTGCTTTGCGGGCACTGGAGCTAATCTCCTGCATTGTGTTTTCATGCTGTTTGCGAATACTGCGCATGCTTCTGGCAGTGGATCGGGAACCGGCCATATCTCCATTGAGCTTTTGCTCGGCAGCAGCTTTATTAATAGCAGCATTATGAGCTGACAGACTGTGTATTTCGTCAATGAATTTTACGAAGTCGCCATTTTCCGGTTCAAAAAGGGCATTTGTTTTCACTGCCGTCTCCTTTGCTCAACATGATGACTGTTCAAATTAACAATAGCACAGTATCTGCCACTGATATCGCAACGGCCAGTAAAACATTATCAGGTAAGTCTTAGCATCAGCCGGCGCAGCTCACGATGACATATTTCATCATATAAATGAACCATGAAGTCTGCAACTATATAACGGTACTGTAAGCAGGTCCTGGTTGCAGGAGCTTGGGAAAGGCAAGAGCGTACCTTTAATATGGGTGGGACATTGGAAAGACAGGAGCTGCTCGCCTGGGTGGGAGCTTTGGAAGGACAGGAGCGGGGCGGCAGGATAGGAGCTGGACAGCAGGGTGAGGGCTTTGGATGGGCAGGAGCTGGGAGACAGGGTAAGGGCTTTGGAAAGACAGGAGCGGGGCGGCAGGATAGGAGCTGGACAGTAGGGTGAGGGCTTTGGATGGGCAGGAGTGTGACGCAGGGTGAGGGCTTTGGATGGACAGGAGCTGGACAGCAGGGTGGAGGTTTCAGCGTTTTTTCAGAGTTATTGCATTTAACTTCATTAATGGGAGGCGGGAGCGCAGGCCGTCTGGAAATAAATTTTATTTGGCTCCGGGAGGGCATAGATAAGCAAAAGGGGGATGGAAAAGGCGTGGGGTCGGGATTTTCAGGGGGTAGCTGCCAAAACTGTGATCTTTGTGCTTGCAAAATCTGAAAAATTACTTTGTCGGTTATGCGTCATATATCAGTCTTTTTGATATAATCTGCCAAATTTTAGTTAAGGAGGCATTTATGCTGCGCATCGTTGAAGAAGCCCTGACCTTTGATGATCTTTTATTAGTACCAGCACACTCTACAGTGTTGCCAAATACTGCTGATTTAAGCACTTATTTAACCTCCAACATCAAGATCAACATCCCGATGATTTCATCGGCTATGGATACCGTTACCGAGTCCAATCTGGCTATTGCCCTGGCTCAGGAAGGCGGCATCGGCTTCATTCACAAGAACATGCCTGTCGATCGTCAGGCCGAAGAGGTTCTGCGCGTCAAGCGTTTTGAAAGCGGCATGGTTACCAAGCCTGTAACCATTACTCCTGATGCTACTCTGGCTGATGTCCGCTCCCTGACCTCCAAGTACGGCTTTGCCGGCTTCCCTGTAGTTGATGAAGCCAGCAACCTCATGGGTATTATCACTGGCCGTGATGTACGTTTCCTTACCGACCTGAGCTTGAAGGTGGCTCAGATCATGACTCCTAAGGAGCGTCTGGTTACTGTACGCGAGAACACCCCACGTGAGGAAGTGGTAGAGCTCATGCAGAAGAACCGTATTGAAAAGGTTCTGGTAGTTGATGATGCTTTCCGCTTAAAGGGCATGATTACCGTAAAGGACTTCAACAAGGCCGCCAACAAGCCAAATGCCAGTAAGGATGCCCTGGGCCGTCTGCGCGTAGGTGCAGCTATCGGTGCCGGTCCTGGCAATGAGGAGCGTGCCCGTGCTCTGGTTGAAGCCGGTGTTGACGTATTACTGGTTGATTCCTCCCACGGTCACTCCCAGGGTGTATTAGACCGTATTTCCTACTTACGTAAGACCTATCCTGATCTGCCTATTATTGGCGGTAATGTTGCTACCGCTGCCGGTGCCCTGGCTCTTGCCGAGGCCGGTGTCAGCGCTGTCAAGGTAGGTATTGGTCCAGGCTCTATCTGTACTACCCGTATGGTTACCGGCTGTGGCGTCCCTCAGATGACTGCAATTTCCAATGCTGTTGAAGCCTTAAAGGGTACTGATATCAAGGTTATTGCTGACGGCGGTATCCGTTACTCAGGTGATATTGCCAAGGCTCTGGCTGCCGGTGCCAACTGCGTCATGGTAGGCTCCATGTTTGCCGGTACCGAAGAGGCTCCAGGTGAGATTGAAATCTACCAGGGCCGTTCTTACAAGTCCTATCGTGGCATGGGTTCTCTTGGCGCCATGTCCAAGGGTTCTGCTGACCGTTACTTCCAGACTGACAATGCTGCTGACAAGCTGGTTCCAGAGGGTATTGAAGGCCGCGTTGCCTACAAGGGCGCCCTGCGTGGCATTATCCACCAGCAGATGGGCGGCCTGCGTTCAGCCATGGGTCTGACCGGCTGTGCCACCATCGATGAGCTGCGTACCAAAGCTCAGTTCGTCCGCATTACCGGTGCCGGTATGCGCGAGTCCCATGTACACGACGTAACCATCACCAAAGAGGCTCCAAACTACCAGAGCCAGTAATCACAGCATGCTCATGATGCTCAGAATGCTCACAGACTGCAGTAACGGCTGCAGTCGTTGAGAAGCTCTGAGCACAGAGATCTGGTCCATGGCAGCAGTATTAACGGTGGCTGCCGGGCCTGATGCTCAATTCGGCAATTACAGGTTTCTCCTGTAATTGCACCTGCCTGCAAGGTAAAAGTCAGGACATTACCGTAGCAGGCACAGAGCATGACAGTTCAGTAAGGCTGGCCTCCTTAACTAAAAAATCGGCCCTGCTGACCTGAGGAGCCCCGACAGGGATATACCCTGCCGGGGCTTCGTGTATTCAGGTGCGGCAACAGCACTGCTGCCGGAGCAGGCAGCCATGCGGGCAGCCATGCGGGCAGCCGCAGGGCTGGCTGCAGGCCTTTGAGATGTCCAGAAGAGCGGCATTGCTGCCATTGTGCCTGGTTGCATACGGGTTGGGTGCGGCTGCCTGCCGGTCTTATATGGCAGCCTTAGGGGACTGGCGGAGAAAATCAGATAAATTGCCCCTGTTTCGTGCCGCAGGGGGCATGGTAGGGTAAAATTATCCATTTATTGTGTGGCAGTGCCTGAGCGTGCTATTTAAAGCTTATGCATGGGGCCACCAGCAGGGCTGCTGTCAGGCAGCACAGGCTCTGTCAGAGATTACAGGGCTGCAAAACTCACTTTAGATGCAGGTTTATTCCACTGATGACCAATATTCATTCTGAGAAGATCCTGATCCTTGACTTCGGATCACAGGTTACACAGCTGATTGCCCGCCGCGTAAGAGAGATCGGCGTATATTGCGAGATCTATCCTTTCGATGCCGATGTCGAGCGCATGAAGGAATTTGCTCCTCAGGGCATTATTCTCTCGGGCAGTCCTGAGTCCACCACCGAGGAAGGCTCACCACGTGCTCCAGAGTGGGTATTTGAGGCCGGTGTTCCTGTCCTTGGTATCTGCTACGGTCTGCAGACCATGTCTGTGCAGCTGGGCGGTAAAGTAGAGGGCTCTGACAAGCGCGAATACGGCTATGCTGCCATGGATGTAGTTGCATCCTGCCCGCTCTTTGACGGCCTTACCGATCATGAAGGAGCCAGCCGTCTTGACGTCTGGATGAGCCATGGTGACAAGGTAACTGCCGTCCCTGAAGGCTTTGTAACCGTAGGTTCCACCGACACCTGTCCATATGCTGCTGTCTATGATGAAAAGCGCCGTTTCTTTGGTGTTCAGTTCCACCCTGAGGTAACTCACTCAAAGCAGGGCGGTGAATTCCTGCGCCGTTTTGTTATCGATGTCTGCGGCCTGCACGGCCTGTGGTCTTCAGGTGCCATTATCGATGACGCCGTAGAGCGCATTCGTGCTCAGGTGGGCAGCTCCAAAGTGCTGCTGGGACTGTCTGGTGGTGTTGATTCATCTGTTACCGCTCTGCTGCTGCACAAGGCCATTGGCGATCAGCTGGTCTGTGTGTTTGTAGATAACGGTCTTCTGCGTCTTAATGAGGGTCAGCAGGTTAAGGAGATGTTCTCCGGCCTTGGTCTGAACATTGTCTATGCTGATGCCAGCGAGCGCTTCTTAAAGGCTCTTGAGGGTATTTCCGACCCTGAGGCCAAGCGTAAGGCTATCGGCCACACCTTCATTGATGTCTTTGCCGATGAAGCCCGCAAGCTCGACGGCGTTGACTTCCTGGCTCAGGGCACTATTTACCCTGACGTGGTTGAGTCTGCCCAGACCAAGTGTGGCAAGGCTCATGTCATCAAGTCCCACCACAATGTAGGCGGTCTGCCAGAGGACCTCAAGTTCAAGCTTGTTGAGCCTCTGCGTGAGCTCTTCAAGGACGAGGTACGCCGTATTGGTGTTGAGCTGGGCCTGCCAGTCAAGATGGTACAGCGCCACCCATTCCCAGGTCCTGGTCTTGGTGTCCGTGTTCTTGGTGAGGTTAAGAAGGAGTATCTGGATCTGCTGCGCCAGGCTGATGCTATCTTTATGGAAGAGCTCAATTCAAGTGGCTGGTATGACCAGGTAAGCCAGGCCTTTACTGTCTTCCTGCCAGTGCGCTCAGTGGGTGTTATGGGTGATGGCCGCCGCTACGACTATGTGGTCTGTCTGCGTGCAGTAAAGACCATCGACTTCATGACTGCCAAGTGGGCCGAGCTGCCATATGATCTTCTTGGCCGCATTTCCAACCGCATCATCAATGAGGTCAATGGTATTTCCCGCGTCTGTTACGACGTTTCCGGCAAGCCACCAGCAACTATTGAGTGGGAGTAATTCCCCGCTGTCTGCAGGATGAGTGTGCCATGATGCCTCTACCTCTGGTGCTCAGGTGCCCCATGTAGCACTGTTAATGCTGCAGCACGTAAATACAGCAGGCCCGGTCTTCTGTCGCTGCTGTGAGTCTCAGGCTCACAAAGGCTGCAGGACCGGGTCTTGCTGTATTTAGAACATAGGGGCTGAGTGCAGATTAAGGCTGATCCTGGCCTGCGACCATGTGCTGTGGTTACCTGGCGTATGAGGTGATCTGCCAACAGGCGCTTATGCATATCTGCCTGAATTATCAACAAAGCTGTGGTTATGCTGCTTATTGCTGCTGTCATATATTGTCACCAGAGGGGGTTATATGGAGCAGTATCTTTCATACTGAGAGGCATACAGGTGATGATGCGGTACTCATGGGGTACTCTGATGCGCAACGTGCCTATGCAATTTCTGTCCTGGAGCGGTACTTTAGCTGTAAAGGGCAGAATCATGCCTCAATTTTCTGGTCTGCAATGCGCCCTTATGTCATCGCAAACAGCTGTTCCCGGGCTGTTTGAAGCTCTGCAGATTTACGTTGCAGCTCACCCACGATTTCAATGGCTGCTCATATAGCCATGAGCCTTATCATTCCCCTGGAAGCTGTAGACCTGGCACTGCCTGCAAGGCTGTATTCACTGTGCTCTCTCCCTGGCCTTGCTTCGTCATATGGCCCCGATTTCATCATGTTGTCCCATCCAGTGGGGCATTCTTACCTCTCTTCAGCCCTGTGATTGCCCGGGCTTTTTCGTACACTTCCTTCCCGTCCTTTCCCTGCCCTGGTCCATGGGCGCTGATTCCTGTGTTTTTCTGCATTGAGTGCTTTTTAAAGCACGCCTGCCCGCCTTGTTTATGTCTGCAGTGCATCCTGCCGGCTCGCCGTCCGCTATTCATGCCGTCCTGGGCGATTGCCTGACGTCCGGGATGAATGATCGCCGAGCGTGCCGACTGTCTGCCGTACGGGCCGAATGCCTGCCATAAGTGATGAATGCTGACCATTCGGGCTGCATGCTGACCGGACCTTCTGCCTGATGTTCAGTATGGTGATCTGCTAATGTCTGATGCAGTCAGCTAATCAGTTTTATCAGCTTATGTGATGAAGCTCACTTCACTTTTATAACTTTTCTTAATGAGACAAAACTATACTGTGATGGTGACTGATATCTGCAGCAGTAATGTATGTATTAACCTGCTTGCAGGCAGATCATGATGGTCACATGCCGGATGTCTGTAATAATCCTGAATCAGGCTGCCTAAGAGATAAGATTGTTGATGTGCGCATAGTGCTTATGCACCCTGACATTGACATGCTTTGGGGGCCATCAGTTTCTTGATGATCTGCCCTGTGCTATGGGCGCTGGTTCTTTTCAATGCCTGGCCATGCCGGGCTCAGACAGGCTGTGCGGGGCCATGCCAGGCCATGCCGGGACATGCATGGCTGAACCTGGCATGCCAGTACAGTACCAGGCGTGGTTATTTCTGTTGTCATGTTGTTATCTGGAGGCAGATTATGGGGATGAGTGAGCTGATGTTGCCTGAGTTTGATGCTCTGAGTGATGAGCGTCGTCAGCAAATTATGGAGCTGATTGCACAGCACACCGGGGTCCGGCTGCTGCGTATTGAGCGCTTTGAGCGCTGGGGCCGCAGCTGCACTACCGGTGTTTTTGAGGCTCACGGCCGTGAAATGGTACTGGTTCCGGGAGCTGAGGTTACTCTGGGCTGGGATCACTTTGAGCAGGGCCTTGATGAAGATACCACTGAAGAGCTGAACTGTGTCATGGATGAGTATGAGATTGACTGCTCCATACCTGAGCTGGTGGCTCAGGGCATGACTGCTGTACGTTCTTTCACCGCACCTCCGCTGCTGGTGGCCCGCCGATATGAGCCTCTGGGCTGGGAGGAGGTCGATGTTAACGACAAACGTATCCTGCCAAAGTGGAGGAGCAGCCTCAGGCAGCTTGAAAAAGATCATGACAGACGTAGCATTGAAATTCACAAGACGGTACGTTTTGAAAAGAAAGGAGATCAGATCAGGGCATTTCTGGCCCATGAGGTCACCTTAAAGGAGCTCAAAGAGCTGTTGAGCCGTCAGGGCTTTACCATGGCTACGGCTGACGAGTGGGCATGGCTGTGCGGAGGTGGATGCCGCACATTATTTGCCTGTGGTGATTACTTTACATCTGACATGTGTATTAAGTACTTCAAAGAGGATGGTGACGATCGTCCTTATACCCTTGAGGAGCCTAACTTCTTTGGCCTGTCCATAGGCTATGACCCGTACCAGTATGAGCTGGTAGACGCAGAGGAAAGAACAGTATGCGGAGGTGACGGCGGCTGCAATATCTGCGGTGGTCTTGGTCCTTATATGGGTTATCTGCCTGCCTCACCCCATGCCCGTCCTCAGGTAAAAGGTGGTCAGCAGCTCAATATCAACTTTGACTTCTGCCGTCCTGTTATCAGGCTTGATGACCTTAAGCTTTAACCACCAGCCATTGCCCCGGTCTCTGTACCTGTCATATCGTCTCAGGATAAAGTATGCTGCCAGTCTGCAGCGGCCGGGCTGTCAAATTCTGGTGTGCTGGCGTACCTGTCCCCGGCATGTTGACCAGGCGGATCTTCCCCCGGCAGGTCGACCTGGCGGATCTTCCCCCGGAAGGTCGACCTGGCAGGCCTGCCCCGCAGGTCTGGCCCGGCAGGTTGTCCCCTCCCTGGCAGGCTGGACCAGGCTGGGCGAGCTGTTAGAAAGCTTTGAAACAGCCGCTGTCACAGGTCCAGGGGCATCTTTGTTTTTTTGTGTAAGCTAAGGAGATTTTATGAGTGTATCAGCTCAATGGCTGGAAAAGTATGAGGCCATAAAGGAGAGCCTGCGCTGCAGGACAGATCTGGACTCCTATTTCACCCAGGAGCAGATAAAAGGGGTCAGACTTGGAAAAGTAGATCTGGGCATGGTGCGTTTTCCTTCTGGAAAGGTCATTGCCTGCGATCCATTTATCGAGCTTGAAGATGTTCAGCCATTTATTCAGAGTATTGATCCGGGCAGCTATAAGGTTGATCTGTGCATTGCCCTGTATGAGCAATGGGGAAATCGCTGTGCCTGTGCCCGACTGCTTGTTTCTGATGAAAAGCCGGTGTGTTATGAAATGGCCATGACCGGTCAGGAAAATCTTGATGAGGAGTTTGATCCTGATGAGAATGCCATTTTCGGTTTTGGCGTGGATGCCGGTATGGCCTGTATTGCTGATGCCGGAGTGCAGCCTGCCTTCAGCGCCTGGTGGGGTAAGCGTCTTGAGGAGGACGACAGCATCGATCCATACAATGATCTCTTCTGCGATCTGCTGGAGGAGAGCGTCCGTAACATGCCTCAGTATCAGACAGAGGGTGGAGACTGGGTCAAGTGGGAGGTGCCTGACAGCGACTGTGATCTGCCTGTGTTCGCCTCAGGATTTGGTGACGGATATTATGCGGTTTATTTTGGTTACGATGCCGGCGGCAAAGTCTGCGCAGTTTACGTCCATTTTATCGACCTTTACGAGGATGATGAAGAGGACAGTGATGACTGATACCGGGCGTGCGGCAGCCTGACAGAGTCAGGTCAGCAGGTAAGTACTCTTACTGGCCAAAGGGCGTCAGATTAAGGTCGCAATAAGCACTGTACCGCAGTGAAGACATCAGGCGCGATGACCGCAATGGGCAGATAAGACAGCCATAATGAATACAGCTGGCGCTATGACCTCAATGGGCATATAAGACAGCAATAATCGTACTGCTGCATCAACCTTTATGGTCAGCTGGATGTCTGCCTGGTCTAACCCCCTGGTCTTACCGGGCAGATTGGGGCCAGGTACGCTCATGGCCTGGGCAGAGGCAGGGGATTGCCATGCTCAGCCCATGGTCTGGCAGGGCCTGGGTGTTTCGGGGCGACCAGGCAGCGGGGCGTATGATTGCTGGTAAATACAGGCAGGCCGGGCAGGAGCGCATGCCCTGATGGGCATGAACGGCTGTGCATTTGGTCTCAATGACATACAGATCTGAGGCTGGTAAGCACTTCAGAGCGTATTGAGAATATTAAACATTCGGGAGTTGTTATGACACTTGCAGAAAAGTTGCGCAAACTTAATGATGAGGGCTGGTATCAGCGAGTTATTGATAAGGTAGAGGCCCTTGACGAGAACGAACGTACTCCTGAAGTTGATATGGAGATGGTCAGTGCCCTGAACAATCTGGCTGAGCCTGATGATACTGAGATGATTCGAAAGTCATTTGATCTTCTTATCAGGCATCAGGATTACTTCAAGGATGACAAGGACTGGAACTTCAGAATGGGCTTTGCTCTGTGCTATATGGACAGAGAGGGTCGTGCCCTGCCTTTTCTCAGAAAAGCCATGGAGCTTGCCACTGAGGACAAGGAAGACATAGGTGATGCAATCGGTTCATGCATGCGCACCATTTCCATGCCAAGTGACAGAAAACCATTCATAGAGACTGTGGTGTCTGTATGGCAGGATTTTGAGAAGCATGAAGCCCGCCTGCGCGAGCTGCTTTCAGGTGATGTTGTCGGCAATGAAGCATCTCATGGTGATCTGGCTGAGATGATTGAGGAGATCTTTGCCCCTGTCTTTGCGGAAAATATTTTCTTAAGGTCAGGAGTTGACGGCAAATGCAATCTTTATCTTTCAGCAGGTGGACGAAGGGACATACTGTTTGTAAGAAAGTACCTCAAGGATCACGCCCCTGAGTCAGTGCTGAAAAACTGGAATGTTCATGTGGGACGCCCGGCTGAAGATGGCATGAAGCTGATGGTCGAAGGTGTTCAGATTGAGGCCTCTGACGTGCAGGTAAGCATTGAACCTGATGGAAAGCGCTTTAATCTGAACATCTACTGTGAAAAGATGGCTGGTATTGATGAACTTGATGACGATGCTTATCAAAGCCTGCTCTCAACATACATGGAAGGCACACTGGGTGAATTCAACTGCTTTGCCTGGCTTGATGATGTCAACTGCACCAGAGAGCCTCTGAGCGGTTACAGCGTATCTCTTAATGCCGTGAGGGACACCATTATTGGAATGGGCGGTACTGAGTATGCAGATGCAGATGAATATCTGGAGAACTGCTATTCAGTTTACAAGGCCGATCCTGAAAAGGATCCTGAGGCCCCATGGCGTCTTGATACCATGATTGGCATGAGCAATCTTGGAGAACTTATTTCATGCTACATGCACAATGATGTCACCCTGGTGGAGAGCCTGCGTCTTGCCGGCATTACTGCAGGATTTATCTGTATCAGGCTTCCTGAGGCCCAGCGCAGTGGAGCTGATGACGAAGAACAGAAAGATGCTGATTTTGAGCGCGTCCTGAAGCTGCGTGAGAGCTTTGAAAAGACCCTTGGGGAGCTTGCAGATGAGCACGTTCTTACCATTACCGGTCATGCCATAGGCCTGTACTGGCTGTATATCGATTTTCTTGCCTGGAATTCTGATGTGGCCATGGAAGCTTTCCATGACTGCGCTGTCATTCTTGGACTGGAAACTGTCCTTGTCAAGACATGGTACGGTGACAGTCAGGCCATCAGGGTCTGGGAGGAGGGCGAGAAGCCTGAGGTCGATCCTGAGACCGGATCCCTGCTGTCTGAGGATGATATTGAGCTGCTGCACAGCTTTTATGATGATTCAACCGGTTACTTTGCCAAAGCCGCAGCCTGGATTCAGGACTTTGTCAAACAGGGCGTAGATGAGGAGAGATTCACCGACGAACAGGCAAAGCGTGATCTTACTCTGGCTCTTGAGTACTCATATGCCCTGAATAATATGGGCCGCTATGAGGCTTACTGCAGTGTAGCCAAATGGATGCCTTTTTCCCGCTGTAATGCCTCAGGATGCGGTACCTGGTTCTACCGCTACTCTGTAGCTCTCATGTTTAAGGGGCAGCTGGAGAAGGCGCTGGAAATTGCTGAGGAGGGAACGGCAGAGGAACCTGACTATCCATGGATATGGCTGCAGGTGGGCAAGCTGCGCGCTCATTTTGGTAAAAAGGATGAGGCTCTTGAAGCTGTTGAGCGCGGTCTGCAGCTGGTACCTGGTGACAGAGAATTTACTGATCTGCGCAGAGAAATTGAGCAGGGCAGCTCCATAGAAAAGATGGAGTTCCACTGGATCAACAGTGAGCAAGACAGCCAGCTGCAGAGCATGGATGAAAAGGACAGGGAGTTTATTGATAAAAAGCGCAGCATCTCCTGTATCCGTACTGATGAGGAGGGCCTGAAGCGTTTCTGGGAGATTATGGGGACAAGACCTGCCGGCTGGCGTTTTGATGGCAGAGACTGGGTAATGCCATGGACAAGTGGTGACCTGCGTTTTGAAATCCTGTGGCGTATGAGTGAAGGTGCTCTTTCTCATCTGGATGAAAGATGGCTCAGAAACTTTAAGGACTCCCTTGATAAGGGTACTTGGAACGTCTATGAGCACCCTGAAAATGGCAGCCTGAATCTGTCCACCATGCTGGTAAGGATTGATGGATCAATGAGACTTGCCTACCTCAGTGAGGACAAGGAAAAGAGTGGCGGCTTTGATGTAAGGCCGGACGGAAGTATCGATGAAGATACATACTGGCAGCCAGGTGAAAATTCTGATGAGCAGGACGGCAAGGTTCCTGTGCCAGTGGTATACGACACTGATCAGATGAAGATTCTTGAGGCTCACATAGACAAATACTTTGGTGACTCGCCTAATGTCTTCCATGAAATCTTCTCTCCTGACATTCATGTGGATCTGTACATTGTGGAACCGACACCTGAGCGCAATTTTTACACAATTGTGACCATGGGAATGGGTGCAAGGCCTATGGATGTTCCAGAGGAGCTTGCCGAACATAAACTTGAGCGTGCCGAGCTTGTTATCTGCCTGCCTCCTGACTGGAAAGTAGAACATGAAGACATGCAAAATGATCGCTGGTACTGGCCATTCCGCCTGCTCAAGGTACTGGCACGTATGCCAGTCACCTGTGATACCTGGCTGGGCTGGGGCCATACCATTGATAATCAGGAGCCATTCTGTAAACAGACTGGACTCAGTGCCGCCATCCTTACCGGCGTGGTCTGCGCTGCTGACGGTGCACATCTGTGCAAACTCAGTGATACTGAGGAGGTCAATTTCTATCAGGTTATGCCTCTGTACGCTGACGAGATGGAATACAAGGTTAACAATGATGCTGAAGCACTTCTTGACAGGATGGCTGATGTTGATTTCATTGTTGATATGGACAGACCTTCAGTTATTGGCGGTGAAAAGAAGAAGTCACGCCGTGGCCGCCGTGGCCCTTCATACCGCAGCTAACTGATCTCCAGGGCCCAGCGGCAGCTGCTGCAGCTGCGCCAGCAACCTCAGCTGCTGCACACTCAGTACAGCAGCGGCTCCATAAGCTGCAGGGGCCTGTGCCGCTGCAGTGGCCAGCGCCACCGTTGTCGTCCTGGTGTGGGGCATGGGGCAAACGCTGCATTGGCCAGCGCCGCCGCTGTCGTCCTGGTGTGAGCCATGGGGCGAACGCTGCAGTGGCCAGCGCCGCCGCTGTCGTCCTGGTGTGAACCATGGGTCGAGCACTGCTGTGGCCGGGACGGTTAGTCGTAGTGAATATAAATAATTCGTTGTAATACATTTTAGAAAGCGTCTTATTCTGCTTAGAGATAAGGCGCTTTTTTGATCATGCACTAATGGCCTGAGCAAGTCCGGGGTCTCTTTTAGAACAATTCTTCGTACTCTTCTTCCTTCTGACTGTCGTCAAAGTTGATGCTGGAGACATAGGCAGAGCTGTCAGCTGATCCTGCAGGTGGTACTTCATCCATGTTTTGGTCTTTGGTACTGGATTTTGGCTTCCTGTTTGCCCGCTTTGCTCCAGATGCTCCTGCTGCATTGCCTGCAGAACCGGATGCTGCGCTGGAGGATGACAGGCCACTGGATAATTTGCTCTGAACATCTGAGATGCTCATACCCTGCATGTAGCTCATGGTATCTGAAGATGAGGTGTCAGCCGGGGATGGTGAAGACCATGGAGAGCTGCCGCTGTCAGCGCCCGCACCTGTCATAAAGGCAGAAGACAGGCCTGAGCCCGATGGCTGATCTGTCGGTCTATTAGCCTGGGAATATGTGCTCTGAGCAAGGGCTGATGTGTTCTGAGCCAGAGCAGATGTGCTCTGAGTCATGGCTGCTGTACTCTGGGACTGAGCTGATGAGGCCATGGCTGAGACGCTTTGAGCTGCGGCCTCCTTTGCTGCATCATCCTCTGGTGCAGATAAAGCAGGGCCTGAGCTGTCAGCTGCAGAGCATTCCTCGCTCTGGTCCCCCATAACGCTGTCGCAGCCATCACCATGTGCTGAACTGAACCTTGCGATCATGGAGCGATCATGCTCCAGTTCCTGGCGCAGCTCAGGATCATATTGCACCGCGTCCTCAAGCAGCAGTATCAGGCGCGCAGCCTCATTTTTCCTCAGGGTTACACCTTTTTTCATGTGACTGTGATCATCAGACCACACTCTGAGATCGTATTTGGGGGCATTGTTGTTCCAGGAGACCAGACACAGCTCATTTCGCCATCCTGTATTCTGATTGGCTGAAAGAAAGCCGAAGCATTTGACGATTTCAAAGACAAGATCAGGCTTTTCTCTGTCACCATAGTTTCCGGAGCGCTCATAATTGCGATCGTTCTGTCCTGGTCCGCCCCAGGAGCCTCGGTCATTGCTGCGTCCGCGTCCTGCGCCTTGCCAGTTGCGTCCTCTACCATATCGACGTTCATAGCCGCCACTGCTGCCATTGCGACCATAAGCCTGACTGTTGCTGCCCTTCCAGCTGTTATTACGCTCATAATTTCTCTGATCGTCAGCATAATAGTGATTTTGCCCGCTGTCTGAGTCACCATACTGCTGAGCTGCCCCACTGGATCCACCAGCCCCTCCCATGCCGTACTTGTGTAATGGACTGCATCCTGACGACGCTTCAGGAGCGCCACAGGAAATACAAGTGTCCTGCTCATGAGCATATCTGTCATGTCCCAGCTGTGATGACAATGTCTCTGCCTGCTGGTGCAGGTTGTCCATACTGTCCATACCGAACTTGAACAGAGGTGGGCAGGCACACTCCTGCATGCCCTGTAATGTCTGGGCATGCTTTGCAGCCGCTCCGCCGCAACTGCCCAATGGTCCCCCAGCTGTTACTGAGGCGGCAGTTTCTATATAAGCACTACTTGTCATGCCCATGTCAGCATCCTTGCCAAAGGACATCTGTGTCTCATCGCCCGCATCATCATTCACAATAATCTCAGCTGCAATGTCAGCGCTGAAGGTGTTGTCCACGCAGCAGTCCCCGTATACGCCAGCACAAGGGCTGACTCCAGCTTCCCTGGCTGTCAGGGCAGTACCAGCTGACAGGCTTACAACCGTAGACATGGCTATAGGGGCTTCCCTGGCTGCCATGGCTGTCAGGGCAGTGCCAGCTGTCTGTCTTATACTTGTAGACATGGCCATAGGGGCTTTCATGGCTGAGCGGTCAGCACTGGAGCTGCATGAGGCTGCAGATATTGCAGTCCTGTCAGCCATCTCTGTACCGACAGCGGCTACCACAGCCTCAGGCACAGCCTGATGAGGGTCACGGTCAAGGTCGTATACCTGTATGCTGGAGTTAAGGTTTGCCATAGTATTTTCCTCGGGATGGGTACCGTCAGTACACCACATGTCTGTCTGCTAATCAGAGCATGACAGTTTCAGGCAGGTCAGAACCTGAAACTGTCCCTGGCAGCATCAGTCACAGTCACGTCACCGTTGCTGCGCTTTCAGTATGCGCAAAAATCTTCCCGGTTAAAAATATCTGGCCCTTAACTGTAACCCTCCCCTGGCAGTACTCGGCTGCCTTGCCCTGACCAGCCATGCACTGCACAAAACTGCACTGAGCAGCGCTACCTTATCCTGATGCTGTCTTGAACACCTTGAGCTTCTGACAGAGTATTGCTGCTGTCACTGTTGGGTGAGCCCCTTATCTGGCAGCTGGAGCTCTGGTAAGCAGTATCTGTCTTAAGGTATAGAGGTAAGGCAAGGTACTGGCAATGGATAAAGGTACTATGGCCGTGGCTCCCACTGCCAGGTACTTATGAGTAATGAAACAGTGGCGCGTTGGATGGATGGATGGATGGATGGATGGATGGATGGATGGATGGATGGATGGATAGATAGATATATATATAGAGAGAGTGTGTGTGCCTGCCAGTGGCTGTAATATTCACAGAGCAGGCTTGAAGCTATGAGTACTGGCATATATCAGGTAGGGGAGCTGCAGCTCACTTGTTATGGTAACTGTCATGTGCTGATGACGAAGCATACGTGCCAGTAGAGATATGGAAGCGTGCCTCATGCAATGGATTGAGGCAATGTCAGGGAGTGGGCAAGCCTGCCATGCGTGCAGGCGCAGTCAATGAGGGGCAGTCTGGCTATGAGTTCAGGCACTGAAAAGGAGCAGGCAATCCTGCCATACATGCAGCTGTCATGTAGTGGGCAAGCCCGCAATGCGTGCAGGTAGCTGTCTTTGAGCAGGCAAGTCGACCATGGGTTCTGACCGTTATCAGTGAGTTGGACATGGGGGATGATGGCCGCTGGCAGGGAGAGGGCAGGGGCTATTAGCATATCTGTGCTAACAGGCACATATGTGATGGGCATATAGTGAGCTGGAAGAGAGCAGGATAATTTGCGATATTGCTCAGAAAGTGAATCTCAATTGCTGCAGCCCCTGTCTTTATCCTGTCTCTGGGCTGTCTTTATCCTGTGTTTTGCCTGTCTCAGTCCTGTTTATTGCCTGTTAATATAGTTCTGTAATCGCAGCTTAAATCTGTTGTATCAGATCTCCAGCCGCCTGTTTTGAACAGGCTGAACTTACTGTCTGCCCAGCTCATTACTGTCCTTTTGTTCTTATGGTTAATCGGGGCTGCTTTTGAGTGTATTTTTACCGTTTTATTTTCAGTTTATTTTTGCGGGGCAGATGAGGTTGGGGCGGGCGCCGACATGTCGTCAGGTCAACAGGCTGTCAGGTTGTCAGGTTAACAGTTCAGGCAGTGTCAGTTATATGCTTTAGCCTCTGCTATCAGGCAGTATGGCTTTTGATAATCGACTTTGAGGTTTCTGTGGAAGACCTCCTGTCATGTGCTCATATAATGACTGTTGCTGTGCACTATTTGGATGATTCAATGTGCACCAATTTGATGCATATTATTATCCGTATACTGTGCCTGCGCCGGGGTAAGTGTTACGTGCCTGTATACTTGTCTGTATACGTGCCGTCATCATGGTGGACCAGGGGCCTGACCATGGGCCGGGCACCGGTCACGGACTTGACTTTTGACAGTGTCAAAGAGCTCTCACAGACTGTAAATACGGGTTGTTCTGTCCTGAAATGGAGCCACGCGGGAATTTTAACTGTTTTGTGAGAATTGACGTCATGACTGGACATTTCGCTGTGTTAATATGCAAAACTGCACGTAAGTTCAGTATTTGCGGCACTGTCCTCTGCCTGGGCAGGTGCCTGTATCGCCGGACAGTCCCTTTGTGCGGTGAGCCTGGCATCAGTCAGTTCACAGTCAGTCTGCGTTACAGTTAAGTTAATTCTGACAAACATAACATACATGCTGATTTAGAGCGGGAGCAGACTCTGACCCGAAACCTGTTAGAGCAGATCAATAAACAAGGAATCACAATATGTATCCTAAGATTGTGCCTGTGAGTGGCAATATCGAGTTAATACAGAACTCGGGAATTCAATTTGTTGACTACGACGTAATTGCCGACTGGCAAACAGAAGACAAGTACAGCGTTATAAACCGCATTAAAAAGGGATACTTTCTTAAGGGAGAAGATGGCTCCTTTGTAAGACTCCTGCCTAACATGAACGCTGAAAAGGGCATGTACAGCCCTTTTGATAAAGATGTTGAAATCAACGACACCAAAATCACCATGGAGCTTGCTACCTCCCTGGAGCTTTATGAGGGTCTGTGGTTCCCTGTCCCTTATGTAAACAGCTCCAAGAAGAGCAACACTTACCATAAGCTGCCTACCAACTGGGTACGTGCGCGTTTTGTGCGGGTAACTGATAAGAATGCCATTGAAAAGTGCAAGGAACGCAACAGTCAGTACGACCACATCGAAACCGAGGACGTTGAATGCGATCCGCTCAAGGATGTTCCTCGTGACGACCGCTATGTTTTCAGCCCTTTCGAAAGAAAAAGCAAGCCTTGCTACTACCGTGTAGTACTGGCCTTTGACACCGCTACCCAGGAGAACGACTCTCCTGGTTATTTCGCCCCTACAGAAGAAGATGTAGATGCCGGCCACCCCTTTGAGCTTGCATACAGCGCCGACAACTATGCTGATTTTATCTACTCCCGTGATAACAACGGTGGCAGTGACGCTGAGCCGCGCAATGACCGTAACAACTGGATCTGGGAGTGGACCGAGAAGGTTTTCAAAGATCTCTATCGTGAGCGTATTAGAGCCAGAATCGATGACAAGAGCTTTAAAAAACTGCTTGATGAGAAGGAGCATCACCTCCACTATCTGAACGTTCTTGCCTTCATCGGTATGATGATCAATCCTCAGCCTGTTCGCATCATTGCAAACAAGACTGCATCCGCTCCTGTATACCGCTCCAAGGATATAGGTGTCTCCCTGGTTCTTGATATAGGCAATGCCCGATCCTGCGCCATCATGGTTGAGGAGAACTCAGACAGCACTGCTCAGGAAGATGATTTCTCAAACTCATACCCACTGCAGATCCGTGACCTCAACACCCCTGAAAAGGTTTATGAAGGTCCTTTCACCAGCCGTGTTGAGTTTACCCGTGCCAATTTCGACTATGACGGCACTTCTGCTCGTTCAGGCCGTAACAATGCATTCATATGGCCTTCCATGGTACGTGTAGGCGCTGAAGCTGACAATCTTGCCCTTCGCCGTGAGGGCAGCGAGGGCATGTCAGGCATGGTGTCGCCAAAGCGCTACATCTGGAATACAGACGCTAAAGAAAGTGCTGACTGGATATTCAACAGCAAGTCCTACCAGACAGACAGTGCCATCATAGATGGAAGACTGAACAAGGTAAAAGAGAGAGCCTATCTGAGCAGTATTGGCTCATTCTTCACCAGTGAGGGCAAAGCTGTTTTCGCTCTGGACAGCGAGAGACTGAGCAACAGAGAGGTTATGGAGTCAAGGTTCTCCAACAGCTCCATGATGACCTTTATGATTATTGAGATAATCATGCAGGCTCTTACTCAGATGAATTCCGTATCTCAGCGTACCAGCCAAGGGAATGGGCAGGCGGCAGGGGCGCCACGCTATCTTAAGTCCATTATCCTTACCACACCGCCATGCATGAGCGCCGAAGAGCGTGAGCTCTTCCGTGGATGCGTTTACGAGGCGGTAGGTTCTCTGTGGAAGGCCCTTGGCTATGACAGGACAGCCAATGTCGAGTTCAAGACCAATGCCGTCTTAAAGAAAGAAGATGAAGCCAAAGGACTGGAACAGCAAAGATTCATCTATCCTCAGTTGCCTGAGGTAGAGATGGGCTGGAATGAGGCCGAAGCAGGTCAGGTGGTCTATATCTACAATGAGACGCAGAAAACATTCAAGGGACGCTGTAAGGATTTCATTGCCTCAATGCGCCGCTCTGTAAGTGGCAACAGAATTGGTGAAGTGCTTGTTGAAGAAGGCAGGGATCTGATTTCAGCCCGCTTTGCTACCCTTGATATCGGCGGTGGAACTACTGATCTGGTTATCAAGGACTACTCTTTCGTAAAGGATGCTGAAGAGTACAGTGAGGATATTCAGCCACACGATATTTATAAAGATGGCAGCAAGATTGCCGGTGATGACATTCTTTATGATCTGATCCGCAACTGCATTCTGCCAAGAATATCTGAGGTGCTGGAGAGCACTCCCAATATTTACCATGAAAAGCCAATGCTGGCTCTGGTTGGTCAGGATAAGCAGAACAGGATGATGAGAATCCGCTTTGTGCAGCAGATTCTGGCAAGACTGGCCTATAAGCTTCTCTATCATCTGGAGCATCTTGACCCTGAGGCAACTTCACTGGTTATTTCTGCAACTGTCCGTGAGTTCCTTGAGGACAAGGAGGTCAACAGCTCCCTGACTAATAATGACGATCGCATGGGACCTTTTGAGCTGCCATCACCTGAGGTGGAGCGCTTTGTCAACAACATTATCGGTGAGCATGTTGAGGGCTTTTCCATACTTGATATGAACATGAGCTTTGACATTGCCGCGATCAACAGAGCAATCAGCAATGGCAGTGGACGCTTTGACATATGCCGTACTCTGGACAGGTTCTGTGAGATTATCACCACATTCAATGTTGACCTGCTGATGCTGACTGGACGTTCTTCCAAGATCCCTGGTATCAGAGCTTTCTTCATGCAGCGTCTGAACATTCCTGCTTCACGCATAGTAAATATGCATTCATACAGATGCACTGACTGGTATCCGTTTAACCGTGAAGCCAGTTCCATCGGCGACCCTAAGACCACTGCATCTGTCGGTGCTTTGATCAGCCATATGAAGCTTGGTCTTAACAAGTTCCCTAACTTCAGGTTCAACTCGGCCCCATCAGACAATGTCAACACTGCTCATTATGTCGGCATTATGACCAAGAGCACCATCAAGGACGAGTCAGTTCTTTACAGGTATACGGCTGACAGATCACCTAAGAGCGACAGTGATCCGGAAACCAGGTTCAGGGCTGAAGAGTCAAGCAAAAATGGATTTGTACTGAAGTTGCCTATGCAGCTGGGTACCAGAGTTCTTTCAGATCCTACTGTTCCGGCCGCACCTCTGTACAAGCTGGTGTTCCTTGAGGATCCTGACAAGGTCATGGAGGTGCAGAAGGCACGTCTGTTAAAGTACGAGTCTCCTGACTGTAGTTCGGTTAAGAGTCTTTTTGACAAAATGGTAAGCAGTAAAGCAAAGGAAAAGCTCGATAAGGCAATGGAGCTGGCAGGCAAAATTGAACAGCTCAAGAGTGCTGACGGTAATGATGAGATCAATCGTAAGGTTGAGAAGTTCGAGAAAGACCGTACCAGTGAGCTGGACAGTAAGCTGCGGCAGGAATGTAAAGCTAAATACAGTGATCTGAGCCAGTTCTATACCGACCATGAGCCTGCTCCTCCAAAGAAGAGACCTATTATTGGTGGTGTGAGCGAGAAAGAACAGAAACGTTACAACGATGAAGTTCAGGCCCGTGAAAATGCTGCTAAGGTGCTTCAGGATGCGGCCATCGAGGCTGAGTATAAGAAGCTTTATACTGAGAAGGTAACTGCAGTGGTTGAGCGTGAGACTAAAGAGAAGGCCAGTGCTTTAAGCTCTAATTCCAAATCAGAAGCAGATCTGCTTGAATATGATCTTATGGATATTATCGACAGTGCACTTGAGCTTAACATAAAGCATGTACGTGATGAGATTGCTAAAGCAATTGCCGAGCTCAAGCCAAAACTGCAGTCAGGCAGAGAAACTCTGATCGCCAGCATCAAGTGTATTGGTGGCGAGGAAAGTCCATACCCTCTGCACTTCATCAGAATGCTTAATAAGGATCCTAATGAGGATGATGATAATGATCAGGTTCATTATGTTGATACCTTTGACATTGATTCTGTGGAGCTTGAATCAAACGGTCGCTCTTATAAGGAGCTGTTCAAGCTTATGCTCTGGACAGTTGAGGACGGTGCCCCTGATTTCTTTATGAACAGTGGAATCATCTCAGTTACAGGTACAGGCGCAGAAAACAAGCTGTAATTTCATCCGGCCCGCCCTGATGCGCGGGCCTTTGCAGGAATAAAGAATAATGCAAAAGGAACTGATTAATGCAGCTTATGCTGCTCAAATGGCCGGAGTATGGCTTGACCGTAACAGGGGGCTGGAGCCTGATTTAAACGACATGGCTCCGCAGCTTATTGCTGATCTGGCACGTGCTGCCAATTCTGCAGAAAACAATTCATTCAATATCAAACCGAACTCAACTGTAGCCGTATTCGGTCCTTCTCAGGCCGGCAAGAGCTATCTTATTTCCGCCATGGCCGCAGATGAGAACGGCCAGCTGCTGACCCACTGGGATGACATGGAAATCAACTTCATTACTCATCTCAATCCTCCTGGCGGTGATAAAGAGGCTACCGGCATGGTAACCAGACTGACCCGTTGCAAGTCCGACTGCCCGAAAAACTTTCCGGTAAAGCTCAAGGTATTTAAGGAAATAGAGCTGGCCATGATTCTGCTCAACACCTACTACAATGACCTTAAACCATCGGAAATCCGCCCTGTTACCGATCGCTCAATCTATGTAAAGCACCTGCACGCTCTGAACTCTTATGTAGATCAGAAGGCCCGTGAGCTTTTCCGCAGCTATCCGGCTGAAACACTCCAGGAGCTTGATACTGGCGACGCCGACGGCATGGTA
Organism: Anaerobiospirillum sp. NML120449; assembly: GCF_023051105.1. Classification (GTDB taxonomy): domain Bacteria; phylum Pseudomonadota; class Gammaproteobacteria; order Enterobacterales; family Succinivibrionaceae; genus Anaerobiospirillum. Next base: position 15,088 of record NZ_JALKIL010000007.1, on the reverse strand, counting down.
ATGAATCTTTCGGCCATCAACTCCTTTGATGTTCTCAGGGGCCGTAAGGTCACCATAAACGGCAATACCGAGTTTAACTACATCAGCCCTGATGATGTGGTTGATCTTGCTGACTATGTCAAGGACAACTCAGGCGGCAAGATTGAGGGATGGGATGAGATGCAGGACTTCTGGGAGCTCCTGCGCGACATGCTGCCATTTATGAATCTTGAGGGCCGTATCAGGGCACTGAGTATTCTGTGGAATAACTCTGAAGTCTTTAATGAAACCTTCAGAAAGCTGGCTTCAACCCTGTTGACCTTTGAGGGCCACACCAGTGTATATGCCCCGCGTGAAAGCTGCATAGTCAAGAACGAAGAGGGTGAATGGGATCAGCGCTCTGACGGCACCATTATTGATGTCACCAAGATAAACATGATCTTCAAGACAGCCGAGCCTCTGACCTGTGCTCTGGCAGCCCCGCGCAAGGGCGTTGCCGATGACAGTAACGATGACCGCGAGGTAGCAAAGGAAGTTTCAGTAAACACTTACCTGCTGGGCACTCTGTCCTATGAGATGGTATTCATTCTTGAGGGCAGCAGTAAGCTAGATGCCTTTGATATCCTGGATCTGCCTGGCGCCAGAAGCCGTCTGGAAGCTACTCTCAAGAAAATCGAAGACGATTGCCGTCCACTTATACAGGATTACGATTCAGCTGATCACTCAGGTGCCGAGGTTGCTTTTCAGTTTTTAGTTCGTGGCAAGGTAGCCTATCTGTTTGACCGTTACTCCAAGAACAGGGAAATGGATCAGCTGCTGCTGTGTATTCCCGCTAGCAACCAGCCGAATGTAAACGAGCTAAACACTATCATGAACAGCTGGGTAGCCAATAATGTAGGTGCAACAGCCGAGCTGCGCCACAACTTCAACTACAATCCTCTGACTGTAGCCTGTACCAGATTTGATAACTATCTCATAACCCAGTTTAACAATATCAGAAACGGAATACCTGTTAACATCACTAATGCCACCAGCAAGACTCTGGACTTCCTTAAGATGAGCAGCTGGTTCCTTAACTGGGATTCAGGCAAGTGCTTCAACCGCGTATTCCTGGTACGTAAGCCGCGTCTGGGCAAGGAATCCAATGCCTGGTTTGAGTATGCCGATGATGGTAGGACCGAACTTAAGATTATTGATAACGATGTAGACAAGATCGATAAGATCAAGAAAAGCATTCTTGAGTGCCCTGACTTTATAAATGCCATTGGCCCTGACAAGATTGACACAGTTGTAGAGAACTTCCTTGCCGTGAACAATGGTGGTGCCTCCTTAATTGCCGACTCCATCAAGAGCAATGCTCTTGATCAGAAGAAGCGTACTGAGCTGAGAGCTGATGGCGTAAAGTCCGATCTGCAGAGTGTCATTTCCCGTCTGTCTCTCTTTGCCCGCCGCGAGGGTGCCGAAGCTCTGGAGAAAGCCGCTGTCGAAAGCCGCAAGGTAGCTCTGGGACTGATGCAGTGCAATCTAATTTACCCTTGCTTTGGCCCTATGCGTTCACTGCTTGAGCTCGACTCTGACACCATTGAGAAGTGCTACCGCAAATTGAACGGTACCGGATCCAGGGTAGACGGCTTTATTCAGGCTGTCAGCCGTGCCTATCTTGAAAATCTCAACAGTCTGTGCCGCAAGGGCAATCAGCGTCTGGCCAATCTGGTCTACCTCATTTGCGATAATTATGAGAAGCGTGAGCTCCAGCTGTTCTCTGATTATGAGGATGAGTACCGCGAGGCATTCTCTTTCTGCTGGAATGAGACTGAAAAGCGTTTCAAGACCGTAGATGAGTTCAGAAACGATGTCTTTGCGCTCTTCAACAGCATCTTCAATGAGATAGGCAAGGCTTTTAACTCTCAGCAGGTACGTATCAGATACTATATGTACGAGAAGCTCAAGGACGCTGAAAACTCAGCCTATAAAGGTGATGTCGATATGCGTTTGATGAGCAATGTCATGAGCTCAATTCTCAGTGACTTCAATCTCTATCTGGGTACCAATATGCTGCCTGATGATGAGGAGAAGGAGCGCTATACATCAAAGGTGGCTCCGAATCTGGGCAAGTCCAAGGCCATGGAACGTCAGGAGCTGGCAAAATTTGCTGCTGCTCAGGCAGACAGATCCGGCATCCTGGGCAGAGATAATGGTCCGGTCAACAGCTATGTTCTTTATCAAAATCATGTCAGCAGTGAAAGCTACAAGAATGAACACGATGTGTTCTGCCAGCAGGTCGCAGTTGACGAAAACTGGCCTCTGCCGGTACTGACAAAAGAGAGCACAGGCAATTACGAGTTCAGACTGATCAGTGATTTTGTCTCGGTACTTACCTATATGATGTGTAATGTCAATATTCATTCAGAAAGCAAGTATCAGTTCTCATCTGAGGAGAATAGGCTGCTGTGCAGAATTCTCAGCACCATGGAGAGGTGTGCATAAATGTCCGATTTAGATATCCAGTCTGTTGGAAGCTACAAATATGTAGCTCCGGGCAAGGGTGAGGTCACTGTAGAGGGATTCATTCTGCTGCGCAATGCCAAGGAGCCCAAAATTGGCATTAATATCAAGATCCTGAGCAAGACTGCATCAGGCGAAAAGCCGCTCAAATACTGGCCAGATGAGGGCAATATTGATAAGAATGATGGCTTTATCTTCATTCCAATAGAACGCCTTCATCAGAAACGCCGCTCTCTGACCATTAATCTTGAGAAGGATGTTATCGATCCCATGGCATGGGCAGTCTCTGAAGAGTTTGTCCTTCGTATCAAGGGCAAGGATTACCCAAGCGGTGCTGATAAGCAGTTTGTTTATGAATTTGGCGTAGCCAACGGCAGCCATGATCGCTGTGTTACGGCCAGCTCATCAGTTCCTCCTGAAAAGGATGAAGAGTTTATTCCTAAGCAGCCAACCCAGGCCTCAGAACCTGATCCTGCATCGGCAGGTGCAGCAGCTCAGCCACCAGAGGCTGAGGCTCCAGTTACGGCAGCATCGCCAGTATCTCCTGCACCTGCTGGAGCTCCAGCACCAACTTTTGAGCGTCCAGCAGCTCCTGCTGCAGCTGCAGCCGCAGCTGCGACTCCTGCAGCGGCATCAGGTGGAAGCAGCAGGATAGCCATGATCACTGCTGCTGCCATAGCCGGTATTGCAGTACTGGGTGCTGGTGGCTGGTTCCTTCTGAGCATGCTTAATGCCAAACCTGAGTACAGGCCTTGTGACCTTGGCGAGGCCGGTCGCACTGACAGTGAGATTATCTCCGGATGTCTGAGCAGCAAACCTGCTGATGCCGATCTGCAAAGCCTGCTGGCTCAGTCCATGAAGAACGGGCGCTGTGAGATTGTGCTGCGTCTTCTGCGTACTAAGGGTCGAGCAGATGATGGTGGTAATTATGCCTACATCTATTCTGTTTATGCTGATCCTTCCAGTCAGTACAGCAACGAGTGCATTAACAAGAACGACTCTGATCACCAGTACTGGGCTCAGCGCGTTAAGGACAACAAGAGCTTCAATCCTGAGGCCGCTCAGAAAGTTCTTGAGCAGATTGCCCAGTAACAGGCTAAACTGTTGTTCCTTAGCAGTACAGTACATTGGAGATTTGAAATCATATGCCTGTAGTTGATTCAACTGCCCGTTACAAACATCTTGGTCCGGGCAGGGGCAAAATAGTCATTGAGAATTTCGACCCTGATTCGGCTATCGATGACTACAGGGACGGTCTTGATATTCTGGTCATGGATCGTCACGAAAGACCGCTGGAGTTCTGGGAGTCACCAGCCGAGGACAACTTCCTGCGTATTGTGGCCAAAAACGCCCGTAAGAGAATACGCGAGTTTGAGTTTGAGGTTGACTCTTCCGTGGTTAATCCCATGGCTAACAGTGACAGCAGCGGTGAATATCTGCTCAAGATCAGAGGCAGGAATAATTACATTCTCCGTTTTGTGCTGACCGCCCGTCAGGCCGAGGGCGGTATGCCCGAGGCCAGCACCACTTATTTCACCACTGTCAAAAGGGAGCCTTCACTGGCCCCTCAGGCAATGGCTGAGGATTATCAGTCAGGAAACGATGAGTCTGGACAGGGGCAGCATGCTCGTGAAAATGAACATGCAGCTCATGCCCATGTCTTTGATGAGGCTGCGCTGGAGCGCAGGCGCATCAGGGGCAGCAGAATCATGCTGGTAGTAGGTATTATCTGCGTCATCGGTCTGCTTGCCGGAGCTGCTCTGTTTGTGATGAATCTTATGGACAGCAGAGTAATCTGACGGTGAGACGTCCAGTAACAGGACGGCGACAAAAAGGTTCATAAGGCTCCTGATCAGGGAGTTACTCAGCAACTGACTCTGACAGTGACTCTCCAGATGAATTTGACTGTGAGTCTGATTAATGTCATGGCATGGCATCTGATGCCATGCCGTAACTGTGTGCGGGCGCTGCCACTGTGGCTCTGTCAAAGCAGGCGCTGCCACAGCAGGAGCTGCGAACTTTTAAAGATAAGCGCATACTGTCATATGGCGGTAATGTGAACCTTATTACTTTATAAAGCATTTATTACAGGTGCAGCTGGTCATTGAGGCACGTGCTGAAACTCAAGGCACGTATCCATATCCATATCCTTATAGGCATACGGTCATACTGCTGACCAGATTACTTTATAAAGTATGTTGATGACGGGCGCTGCTCAGGAACGCAGCACTATTTTGAGGAATAACACTGTGTTTAACAGCTTTTTTTCACCTGGCCGCAAGGCCGGTGCTTTGACTGCACTTGCCATGGCAGTTGCTATGGCTGTGACCTCAGGTCAGGCTGCAGCTGCTCAGAGCACTGATCGCAAGCCTTTACTGATGGAAGGCAAAACCACTTTATATCAGCGTGTGCTGTCCACACCAGCCTGTCTGCTGCACGAAAAGGCCGATGCCTCTGATGCCGGCCGCACTGTACCGGCCCTTAGCCAGTACTATGTTTATGGCGAGCAGGGCAATATGTATGAGGTAGGCTCAGATTCTATTGGTACCGTTTCAGGTTTTATGAAAAAGGACTGCGCCGTACCATGGAAGATGCAGCTGGCCCTGATGTTTACCAATCCGGCCAACCGTAATCGTGCTCTTATTTTTGAGCAGGAAACTGCCCTTGATCAGATTATCGACAATGAGGACGGTGCTTCCCGTTATAAGAAACTTTACGATCAGGTAGCCAAGACCAAAACAGCCGATAATGTGATATCCATTGAGCCTGAGGAATATGTTGACTATCAGCAGAAATTCTATCTGCTGCCTATTCTCAACAGTGTTGAGAGCATGTATCCGGATGGCTCGCTTGTGTACAAGCACGAGATTGCTTCCATTACTGCCAAAGAGGCAGCTAATGCTGCAAGTGCAACAACTGCAGAAACTGCAGGCAGCTCAACTGCCGGCAGTGCCGGTTCCCAGGGAGCTGCTGCTGGCAGCGGCACAGCTGCTGATGCTGGTACCAAGACGGCTGCAGCAGGCGCGGATAAGTCGCCGGCAGCCGGAGCTGATCCGGCCGCTCAGGCGGGCGACCCAACCATTGTAAGTTTCAAGTCAGCCGTAGTCTTTGTTATTGACTCCTCCATCTCAATGCGTCCATATATTGAGCGTACCAAGAAGGCTGTCAACAGCATTTACAAGAGCATTGAGTCGGCAGGCCTTAACGACAGCGTTCATTTCGGTCTGGTCTCTTTCCGTGCTGATACCCGTAAGGTGCCTGGCCTTGAGTACACCTCAAAGGTATATCTGCGTCCTGGTGAGGCCTCAACTGCCGAAGAATTCAACAAGAAGGTAGCCAGCCTCGATCAGGCAAAGGTTTCTTCCTCTCAGTTTGATGAAGATGCCTATGCCGGTATCGACCTTGCTCTTAAGGAAGTGAACTGGAATGATTATGGCGGCCGCTATATAGTTCTGATCACTGATGCCGGTGCTATTGGCGGATCCGATCGTGAAAGCTCCACCGGTCTTGATGCCGCCGCCTTACGAATGGAGGCTGATCATTACGGTGCTGCTATCTATACCATGCACCTGCTGACCAGCTCCGGTAAGAAGACCCACAAGAAGGCTCGTGAGCAGTATGAGGATCTGAGCTTTAATCAGGTACTTAACAAGCCACTGTACTATCCAGTCAACGCAGGATCAGTAGAGTCATTTGGCTCCATGGTTGATACTCTGTCCCGCTCTCTTACCAATCAGGTGCAGCTGGCAACTCAGGGTATGATGGCCGCCGGTTCATCACTTTCTGCAACTGAAGAGCAGCCTGCAGAGCCGGCTCCTGAGGAGGCTACCAAGGAGCAGAATGAGGCTCTGCAGGAGGACAGCCGCAAGCTCGGTCTGGCCATGCAGCTTGCCTACCTTGGCCGCGTCAAGGGTACTGAGAGTCCTGAGTTCTTAAAGGGCTGGATGTATGACCGTGATGTTGATGACCATAACAAGCAGGTATGTGCTCCGGTAGTTCTGGTGAACCGCAATCAGCTCAGCGACCTTTACAATCTTGTAAATGGCGTACTACAGGCCGGTATTGCAGGTCAGCTCTCCAGTGAGGACATGTTTACTCAGCTGCAGGCTCTGGCAGCTCAGATGGGCCGCGATCCTTCACAGCTGTCAAAGAGCTCCTCCATTGGTGAAATGGGCATTATGGGTGAGCTGCTCGATGAGCTCCCTTACAAGTCCACCATTGCCTCAATGAATGTTGAGGACTGGAACAATATGGGCTCTCAGGAGCAGGAAGAGCGCGTACGCGCCCTGGAAAACTCTCTGAAGTATATTCAGCACTGTGCTGGCGATAACGACCGCTTTATCCGCCTTAACGAAGATGCTGACAGCTCAGAGGAAGTTTACCCTATCCCTCTGGAGGCTCTGCCTTAACAGTACTGCGTGACGGGAGCAGCCCGGCGCATAAAATCAAGGGCCTGACAGATTTTTCTGTCAGGCCCTGCTGATTGATGGGGGTATGGTTTTTAATCCCGGCTTTGCCAGATGCGTTTTCAGGTCGCAGTCACAGCCATAAGGCCCTGCTTTCCTGCTGGTCCAAAGATGGCAGTTCTGTCCTGCCTTTACCTTGATATGGCTCTTTGCGCTTCCAGCTCAGGAGCAGGGGAATCATGACTGAATAAAACGCTGAAAATGGCGCATTAATGAGGAAAAAACTGTTGAAAAACAGCTTTTATTGCGCATCTGTGCTCAATTTTTTCACATTGTGAGCAGCAGGACAAAATGCCAGGAATAATCTGTTTTTAGGCTGATACACTTGCGCTATCATACATTCATACAAATTACAGTCAGACTTAATTCAGGACATATTCAGGATACCGGCCAGGATAGTCACACATGCTCAGGTGAGCCTGAGGTCCGGCCCATGCCCCGGATCAGGCACGGCCCTGAAAACAGGGGCAGCACGGCATGCTGCACAGCAGGCTGCAGCTGCTGCGGCTAAGGGGCGGTGGTGGCCGGTTAATCACACATAAGGACTGCATAAGGCCAGACAGGGCTGTGCAGATGATGGGTTAATAACTTAATCACAGGAAAAGCGTCATGCTTGAGATTAAAAACCTGAAAGTTGTCAGGGGCTCCTTTAACGTCACTCTGCCAGAGCTTTTCATCGATGATGGAGAGTGCGTTGCTCTTTGTGGCATCTCGGGTTCAGGCAAGTCAACTTTGATGGAGGCCATTGGCCTTCTGACTCCGGCTTTGTCAGTTGAGCAGTTTGTGCTTGATGATATTGAGGTCGATATGCTCAGCAATGGCGATTCAGAGGCTTTGCGTATTTCTGAGGTGGGCATTATGCCTCAGACAGGCGGCCTTTTGCCTTATCTTACAATCAGGGAAAATCTCGTTCTGCAAATTCACCTGGCGCTCAGAAAGAAAATAACCCCGGTTTTCAAAAACAAGCAGGTCTCAAAGCCGGTACCGAATACTACAGTGGCCCTGCAGGAAGCTGAGGAGCGCGCTGCAGCAAGGCGTGCAGCCCGCGAGGCCACTGCAGAGAAGGCCTCTGAGGATCACTCATGGCTGGATACACTTAATGATGAGTGCAGCGTTCTTGACGGAGCCAATGCCCGCTCAGGAACATACATTCAGCTCAGTAACCCTCATGATCAGATAAATGCCCGCACTGGTACCGTTCCTGAAGCCGTGCGCAAAGAAAGCCGTATTCCTTACATCAAGGGTGATGATCGCTACAGTCGTACTCTGAAGATAAGCAATGAGTCCGGTAATGAGCAGTGTGCCAACTTTATGCGCTCTCTTGAGCCTCATATAGAGCGTCTTGGACTTGCCGAACATCTTGACAGGCGCCCTGATCAGCTCTCAATTGGTCAGCGTCAGCGCGCCCTCTTTCTCCGCTCCATTGCTCACAAACCACGTCTGCTGCTCATTGATGAACCTACCTCATCTCTTGACCCTGATACAGCAGCAAGTCTCTTCCGCTCCATAGATGAGATTTCCCAGGAAGCACGTATTTCAGTGCTGCTGGTTACCCACGACATTGGGGCTGCATCCCGTTACCGTCGCTACATCTACGACAAGAATGCTTCATATAAAGAACATTCGGTCTTTGTTGCAGCATCTGACAGTGGCGACAGGCAGCGCATCCCTGATGGTGATGGCCGTTTTATGTCAGGACATGCCATTGATTTTCCGGCCGCCAGCAATTTAAGTCAGAAAGTTCACGGTGGTGATGGAGGCGATGTCGATGAGGATATGCGCAATACTGTCTACAAGAGTGATGAGCAGGGCTTCCATGAGATAAGAGCAGCAGGAGACAGCAGCAGGGCCGGTGATGTGGCCGATGAGCTTTATCGCGGCTATGGCGGATCTTATGATCAGTTCAACTACAGCTCAGCTGCAGGCAGCCATGGAAAGGCTGATGATGATCTGTTCAGAGCAGGTGATGCTGCTGTTCATGGCTTTGGCGGTCGCAGGAAGATAAACGACCGTGTGACCCATTACACCACATCGCTTGAAAATCTTCAGGCACGCCTTAAAAGGCAGAGCAACAGTCAGGATGGTCATAACGTCTATGGAGCTTCACTGACTGAGGCTGGAGCTAATCTTTATACAGGAGCGGTGCATCTTCCTGGCAGTGACTACAGGGGCAGAACAGCCTCTACCCATATTACCGGGCAGGCCGCTGTCAGCGCCATTGCAGCCCAGTCAGGCACGGCCATGGCTGGCGCTGATTTAACCGCAGATATCAGTGCTTATGCCGGGCCTGCCGGTGTGGGCGGACCTGATGGAGAGGCAATGGTCGATCCTCTGCAAAGCAGACCAGGTGGCGGTATGGCAGACAGCGACAGATCGGATCTGTCTGAAAGTCAGAGTCAGCAGACAGGGGGAAGAGTCTGATGTTATTTAAGCTTGCATACAGGGAACTTACCTGGGACCGCATCATGAGCATCTGTCAGGTTGCGGCCATAGCCAGTATTATTGCGCCACTGCTGCTGCTCTTTTCCCTGCGTTACGGCATTCTCGAAGAGCTCAGGGAAAATCTCATGAATGATCCCAAGGTGCTTTCTCTGACTCTCGATACTTCCTATCGTCTCGACAGTGCCTTTTTTAACAAGCTCAAGAGTAATCCAAATGTGGGCTACATTATTCCTGAGGTCACAGCACTCAATGCCCTGGTGGATATCAAATTCCCTGGCGGTGTCAAAAGAGCCGAGGTTATTCCTACCAGCCCGGGCGATCCTGTAGTGCTGGGATCTGATATTGCCTACAGCTCAGACAGTGATGCTCTTGCAGATCATGAGACTTTCATTAACGAGAGTTTTGCCCTTCAGCGTAACCTCAAGCCTGGCGATACCATAACAGCTGTAATTTCCCGTACCCGTGAGGGCATGCGTCAGAGTGCCCGTATTGAACTTACCGTCAAAGGCATTATCAAACAGCGCTTTGTCGACAAGGACAGCATCATGGTTAACCTTGATGTGGTCAACGCCATTGATGATTACCGCAACGGCTATGATCCGGCTTTGCTTACTGACGGCAATTATGTGCGCGAAAAAGACCGTATCTACGCAAAATTCCGTCTTTATGCCCGGGATCTGGCTGCTGTAACACCACTGTATTATTCACTTGTCGAGCGCCATCTTAATGTCACCTCCAAGATTCGTGAGATTGAGAACGTCAATGCCATCAGCAGGGTGCTCAACTTTGTTTTTGGTGTGGTTGCGCTGGTTTCCGTTACTGGTGGCGCCATTGCTCTGGGCGGACTGATTTTCAGCTCACTCAAGGCCCGCCGTCGCAATCTGGTGCTCTTAAGACTGATGGGCCAGACCAGATCAGATATCTATCTGCTTGCCACCATAGAGGCTGTCATTATTTCCCTGGTGGGCTTTGTCCTTGCCTATTTCCTTTACAGCATTGGCTCGGGCATCTTCAATGACTACTTCCACAACCTCATGATGGGACCTGTCATCAGCCGTCTGACCACACTGCACATAGTATCGTTCCTGGGGGCAACAGTAGGTATTGCCTCAGCAATAGCTCTGCTTTCCACCCATTATGTCTTCCTTAAGGTTCAGATAGCAGACATTCTGCGTGAGGCCTGATCTATCTGAGCGAGGCCGATCTCACTGCATGAGGCCTTATTTCTGTTTTCAGGATGTCTGGCTTTATTTGTGAATCAAGGCCTGTCAGGCTTGCCTGACAGGCCTTAAATATAAGAAAAAGCACTGTCCCGGAAAAAATGTTGCTGCCTGTTGGGGCATGCTGTGCACAAAATCACACTTGCCACGGTTATCCCAGGTTTCCGCTGTTAACATTGACCGTGGTTATGGCACTGTTAACTCTGTCCTATGGTGCACATGCTTTACCGGTCATGAGCTCTGACCTTTTTCAAAACAGTTTTCTGCCAGCTCTTCTGAATTATGGTATTTCATGAACGCAGCTACAGTGACCTGCTTTCTTTCCCCGGAGAAAATCATTATGCAAAAGTCCTTACTGTCACAGGCCTGTGCTCTGACCGCGCAGGGGTATAACAGCTTCAGACACCGAGGCACAATGATGCTGCTTGGTGCGCTGCTGGGCATTGGCGTTATGGGCGTTGCTGCCATGACTTCGCCTGCACATGCCGCCAAAGCTGATCAGACATGGAATCCAAAACCGGCACCTGATGATGTGACCGTTGCCATGCCATGCGGCGGATCCATGGTATTTAAAAAGGTTTATACCAGCAATGACAAGAAGCTGGATGACAAGGGCTTTTCAGCAGGCAGTAACAATTCTGATTCCATGCTCTCTCAGTCCCCTAACGGCCGCTATATCCAGGGCGCCTTCCATGATAAGGACGGCTATTACTATCTGATGGCCAAATACGAGCTTACTGAGGCTCAGTACAAGGTGCTCAGCTCCTGGGATGGTGGAAAAGGCAAATGCCCGACAGCAAAATTCACAGTCAAGGACCGTACCCCAAAGACTGGTCTGTCCTGGTTTGATGCTGTCAATCTGACCCGTTCCTATTCTCTATTCCTCTCTGGTGAGGGCGCCTCCAGCGCACCAAAGAGCTCTGACAGCGTTCCTGCCTTTGCCCGCCTTCCTACTGACAGTGAGTGGGAGTTTGCAGCCCGTGGCGGCATGAATGTGTCCTCATCTGAGTTCAGTGCTGACGTCTTTCCCTTTGCTGATGGCAAGACTATTGCCGACTATGCCTGGTTTAAGGGCCAGGGAAGTTCGTCAGATGGCAAGGTGCGTGTAATTGGTCTTAAGGAGCCAAATCCTCTGGGCTTTTACGACATACTGGGCAATGTCTCAGAGATGATGCTAGATCCTTTCCATGCTACCCGTACCGGACGTCTTCACGGTCAGTCAGGCGGCTTTACAGTACGCGGCGGCAGTGTGTTAAGTGGTCCTGATGAGATGATTACAGCCTACCGATCAGAGCGCGCTTACTTTACAAAAGGTAAAGAAACGCAGGGTCGTGACATGGGTCTGCGCATGGTGCTGTCATTACCTTTTACCACTTCCATTAATGAAGTTCGTGACCTCAATGCTCAGGTAGCCAAACTTGGTACAGATGATCTTGCAGATACCAAGGGTGGTGGCAGTGTTAATACTCTGGGTGAGCTCGACAAGATCCTTGCCCAGCACAAGGCAGCTCAGGCCCGTGCCGAGGCCGAAAGCAAGAAAGCTATTGCTCAGGCTGAAGAGGCCCGCAAGAAGGCTGAGACAGCAAAGTCTTCAGCTAAAGCCGGATCCGATGCAGTCAAGGCTGAAAACGAGCAGCTCAAAAAAGAGCTGGCCGCTCAAAAGAGCGAGGCTGACACTGCCCGTAATGAACTCAAGAACATGGGGCAGTATATTCTGACCATGAATCAGAACCTCAACAAGCTGCGCGCCAATATGATTGAGTCCAATGCCCGTCGTGACGAAATGCGTGACCGCGCCATTATCTCCAGTATGCGTCTGGGCGGATACCTTTGCAGCAGCATTGCCAAGGCCGAGGTTGAGCGTGAGCTCAAGGACAATGTTCTGTCCATTCTTACCCGCACCCAAAAGAGCATTCCCTGCAAGGATGATGACAGCAAGTGTCTCAAGCGCAATGCCGAGCAGCTTAGCAAGGCCGAGCAGAATGTAGCCATAGCCCGAGTGACCGTTGACTATCTGCTCTCTTACTATGCCGATCACCTGACTGACACCAACGATACCTTCGATCACAAGTTCATCAAGGCTCAGCTCAAGAACGCTCAGCAGGCCATGGGCAGAAACAACGGTGAACTCCACCGTTACATTGCCCAGTTTGAAACTGATGCTCAAAAGTACCGCAATGGCAGCCGCGATCTTGAGGAAAACAAGAAGCGCTGGCTCAAGCAGTGTCTTGGTATTGCCCGCAACAAGTAGCAGGCACAGGCAGTGCCATGGCATTGACCGCTACAGTCAGCATGCCCAGGCATTGCCGGTAACAGGCAGTACCATGACCAGATGCTTTGGAGCAGGGGCCGGTATAACAGTATCAATGCACTTGCAGCCCCTGTTTTAGCAGCAGCTTAAGCCTTAAGGACAGTCAGATGTTACGTTTTATGCGCCTTGACAGAGAGGCTCTGGCCCCTCAGACGATTGATGCCGTCATGGGCATGTCATCACTGCTCGACACCATCAATGCACCTGATAATGCCCGTAATCTCATTGCCCTTGCTGAGGCTGATGGCACTAAATTCAATTTTTCTACTGTTTACTCAGGCAGTATAAGTACTGTCTTTTCAGTAAATGGCCAGCCTCAGTTTTCTGAGGCGCAAAAGGATGCAGCTGCACACTATGCAGCTCAGAAGGAGGCCCTTACAGCAGCTCTCAACAGTCATTATCCTGAGGGAAGTGAGTCTGTACTGCCGCAAAATGATCAGGTCCTCTCCAGCATTGATTTACTGCGTCTGCTGCTCAAATATCCTCAGCATGTAGCTGTTATTGATGACCGTTACCCGGTAATAGTTCCGGCAATGGAAAGCAGTTATTACTCGTCCATGCTTGGGGCGGCTCGTGAGTTACAGGCAGCTGCTGCCGCAGCCGTGGCAGCCGCTGCAGCCGTGCATCAGACTGCACCATCTGAGCCAGTAACACCAGCACCTGCAGCTGCCCCTGCAGCTGCAGGCACTGCAGTGGCGGCCGGCGCTGCAGCAGGTGGTCTCAGCGGATGTCTGATTGCTGCTCTTACAGGACTGCTACTGCTTTTAATAGCTCTGGGCATTTATTTCTGGCTTTTCTGGCCATGGCCTTTTTATGAGGATAATGCCCTGTCTCCGGTTGATGAGCTTGCCGCGCTTGAGCAGCAGCTTGCCCATGATGAGGCCGTTCTGTTAAAGATCAATGACATGCTGGAAAAGACAGAAGCAATGATTGCTTTTGCCCAGGAGGACAGTCGACTAAATAACCTGGATGCCCAGCTGGCAAAACTGGACAATGATCTGCAAAAGCGCGATGAGATAGAAAAATTGCTCACCAGTACACAGGGGCTGATTGCTGCTGCAGAGAAAACTGAGAAAAATAACATCAAGGATCAGAAAAAATCCCCTGCAACAGCTGCCACCTTTAATGGAAAGCCGCTGCAGAAATGCGAGACCATTATCAGACAGGGAAAAGTTCCACACCTGCTTATTGCTACTGATGGTTCAGGCTCAATGATTAAGCCGCTCAATGATGGCACCATGCGAATAACTGCTGCCATAGAGGCAGCCAATGCTCTGGTAGACAAGGTCGATAAAAACGTTCCTGTCCGTCTGTTTGGCATACAGGGCTGTCCTCTGGCACGAGACTATGGCATCTTCAGTGGTTCCGAGCGCGCCAGACTCAAGCAGGCTATTGCTCAGACCAGTCCAATAAATGTTAGGGGCATGCTGCCCATAGAGGTTCTAACTCCCCTTATCAGCGGACTGACCGGCATGGTCAATTCAGCTCCAAAGGATGTTGAGAGTACAGGTATTCTTATTTCTGATGGCGTAGACACCTGTAAAGGAACTGAAGATCAGGATATTTGCGAAGTAGCCAGAAAGCTTCATAAAACCAGACCAAAGCTCAAAATTCACGTGATCCTCATTGGAGAGGATGCTCCTGATGCCAGGTGTGTTGCTGACATAACAGGAGGCAAGGTGTATCGTCCTGGTAATACAGACAAACTGATATCAGACCTGAAAAATGCAGGAAAAACTCTGGAGAAGGTCTGTTACTGACCCGGCACCTGAGTTCACCTGACATATGTATCAGCTGTCATTAGGGCGCCTGATCATTCCTCTGGTATGCATTCGATACCGAAGGTTCTCATAATCATTTCAGCTCAGCCCCATAATGACCATGTTAAGCAAATAGCAGCCATTCACAGCTTAGCTGTGCTCAGCCTGGCACCATTATGAGCCTGTTCAACTCAGCTCAGCCTGGGGCAGCATGGGGCAGTTAAGCACAGGCCCTTTCAGATAGTGTCAGTCGCTGCTGTTTTATGATTAATTAAAAGCATATAGTCGGACAATGTTTTGGAGGACGCACATTCCATTGGACCTTTTGAACCATGAAAAAAAAATTTTTCTTCAAAAAGTCTACAGGATTGACCTGTAATGTAGCTTCAGCTACCGCCTATTTGC